>JABCOR020000017.1 GCA_013333495.2 Candidatus Saccharimonadota bacterium | reverse complement strand
CCCCCCCCCCCCCCCCCCCCCCCCCCCCCCCCCCCCCCCCCCCCCCCCCCCCCCCCCCCCCCCCCCCGCCAAACAACAAAAAAGCCGCTACTACTAGCGGCTCTTCTGCGTACTATAGCACATTGTGCAGTTTATTACGCCTGCTCGTGCCAGCGTGTAATAGACTCTTTGATAACTGCGATCGCCTCATCCTTATCGCCAAACTTCTCTACCTTGGTGGTGCCTGGCTTTTTGAGGTCTTTGTAGTGGTTAAAGTGGAACTCAATCTGCTTGAGTAGCTGCTCTGGTAAATCTGCTAGTGAAGTGATTGCATTGCCAGTTTCACGGTCGTCAGCTGGCACAACAATAATCTTATCGTCAACTTCACCATCATCAACAAACTTCATCACACCCAAAATACGACCCTGCGCAACAATGCCGTGTGGCAACGGCTGGCTGGTGATCATCAGTACGTCAAGCTCGTCACCGTCTTCATCAAGTGTCTGTGGGATAAAGCCATAATTCGTTGGTTTTGCAAATACACTTGGCTCAACGCGGTCTAGCTCAAATGCTGCAAGCTGGCGGTTCCACTCAATCTTGTGGTTTGATCCAGCTGGAATCTCGACCACAACATTAACGACACCCTGCTCGTAATCACCAGGAGTATAAGTTTTATTAAAATCGGTCATAAGCCTCCTTTAGTCTAATGGTTTGTTTCATTATTATACCATCCTCCGCAAAATGTGCTACACTGTAGCTAACCTTATGTTAATCATCGGACATCGTGGCGCTGCCGGGCATGCGCTTGAAAACACTATGCAATCACTCCAAGCCGGAGCTGATTTATTAGTGGACGCGCTAGAATTTGACATTCGCCTAACCAAAGACCGGGTGCCTGTTTTATTGCACGATAGTACGCTACAACGCACCCATGGCCATAAAAAAGCCATCGCCGAGCTAACACTAGACGAGCTGCGCAGCAATCCAGCTTTTGATTCTGTACCAACGCTGCAGCAAGTGCTCGACACCTTTTGGGGTAATACATTTTTGTGGCTAGAGCTTAAATCACAAGACAGCGCCAAAGTAGTGCTCCAAATCTTAAAAGAACAATACATCACCGAGCCCAGCGATTATAATCAATTCATCATTAGCTCATTTAAGATACGCGAGCTACGCTACCTGCGCAAATACGATGCACATATCCACCTTGCGCTACTGCACAATCGCAATCCATTTTCTTTTATCGCCTATTACCGGCAGTTGCAACTCAGCGCCCTGGGATTTAACCGGCTCTATATTCACCCGCTAGCGTTATCGCTTGCAAAAAAGCTAGGGCTGTTTAGCTATGTATATACCGTTAACCATAGGGCCAGTGCCCGCCGCATGCAACATGCCGGCATCGATGGTATTGTGACCAACTACCCAGAAAAGTTTACCATGGAGCCATACCGCAACGATGACGAATGGCAATCACCGTAGCCGCGCTACATAAAAAATAACCTATACACTGATAGGTTATTTTTTATATACTTAGCAATCACGCGATTACTGCTGCAGCTGTTCACGTGCTGAAATTGCAACCCGCGCGCCATCACCGACTGCGGCCGCAATCTGCAAAACGCCATTAGAGCGAACATCACCACTTGCAAATACGCCAGGTACGTTAGTGGCCAAATGCTCATCTACGGCAACAAAGCCATAATCATCAAGCTTCACCGGAGAGTTCTGCAGAAATGCCGTATTTGGCAAGAGCCCGATGAATACAAAAACGCCATCAGATTCAATAATACGCTCCTGCTCAGACTGCTGCACGCGTATACCGGCAACGTGACCATCCTGCACATGTATTTGCTGCGGCGTAGCGCCAAGGTGCACGGTTATCTTGCCAGCCTCTACAAGCCTTTGGAGTTCTTTTTGCAGTATTTCAGAGGCTTTAATTTCACTGCGCACAAGCATATCTATGTGGCTTGCAAATTTTGTGAGGAAAATTGCTTCTTGCACAGCTGAATTTCCACCACCTACAACAATCAATCGTTTATCGCGATAAAACGCACCGTCACAAGTTGCACAATAGTGCACGCCACGCCCCATATATTCAGCTTCACCAGGAATGCCCAGCTGCCGATACGAACTACCGGTTGCGATAATTACCTGCCGAGCCAAGACTGAGCGCCCATCGACGAGCAGCTCAATGCTGCCATCGTCACGTGCCTGCAAATCACTCACTTCACCATAATCAAGCACTGCACCAAAACGCTTAGCTTGCTGCTGCATTAATTTCGTGAGTTCCATACCAGAAATTCCGTCTGGGAACCCAGGGTAGTTATCTACCCAATCTGTCGTCGCAGCTAGCCCTCCAAAGCCAGCTTTCTCGTATATCGTTACCGAGATATCTTCGCGTGCTGCATATATCGCTGCAGTCAACGCACTCGGACCGCTGCCAATAATAACTAGCGGTTTTACTGCTGTATCACTCATACTATGTTGCCCTTCTTGCATTACTACTGCTGGCCAGCTGCCTGCTGCAACTGCTTAAGTGCAGCTGGAACTGGCACCTCTTGTTCAGTTGGCTCACTAATAGCTACGACAATAAACTTCAGCGGAGAGTTAGCTGGAATACCCTTTTGCTCCTTATCGCCATATGCCTTAGCTGCTGGAATAGTGATCTCACGAGCACCGCCCTGCTTCATACCCTTCAAGCCTTCGGTCATGCCTTCAATGACGCTGCCCTTTTGCGCAACAAGTGGCTGCAGTGGATTCTTCAAGTTGCCCGTCTGATCAAGCGAGCCATCGAACACATTACCATCAGCGGTCCAGCCCAGGTAATATAGCGCCACGCCCTGCTGTGGGTTGACTTCTTCACCATTGCCTTCCGCTAGGTCGCGTGTTGTTACCTCTGTTACTTCTTCTGCATCAAATGGCTTTACTTCTTTTTGCTTGTAGTCAGCAAGTTGCTTGCTGTACTTTTCACTCAAGAATTTTTTAACTGCCTCTTGGTAGCTTTTCTGTGCTTCGTTAATTCGCGTGGTCTGGTCTTGTTGGTTTTGCGGCTGCAGAATCATCGCGCCAAAGCCCACAATAGTACCGAGCGATAGCAGTACGATAATAATCCAAATTCCGATTCGTTGTTTTTTAGTGGTTGTACTTGCCATATATTTCTCCCTTTTCTTACCTCATTACCGCCTATTATACCACAGTAGCCTCACATCACGCCTAGACTGCGATATCATATTTCTTTAATTTCTTCTGATTGGCCGACGAGCCACCCATTTGGAGATCGAGCAGCTGGTTATAAATACCACCACTTTTTGCAAGTTCAGCCGGCGCACCAATTTCGTCCACCTTGCCACGTTTGAGTGTAATAATCTTGTCTACCTCTGCAATTGTACTTAATCGGTGGGCAATAATAAGCACTGTCCTGCCCTGCATAAGCCGATCAAGCGCCTCCTGCACTGCTCGTTCACTACGAGTGTCTAGCGCACTCGTGGCTTCATCAAGAATTAAAATTGGTGCGTCTTTTAAAATAGCCCTCGCAATGGCAATTCGCTGCTTCTGGCCACCCGATAGCTTTGTGCCCCGCTCACCGACTTTTGTATCAAACCCTTTTGGCAATTCCATAATAAATTCGTAGGCGTTCGCCTGTTTTGCGGCCGACTGTATTTGCTCGTCAGTTGCCCAAGGCATACCATAAGCAATATTTTCACGAATCGTACCACTAAATAGCGCTGCCTCTTGGAAAACTGTCGCAATCTGGCTGCGCAGCCGTGCAAGTGGCATATCACTAATGGCGACGCCACCAATGACGATAGCACCACTTTGAGGTTCGTAGAGCCGCATCAAAAGATTAGCCAGCGTACTTTTGCCGCCACCGCTAGCACCAACCAGTGCCACTCGGCTACCAGCAGGTATTGTGAATGAGACAGCTTGCAACACGCGCTTGTCTTTAGCTTCATAGGCAAAGCTTACCTTATCGTACACGATATCTTTACCTGCAACGTCCACGTCTTTGCTGCCAGTATCCACATCTGGCTTCGTGCGCATAACCTCTTCGTAATCTTGGCTATTTGTAACCGCCTTCTGGTACATATCGATGTAAAAATTAATAAATTGCAGCGGCATACGCGTTTGCTGCACCAGCGTAAGCAGTAGTACCATATCACCAATCGACATAGCGCGCTGCGCCGTAGCAATAAACAGTATGGCGTATACAGCGGTGTACACCACCGCCTGACAAGCAGTCCGCAGCGTGCTGTAAAAATACCAGTGCCGCGACTGCTTATAGGTGATGCCGACCATCTTACCAAACCGGCGCTGGAATGACGCATACTCACGTTGCTGTGAGTTAAAGCTCTTTACAACCTTCATCTGGCCAATAACCTCGGCAAAGCGGCTACTTGCTTTGTCGTACAGTGTATTATGCTGCTTTTGGAACTTCGTCCACTTCTTGCTTGATTGCGCCCCCAGGAAAATGTACACCGGAATTTGTGCGCCAATAATGACTGCCACCCACGGGCTGTACCACCACATGATAGCAATCGATACACCAACCGTAATCAGCATTTGTAAAAAATTATTTGCCAGCTGATTAATAAACTGTGAGATATCACTAATCGCGCGTGATAGCCGATTGATAATTTTACCAGTTTCAGTCTCGTCATAGTATGACTGAGGCAATGCCAGCAAATGCTGATAATATCGCTCTGACAATTGCTGACGCAGCCGTGCAGCGAGGATGTCCCCCAGATAGCCATTGATGCTATTAAGCACTACGACAAGTAAACTCGAGCCACCAATAATAGCCAATAGTGGCCACAGCTGCGCCAAATCACCACCCTGGCCGCTCGCAATCACTACAATGACATCTGTTGCATATTTGATGACAAACGGTGTGACCAGCAGCGATGCCGATACAACAAGCGACAATATCGCAATACTAATAATAAACTTATTTAATCCGGTAGCATACCGAAAAATTCGCGCTATCTCTTTCATTACTCCTCTTTCTGAATACTCTTCTTGTGTTGCACCTGACCGGGTCTACCGGCTCACAAAGGCTCATATCGTTGCGTTATAGTATACCACTTAACCGCAGGCTACGGCAATGCAACCTGCGGTTTCTTTGTCTCAGGGGGGGTTGTTTTAGTCTCTATTCTATACTTGCGCCAAACTGCTTGGAAACTGCGTCCGAAACCTGCTCAAGTAAGGCTTCAATGTCTTTCTTGACTGGCGTTTTGTCGTGGTGCGTCAGTGTAATGCGGAATGTCGTCGTTACATCAGCCGCATCATAGCTCGCCTGATAGATAGAAAGTGGCTCTATAGTCACATGGTAGCCCACTACGTTTTGCAAAGCCTGCATTGCAGCACTATATAGCTTGCTGTACGACACATCTGCAGCAGCTTTAATTGAAATATCGCGCTGCGCCCACTGGTACTTGCTAAGCGGTGTGTATCCCTGGGCGTTTTCGTGCCAAACACTCATAAGAGCCGAGATATCAATAGTTAGCGTTGCCACTGGCATCTGAATCCTAAAATTATCACGAGCTGCTGCAGTTAGCTCGCCAATAATGCCAATCTCAGTACCCTTTACTCGCACAATTGCGCTGCGATCAGGAGCAAATACACCCTGCTGCTGCACCAGCGCTTTGTCCGCCTCACTACTCACCGCTTCATAGGTTTGATTTTCAATGCCAATCACTGTAAGCAGCTCATCCATTTGTTGACGTGCATAATAAAACATTGCACCATCTGGTTTTTTCTGCGTCATCACCGCGCTGGCTAATTCGCGCGGAGCCGGCACACCCTTTTCGCCACGAGGGTACTGCTGGTTGTACACCCGGCCAAACTCAAACAGTGTAAAGTCGTGGTAACCTTCTTTACTATTTGGTCGAACTTTCTCTAGCAGATTAGGTAGCAGTGTTTGACGATAATACTGCAAATCTGGACTCAACGCATTACTAATCGTAAAGCTGTGCGCTGGATCTTGCCCAGCACGCTCTAGTGTGTTTTGATGCACGAAACTATATGTGACGAGCTCATTTGCACCACTGCGCACAAAGCCTTGGCGCAACAATTGCTGCAACTGACGCAACCGATTAACTGGCGGTGGCGAGATGCGGCGTTGCGGTAGCTGGCGAGGCAGCAAGTTGAATCCATACAAGCGCCCAACTTCTTCAACGATATCTTCTGGTATCGCTAGGTCGGTGCGCCAAAATGGAACGTGCACTACCATACGCTCGTCGCTACCAGCAACCGTCACTTCAACATTACCTAAAATTTGCTTTATGGCACTTCGCGATAGCTCTAGCCCAAGCCGACTATTAATAATATCACCGCCAACAATCACTTGACGCGGCCGCTTGCCAACGCGTGCGTCCGCTACATCACTCGTCATCGCGTCATACACCGGGCTAGCAATCACCGCACCAGCATCGGCAGCTAGTTGTAAGAAGTACTGCAAAACATGTTCATTTTGCAGCGGCGATTGGCCTTTGTTATACCTTGTTAGTGCATCGGTAAATACGCCGTGTCGCATCGCGCTCTTACGCAGCGCAAACATATCAAAGGTAGCCACCTCAATCACGACCCGCGTTGTGTCATCGGTAACCGCCGTGTCTTTGCCACCCATAATGCCAGCAAGACCTACTGGTTTTTCAGTGTCAGCCATAACGATATCATCAGCCGTCAATACAATGTCTTTACCGTCTAGCAGCGTGAGTGATTCACCTTCTTGCGCCTGGCGAGCCACCAGCGTATGCCCTGCTAGCTTGTCGTAATCATACGCATGCAGTGGCTGCGCGGTCATGAGCATCACGTAGTTGGTTAAGTCTACAATGTTGTTGATTGGCTTGCCACCGAGCGCAACAATCTGGCACTGCAGCCACAATGGGCTTGGCTCAACAGTCACCTTCTCTAGTGCCACTGCCATAACTCGAGAAGCGCCATCGGTGTTACGAGCCAAGGTGAGCGGCAAGCTATGTGCCAAATCACATTGCAAAGCGCTACTATACCACTCTGGGCTCACAAAGGAACGGTTAAAAATACCAGCAATTTCACGGGCCACCCCGACTTGCCCAAACAGGTCTGGGCGGTGAGTGAACATCTTATTCTCGATATCAATAATAGTCGTATTCAGTCCAAACACTTCTGCAAACGATGCGCCAGGCACGAGCGCCGCACCCTCTGGCAGATCATCTTCGGTAATCTCCACGATGCCACCGTGATCACTACCAAGTGCTAATTCGTCTGCCGCAGCCATCATGCCCTGGCTCAGCACACCACGCAACTTGCGAGCACCAAGCACAAACGGATCGCCCTCGACGATACTAGCCGGCACTGTCGATCCTGGTGGCAACCAAATAGCCCACATACCAGCATGCACATTTGGTGCGCCACACACGACCTGCACGAGGCCATTCTCGTCACGAGGCACATCAAGAACCGACCGACCATCGTCAATCTTCGTAATATGCAACCGGTCTGCATCTGGGTGCTTCTCGCACTCTACGACTTTTACAATAGTCGCACCGCGGTATCGATCCGCTAAATTAATCACTTCTTCGACGCCACCTAATTGGCTATTAATCTTCGTCACTAAGCTGTCGATATTCGTAAGCGGAAATCCCACCAGCCGCTCTATTACTGCTACGTTTACTTTCATTACTATCTACCTATAGTTATATTGTTCTTTTTTATTATGCACTATATGCTGCTACGAAATTGGCGCAAGAATTGCAGCTTACCGCTATGGAAATTACGCACATCTTCGATGCCATATTTCATCATCACAAGTCGGTCAATACCGCAGCCAAAGGCAAAGCCCGTGTATTTATGTGGGTTAATGCCAGCCTTGCGCAAAACATTAGGATGAATCATGCCGCAGCCAAGAAGCTCAATCCAGCCTTCGCCCGAACAAACCTTACACGAAGGGTCACGCCCATCGCAGAACGGACAGCTGAGCGCAAACTCAAAGCTTGGCTCGGTAAATGGAAAGTAAAATGGGTTAATGCGCACGCGCAGCTCTTTGTGATAATACTCTTGCAAAAATTCTTGCAATGTCGCAATCAAGTTACCAACAGTAATACCACGCCCGACATACACGCCCTCTATCTGGTAAAAGGTATGTTCGTGCCGAGCATCAACATCTTCATTGCGGAACACCCTGTCTGGCACCACAACAGCAATCGGCTCATCTTTAGGCAAATTTTCTTGATACTTCGTTAGCACCCGGTACTGCATCGTACTTGTATGCGCAGGAGCCACAAGCCGTTCGCCATCATCGCTCGTTTCCTTTAATAGAAAGGTGTCATACTCATCACGTGCGGGGTGACCTTTCGGGAAATTCAAACTCTCAAACATATGAAACTGATCATCAATCTCAACTGAATCCTCCACCGCAAAGCCCATTCGCTCAAAAATCGCGCTAATTGTCGCAATCTCATGACGCAGTGGATGCACGGTTCCCCGCCTGGTATCTAATAAACTTGGCACCGCACTATTACGGTCCATCGGAGCAGTTACATCAATTGGCGGCAGTGCTGCTTCCGTACGCTGAGCCTCTGCCTCGGCAATTACTTCTTGAAGTTGCTGCTTTAGCTGATTAAGCTGCTTGCCAAACGCTGCTTTTTTCTCATTTGGCAACTCTGCCAATGTTTTATACAGTCCCTTAAGTAGCGGCGAACGCAGTAGCCTAGCTGGCTGCTCACTGCTTCTAGCTTCTGCAAGCAATTGCTCTTTAACAGCAGCAATATCTGTGCCCTGCTGCTTCGCAGGCTTTTTTACCTGATCAACCTGCCCGGCAACGCCTTGTTTAGGCGTTTGCTTAGCTTGTTTATTGCGCTGCGCTTTATGCTTAGCCGCGTGCTTTTTATGATGTTTTTTTGACATACACTGCTCCCGTCCCCACTCTCTTCTATCTAATTAGTCTTTAGACTTATTGTATACCTATTGCCCGAATACTACCACCTTGCGACTACTGCTGCGCAATTCGTAGTAGGGTAAAGATAATACCGCCGATAAACAGCAATAGCACGATCCCCCAGGCCCATGCTAACGTGGTAGTACGCTTTGTTCCCTCAATGTAGGCGCTATCCTCCACGCCATCCACAGGGTTCGCACCGCCACTTAAATCTTGCTGCTTCTGCTTTTCGCGTAGTTCTGCGGTGATACGCTCTTGCAGGTCGCTGCGTTCATCAGTCTTTGAAATATATAATGCCATACACCATAGTATAACAAAGGTATGGTATAATTTCACTATTACTAGACTTTAAGTAAATCATGAAAGGGAGTTCGAGTAATGGCAACGAAGAAATCATCTGCCAAAGCAAAAAAAGACACCACCAAGGTGCACACGATTACCGCTAAAACCGAAAAAAAGCTAGCGAAAGAATCAGCAGAAGTTAAGGCAGAAGCTAAAAAGATTAAAGCAGAAGCTAAACAGGCTGTAAAAAACAGCGTCGCAAAGCCTGCACGCAAAGCAAATTCAGTAGATGAGGCATTCTCAAAGAAGGCCGGCTATGTTATCTTGGCCGAGCTAATTGGTACCTTCATTCTTACCGCAGTCGCTGTATATGGTACATCAGCAACTATTCTTGCTCCACTGTATATTGGTATCACCCTACTTGTACTATTTATTGCCCTAAACCGTATTTCAGGTGCACATGTTAACCCAGCAGTCACCTTTGGTTTGTGGGTGGCTCGCAAAGTAAGTGGCAAACTAGTACCATTCTACTTTGTCGGCCAAATTCTTGGTGTTATGCTTGCGGTGCTTGTATACAATACCATCAGCGGCGGCAGCTATACCCTCGCGTTTAATCACATCGGTTCGTTCGATGCTTCAGTCTTTATTGCTGAGCTCATTGCTACCGCAGTCCTACTATTTGGTATTACTGCCGTGGCCAGCCAGAAAAAACTTGGTAAAGCCGCAAGTGGCCTCGGTATTGGCCTATCGCTATTCCTAGCTGTATTCGTTGGTAGCACGTTGCTCACGGCAGCCAAACAGTCTGTTGATCAGCAAAGCATTACCTCTGTTGACCAGGTGCCTCGCATTATGCGTATCAACGGCGTGACTGCAAACCCTGCTATTGCCCTGGCTGCAACAGAATCTACTAATGCCGACCTACAAAGCCAAGGTGGCAATGCATCACACAAGGGCAGCGAAAAACCAGAAAGCCGACTCGGCGTTGAAGTTATCGTTGCTACTCTGGCCGGTGGTGCCCTCGGTGCTGGCCTCTTCCAGCTAATTAAGCGCGGCAGCGACGAAAAAAACGCCTAAAGAGCACGCGGATAACATGAGCCTACTAAAAAGCACCCTTAACTGGGTGCTTTTACGTTTTACCTTTGCTGGCGGCAGACTCCGAGCAAAGAAAAACCCCACTACGCATTAGTAGTGGGGTTACGGCTGCATGTGGTTACGAATTATACCTCATCTTCTGCGATCTCATCTACATCTCAAGTTCAGACTCACAGTCCGGATCAGGTGGAAGCGAAGAAGAATGATTAGCAGCCTCTTTTGGTTGACTAGGCGGACCCAAGAAAGAAGAACGATCAACAGTCCCTCCTGGTTGACTAGGTGGCATTAGATACGCAAGAAGAGCGCCACAAATGACCGCAAAGACAACAATATCCATCATTAGGATCACATCCTTTCAGTAGGAATCTACAGCCGGGTGCTATAGATGATGAATCGACTAATGATCTGACATAATTATACCACTAAACTACGTAAAAGAAAAGTAGCGCACACATGTAACAATGTGTGCGCAATTGTAGTTTCCACCTCTTCTCTTTCGAGTAAACCCTTGGAAGGCGACTTCAGCGGCGAAGCTCCGTAAAAAGCGGTGGAACATCTTTCTATTCTCTATGCAGAGCGCCTTCGCGCACGGATGACAAGCAGGGCCACTGCAGCGGCCACGCTCATTAAGCCGCCTCCAGCGAAGAGATATGTATCATCTCCTGTAGCCGCTAGGTCGCGGTTGTCGTCATCTTCCCATTTCTTCTCACCTTGGATGGTCAGTTTCTCTGGCGTGTGGCGGTTGGTAATGGTGGTACCTTGGATGTCTGCCTG
>JABCOR020000016.1 GCA_013333495.2 Candidatus Saccharimonadota bacterium | reverse complement strand
TGAGCGAAGATGAAAATGCTCCGTGGGGTGTCATACAAAATCGGGAACAGATTATCGAAGGCCCCAGTTGGCAGGCTCACGAAGCATGGAAAGAAGCACACGAGCAAGAAGTAAGCCGTGCTGCGTAGCTATTCTAAATATATGCATTTTATGCTATAATAACAATTATGATACTTACAAAATACCAGCACGCATGTACCGTATTAACCGTAAATAACCAGAGCCTCGTGATCGACCCAGGCGTGTGGACTGATGATTTTGTACTGCCAAAAGATGTTGTTGCAATCGTCATCACTCATAACCATCCAGACCATAACAGCCCCGAGCTGCTGCAGCAATTGCAACAAGCTTTTCCGGAAGCAGCGCTCTACGGCCCGAGTGATGTGGCAAATGATGCACTCATTCCTGTCGCTGCGGGAGACACCGCACAGGTTGGCCCATTTACGCTAGAGTTCTTTGGCGGCGAGCACGCGCACATTGATAAAAGCGTGCCTGCGCCACAAAACCTAGGTGTGCTTGTAAATGAGCACTTCTACCACCCAGGAGATTCTTTCGCTGTGCCAAGTAAGCCAGTTGCAGTTCTGGCGCTGCCCGTTACCGCTCCGTGGATGAAAGTTGCCGAATCATTAGACTTCTTACGCGCCGTGAAGCCAAAGTTAGCCTTTCCAATTCACGATGCTATTGCAAACAAAACCGGACAAGATGTCGCAGATATGCTGCACGGAGCTGTCGCACAAGAAGTAGGTTGCACCTATCAGCGCTTTGACGCATCTCAGCCAATTACATTGTCTTAACCCTACTGACAATAAACTACCCCAAAGAATATTCCTTTGGGGTAGCATTATTTCTATGTTTAGTTACACTGTTTTGCTCTGCAGCTGCCACCACTTGTAAGTAATAAGTAATGTGCGAACAGCGATGCTCATAAAAGCCATACTCAGCAGCGCAGCAGACCACATCGATACATCGATATTCCAGCTGTGTGACACCGCCTCAATAGTTGGTTCACCACCATATTCAGTGGCTAGCCCAAATAGCAGTCGTCCGCTAATACCTGCGATCCAGAAGCCAGCTGATACCCATGTAGCCGTGGCAACTACATCTTTACCCTTCCGAGCAACCTCTGTTGTTGCACCACTGGCAGCCCCTAATCCTGTCCCGATCAGAATACACACTGCCATTAACACAGTGCCAGACACAGTCATTGTTGACTGCGTAATATACTGAGCTATTCCCATACTAATTAATACAAGAAAAACAATCACCGGTAGTAGCAACCGCTGCCATGAAATTACCCGGCCTCTAAGCTGACGAACAACGATAAGGACAAGGATAGCGATAATAAAAGCATCTGTCTGAATGTTATGTTCCATCTGTATCTCCTTCTGTAATTATATCTGTACAGATGTATCTTATCAGATGTATTGTGATTGCGCAACTAATTATTTATACTTATACATATATGGACTTTTCTGATTTACATTATTTATCACGCTTTTTACGAGACCTTACTATTCAGTCTGGTATGAAAATAGGCAAACAGATAGCCCCAACAGAACGGATGATACTGAACGATATCATTCACCACAAAGGGACGACGGTCCGAGATATCGTTAAGCGCACCGGTGTCGCCCAAAGCCGAGTCTCCACTATTGTTCGAGAAATGCAGCTGCATGATGCAATCATTATCACGCCGAATCCTCACGATAAGCGCCAGAAAAACATACAGGCAAACCCTAGTATACTGGGCCTTGTTGCCACGCATAAGCTCGACACCGCTATTACTGATACCCTGTCGGAACAGGCACCACACCTCTCTGGTCGGCAAAAAAAAGAAGTGTTAGAACACATTACCGCACTACATTCCTTACTAAGCCGAGCTGACAAAGACCAAATAAAATAGCCCCAGGAAGGGGCTATTTTTGTAATTAATTTTATGACACCGAGCCTACTCAGTTTGGTTAGCTTCTGGTGAGGTAAGTTTCTTTAGCATCGGCAGCACAGCACATACGCCAATAACTGCAGCAACGAGTCCGCCAGAGACAACTGCAATATAGGCGCCCGTAACAATTGGGTGGAGCGAACTACTGAGCAGTGATATAAACACTGATCCAGACCAAACACCCATGCAGCACGCAATAATTGAAACAACAAACAGTGGCACAAGAGATTCGATTAGCACCAAACGTTGCAAGCTTCCAATAGACATACCGCTTAATCGCAGCGTGAATAGCGATCGACGTCGCTCGAGCAGTCCACCAATTGTCGATACTATTAGGCTAGCAACTGCAACAAACAGTGTTACTGCCATACCCACGTAAGCTAACTGGGCGAAATTGGTGATTACTGGATTAATGTGCGGCGTCTTCGTGTACTGTCCACTCACTACCCAAAACGGTCGAATGACACCCGCATACTTGAAGACTAGACTGCGCAGCTTGTCAATATCCTCGGTCTTTTGCAATGTTAGAATATAATCTTTTGTTGCATCAGCTGGAATATCCGACTGCTTGATGAGCTTTATTGGTTCATTAATCGATTTATCAAAATTAACGACAGCTAACTGTTGGTCGGTAGAACCATCTGGACAGCGACGCTCAGTAAACTCGGCCAGCTGCTGACAAGTCATGGCGTGGCCGCCTTCAGGCAATGTCGTAACTGCGGCGCTATGTTTCACATATGGCTGCTCTGCGATGGCCTTGCCCATCTCTACTGGGAATCCATACTTACCACCGACAACCATAGCCGAGCTAGCATTTAGCTTTGCGTAACCATTGTCCTGTGCGGCCTGGTTCGTGAGCGCCTCAATACCACTCACCGATGATAGATAGAAACTTCCTGCAAACAATGCTAGCACCACGCCACCAACACTGCGAAATACCGCTCGAGAATGCATTGATACCCGCTTACCAGCAATTAAGGTTGCCGGGCGGCGTGCCCACGATGCAGCTAGACGGGCTATTTTATTTGTCAGCCATCCACCGGCCAGCATGAGGCCAAACATAATAGCGAGAATGGCAGCCATTAAGCCCAGTGATGCAATCATCTGCTGATCGGCAGAGTGAGACTTAAAGAGTTCTTTTCCTGCAGGCAAAGCCATCCATTCTACAACACCCATGCCGGCTAGCAATGGCAGCAACCGCCATGCACGGAGTGGCTTTGCTTTCGCCTGAGTATTGGCTACCCCTAGCGGCGAGACTTGAGCTCGACGCATGCGGCGCCAGCTTACCCACGAGATAAGACCCAGTGTAAGCACTACGATAAGTGCATACTGCAACCAAGATAGTGCAAAGTCGGTTGGCCAAAAATGCAAATCAGCAAATGTAAACTCAGCTAGCGGGAATTGCACAAGGTTGAAGATAACAACTCCTATCACAATACCAATGCTGGCTGCCAACAAAGACTCTAGCAGCAGTATTCTATTAACCTGCGCCTTGGTGGCACCAATAAGTCGAAGTGCCGCGTAGCGCTTTTCGCGCTGCACACTACCAAGCTGTGATGCAACTGCTACAAAATTAACAATTGGTACCAATAGCGTTGTTGATCCAGCTACTGCAAGAAATGTCGCTATTGGATCAACATGAACAGAATTCTTCGTCTCACTATCTGTCTTGTACACTGGTACAAACGCTTCCCCTGGCTTGGTCGCAATTTGTTGCGCCTGCTCTACTTCCTGTTTGCTTGCCCCGCGTACCACCATCAAAGAATCTGGTGAACTTGTATATTCGTCTGGCAACTCACCAAGATACTTCGTACCATAGCGTTGACCAATTTGCTCTTCTGGATGCTGTCGGTTAATATCGGCTAGCTTCTTAGAAAGATAGTATTCACCAGGTTTCGGTGTTGCCATCTTTTTAAACTGTGGCGAATTCGGCTCGGCATACATTGAAAAGGCAATAATTGTTTCTTCGCGGTATCGATTTGGGTTGTCTTTACCCACGGTGATCAATAGCGGCGTCACTCCCTCAGGTGGACGCTTGCCCTGCATAAGATCAAACGAGGCTTCATACCCAGCATTGTTAATGACTGCCCTGCTGCGACGCGCCTCTAGCCCATTCATAATAGCCATGAAGTAGCAGATGAGAAGTACACCAAGTGCCACCGCCCCAATAATGAGGCCCAAGCGCGCAAATGACTCACGCCCCGATTTTCTTAAAAGTAAAAAGCTGACACCCATCGTTATAATCCCCTTGGAGACTGCTGTGATGCACTTGCTACCACACCATCACGCACAATTACTTCTCTATCTGCATAGGCAGCGATTGATGGTTCATGCGTTACCATAATAACGGTAGTCCCATGCTCTTTTGCCATGGCAATAAATAGCTCCATTACCTTCTGTGAATTTAACGTATCAAGCGAACCAGTTGGCTCATCGGCAAAAAGAATCTTAGGCTGAATCACCATAGCACGAGCAATTGCAATACGCTGCATCTGACCGCCAGAAAGCTCACCAACTACATCATCAGCTTTATCTCCTAATTCCACTTTATCAATCCACCGCTTAGCTTGTTCATACGCTGTAGACCGTTTTTCACCGTTCAATAGCAGCGGCAAAGCGATATTATCAAGTACCGTTAACTCCGGCACGAGCTGCCCAAACTGAAACACGAAGCCAAAATGTGTGCGGCGTAGCTTGCTTCGTGCATCATCATTCAGGGTGTCGATTCGCTTACCAGATAATATAATTTCACCACTATCAATACCAATAATGGCAGCAAGGCTATGCAGCAGCGTAGATTTACCCGAGCCACTAGGACCCATAATTGCCACTATCTCTCCAGGAGCAACATCGAGTGACGCCCCACGCAATGCCTTCGTTTGTCCAAATTGTTTTACAACATTCCTGGCGCTAATAATTGGATTATTCATGAGATAACTCCTCTTTTAATTTTGTTAATCGGGAAATGGTCAATTCAATCCACCTTAAGTCGGCCTCTAAATGAAACAATGCATGGTCTATAAGCAACATGTCAGACAAGTTACTATCTTGTCGCTGTCGCGTTAATGTACGCATTCGCTCGATGTGTGCCATTCGTTGATTATCTAAATACGGTGCAGCATCGCCCTGCTCGAGCAAAGCTAACACTGTTTTAACATACATCGTAGCCTGTAACTGCGGCGAAGGCGCCTCTGGAGACTCAAGCCACTCCTGCAATTCCTGCCGACCAACATCCGTGATCTCATATCGAGTTCGTTGCGGTCCACCAGACTCTTCCGGCTGCTCCACTGCTATTACTTTATTGTCTCGCTTAAGTCGAGCCAATGTAGCATACACCTGCCCAGGTAGGATCGCCTTATCTTTCCCGAAATAACTGTCATATTTTTTCTTGAGTTCATAGCCGTAATCTGAATGCTGAGCTAAAAACCCAAGTAATATATATTGTGCATTCATATTTCTACTATACACTTGGTGAATAGTTTATTCAATAGTCTATTCAATAGTCTATTAACTGAGTGTATAGTTTTATATCATACCTCAATCACCACTATAACTACCCGTAGCAAAATGTTTTGTTTGAATACTAATCAAAAAGCCCAGCATTATCTGCCGGGCCTAGACTATCTACTCATTACATCTTTAGTTGGACTGGATTATATAGCGCTGCATGCACCGCAAATACACTGACGGCCATAATAATACATACCACCAAAATCATCATACCTGCTACTGCGACATACTGTCTTTGCTTCCCCATTGCAGAATTCCCCCTTCTTGATGAGCTTGCTTTATAAAATCTTGTAAAAACTGCTGTAAAAACCTTTACGCACCTACATAATACCACAGACGTCAGCTACCTGCTAGCGCCTGGCGTGCTATACTAAATAAGTTATGTCTACTAGCCAACAATTACCAGAAATCCGCCAACACTCCCCTTTTGCGCGGCTCGTGCTTGAACATGCTAACTCACCGCTTTGCAGTCTATTACGGCTAGTTGCTCCTCTATTATGGAGAAACCCTCAACCTCGCAGCCGCATCCTTATCCTCTACAAAGATCACATCCTACTTGTCCGCAACCTTGGTAGCACTGGCAAATGGACACTACCCGGAGGGGGCGCAAAGATGCATGAATCATTCGCACAAGCCGCCCTGCGAGAAGCACGCGAAGAATTATCCATTGTTATTCCGGCAGATAGCCTCCTTGAGCTAGGGCGCTACACAAAACCAGACATCCACACCCGATTTGATAAAATCTGTTTTGCTTTCATTTTCTCGCAATCTAGTTGCCCAATACGACTGAGCCATGAAATTATTGAGGCCCGGTGGTGCCCGGTTGCGCAGCTACCTCGTAGTATATCCCCAGTTGTAGCTTGTGCCCTACGCGACTACACCACAAAATACCCTATGCCACGTCAGTAATACTACGTGGCTTTCTTTATTGTTTGATGAATAAGCACTCATTATGTTATTATAAAGCAACTGATATATAGGACCTTTTACGCATTTCGTGCGCTCGGTCTTCTACACTATTTATACTATTCTTAAAATCAGGAGATATATTATGGGTACTACCCGTCAGACTCTGCGCCTCTACTGGGAGGCGGTTTCGAAACATAAACCTTCTTTTTTTGTGGCCTTTACAGCCATTCCTCTTGGCATCATGGTGACCGATACCTTCTTGCCCTACACCCTATCACAAGCTATTGCCCGCCTCACGCATAGTGACCTTGCAGGGCTACACCAAATGCTTTGGATTTCAGCAGGCGTTGGGCTACTTGGCAGTCTACTAAACTTCATTGGTTACCGCACGATTGTGTGGCATGAAGCGTGCGTTCGACCAAAGCTTTTCCAGACAACATTCGAAAAACTAATCGACAAAGACCACAGCTTTTTTGCTAACCGAAAAATTGGTACCATCACAAGCCGATACGCTGACTTCATACGAAGCGAAGCCACCCTACAGAGCCTTTTAGTAAGTCGAACACTAGGCAACCTCTTAAGTGTCTTGAGTGGCGTAACGGTTCTGCCGTTCTATTCACCTTGGGTCGCACTGCTCGTGGCAGTTTATATTACTGCAATGTTCTTCCAGGTGCGCTGGCGTGTGCGCTACACCAATAATCTCAAACAGGAACGTAATCGTGTCACCAGTGCCATTTATGGGCGCGTCACTGACGCAATGACAAACAATCTCGTTGTTCGTACATTCACCGGTGAGAAATATGAATCTCAGCAACTACAAAAACTAACGAACTGATTTGGTAAGATCTGGAACCACGAAACAGGCATCAGCGTTATCGAGGCAAATATCCGCATGGGGGCAATGGCACTTGTGCAAATCATCGCTATCGCTATCATTGGCGGTATTACTGTTAGTGGAGGATTGTCGGTTGCGGGCGCAATCTTCGTATTAGCCTACTTGCAGCGTATTTCGTCACACCTCTATATGATTAGTGAAATTGTCAAAGGCTACGAACAGTCATTCCTCGATGCTCAACCAATGACCGAAATGCTCATGTCTTCAAATGATGTAACCGATAAGCCAAGCGCTAAGCAACTTACGGTTACAGATGGTGCGATCCAGTTTAGTGATGTTGCCTATCGCTACCAAGATGGTGCTAGCGATGTGTTAACAGATATCACCTTCACTGTGCAGCCAGGACAAAAAGTCGGGTTGGTTGGTTACAGCGGTAGTGGCAAAACTACCATCACTCAGCTGCTACTTCGCTTCTATGATGTATCACGCGGTGCTATTGCTATAGACGGACAAAATATTCAAGAAGTTAGCCAAACTAGTTTGCGCTCACAAATATCATACGTGCCACAAGAGCCGCTGCTCTTCCACCGCAGCGTCCGTGATAATATCGCCTATGCCAACCCAGAGGCCACCACAGAGGAAATCATTGATGCAACCAAAAAAGCTAACGCCTGGGACTTTATTCAGGAATTGCCTGAAGGCTTAGATACAGTTGTCGGTGAACGCGGAGTTAAACTAAGTGGTGGACAACGACAGCGAATCGCCATTGCACGTGCAATTCTGAAAAACGCGCCAATTTTAGTACTAGATGAGGCGACGAGTGCACTAGACTCAAATGCAGCGAAACACAAAATATAATACAATAAAACAATTAATAGTTCGATCATTTATCAAAGAGGAGTAAACATTATGAAAAATATTTATATGTATGTTCAAGATACTATGGCCGATTTTGAACACGGCTATTTGATGCATGCACTAAGTTTACAGGCTATGTTAGGAGAAGCTAAAGTAAAATTATTAACGGTTTCTAAAGAGAAAAAGCCTATAAAAACTGCTGGAGGAATGACAATTGTTCCAGATTTTAATCTATATGATATAGATACTGCAAATACAGATGCTCTATTGCTTATCGGAGGAGATAGTTGGTTGAACAATGAGCAAGATGACGTTTTAGAACTTGCCTCTAAACTATTACAAGAAAATATCTTAGTTGGAGCTATCTGTGGAGCTACTTTGGGATTAGCCGAAAAAGGAATTTTAGATAATCGATATCATACAAGTAATGCTTCATTCTTTTTAAGCCAGATGAGCCAACATTATCAAGGACATGGTTATTATAAAGATGAGATTGCAGTTCAAGACGGAAATCTTATTACTGCGAGTGCAGCCGGTTCTTTATTATGGGCTAAGTTTATTATCGAGGAGTTGGGACTGTATTCAAAAACTACAGTCGAAGCATGGTTTAATTATTTTTCAACGGGAGATCCTCAATATTATGGCGAAATGATGAACTCTCTAGAAAAAGATGCATTGGAAAGTTAATATGAAAAAGATTATTTTCCTTCGTGGAGTAACACCAACTGGTACCAATAGAATTCCCAAAATGTCTTATTTAGTAGAAATCCTAACAGAAGTTGGTTTTTTAAATGTTCAAACATATATTCAGAGTGGGAATATACTGTTAGAATCAGAGTTATCTGACGAAGAAATCAGAAAGTTAGTTCATGATACGATTTTGGATAAAATTGGAGCTGATTTATCAATAATTATCAAAGAAATTAATCAATTAGAGATTGCTATTCAAGAAAATCCATTTGATAATACTTATGATAGTTCTCGTATTCATCTAGTTTTTGCTAACGAAGAGATTCCCGAAAGTACTCTAACAGAACTTAGTAGAGAGAATTTTGGAGATGAAGAGTTCTATGGTGGTCACGAGTGTTGTTACCTATATTTACCACGTGATGCTCGAAAAAAACGTTTAAACACTAATTATCTTGAAAAGAAATTTGGAATTCGGATGACTATGCGAAAATTGAGTGTAGTTAACCGACTTTCAAAGTTTTAATCAGACAGAATCAGATAAAATTATATTATAAAAGTGGAAAAGCAAAAATTGATGACTATATCTAAATCGAACAATTATCGGTACCTCCGAACGGCAACGAACGTTAGCGCCATCACTTACACTACATTCAAGATATTTGAAGAATCTAAAAGGGTTTAAACCAAACAAAAGGCGACTAAATATCTAGACGTAATCTAATTTGAATTATCTTTATCTGGGGTATGAGTCCGTGTCTTTAACGGGGTTACCAAAAAGTTACTAAAATTTGAAAAATGAGTCTATTTTGAAAGATTCAAAAGTCCCAAAACCCTATTAAATCAAGGATATAAGATTTAAAAAGTGTATTCATAGAACTCAAAATCAGAGGCGCTAATTCAGCAGTCACTGGACGATCTTATGCAGCACAGAACCTCTATTGTTGTGGCGCACCGCTTGAGCACCATTGCTGGGCTAGACCGCATTATTGTGCTGGATCACGGTAAAATTGTAGAAGATGGCACCCATCAAGAACTGCTCGACAAAAATGGACGCTATGCAGCACTTTGGCGACGACAAGCTGGTCAAAAGCAACAGCGTAAAGATAAATGACTAGCAGTAGCCTCGCTGCGCTTGCCTAGGCGAGGCTAGACTCATCCCAGTCTGAAAAGATAGTAACCTTACCGGCCTGCTTGATGGCTTGTACCGGCTGCTCTACCACAGGAACATCCTCTCGCAGTAGCCGGGCAAGTTGTGGGTGTTTCTCGCTGCCACAAGCATATAGCACAATTTCATCCAGCTTACCGATCGTCTGTGGTGTGATTGTGACCCGCATATATTCGTTGGCCTGATAAAAGTCGACTGGCTTATCACTACTCGCTGCAGGAGAACCCGGCAGTACACCAGCGGTATGCCCATCGGCACCCATACCAAATAAACCAATCGTATAATCACATTCTTGCAGCCACCGGGTGATCTGCGCAGCATACGCTGCCGCTGTTGCTGCAGTGTCTTCTCCCCTAATCACGCGGTATTGCTGCACCGACTGTGGCAACACAAAACCCTGTTGCTGAAGCTGCTGCCAATTCTCATCAGGATGGCCTGGCTCCCCATAGCGCTCATCGGTTAAGGTAACATATAGTCGCTCGAGGTCTACCCCGGCTTCCTTTATCTGATCAAGTGCAGTAGCTGCCACACTCATGGCTGAACCGCCCGGCACCAACCATAGCACTCGCTCTCCTTTAGACAAATGCTGCACAATTGTAGCTGCTATCTGGTCTGCAGCGCCACTTGCGCCATGTGTACTAATCTTGTTCATATTTATTTCCTCCTTTATCTTTAGTGTATCACGAATAATTAGCCAAATACCTATAGCGTAGCAAGCCAGAATTTGCTATAATTGCAATAGCTCCTCGTGGTAATGGCAGCAGCTGTATAGCCTCAAGACCGGTCGAGGTGATATTGCCCCAGGTTGATGCCTGGTTAGCTACAATCTGGTAGCCACTTGGAGTGACCATGCAGTGCTATAGTGTAGCATATTGGCTACTGCACCACACGCTATACTATAACGTTCTCATTATGCGCTCAGCTTCCTATGTAGCTTTACACAAGGTTACACACTAGCAGCATAAAGCATAATGAGCCTGATATATTACTCAGGTTACACTCATGTCATATGAGCACAGTAAAATATTTGGCTACTTTATGCCAAAGCTCTGAGTAATAACACAATTAGCCCTCGGTACTGTTTGTAGAGTGCACCCTCAGATATCCGTATGGATAACCGAGGGCTTTTTATTACCCCAAAAAAACGAGCCACCCGGATATGGGTAGCTCGTTTTACTACTGTCTTTTCTGTGGTTACTCCTCTTCGCCTTCAATTGAGACACGTGGCAACAGCTTATCAAGCCACTTTGGCAGCCACCAGGCACTCTTGCCAAGGACCGCCATAATTGCAGGCACTAATGTCATGCGCACAACAAAGGCGTCCACTAAAATACCCACGGCAAGGCCAAAGCCAATTGCCTGAATAGTAGTATTATGGTTAGTCACAAATCCTGCGAACACCGCCACCATAATCACCGCCGCTGCCGTCACTACCTTAGCCCCAGCAACAAATCCATGGCGAACTGCCTCTTTAGGGTTTGGTTTTTTACTATGCGTATACGCTTCGTGCATATTCGAAACGAGGAAAAATTCATAATCCATCGCCAAACCGAATAGTATACCAATGCCGATGATAGGGATAAAGCTCACAATTGGCGCTGGAGCGTCAGTGATACCAAACCATCCCCATTGGAAAGCCATGACGATAGCTCCAAACATGGCACCAACAGACAATAGGAAACCAAGTGTTGCCTTTAGTGGCACCAGAATCGAGCGGAACGCAACCATGAGAATAACGAGCGACAATCCCACGACCACCACCAAATATACCGGCAAAGCTTCTGCTAGCTTCTGGTTGATATCTGCTTCCATGGCTGTTGAACCCGTTACAGCCAGGCTGATACCGTCTTGCTTTGCAGCAGTGACAGCATCATTACTACGCAGCCAGTGGATGAGGTCTTTAGTCTCCTGGCTAGTTGGTGATGAATTCGGGATGACCTGCAATACACCAGCTGTAGCATCGTCATTAACAACAGCAGGCACTACTTTTGCGATAGAACCATGTTGCTGCTGTAAGCGTTCACCAATTTGGTTAAGGCGATATAATTTGGCGTATCGCTCTACTGCTTGGTTAAACTGGGTCTCAGCTTCAGCAAGTCGCTTTGGAGCCTGCTCTTGTGCTTGCTGCATTTGCTGCTGCAAGGCTACCATTTCTTCTGGCGTTGAGGCAGCTGATGCTTTTTCTGCAAACGCCTTCTCTGCTGCTTGCTGCTCGGCCTTTACTCGTGCATCAAATTGTGGTCGCAACTGCTGACGCACTTCCTGCTTTGTTTCGTCATTTACCTTTGGCAGGTGTTCCACTACCACAGCAAGTGGTGCGTTATACCCTTCACCAAACCCACGACTAATCGCATCGTACGCTTTGCGCTCGCTTGAAGTTGGCGCGGCATACTGATCTGTCGGAATACCAAGTTTAATCTGTGCCGCTGGCCAGGCAATTGCCGCTACGATAGCAACGCTACCGACAATCGTCAGCCACGGATGTGCTACAACGAAATTTACCCAGCGCTCACCAAATTTACGGCGAGTTTTCACAGGCTTAGCATTAGTAGCTGAACGCTTCGTAGCGCGCACACCAGCAGATTCAGCTGCCACTATATTACGGCGTGCCTTCTTGCCAAACACCTTGTCTCCAACGATGCCAAGCAGTGCAGGCAATAGTGTAATTGCGACAATTGCCGCAACCGCCACTGTACCAGCGCCCGCTAGTCCCATAATTGTCATAAATGGAATACCCACAACGCTAAGTGCAGATAATGCAATCACTACCGTTGTAGCTGCGAACACAACCGCATTACCAGCCGTACCATTAGCGCGGCCAATCGCTTCTCGCGCAGGCACGCCGCTTATTCGCAAGCTACGATACTTACTCACAATAAAGAGTGAATAATCGATACCCACAGCCAAGCCGAGCATCACTGCCATCACTGGTGATGTCGAGCTAATCTCTAACCAGTGACCAACTGCCAGCAGCGCGCTCATACTCGCAGCTACTGCTATCAGCGCCACTACAATCGGCAAACCAGCCGCCACCAAAGAGCCAAAGGTAATAATCAACACCATGAGTGCAATCAGCACACCAACAGCCTCGCCCACACCAAGAATTTCACCCGGTGTATTATTGATGAGGTCACCAGCCATGTGCGCGCTTAGCCCATCTTTTTGAGATGATTCCACAGCATGGGTAATATCTTCAAGTGTCTTCTTATCAATCTGCCCCGCTTGCTGCTTGAGCTGCACCTGAACATAGGCAATCGTACCATCTTTCGTAATAGCATCTTGATATTCAAATGGGCTCACTACTTGCGATACGCCATCTACCTTTTTTATGGTATCGAGTGCGGCAGTAATCGCAGCTTTATGCTTCTCGACCGAAGTGCCATCACTAGTCTCGAATACAACCCGGCCGGTGCCTGCACCAGCATTTGGAAACAGCTCCTTAAGGCGGTCAAGTGCCACCTGCCCTTGCGTGCCAGGAATGGTAATTGACTCGCTCATCGGGCGACCTATATTCATACCCACGCCAACGCTTACACCGACAATCGCCAGCCAAAGCAGCACAAATCGCCATGGATGGGCAAAAATATACGATCCTATTCGATGCAATCCTTTACCCATCTTGCTCTCCCTCTAGATACGACTGGCCCTCTTCTATCACTTTTGTGAGGTGTTGCAGCGCCTGCATCGCAGCAGATAGTTTTGGCTTATAGATGCGCCTGGTGCCTTCTTTCTTATACGATACCAGCTCTGCTTGCAATAAAATCTTTAAGTGATGTGATATTGCCGGTGGCGAAAGCTCAGACTCATCCACTAACTGGCCGACTGACATGCTACCATGCTTAATAAGCTTCACGAGTATCTTTACTCGTTGCTCATCTTTAAGTGTCTCAAAGATTGGCATGCACGCCTTCAGCACATCCAGGCTGTATTGCTCTGGATCAACGCCACCAGTAAACTCCCGAAAGCATTTAGCCTGATCTGGAGCCATTCCCATATAAACCTCCTATATTCTATACTTTTGTATTCTTAAAAGTATAATACTATACTACAACATAAAAAACAAGACCAGCCATTTGGCTGATCTCATATGGTTTAATTTACTGCAAATTACTGGTTATCTTCTGCTTTACCTTGCAATGATTGCAGTACCCTAGTGCGATATACCTTAGCCCTATGGATACCAAACCACGCAATAAGCACTAATAGTAACCCTACACCAATTAGTGATAGGCTCGCCACAAGATCAACTGGCTTTGCAAACAAAAGTAGCACACCACCAAATAGCGTAAATGCGGCGAGTGGCAACATGCCTATATTAATACTAAGCAGCAAACGACCATATGAATTATACGGTCCCCGCAGCTTTCCCTTCTTGTCTCTCCAATTATTTTTTACCAGCTGCTCATTACGCCGCGCATCCCGCTCAATAAAATATTCTCCAATGCCTATTGCAATGCCAGTGAAAATTTCATCCATGTATTATTTCTCCTCATGGTCGTCTTTATTATCTGTATACTTCTCGTGCAGCTGGTGGCGATACTGACGCATGGCACTTATCGCCCGCTTCCAGTCGCCCTGAACGAATAAGCCAATACTTTCGTGGTGCTCGAACACGCCAAGTAGGGCTGATTTAATTGCGACCATGCCCAGCCGCTTTCGTGCACGATCTAATTTGCTTTGATGCTCAGCAAACGACTCCACCACAGCCTGATATGAATCTGGAACTGCACCTTTTTGCTCTTCGTTCTTGAGCAAACTATGTAGTTGCGCATACTGCACCGCATCACGCGACCGCACACCAGACACAAACCGGTGCTGCAATAGTGATAGCTGCGAAGGCAAATTCAGTACTTTTCCTAAAATGGCGCCCCTGCTATCTTGCACCTGCCACGAGCGCAAGCTCTCTTCCGGCATCGGCGTCTTGATCATACCTGTTCTATACTGCACGCCACCTTTGCCATCTTGGTAATAGCCCCCCGTAAGTCCAAGCAAATCATGCCACGTCTGTGCATAGCGATGTAAGCCAACTACCGCTACAGACACATCATCACCCAGTAACTCCTTGGCGGTTTCTTTGTACTCGGCTAATGTAGCGGCATCTGGCGATGTAGCCATAATATCCATTTGCCAAGGCTCACCTTCGTGACTCACCGTAGGCTCATGCTCATGTGCAAGCGTAACCTGCCCTCGCTGCCAGTCTATGTTGGCCGCATGGTTTAGCATATCAACGCCGACATCACCAATAATCATACTGTCTGTCTCAGGATTTACATCGTGCAGTTTCTGGTGAAAGTCAGTTTCAGCCAATTTTTGGTATATACTCGGGCTATGCTCCTGCATAAATACTATTATGCCATATATCAGCACATAACGCTATACAGGCCGCCCCACCCTGATGCTACAGGGCTCCTTCTAGCCGCAATAATGCCTCCTTCGCAGCGGTGCCATAAAGATAATTGCCGGTGCCGCCCGTAGCTGGCACTACCCGGTGGCAAGGTATTAGTAGTGGCAGCGTATTCTTTTTACAAGCCGTACCGACAGCGCGAGCAGCGCCTGGATAGCCAGCCGCTGCCGCTAGCTCTTTATAGGAACGCACCTGGCCGTATGGAATACGACTCATAGCCTGATAGACAATCTGTTGGAACGGCGTCATAGCAGTACGGGACCGATAGGGGATTACATCAAGTGCAGTACGATCACCAGCGCAATAGGCCCGCACGGCAGCTACATAGGGATGCTGCTGATCTGCCACTGTATCCCCGGCAGTTTGCATTGTATAATCGGCATGCTGCCCGCGACTAAAAGCAGTTTTATACACCACGCCCCGCTTGTCGCAATACAAAACAAACGCAGTGTAGTGCGAACCTGTGTACGGCTGCGTATTAGCAATATATATCGTTGTATCGTGCATTGTTACTGTTATATTCCCTCAGCTCCTTGGCTGCCTGCTACGTTATAATACCAGCTACTCTCTGCCGCAGCACCGGCACAACCTCCGTCTCAAACCATGGGTTACGCGCTCGCCAGCGAGCAGTCAGCGGCGAGGGGTGCACTAGCGGAAAATACTCTGGCAAATACTGCGCAAACTGCGCCACCGTTTCCGTTAAGTTTTTCTCTGCCCGGTGGGCAAGATAGTGCTTTTGCGCATAAGCACCGACCAGAATCGTCAAGCGCACCGCTGGCATCTGGGCGCGAAGGCGTGGGTGCCATTTCTTGGCAAACTCTTTGCGCGGCGGTAAGTCGCCGTGTGCACCCTTGCCGGGGTAGTAAAAATCCATTGGAATAAGCGCAAAGAGATCGGGGTTGTAAAATTGCTCATCACTCACGCCAAGCCACTGCCGCAAGAGGCGACCGCTAGCATCATTCCACGGCACTCCCGTCTCCTGAGCAATGCGACCCGGCGCCTGGCCAACAATGATGATACGCGAGCTGGCCGAGGCACTATAGACCGGCGGCCAACCCCGTGCCGCAAAATCAGCATTCATCGGGTCGGCACAAATGTGTTTGTAAAGAAGCGGCTGTGATTGCGCATTTGTCATATCTTCAGTATAGCGAAATTGTGTAGTTGGCTCAATTATGATGCATGTAATTTATTGCGCAAGACAAGATCTGTATGCTGGTTATTTATTATTTTTTAGTAAGTATATACTCCCTAAGGCACTAAAAACATGACTTCGTAGAACACCCAGTACTCAGCCCGCAACTTGACTTAATGGTCTATTATTGATATATATATATATATTAGCCTTTTGTGCAATTCCGCACGAGGTCCATGCTTAAGTCTGTACACACAGACACGCATGCCGTTTGTGAGGATAACACCCTCACTCGACTCCGAAGAGGAGTAGTATCATGGTACGCAGCAGCAATTGCCCTGACACTGGGCTAAAGCGTAAAAACTGCTGGTGCTTTAAGTGCTCTACGAAGCGAAAAAATGCTGCCCTACGAGGTGGCAGTAATCGCTCCAAACGTAAGAGCACTAACCCACACATTGACGGAGTAAAGAGTAATCGAAACCCTAAGCGTTTCTACTAGCCCGTCCTAGACCTGAGCTACGTCTATAAACTAGCTCACTTCCTTGTTACAATTCCTACTATGAACCATTTTTCACTCGTCAAATATCACCCCTGCGTGCAGCTGGCTCACCTGTACGAGCATTTATTTATTACTACAGTTACCGAATATCTTTATCATCATGGTCAATATAAGCTGCTGGACTACGCACTCAACGGCGAAACACACACATCTGGCGTATTATTGGTCCAAGGAGAGTGCTATAACACCGAAGTTAGTACTTTACTAGAAAATATAGCAACCATGCCAGCCGACCTTAATAGTGGTAGTCCCGGTAATTTACCGGTGGCAAAAGCTATGTCGCAGCTGCTTGCTGAATCGGCAAATGACCTTTACATTGGCGATCCAGACGAAATTATTTCAGAATTGGCCTTACTTAATAGCATGCCCTGGAAACCCCTAGATACTATAGACTTGCTGCCCAAGCCTGCGGCTACAGTGAACAATTCTACCGACTTAATCTACGAAACTAATCAGTCCACCAAAAAAGCACCAAACATAGAACTCAGCCTTAGTATCACTGAGCAGCCGATAGAATTGCGTATACTGTGGCGTGAATTTGCCAAATACCTCAGTTTATCGATTGGACAGGCTATTTGCCAACGTTTTGGAGCTTATTTTTTGCAAGAGTCTGCCAAAAATACCTTAAACGCTACAGTGGCCACAAGTATCTTTCTTACAAGTTCATACCTTCAACCAAAAATTAAGCTGGAAGATATCGTTACTACCGTTAAACACACCTTTACTACAATCACACAGCCAAAGGTTCTTCACCGATTTTCGCAGTACCTATCCTCGCTATCTTACGCAAATAACCCACTTGCAGCGCCAGATAGCTCCCGCATCGCTCAAGAATTTGGTATAATCGTCGGAGCTCGAGGCTGGAGAAGGCTAGCGACATTAGAAAATCTGCCGCAGATCCTGAAGGTAACCCGCATTGCTGTGGCTTATGAAGACGCCACGATAACCATCACTTAGTTTCCCTGCTATACTAGCCATATGACCCACGGCCTATACTCTGCCTACAATTTACCAGCCAATCACGATGTTTGCCATCTGTTTGAGCATTTAATTATTCGGCGTTTCTTGCAGTCGCTAAAGAAATCTGGTAGTGAGCATGCCTTCATCGGCAGTTTAGATGGCACAACGGCCGGATCAAGTGTGTTTTTTGCTTCAGCCTTCTTTGATCACAGATACACCAACCTGTTTGCAAAAATCATTACTGACGTAACGCCGTTCGACGGGCCCACAATTCACGAATCAATCGCCCATATTGAAGCCGAAATGAAATCTAGCGTTACCATCTGGGACGAACCGGAGCTACACAAACAGCTAGCAGTCTGCCAAAAAACGTTTGCTAACCGTCGCTCCACCAAGCTCAAAAGAAATACCGAGCCAATCAAAAACCAACCACTCGAAATTGACTACCAACCAGAAGATTTTATAGACATAGTACTCACCATCGAAGTGCCAGATGCGAGCGACCAAACTACTGCTGCCTTTTTCTGCATGTATCCCTTGTTACTCGATCTCGTGCGCAGCGCCTATTTCGACCAAGCACCAGTTTACCCCTCTAGCCATGGCGAATTCACCGCTTACCAGGATGGTAATGCTACAAGCCAAACCTACACTATCAAGAAGTCTTTTAGCTGGAAAACCATAGACAAAGCAGTCCAAAGCTACTTGCGCTCATTCGATGCTGCGCCGCATGCCAGTAGCCTAGCCCATCTGGCCGAAGCCTTTATATCTGATCCATACTATACTGCCGCACCAGTCTACTTTTACCAAAAGACTATGACGCCATACACAAAAGACGACCTAGCTAATGCAATAACTGTAGCCAATTTACAAGCAATACTAACTCAGGCAGAAGTCACTATTGCTGCGGCGCAATAGCACACCTCCGCCTGTCTGCAAACTAATAATTTTATGGATAATCTAGCGGTAGGCTGTTAATATTAGCTTGCCATTTATATATTCGCCCAAGAACACATCCCCGTAGCCACGCAAGCCCTGTTTTTTGATTTCCTCCAACAGCCACTTTTCGTTCTTTCCGATGACCTCTAAAATACTAGCCTGCACTTGACCATCGGTTATCACTGGAAATTTTGGATTCTCCTCACCCTGGCGCGAAATAATCAGTCCACCATCTTGCTCCACCACGGCTCGCTTCACCTCTTCAGTTGAATAGATATTGTGCATACGTAGCTTAAATGACACATCGTGTGCGCTCAGACCGGCCCGCTTACAGTTCTCGATATTAATCTTTCCGTTATCAATAATAATCAACGCCCGGCCATCTATGAGCTGCTTTGCTCTCACGTTATGATTTTTTATCCATTTCAGCGCTAGCACGAGAGCGCACCAAATACCCAAGATACTAACATAGTCAATTATCTGAATGCTGCTATTGTAAATAACGCCGCCAATAATACCACCCAGTACGTAGTTCTGCACCTGGTCACTTGCCGACGATGGTGCTAAGTTCCCCTTTCCTGAAATATTTATAATCAATATTAACGCGAAAAAGCCAATCAGCAATTTTATTGCCACTAAAATGAATTCGTTCATAGACTCCTGAGTCCTACAAGTTGTTATCCTCTAAATTATACCACCAAGAACTCAGGATCTATCACGCTTATGTAAGGCTGAGGGCCGCCCCCGCAGCCCTACAATACTAACATGCGCACTGCTAGCCGGTCTTCATGCGAGGATCCGGTGATAGTGCAGCTAATTTTATCACCGTTTGCAGCGCTCTTGCTGGAGCGTTTTGTCCTTCAATTGTAGCACCACATCCGCCTCTTTGGCCAGCTGCTTACTGTGGGTGACGACGATGACGCATTTGTCGTTTTGGTGGGCGGCTTGGCGTAGGATAGTGATGATATCCGCGGCAGTGGTTTCGTCCAAGTTGCCAGTTGGCTCGTCCGCCAGGATGATCGGTGCGGAGGACACCAGCGCTCGGCCGATCGCTACACGCTGCTGCTGACCGCCAGACAGTTTCATGACGTTGCGATTGATATGATCGTCGTCCAGGCCCATGGCATGCAACGTTTCGTTGGTGGCCTTGGGATTAACTAACTTCAAGTTTTCTAGCGGCGTCAGGTAATCGATCAAGTTATAATTCTGAAACACCAGCGAGACATTGTGCTTGCGATGATGCGAGTAACCCTGCACGGTGATGTCTTGATCGTCAAACAAAATCTGCCCGCCAGTTGGCGTGTCCAATCCCGCTAGCAGCCCGAGCAGCGTCGACTTACCAGCACCAGAACTACCGACGATGGCGTAGAATGTGCCCTTTTCAAAGTGATAATTGATCCCGTTCAGCACATTGCTGGTGCCGCCTGGGTATGAATAAATGATATCGTGTAAGGTCAGTAGTGACATACTATCTCCTAACTTAATGTTGCTAAAATTTGCTTTGGTGATTGGCGCATGATTGGCGCGGTGGCTGCGATGGCTGATAGCAGAACGACCACGTAGCCGAAGGCGAAAGCCTGCAGATAAGTTGCTATTGGCGCGGCGTGCACCACGGTTGTTTCGACGCGCTGGCTGTGGCTCGTTTGCGCTGTCA
>JABCOR020000015.1 GCA_013333495.2 Candidatus Saccharimonadota bacterium | reverse complement strand
GGTATGAAATAAAAAGTACATATAGTATATTTTTCTGGTTCAGGTAGCACTAAAATGGTTGCTGAAGTTATCGCAGAGTCTCTATCGGGCAGCAAGATTGAGCCGGTGATGCTAGAAATTTTACAGAAACCAACCCCATAATAGGTAGCTTTGTGCGACTTCTTTGTTGCCGCAACGCCAGGTCTATAATGTAAGACCCTCGCAGCCGCTAACTGATTTTATTTATAAATTAACACCAGAATTTTATGCCAGTCATCGGCGGGAAAGGCTCAAGCGTGTAAGCCAGCTATAGCAGCATATACTGAACTGTTTGCGGCGCTAGCCCTGATTTGCTACTATAAAGATAATTCGCACTGACGGGGCCTAACCATCCCCCGAGCGACGTGGGAGCGGTTGCGGCGCACGTAAACAGCCGGGGCAAGAGTAATCGCCAAGGTGGAACCTCCTAAGCCACGCGCTTGGGACCGAGGCACGCACGTTATGATACTTGCGTGCTTTTTATATTAACCAAAAAGGAGATTCTATATGAGCGATGAACAACTCCATGCCATGCGACATAGCTTGGCACATATTACTGCTGCGGCTGTGCAGCGACTGTGGCCGGAGGCAAAATTCGGTGTTGGCCCGGTGGTCGATAATGGGTTTTATTACGATATTGACCTTGGTGAAACGAAGATTAGCGAGCAACAATTTGGCAAGATAGAAAAAATGATGCGCCGGATTATTGCCGAAAAACAGGACTTTGTGCGCACGACGGTGCCAATCGATGAAGCGATTGCTTGGGCTGAAGCGCACAATCAGCCATATAAGGTGGAGCTGCTGAACGACCTAAAACGTGCCGGTACGACGGTGGCCAAGGACCTCGACGCGGCTGCTATGGGCACAATTGCCGATGGCGCGAGCGCGGTCGAGGAGGTTTCGTTCTACACTAATGGGAGCTTTGTGGACCTGTGCCGCGGCCCGCACGTTGCTAATACTGGTGATGTGGGTGCCTTTAAGCTGCTGCGTGTGGCGGGGGCCTACTGGCGCGGTAATGAGCATAACCCGCAGATGCAGCGCCTGTACGGCGTCGCCTTTGCCACGCAGCAGGAGCTTGATGACTATCTGCAGCGCCTGGAGCTTGCCCGCCAGCGCGATCACCGCAAGCTTGGCAAGGAGCTTGACCTATATACAACCTCGCCCTTGGTTGGTGTTGGCTTGCCGCTGTTTACGCCGCGCGGTACTATCCTGCGCGATAAGGTGGCTGAGTATTCCAACCAGCTACGCCAAAAGCATGGCTTCCAGAAGGTCTGGACACCGCATATTACCAAGAAGGATCTGTACGAGACGAGCGGGCACTGGGCAAAATTTGGTGATGAACTATTCCTCGTGAAGAGTCAGGAAACCAGCGACGAAATGGCCCTGAAGCCAATGAACTGTCCACACCACACGCAGATTTTTGCTTCGCGACCACGCAGCTACCGCGACATGCCGGTGCGCTACCTGGAAACAACGACCGACTACCGCGATGAAAAAACTGGCGAGCTTGGCGGGCTGAACCGCGTGCGTTCATTAACGCAAGACGATAGCCACGTCTTTTGCCGGCCGGACCAAATTGAAGGCGAAATTAATAACCTGCTTGCCGCGGCCCGTGAACTCTACAGTACCATCGGCATGCAGCTGCGTGTGCGCCTGAGCTACCGCGATGAATCTGATGCATACCTGGGCGACCCAGCTTTATGGGAATCGGCTCAGGGCCAGCTCAAAGCGGCGGTTGAGAAGGTCGGCCTCGAATTCTTCGAACAGGAAGGTGAGGCGGCCTTCTATGGGCCAAAGATTGACTTTATGGCAACAGATGCAATTGGCCGCGAGCACCAAGTGGCGACGGTGCAGCTCGACTTTGTGCAGCCACAGCGCTTTGGCTTACAGTACACCACTACTGATGGCTCATTTACAACACCAGTCATGATCCACTGTGCATTGCTTGGTTCAGTCGAACGCTTCCTGAGTGTCTTTATCGAACATACGGGCGGTTGGTTCCCGCTGTGGGCAGCGCCAGAGCAGGTGCGTATTTTGACAATTAATGATAGTGTTTTAGATTACGTTGATGAAATCTTGTTACTACTTGGTCAAACCGTCTTGATGCATCCAGTAGCATACAATGAACTGCGCGTTACGGTTGACGATCGCAACGAGTCGCTTGGCAAAAAGATCCGTGAAGCTACGGCGTATAAGATTCCTGTGCAGCTTATTGTCGGCCCTAAGGACAAAGAGCAGCGAGCGGTAAGCGTGCGAACTCGAGACCAGGAGCAAACGATAGCCTTAGATAAATTGGTAGACTTTTTACAACAGTACAATGCAGAATCATAAGCCAATTGTTGTAATTATTGGTCCAACTGGTAGCGGTAAAACAGCTGCTGCGATTGATATCGCACAGCGCATCGGTGGCGAGATAATCGCCGCTGATAGCCGCACGGTGTATCGAGGTATGTCAATCGGGACAGCAAAGCCAACTATACAGGAGCGCCAAGGCGTGCCGCATTTTGGCTTTGATTTAGTGTCTCCGAATGAACGATTTACTGCCTATGATTTTCAGCAGTATGCTCGTCAATGCATTATTGATATTCACAAACGTGACAAGGTGCCAATCATCGCAGGAGGCACAGGATTGTATGTTGATGCACTGATACTTAACTACACATTTCCAGCGCAGAAGGCCGCAAACCAGCAGTTTGGTGCGGCAACACGCCTGCTGCAGCCACCCCCACATATAGTGGTAGTTGGAATTGACATAGATAAAGAAATATTGAATAAACGGCTGCGAGATCGGGCTGATACTATGCTTGAGCAGGGGGTTGTGCAAGAAACGATAGAGCTGCGGGCGCGTTATAGTCAGACGTGTCCGGCTATGAGCGGTAATATGTACCAGGTGATTGGTGAGTATTTGGAAGGTAAAATCTCAAGGGCAGAATTACCTGAAAAAATGGCTATAAAGGATAGACAACTTGCAAAGCGGCAGCGCACCTGGTTCCGTCGGCACGATTTTATTACGTGGTTGCCGCAATCGCAGGTGACACCGTATATCGTGTCTCGCCTAGGAGCCACGACGAAATCATGCTATACTGAGATAAGCTAAGGTATAATAGTAAGACATGATAGACGCGCTTTTTGGTTCAAAAACACGAGTAAAATTGTTGCATCTTTTCTTTAATAACGAGGATGCATCCTTTTATGTGCGAGAAATCACGCGACTTATCGATGAGCAGATTAACTCGGTACGCCGTGAGCTCGCAAATATGGTTAACGTTGGCGTAGTTAAAAGCCGTAATAGTAACAATAAACTCTATTATGCACTAAACAAAAAATATGAATTCTACGATCCGTTGCGCCAGATATTTACTGGTGAAGTGGTGAACGGTAAGGTCGCGCTGGTTGGCCAAGATATTTACGACTTTAATAGCATCGATCTTATTAAGAAGATCAAAGGTGCAGATATTATTGTCGCAAAAGGCCGTCTGATAGATGATCCAAAATCAGATATTGATTTGTTTATTGCCGGCGAAGTTAACAAGGGCCAGCTGAAGCAGATATTACAACAAGTAGAGAAGAATGAAGGGTATGAGCTAAACTACGTCGTTATGAAGACAAGTGACGTCACCTACCGGTATTCAGTGCGTGATAAGTTCATTATTGATATCCTAGCAGGCAAAAAGAACGTAATCCGAGATGAACGCAAGATCTTAGACAGAGGAAGGAAATAAACACATGTTTGAATTTGAATATAAAGGTGCCGGTGCAGGTGTTATTAAGGCTAAAAAAGATAGCTTGTATATCGACCCAAAGCTGTCGCTATATGGCGCAAAGGATGTGGCTACTGGCGGTGGTGTAGAATTAGCTACAGAACCTCGGTTTGCGGTATATAATGACGCAGCCAAGCTAGTAATTGATGGTCCGGGTGAATATGAGGTAGGTCCTTTTGCGATTACAGGTTTTGCATTTCGGCGTAATATTGACAGTCTTGAGCAAGGGAAAAAAGCTACCGCTTATCGCGTAGTGGTTGATGGTATTGCTATCGCTGTGCTTGGGCACATCGATAACGAAATATCAGAAAACCAGCTAGAAGAACTTGGGTTGATTGACGTGCTTATTATCCCAGTTGGAGGGAACGGCTACACGTTTGATGGTGTTGCTGCAGCGCGGATTGCGAAGATTATGGAGCCGAAGCTTGTAATCCCAGTACACTATGCGGATGATACTTTAGCCTATGAAGTGCCTCAGAACGAAGTAGCTGATTTTATCAGTGCGATTGGGGCAGGGGACGTTGAACATGTTACCAAGCTAAAAGTGAAGGCTACCAGCTTGCCAGCTGCGATGACCACAGTTGTCGTCGACCGTTCAAAATAGCGGCAGCCACAGCAGCGAAAGCGAGTAATTATTAAAAAATTTAAAAAATACCTCCGAGTATGGAGGTATTTTTGTTAGCCATAAAAGGTTAGCCGTTACAGGATACCTTTTTTCTTTAGTGTGCGGATTGCGCTTGTCGAAAGTGTCATTGTCACTTTCTGACCATCAACCACAAATGTCTTCTTTTGAAGGTTTGGCTTGAAAACGCGCTTTGTGCGGCGCAAAGAGAAGCTAACATTGTGGCCGAACTGCTTACCCTTACCGGTGAGCTCACATCGTGTTGCCATGATATACAGTTCCTACGTTGTTAAATTAATAGATAATCGTATACCATTCTAGCTGGAAGCAAGGGTTTTGTCAATATTGCGAGGCAGAGTAGTGTATAATGAAGGCATGATACTGTTAAATATTGTTATTCTACTGTCTGTTGTATTTATTTCAATGACCTTACATGAGGTGATGCATGGACTAGTGGCTTATAAATTGGGTGACGATACGGCTAAGCTTGATGGTCGACTAACGCTAAACCCGTTTAAGCATATAGATCCCATCATGACGATTGCGCTGCCACTTGTGTTAATGCTGCTCGGCGCTCCAGTGTTTGGTGGTGCCAAGCCAGTACCGTTTAACCAGGGCCGTGTGGGGGATTGGGGAGCTGCGCTAGTAGCGCTTGCAGGGCCGCTAGTTAATCTAGTGTTAGCTTTTATTGGTGTGGGCGTATATGTGCTTTCAGGGGCCTCTGAGAGCACGCTGATGGGTCAAATACTGATGCAAGTGATTGCTATTAACCTAGGTTTTTTTGTGTTTAATATGTTGCCAATACCACCACTTGATGGTTCGAGGGTGCTGTATCCGCTCGCACCAGGGTTTATACAGCAGGCCATGGAGGCCATGGAGCAATACAGTCTACTCATTGTATTTGGTATCGTGATGCTGTTTAATGGGCAGATTACCGGGCTTATGTCGGCAGCTACAAAAGCAATATTTCAAGCCTTTCTGGCAGTGTTTGGTGCTGCTGGCTAGCATATGCTATACTAAAGGCATCCTACCGAGGAAGTGTATGATTTTCCTAACATCATACGATAGGGAGTTCAATATCCGGTAGCTCCGTGGAGTTATCATGAGAACACCCACCTTGCAACGAGCAGGGAATATCAAAGCTTTCGAGGTAGGTTTTTTGATGGCTAGGCAAACTATGCTATACTAGCAGAGCGCATTGAGACGATCGCTTGTTGGAGTATCAGTCAACAAGAGGAAAGTCCGGGCAGCATAGGATACGACAGTCGCTAACGGCGACCGGGGGTAACCCTAGGGAAAGTGCCACAGAAACGAAACTACTCTACTGGTTAGAGCAAAGGTGAAACGAGTGGGGTAAGAGCCCACAGTCTGCCTTGGTGACAAGGTGGGGAGGTAAACCCTGTCGGCTGCAAGGGGAACAGCTCAGATAAGTGATCCGCTTGAGATGTTCGCGCAATCCGCTTGAATAGCGTAGCAATACACTATCTAGATAGATGATCGTCCTCGACAGAACCCGGCTTATCAATGCAGCAATCAAAATACCCCATAGGTAACTACGGGGTATTTTTTAGTGCTGCACAAAAACTATTTTGCGGCTTTTACGATAGCAGTGAAGGCTGCTGGCTCGTTAACAGCAAGCTCTGCAAGTACTTTGCGGTCAAGCTCAATACCCGCGGTCTTTAGGCCGTTAATTAGCTTGCCGTATGTTGTACCATTTAGGCGTGCGGCAGCATTGATGCGGGTGATCCATAGGCCACGCAGATCACGCTTCTTGTTGCGTCGGTCGCGGTATGCATATTGCAGTGATCGAATAACACCTTGTTTTGCTAGGCGGTACGATCGTGTGCGGTTATGCTGCATGCCCTTGGCAGCTTTTAGAATCTTCTTGTGCTTAGCTCGTGCGGTTACACCTCGTTTAACGCGCATAAATTACTCTCCCAAGGCTCGTTTAACGTTTTTCTTCATTGAGCCAGTGACAAATGCAGGCGTATTGATGTTACGCTTGCGGCTCTTGCTCTTCTTGGCAAGCATGTGCCCACCAAATGCGCGGCGTCGCTTTACCTTACCAGTGCTGGTAAGCTTAATGCGCTTAGCCGTACCTTTATGGGTTTTAAGCTTTGGCATTACTTTCTCCTTATTGTTACATTCAGGTTGCGTCCAGCCATTTGTGGCTTTTGTTCTATGATCGCCTCGGTCTCTAATTCGGCTAAGATTTTATGTGCCATCTCAAAGGCGAGGTCTTTATGAGCCATTTCTCGTCCACGAAGGAAGATCTGAATTCTGACCTTATGACCAGCCTCAAGAAACTTACGAACCTTACGCAGTTTAATCTCAAGGTCGCCACTGCCAATTTTTAGACCAAACCGCATTTGCTTGAGCTCATTTGCCTTAGCTGCCTTGCGATTTTTTTGCTGATCTTTCATCTTCTGGTATTGGTATTTACCCCAGTCGATGATTTTAGCTACTGGAGGGGTAGCGCCTGGTGATATCTCTACAAGATCAAGCCCGGCTTTTTCGGCCAGTGCTAAAGCTTCTCGTTTTGGCATGATACCTAGCTGCTCGCCGTGTTCACTGATGACACGCAGCTCCGAAGCGCGAATGTCTCCGTTAATTCGTACTGATTTATTAATTGCTAGACTCTCCTGTTAGCGATTCTTAATTAAAAAATATAAAACGTTATTCAGCTGAATTATAGCAGATTTGGCTAGCGCAGTTCAAGCCACATACGGCATCACTGTTGTACTGTACGATATTGCAGCGCCTCGGCAATGTGCGGGATGAGCACAGCCGGGGAGTCTTCAAGGTCTGCAATTGTGCGAGCTACGCGCAACACTTTGTAGTAGCTGCGTGGAGACAGGTCCAGATTAGCAGCTGCTGATTCCATAAACTTTTTTACATCATCATCTAATAACAAATATTTTATTATGTCAGATGAAGAAATATTTCCGTTGTTATAAACACTACTTTTATATCTGTTAAATTGGTGTTTTCTTGCTTTTTCTACTAATTTTTGGGCATTAATATGTTGTTTTTTAGACGATGCTTTTTTTAATAACTCATTGTGTGGGACCCGCTGCGCGGTGATTGTTAGGTCGATACGATCGAGAAGTGGCCCAGATATTTTTTTACGATAGGCCAAGATTTGTGACAGTGAACAAGTACACTCTTTTGCTGGGTCTCCATAGTAACCGCACGGGCACGGGTTCATGGTAGCGACCATGATAAAGTTCGCTGGATAGGTATATCTTGCGCGAGCTCGTGAGATTGATACAACGTGATCTTCGAGTGGCTGACGGAGAGACTCTAATGTTGCGCGTGGGTATTCTGGTAGCTCATCCAGGAAGAGCACACCATTATGCGCAAGGCTGACCTCACCGGGAGTAGCTTGCGGACCGCCACCGATAAGGGCTGTACGGCTGGCCGTGTGGTGAGGGCTTCTGAAGGGTCGTTCGCCAAGCTCTAATTGCTGCGTGGCGGGGACGAGGTTGTGGAGCTTCATGATTGAAATAATATCTTCAGTTGATGGTGGAGGAAGGAGCTTGGGTAATATTTTGGCAAGCATAGTTTTTCCTGCACCTGGTGAGCCAGACAGCAGTAGATTGTGACCACCGGCGGCTGCAATAATAAGTGCCCGCTTGGCTTGTTCTTGTCCATGTACGTCATCTAGTAGTGGTGGAGTGAGCTGGCCATGCGGTATCAGCTTCGTGCTTTGCCCCGAGAAAGGCTGCATGCGATCAATACCCTTTAGGTGAAGGAAGAGCTGCTGAAGATTCCTGACGCCATAAATTGTTATGTTAGTGAAAAGTGCCGCCTCTTTACAGTTTTCTTGCGGCACATAAATTTCGGGAATATCATTTTTTGCGGCTAATTCTGCGAGAATAGTTGCATTTTTAATAGGCCGCACGCTACCGTCGAGCGCCAACTCGCCAGCGAAATAGGCGTTTGGTATATTCTGATCCAGAAGCTGGCCAGATATTGCGAGAATTGTTAGTGCTATTGGGAGGTCAAATTGTGAGCCATCTTTTGGTATCTCGGCTGGGGCAAGATTTATGGTGATTTTTTGAGCAGGGAAAGTTAACGATGAGTTGTTAATAGCACTACGAACGCGCTCTTTTGACTCATCAATAGCCTTATTGCCAAGCCCCACAATTTGCAAGGAAGGTAGCCCTTTTGAAGAATCACCCTCAATTTCTATCAGTTGTCCATTGTAGCCAAGGCTTGCTACTGAGTATGTTTTGCCGGTCGCCATGTTGTTACCTCCAATGGTTACTTGCAGTTCTATTTAACCATATTCTGGCAGGTTCTGCTATAATAGTGCTATCTGGGGCTGATATAGCTTTTGACAGAAGGATTTTAATAGTTCGCCAAGCAAGTCGACCACTGACGTAATCAGTATCAATAAATGCAAACTTTGCAGAAAAAGCAAAGGCGTTTGCTGCATCTTTGATGCCAAAGCAGGCCGCTTTTGCGACAGTTGCCTAAATAGTAGGTAGCCATATTCTGCGCTGATTTCTACTGAGCGCAAGAATGTGTCAGAGATTTTGTAGGACAATACCAAAGCTTGTATCGACTTTGGTTGGATAGTAGATACTTGCGGCTATGCTTATTTGTGACTGTTTTTGAGAGTATAGACGCATAAAAACAGCAAGATAGTCTAAACTTGTAGACGGGCGAACGATTACCTTTTGGACCCGGGGGCGGTACCCGGCAGCTCCACCATGAGTGAATAGCAGGGCGTGCAGCTATGAGCTGGCGCCTTTTGTCGTATGAATTTTTTGACGAAAATGTGTTAGCTGCTAGATTTAGCGGCTGCATAAAAAGAAAAACAACCACCTGCGAGTAGTGGTTGTTTCTAAGAAGTGGAGTTTTGAAAATTCTGTTTATGTTTGGCTTCTGTATAAGTTTTTTGTTCAGAAGCTACCCTTATAATAGAGTGTTTATTGGGGGGTGTCAACACGAAAAGATTGTAAAAAAAGCCACATAATTGTAGTGTATAGTTACAAGAAAGGACACTAGAGCAGGGGTAAAATACAGCTGCTAGGGTGTGTGCAGCAGAGAGGGCGCCGTTAAGATACACAGGTAAATATGGTGTATTATATACATCTCTATCATATGGATTGGTAAAGCGATGAGATGGGCTCCCGCTAAACTGATACACTAACGTTGTGAAAAATAATAAAAAACCAGACAAGCAACTATAAGCAGTAGCTATGTCTATGTTAGACTTTATTACAACATTTATGCCATCCTGGTGGATTGATGCATAGAGCCTGGTATGCTATAGTGAAACGGTAATTGATAAACATAAACATCAATTTTACAAAAACAAATACACAAGGCAACGCAGGACTGAATGACTCTACATGAGCTCGGCAGTTTGTTTGGCGCCGAAGAGATATGTGTTCTTGGCCCCGCTGCGTGCAAAGGTTAGTGATCATAACGCCCAGCGTTTGCTGTGTATTTGTTCTGTCTCCTTTGTAGGAGGCGATCAGCTGCTAGAAGCGCAGAGTATGCGCGCTTAGTTAATGGATCTCGTGTGTAGCGGATGCATAGTCTGTGCTTTCTAGTGCGCAACATAGAAGTGAAGTAATATACACGGCTTAACACATAACATTAATTTAAAAATTTTATTAACGGGGCACCTGCATGGTGCTCGGGTGTACTTGCGGCGATAGAAGAGTTTGGTGGCCGCAGGCGGTACTATTTATAAATGACGAAACAGCAGATTGTACGAATAGGACTTCAGCTGCTTGCCGTGGCAGCATTTATTGCTATTGTCGTAATCGTGCAATATACAACACCATCGCAAGTGGGTCCGTTTGGTGTGTTGATGCTGTTTTTATGTATCTATATCGTAATGATATATATTATTGGCGGCATATTGCGGCTTGTACGTGCAGTCTTGCAGCGCAGGAAGCCACTCGCTCCGGGGAGAGTTTTGTCGCAACAGGCGGAGGGTGCCTATTATTATGCGAGTGTGTTGGCTGCCGTGCCTGTGCTGCTGCTAGGAATGCAGTCGGTGGGGGCGCTTAGCTGGTGGAGTTTACTGCTGACGGCGCTATTTGTGGCGCTTGGGCTACTCTATGTCTATAAACGAAAATAAAGTGCTTATGATATAATAAAAGCCATATGAATCCAGAAACATCACGAAATTATCCAGGGAGCTCAGAGCGGGCGCCACGTGTCTCGGTTTCTCCAGAGACTCAGCAGTCAGCCTCTCCAGAGAAAGCTCCCAATCGTGCGGAGCAGTACGAACAAAACCAGGAGCGTCGATCAGCTGCGGCTGCGGCTGAGCAACTGGCTGAACCGGCATATATTGCGACCCAGCCGGCAAGTTATACAACACAAACGGCAACGACTATTTCAAGCCAGAATGATGACGATATTGATATCTCAAAAGATAAAGAGTGGCTAAAAAGCGTAAAGCGCATTATTCGTGAGACGACCGATAATCCGGGTGCTCGTCAAGACCGGATTATTATGCTTGGGCGACAATATCGGCAAGCTCGGTATGGTGCTTCGGAGCAGGAGGCGAAATAATGCAGATACTTGGTTTTTTGATGATCATGTTTCTGATTGTAGCGGCCGTAGTAGTGGCTATTATTATTGGCTTTTTCCAGTATCGTCGCGTTAATCGTGAAGCAAAGAACTACGAGCGTGGGCTAAAGATGGTGTCGATGCTTATTCACCTGCCGCCAATTAGCGAAGACCTAGAGGGTGGTACTCGTGACCAGCGTGATATTACAGATGAGATCATTTCGCAGGCCCAGGTGATGTATAACATTATCTCGAGCACGGCGCGCAAAGGATTTCGTAGTAAATTTTACGGTCAGCGCCATGTATCGTTTGAAATTGTCGCGAGCGGTGGCGTCGTGCGATATTATGTGGTAGCACCACATCAGCTCGTGAGCCTTATTCGGCAGGCAGTGGCCGCAGCATATCCATCGGCGCGCCTTGAGGAAATGAAAGATCACAACATTTTTAGCAAGATTGGCCGCATGAGTGGCACGATTGGTGGTGAACTGACGCTAAAGCGGCCATACGCCTATCCGATTGCTACGTTTGAAGAAACGCATCGAGATGCTTCTCGTGCAATTTTGAATGCACTGTCGGCTGCTGGTCGTGAAGACGGTGCTGCGGTACAGTTCTTGATTCGTCCCGCCACAGAAGGATGGGAACAGGCCGGGGAAGCGGTGATAGATACTATCCGCGAGAAGAGTAATAGCAAGAAGAAAAAACAAAAGAATAGCAATACGCGTGGGCTGCTATCGGCTCTTTGGAAGCCACCGGAGGCGAGTGACTATGGTAAGGAGGACGATACACTAGCAGCAGATGCCAACTTGTCATCGACCGACAAGGCGATTATCGATGGTATAGAAAATAAAGGCCGCTATCCAGGATATGAGACGATGATTCGTGTCGTTGTTTCTTCTAACACAGCGGCACGTTCGCAGGGAATTTTAAATAATATCGTTGCTGCATTTTCATTGTTTAATTCACCACAGAATAATGGCTTTAAGTTCATATTGAACAATGATATCGATGATTTAGTGACAGAGTATATTTTTCGATTCTTCCCACAATCAGCGACAGGCATGGTGCTGAATAGTATCGAGCTAGCGACATTATTCCATCTGCCAGATCAAACCAGTATTCCGACTTCTCAGGTGGAGCGCCAGCACTCAAAGCAAGTAGATGGGCCAACTCAGGTGATGAACGAAGGTCTTCTGCTTGGATATAATGAGTTTCGTGGTGTGCGCAAGCCGATTCGTGTAAGTACGAACGACCGTCGTCGTCATACCTACATCATTGGTCAGACTGGTACCGGTAAGTCAGTGCTGCTGGAAAATCTTGCCTACCAGGATATGCTAGAGGGGCGCGGCTTTGCGTTTGTTGATCCGCACGGCGATTCGGTGGAGGAACTACTGGGTAAGGTACCGCGAGAGCGGGTTGAGGATGTTATTTACTTCAACCCTGGTGACATGACTAACCCGATTGGGCTTAATATGTTTGAGTATGACCATCCAGACCAGAAAGACTTTTTGGTGCAAGAGGCTATTAATATGCTGTATGGTCTGTATGATCCAGGGCATACTGGTATTGTTGGGCCACGGCTTGAGCATATTTTCCGTAACTGTGCTTTGCTGCTGATGGCGGATCCAAATGGTGGAACGTTTATTGATATTCCAAAATGTCTCACCGACCCTGAGTTTGTGCGCCAGAAGCTGAAATACGTTACCGACCAGACTGTGATTGACTTCTGGACGAAGGAATTCCCGCGCGCGCAGCAGTCAAGTGAAGCCGGAGAAGTGACTAGCTGGGTGATCTCAAAGTTTGGTCCGTTCCTTTCGAACGACGCGATGCGTAACATCATTGGTCAAACCAAGAGTGGATTTAATATTCGTGAGGTGATGGATAATAATAAAATCTTGCTCGTTAACCTATCGAAGGGTAAGATGGGTGAACTTAACTCGAAGTTGCTTGGTATTATCTTTATTATGAAATTCCAGGCTGCAGCGATGAGCCGTGCCGATATTCCAGAACATGAGCGTAAAGACTTTTCGCTATTTGTTGATGAGTTCCAGAATTTCGCCACCGAGAGCTTTGAGTCTATTCTCTCGGAGGCTCGTAAGTATCGCTTAAATCTTATCCTTGGTAACCAGTTTATGTCGCAATTGACTGATAAGATTCGTGAGGCAATTATTGGTAACGTCGGTACAGTGATTAGTGGGCGTATTGGTATTACCGATGCAGAGTTGTTGATTAAGAAATTTGCGCCAACATTTGATGTGGACGATTTGAAGAGTTTACCAAACCACCAGGCAATTACTTCGGTAATGATTCAAAATGTGCCGTCTGCACCGTTCAGTATGGCCTTAATACCGCCGATGGGCGAATCAAACGAGCGATTGCGTAATGCACTGAAAGAGCTGTCATCTGCGAAATATGGTCGGCCACGTGCTCAAGTGGAGCAGGAAATTTTTCAGCGTTTGGCTGGTACGGCGACCGCCCAATCTCCAGCTCCAGCGCTAGGGCCAGCTGCAGCACCGAAATATACGGCACCTACTTCGGGTAGTGCGTTTGCAGCAGGTAATCGAGCCATACCGAGCGGTCAACCACCTCGTCCTGGAGGCGCTCAGGCTAATCGTTCTCAGGGTGGTCAGAGTAGCGCTGATGGTAGCTTCCTCGACGCCTGGATGAAGCGGCGGGCTGAGCTACAAAAAGCGGATTCGGGGTCAGTGCCACCAGCTAATAACTCGGCTGGGCCAGCTACGCAAGCTCCACCTGCCGAGAAGCCAGTTGTTGTGCAGCCGCAGCTAGATATCGCTCCACGCCAAGATACCACTACGCGGAAGAAGCAAGAGGTTGTCACTCCGTCGTTGCACCCGGGTTCTCAGCGCGATAAAAAAGGCTCAAATACTCAATCGCGCGATGATGATAGTAGCAATGACCCAACAGTGCTACGGCTACGTTAATCTCACTTATTATTCCACATAAGGTCAGCAAAAGCTGGCCTTATTTTTATGGGCTATACTCGGTTAGTACAGCGCTCCACCCCTGATATATCTTGATTTCTACCCCTGTAATCTGGTATAATAAGAAAGATATCAGAGCTCAATAACAAACATAAACGAGGATATAATGACGGAAAAAAATCAGAGGCAGTCATCATATGATGGCTCGCAAATTCAGGTCCTGGAAGGCCTTGAGCCGGTTCGTAAGCGACCCGGCATGTATATCGGTAGTACCGGCTATGATGGTGTGCATCATTTGATAAAAGAGATTGCTGATAACTCTATTGACGAGGCAATTGCCGGTTTTGCGAGTCGCGTTGAGGTTACGCTGCTGCGTGATGGTGGAGTGCGCGTCGAAGATGACGGGCGAGGTATCCCGGTCGATAAGCACCCTAAGACAGGCAAGAGCACATTAGAGACCGTATTAACGGTGCTTCACGCTGGTGGTAAGTTCGGCGGCGGAGGATATAAGGTGTCGTCAGGTCTTCACGGTGTGGGATCAAGTGTGGTTAATGCATTATCGACGCACATGATAGCGGAGGTACATAAGAACGGCAAGATTCACCGAATTGAGTTTGAAAAAGGTGTACCAAAGGCTGCGCTAAAAGTTGTTGGAAAAACTACAAAAACAGGTACAATTATTACATTTTACCCTGATCCAACAATTTTTAAAGAAACTGTTACGTTTGACTATAAATGGGTAGTGTCGTATTTACGACATCAATCATACCTAACAAAAGGTGTATTCACACGGGTGCGTGACGAGCGTAGCAACGAAAGTCAGGCGTTTTACTTTGAAGGAGGAATCCAAAGTTACGTAAAGCACCTTAATATTGGTAAAGAAGTGCTTGCTGATGTGCCGTTTTATATTGAGCGGCAGATAGAAGATGCTGTTGTAGAAATTGCTTTGCAATATAACGACACCTACATTGAAACAGTTAAGCCGTTTGCCAATAACGTGCTAACCCCTGATGGAGGAACGCATGTTGTTGGATTTAGAACGGCACTTACGCGAGTAGTTAACGATTACGCTCGCAAGAATAGCCTCCTAAAAGAGAAAGAAGACAATCTGACTGGTGATGATATCCGAGAAGGCCTCACCGCAGTTATTTTGGTAAAAATTCCAGATCCTCAGTTTGAAGGGCAAACTAAGAATAAGTTGGGCAACCCAGAAGTGCGCAGCTATGTAGATAAAGTTATGACTGAGTATTTTGCGTACTATCTTGAAGAGAACCCAGCCGTTGCAAAGAAGATTATTAGCAAGGCGGTTATTGCTGCCCGAGCTCGTAAAGCTGCTCGAGCGGCGCGCGATAACGTTATCCGCAAGGGTGCGCTCGATGGCATGGGGTTGCCAGGTAAATTGTGGGATTGCTCGAGTAGGAGTCCAAGTGATAGTGAAATTTACATCGTTGAGGGTAACTCGGCCGCTGGTTCAGCTAAGGAAGGGCGTGATAGTAAGACGCAAGCTATCCTACCTCTCCGTGGTAAAGTTCTCAACACCGAACGAGCTCGCTTGGACAAGATGTTCGCTAATAAAGAAATTGTAGCCATGATCCAAGCCTTTGGTGTTGGTATCGGTGATTCATTTGATATCAGCGGCTTGCGATACCACAAAATTATTATCATGACTGATGCCGATGTGGATGGAAGTCATATCGCTACGTTGCTGCTAACCTTCCTGTTCCGTTACATGAAGGAAGTGGTTGAGGGCGGCTACGTGTATCTCGCAAAACCACCACTATATTCAATTAATAAAGGCCAGAAAAAGATATATGTCTACAATGAAGATGAGCTGGCTAAAACATTAGATAAACTTATTGCAGAGCGCCGTGAGCGCAAGGTAGAGATTGACCCCGCCGACGATAAGGTCAAACAGGCCGGTGTAACACTTTCTCGCTTTAAGGGTCTTGGTGAGATGGATGCCGATCAGCTATGGGAGACAACCATGAATCCCGATAATCGTGTGCTCATACAGGTACGCGTTGAAGATGCCGAAGAAGCAGATGCGGTTTTCTCACGGCTAATGGGTGATGACGTGACATTGCGTAAGAGTTTTATTCAAGGACGCGCCAAAGACGCGAACCTAGAGGAGCTAGATATTTAATATGGATGATGAATTGAAACGAACAGGAGAAGCAGTAGCCAATACAGGCTCAAATGAGTTGCCGGGAGCATCAGTCGGGCTAGAGCAGCGCAAGCTGGAAAGTGTCATGAAAGACAACTTTTTCCGGTATTCGATGAGTGTGATTATTGATCGTGCCCTACCAGATGTACGCGATGGGCTAAAGCCAGTGCACCGCCGCATTTTGTATTCGATGAACCAAAACGGCAATCGGTCTGGCAGTAAGTTTGTAAAAAGTGCGCTGATTGTTGGTGACGTGATGGGTAAATACCACCCGCACGGCGATAGCGCAATCTACGATTCAATGGTGCGTTTAGCCCAGGGATGGTCGTTACGCTATCCAATGGTTGACGGGCAGGGTAACTTTGGTTCGATGGACGGTGACCCGGCTGCAGCCATGCGCTACACCGAGGCGCGCATGCAAAAAATCTCAGATGAGATGTTGGCAGACATTGAAAAGGATACAGTTGAGTTCAAGCCAAACTATGACGGCTCTCGCGAAGAGCCAGTGGTGTTGCCGGCTAAGGTACCACAGCTGCTGTTGAACGGACAAATTGGTATTGCTGTAGGAATGGCAACAAATATTCCGCCGCATAATTTATCTGAAGTGGCTGATGCAACAATCGAACTCATCGATAATCCAGATGCTACTGTGGATGACCTGCTTCAGCACGTGAAGGGGCCAGATTTCCCGACCGGAGCTACCGTCTATGGCGGTGCGCCAATGCGTCAAGCTTATGCAACGGGACGCGGCAGCGTTGTCGTTCGTGCAGTTGCTACGATTGAAGAGGGTAAAAAAGGTCGCCATCAGATCGTCGTCACAGAGATTCCATATGCTGTAAATAAAGCTACACTTATTGAGAAGATCGCAGAGCTTGTTAAAGAAAAGAAACTGACTGCGATTGCCGACCTTAACGATGAGAGTTCTCGCGGTAATGTTCGTATTGTTATCCGTCTGAAGAAAGATGCCTATCCAAAGAAGGTGCTCAACCAGCTGTATAAACTGACTGCAATGCAGACAAACTTTAATTACAACATGCTGTCGCTTGTTGATGGGATTCAGCCTCGCATCCTGGGGCTAAAGGACATGCTGCAGGAGTTTGTGAAGCATCGCCAAAAAGTAGTGCGTCGCCGAACCGAGTTTGAATTAAAGAAAGCCAAAGCTCGGGCGCATATTTTGGAAGGATACAAGATCGCGCTTGACCACATCGATGAAGTAATTAAAACGATTCGTGCTAGTAAAACTCAGCCAGAAGCTGAAGCGGCTTTGATGCAGAAGTTCGGGCTATCTGAGATTCAGGCCAAGGCTATTCTTGCGATGCAACTCCGTCGACTGACTGGCTTGGAACGCGAAGCAGTAGAGAATGAGCTGCGTGAACTATTGGCACTCATTGAAAAATTAGAAGGAATCTTAGCAGACGAACGTAAGATTTTTGACATCATTAAGAATGAACTTCTTGATATGAAAGAGAAGTATGGTGATGATCGTTGTAGTAAAATTATCAACCATGAACTGGGGAAATTTAGCGATGAAGAGCTAATTCCAGAAGAAGATAGTGTTATATTACTCACAACAGAAAATTATATAAAACGCACATCATTGAAAGAATATCGCAAGCAAAACCGTGGTGGAAAAGGTAAGCGAGGCATGGCTACGAAGGAAGAGGATGTTATTGCGCAACTGGTTCCAGCCTCAACGCACGACAACCTATTCTTCTTTACTAATCGAGGTCGAGTGTTCCGTTTGCGTGCCTTTGAGGTACCGGCAGCAAGCTTGTCTGCAAAGGGCGTTGCAGCAGTGAATCTCCTGCAGCTGCAGCCAGAAGAGAAGATTACCTCAATTATCAATCAAGGTCGACCAGCCGATACCGTTGAAGGATATCTCTTTATGACAACCTGCAAGGGAACTATTAAGAAGACTCCGCTGAGCGACTATGCAAATATCAGGACAAATGGACTGATTGCGATTAAACTTGAGGATGGCGATGAACTGCGATGGATTAAGCAGACCTCTGGAAATAATGATATTCTAATTTCAACTTCTGCAGGGCAGGCAATTCGATTCCCAGAATCTGAAGTGCGATCTATGGGGCGTTCTGCTCGAGGTGTGCGCGGTGTTCGCTTGAGGCCAAATGATGTTGTTGTTGGCATGGATGTTGTCGATGACACCCAAAAGGTATTAGTCGTTAGCGAACAGGGCTACGGAAAAATGACTAAAATATCAAATTTCCCGGCGCATAAGCGTGGTGGAGTCGGTATTAAGGCAGCGGCCGTCACAGGAAAGACGGGCTCGATTGTTTCGGTGCAGACAGTTGACGCGAGTGTAGACGAAGTACTTCTAATCTCGCTAAACGGTCAGACGATTCGCGTGGCGGTTCAGGATGTACCAACACTTGGTCGTACCACACAAGGTGTACGCATTATGCGGGTTGCCGATGATGACCGTGTTGCCTCTGTGGGATTGCTATCACACGACGCTGAAGAGGAGACGAAAAAGTAATGAACCTCTATCTTATTGTGCCACTACTCGCCTGGGTAGTGGCACAGGGGGGGAAGTATGTATATGCTGTCATTAAAACGCGCAGCATCAAGGTATTTAATAAACTCTATGTTTCTGGCGGTATGCCAAGTGCACATAGTGCAACGGTGGTCAGCCTCGCCGTATATATAGGACTGGAAGAAGGGCTAGATTCTGCACTGTTTGCCATAGCCGGTGTTTTGGCAATGATTGTTATGTATGATGCTGTAATGGTGCGCCGCTCATCTGGTGAGCAGGGTCTTAGGCTTAATAGACTCAGTAAAGTTGTCCAGCCAGAGCTTCCTCAACTGCATATTGCAAAGGGGCATACCCCTGTAGAAGTAGTAGTTGGAGCACTTGTTGGCGCTACAATTGCTTTAGTTGTGTTTTTTACACTAAAATAATATGAAAAAAGTGTTGACGCTTCCATTTAGGTTCGGTATAGTACGTATTAGCCTAACGGACAGCAAGACAGAAACCCAGCTGATGAAACCAAGAAAGGCTACCCAAAATTACTTTTGGAACATTAACAATTTAGTTGTGCAATTATCATCGTCAGTTATATGAATTGAGTCAAGCACGCTTATATATTAGATAAACGTGTATTTTTTATGGAGAGTTTGATCCTGGCTCAGGATGAATGCTGGCGGCGTGCCTAACACATGCAAGTCGAGCGGCAGCGCGAATAGTTTACTATTTGGCGGCGAGCGGCGGACGGCTGAGTAACGCGTGGGAATCTACCCCAAAGTGAGGGATAACTGCCCGAAAGGGTGGCTAATACCGCATATGGTCTTCGGATTAAAGGATTTATCTGCTTTGGGAGGAGCCCGCGTCGGATTAGGTAGTTGGTAGGGTAATGGCCTACCAAGCCGACGATCCGTAGCTGGTCTGAGAGGATGATC
>JABCOR020000014.1 GCA_013333495.2 Candidatus Saccharimonadota bacterium | reverse complement strand
CGCTAACCCCGTGCTGGCTTTTATCAACAGAAATCATAATCAAGCGCGAATGAAGCGTTTTGCCAGCGATTCCGTCCTCGGCGATAGTTGGCAGCATAAGCGAAGGTGTAGTTATAATTACATCAACTTCGTAGTCAAACTGCGCGAACTCGCTCGAAACAAAAGTCTCGGCTTGTTGCGCTGTATTTTTGAATATGGCAATTTCGGCATCGGTGAAAGTTTGGTTGGCATTAGCGATGTGTAGGTGGAGTTTGCTCATGGTTTTATTATATTGCAATAACATAAGTATTACTCTATAGGGGCAACGCTATTTATTAAGTGCAATATTTAAATGGAAATCACTAAAATCTCAACCAAAAAATCGCCCATTCGGGCGATAATTTGGATTTAATCTCTAAAATGGCTGGGCTGGAGGGATTCGAACCCCCGAATGCCAGGACCAAAACCTGGTGCCTTACCACTTGGCGACAGCCCACTACTAACGCCTAGTATACTACATCTGCCCGGCAGGTACAACTATTTACTGCAAGTAAATAGCCACTACAGCTAATTATGCAAAAAGCTCTTGCTTTTACAGCCCTCTCTGCGCTACTCTAAGGTCAGGTGATGTCAAAACAAACAAATCATATCATCTAACACTTGCGTTTCCTTCTGTCGCTTATTGCTCTTGTAACCGCCACAACTACCAAAAATACACAGCACACTACAGTAGCGCTGTGTATTTTTATTTTGCTGCCGGCGACACGTTACTCAACTGCACAGGTAATCCTACCAAGCAAATACTGGATTACTTCCGGCTTTGCAATAGCGCGCCAACCATTAGCACCCACCACTGTGTCTGCCAAAGAAAACATATCATCATACGTCAGCCACATACTGCGCTCATTCCGATAATCTTGCTGCAACACCACCAAAATACGCTCACGAAACTCTACCGAATCATGTAAATTCTTCATCAACCATTCCAGCTGGTGCGTCAAACGTTCGCTATTCGGGCAAGAATCGCGCGAAAATCGCAGCGACACACTATACGAAACGTTGCGTGAGCTACTATGCCGCCGGTTGCCAGATAGGTCGTAACTTATATAATTGCGTCGCACCGCCTGCAAGCAGGCCAGCCCAACAAGTTCAACAAGTAGTAATGCAAGCACCCTCTGCTGAACCTGACCATCCATAAGCGGGCACGATATTGTAAACCGCTTAGTCGTATAAGCATCAGATCTCTGCTGCCGGTAGCTAATACCTGGCCGCTGGAGTATCGCATCGGCAGCGCTATGCTCTTGCCACTCCTCAATACCAAGCAAATGCAGCGGCCGCATTGGTGCAGCATGAACTGCATAGACTGCTTGAAAAAACTCCATGCCAATATACTCTATATTCTGCAATAACTCTACGCCACACTCTTCAGCTGCAGCCTGCACAACCTGCCGATCAATCGGGTCACGCTGCAGCCAATCTAAATCTACTATCCGACGTTGCGCTGCATTTGATAGCAAAAATAGCTCCACCATACACACCCGGCCATACGTTCGGCCCCTGTAGTCATAGTCAAGCCCATACCAAAGATCGCGACTCGCCAGCCCTATCAGCATACGCCGAATCAGTGCGTGCTCATACACATGCGCCACAATACCATCTGTGGCGACCTTGAAAAAAGCTAATTTATGCATCACAAGGCTGCCAGATTAATCTTCCGCCTCAATCGAGTGCTCATCTCGCCACTGCGCAATAGCAGCATGATTACCACTTAGGAGTACCTCTGGAACACATAGCCCACGATACTCCGCCGGCCGCGTATATTGTGGAAACTCCAATGTCTTCCCCTGGCTAAAGCTCTCTATTTCTGCCGAGGACTCACCACCAAGCACGCCGGGCAATAACCGCACGACGCTATCAATAATCGTCATGGCCGGCAGCTCACCACCAGTAAGCACATAATCTCCCACACGCACCTGTCGATCAACCAGGGTTAGAATCCGCTCATCATAGCCTTCATAGCGTCCACATACAAAAATATAGCCACAGGTCTCGTCATGAGCCCACTGCTGCGCAAGAGGCTGCTTCCAGCGAACGCCACGAGGAGTCATTAGCACTACCTGCGCAGAAGGGTCTTGCTGCTTGGCGTGTTCTATCGCTGCAAACAGCGGCTCGGGCTTCAATAGCATACCATCACCACCGCCATAGGGGGTATCATCAACTTGTCGCCGCGGCCCTAGTCCAAATTGCCGCAAATCTACTGTCTCTAGTGCTACCACACCGTCTTTTTGCGCCTTCCAAAGCATTGAGCTTTCAAATACGCCAGTCATCATCTCAGGAAATAAGGTAATTACTTGGAACCGTCTCATGCACCTTATTATAGCACTCAACCTGTGCTTGCCCACCAAAAAACCACCCTTAATTTTGAGGGTGGCTTTTTAGCACAAATAAGGCTCTCAGCAACATATCGTTACTGCTCGCATAGAGCTTTTGTTCTCGCATAGTTTTGTGCTTGAACTAATTGTTATTATATATCAAGATCGTCGAACTCTTCAAGCTCTTTTCGTGACTTTGCAACGTAATCTCGTGCATTTTCCACAGTTTCAGGAGCCGAATTTTGCACAGGTTTACCACCATGCTGAATGCCCTCTTCGCCACCTTCATTATTTGCAATCTTTAAGTTGTAGCGCGCATCATACTTTGCGCCCAATGCACGTAGCATTGTACGCAAGCTTTGTGCAGTAGCACCGCGCTTTCCAATAACGCGACCAAGATCCTCCGGATGTACCGTCAGTAGTAATAACACGCCCTTTTCATCGATACTGCGATCAATTTGAACATCTTCAGGGTAGTTTACCAGTGATTTAACTACATATTCGACGAATTTCTGATCAATTGTTGCCATGTTCCCCCTAGCTATCTAATTTTTTACAGTTTCATTATACTCGCCTGCTCGTATAAAAGCTACTACTTTATGCGCCAGGCTATTTTCATCAACGACAGAAAAAACCACCCCGCTATAAGGGTGGAAGATAAGCTAGGCCTCAGCCCCCTCATCTTTTGGTTGGTTCTTGCGTAGCTTTTCTGGATATTTAATGCTGCGCTTTTTCTCAGTTGGTTGCTTTACCCACTTTGGAAGAACAACGTCGCTACCCTGCAAAAGCTTAACCACACGTGGGCTTGGCTGCGCACCATTGTCGAGGTACTTCTGCATTACCTCTGTTTGGATAGTTACTTCTTTAGTGTGTGGATTGTAGCTGCCAGCGTAAGCGACTACGCGACCACTGCTTGGGTGGCGCTGTGCTTCCTGAACAGCGATTCGATAAACTGGGTATCCCTTGCGGCCCAGACGTTGCAAACGAATTGCGAGCATATCAGTTCTTAATTCCTTTTCCTAATACATTAATAATTATTATGTAGATACTACTAGCTAGTATACCTATTTTGCTGGGAGCGGTCAATTATTTTGCGGTGTCCGCTTTACTCTCACGCTGCTGATAGCGAGCGATGGCAGCTCGGGCAGCTGACTGCTGCGCATGCTGCTTGCTTGGGCCAATACCCTTGCCCATCTGGCGATCACCCACAAAAACACCCAGTGTAAACACTTTGTCGTGGTCTGGACCAGACTCACCTAATACGCGATATACCGGAGTAAACCCATCCACCCGCTGAGATATCTCTTGAAGATGAGACTTTGGATCACGCCATGAACCAGTCCGCAAAATATCATCTAGCTTACTAATAATGTGCTCATGAATAAATGCTTTAGCATCGTCATAGCCTCGCTCTAAGTAGATTGCACCAATGACAGCCTCAAAAGCATTCGCTAAAATCTGCTGACGTGCTCGTTCACCACCATTCTTTTCGCCACGGCTCATGCGGACAAGTGGCGCATACCCCACTTTATCTCCAGCCTCACCGATGCTCTCGGTGCGGACAAGGGCTGCTCGCCAGCTTGTCAAAATACCTTCCGGCTCATCATATTTCGCAAAAAGATATTCGGTCACAACCAGCTCAAGCACTGCATCGCCAAGAAACTCCAAACGTTCATTGTGCTCACTCACACTCTTGCGATGCTCATTGACATAGCTACGGTGCGTCAACGCCGTTACCAGCAGTTCAATCCGAGTAAACTCATAGCCTAATACCTGCCGTGCCCACTCCTGGTATGGTTCTGTTTGCATGCCTGTCATCGTGCTAATTATAACTCCTCTCGTCGAATGCGCTTCATTGCAATCAGCATTAATTTACCAATATCTTCATACTCTATCTTATCTAATGCATCAGCGAATGAAAACCAGCGGATATCACTCATCCAGTCTTCTTTTTCGATAGCCTCCGTTTGAGCATAGGCCCGCACTAAATAAATCTGGGTAGTCATTAACACGAGCCTGTCGATGCGGCGGTAGCGAAAGTGGATTTTGCCAAGCCACCCTAGCGATTCCGTCGCATGTAGCCCAGCCTCTTCGCCAATCTCCCGTAGTGCAGTCTGCTGCGCAGTTTCACCATCTTCAATATGTCCTTTAGGAATAGTCCACCTTTTCTTGGCATCCTGAATCAGTAAAATCTCTACTGCTCCCGCCGAGTTGCGACGAAAGACAATTCCGCCAGCAGTGGGTTCTCGCACCACTTCACGGATTGAAGGTTTTCGCTTAAAATATTTTTTTATCTTATCAAAATTAGACGGCGTCGCCATGGTTCGTGTCTCCCACAAGCGTGCGATATGCAGTGCCAAGCACTCCATTCACAAATTTGCTTGAGTTATCAGAACCAAACGACTTTGCAAGTTCAACTGCCTCGTTTATCACCACTTTTGGCGGTACTGAATCGCTGCAATACAGCAATTCATATAACGCAAGGCGTAAGATCGCATGATCTACGCGAGCAATTTGCTGGATTGGCCATTCTGGTGCAAGCGGCTGTAGTTTAGTATCAATCTCCGCTACATGTTGCTGGGTGCCGTATACGAGGCCCTCAACAAATGAGCTGTCTTTTATTTCTGCTGCATACTGCTGCAAGTTGCGCTGCAAAATTTCTTCAAGTTGCACAGAAGGGTCTTCCACTTGGGTGCGGAAATCAAATTCATACAAGCTTTGCAGTGCAATGATTCGTCCTAAATGACGATTTGATGCCATATCGTTTAATTCTCTCTTGCTATCTTTACATATGGTTAAAAACTACCCCTATAGAACAGGGGTAGCTATAGCGCAGTTACTTATTAGCTGCAGCTGCTTTATTCGCAGCAATTTCAGCTACAAGCTTTTTTCCAGATTCACGCTTGGTGGTGTATACCTTCACTGGTGATGTTTTGTTAACCTTGCGTGCCAGCTCTAGTACAAGATGGCTACGACGAAGACCAGTTTTACGTGGGCTGGTCTGCTTTTTTGGTTGCCCCATACAAGACTCCTCTTATCTATCTGCTATTATTACTTTTACACTTGGTGCTATTTTACCGCACTTTTTTGCAAACCTCAAGACACTTATTGTGCAACGAAATTCACAATACGGCCAGGAACATAAATCTCCTTGCGGATGCCGCCGGCGATAAACTGCTGCACATGTTCATCAGATTTAGCCGCTGCCAGCACCTCCTCGGCAGTCGCATCTACCGGTAGCGACAACTTAGCGCGCAGCTTGCCATTTACCTGCACGATGATCGTCATCGTCTGGGTAGCGAGTACACGCTCATTCCAGGTTGGCCACGGAGCTGTATCGATAGGGCCGCTACCGCCAAGTTGTTCCCATAGTTCAGCGCTCATGTGCGGTGCAAACGGCTGCAACAGCTGTACAATCGAGGTTAATGATTGCTGCCATGCCCGAGAAAAACCTTGTGTTTTTAGCTTATACGCAGCATTGGTCCACTCCATTAGTGCAGCAATCGCCGTGTTAAACGATAGACTATCAATGCTACCGGTCACTTTTTTAATCGTCTGCTGCGTTTGCCGGATAAGGTCAGCATCAGTCGTGAGCTCCTCTGCCTTGGTGGCAGCCATATATTCCTGGGCCAATGTCCACACGCGCCCAAGGAAGCGATACACACCAGCAATACCATTTGGATCCCACGCCGAATCATCATCAATTGGACCCATAAAGAGCAGGTACGTTTTTAGTGCATCAGCACCATACCCCTGATCGATAACCTCTAGTGGATCAATAACATTACCTTTACTTTTACTCATCTTGGTGCCATCTGCTGCATTAACATAGCCGTGATAGGCCAGTTTTTGTACCGGTTCATCGAAAGAGACAAGGCCCATATCATAAAAAACCTTCGTCCAAAATCGGAGATACAATAGGTGCGCCACTGCGTGATCTCCGCCCACGTACAAATCAAGTGGCATCCAGGCGTCTGCCTTATCTTTAGCAAATGGTTGCTCGGCATTGTGCGGGTCGGTGTAACGGAATAAATACCAACTACTGCACGCAAACCCGTCCATAGTATCAGTCTCACGGCGAGCTGGGCCACCACACGTTGGGCATGATGTAGCTACCCATGACTCCTCACTTGCAAGCACCGACCGGCCATCCCCTTTTGGCTTATACTCATCAACAACCGGCAATACCACTGGCAATTGGTCAGCGGGTACCGCCACAGCACCGTGCTCTGGGCAGTGCACAATTGGAATCGGAGCACCCCAATAGCGCTGGCGCGAAATTAACCAATCTCGCATTTTATACATCGTGCGTGGCTGAGCCACCTGTTTTTCTTCAAGCCAGTCAACAATAGCCTGCTGCGCCTCTTTTGAGTCCATTCCGCTAAAGTGGCCACTGTTCTTTAGCGTACCCGTGCCACTATAGGCCCCTGCGGCTTCTTCTTTCGGAGCGCCCTCTATCACTTCAATAATTGGCAGCGCGTGCGCCTGGGCAAATGCATAATCACGCTCATCATGGGCTGGAACCGCCATCACCGCACCAGTGCCATACCCGCCAAGTACATAATCTGCCACCCAAATTGGCACCAGCTCGCCAGTGGCCGGATTGTGTGCGTACGCTCCGGTGAAAACGCCGCTCTTACCCTTCGTGTCAGCCATGCGCTCAACATCAGACTTACGCAGTGCCGCCGCAATATACTCTTCTACTAATTCCTTCTGATCGCTTGAGGCAATCGTAGTTGCTAGTTCATGCTCTGGTGCTAGCACCAAGAATGTTGCACCAAAAATTGTGTCCGGACGAGTTGAAAAGACTGTAATAGCCGCAGACTGTTCACCCGATAGCCGCTGCTGCGCTGCATCGTCTAGCTGAAACGTAATCTCAGCACCCAACGAGCGGCCAATCCAATTGCGCTGCGCCGTTTTAATATGTTGCGGCCAATCAATCCGATCAAGCCCCTCCAGCAATCGGTCGGCATATTCTGTGATACGGAAAAACCACTGCTTCATGCGTCGCTTTTCGACCAAACTACCGCAGCGCCAACAATGACCGCCTTCTACTTGCTCATTTGCAAGCACCGTCTTATCAACTGGACACCACCACTGACTACTCTCTTTTTGGTATGCCAGTCCTCTCTCGAAGAACTGAGTGAAAATCCACTGGGTCCACTTGTAATATTCCGGGTCTGATGTAGTAATCTCACGAGACCAGTCGATGCTCGACCCCATACGCTGCATCTGATGCTTGAAATTAGCAATATTTTGGCGAGTGGTTTCCTGTGGTGCCTGCCCTGTTTTAATAGCAAAATTCTCTGCTGGCAACCCAAAGGCATCCCAACCAAGTGGGTTAAGTACCGCCTTACCTTGTGCGCGCTGATAGCGAGCAGCGGCATCAACAATCGCATGCTCAAAGGCATGGCCCGTGTGCATCCCGACGCCACTTGGGTATGGAAACATCGGTGAAATATAATATTTTGGCTGCGTAGGTAGTGCAGCTACCGTGTATCGCTGAGATCCAGCCCAGCGCTGCTGCCATTTTGGTTCTATATCTGATGGATTATAACGCTTCATAACTGCCCTTTAGTATATCATGTCTCGGTGTAGCGTGGCAGGCGTTAGGTAACTACTATTTTACCGAAAGAGAACTGAAGTATTCATCTTTATGGTGTAGGTCGCTGCTTGACTGACGGATTAAACGCCGCGCATCGGCTAATGAATGCAAAGTGATTTTTAGCGCTTCTTCAACATAGCTAGCATCTGCAACGGCATTGTAAAGTACCACTGTATCTTTTTCGAGTAATGAGTGCACAAAAGCTCCTGCATCAATTGGCGATTCAAATGAACGCACCTGGTTGCCTCGCGACCGTGCAATTGGTGCTATATACTGGCTCGTTAGCTTTCCAATCGTTACCACCCACGCAAGCTCCACTGGATGGCACATTTCGGCGACAGCCTTGTATAGCTGTTCACGCTCATCAATATTCGATACGATATTTCCAAGTACCACAATTTTCTTAGGAGACTCGGTAGAATACAGCGCACGCAAACTCGTCGCCGTGCTTTCATAGGTGGCACCCTCGGTATTATCAATAATCCACGACTGGCGCTGGCCTCTCAGCATATTGCCATGGCCAGGCAGTGGCATAACATGCTGAATATCTTCCTGCATATCACTAAGTGACACCCCTGCAGCTAACCCAACAGACAATGCCGCAACAAACGGGTGCAATGCTGTCTCACCAACAACGGGCAACACCATTTGCTGAGGAGCATGATCGCCTGGTGATACAAAATATCCCTCTGTACCCTGGCCAAGCTGAACTGTCTGCGGTATAAAGCTGTAATCAGCACCCTGCCTGGTCCCATAGGTTGCGAAGCGGCGATGCGTTAGCGCCTCCGCATATCGTGAGTCGATGTCATCATAATTTAGCAGCCCATACTTGCTAGCATTAACAAGATTAATAAGTTCAGCAGCAAATGCATCATCACCAGAAAACTGCTTCTTTTGATATCCAGCTACAGTCGTCACGATACAGAAATCTACCCGAACGACACTAGACAGCCACTCCGCAAAACCTGGCTCATCGGGTACACATTCTTGAATAATTAGCTGCGCGCTGCTGCGACGAGCTCTTAGCCGAGCCGCACGCACCTTACCAAGCAGTCGCCAAAACCGGCGTTCAGAAGTGGCAAGCCCATCTTGAACGCCCATAATCTGAAGCAGTAGTCCGATTCGATCACGAGGTGCAGCACCAGGTATCATAGCTGTGCTGTACCGCTGCGCTAACACTGTCTCCACGGCGTACTTTACACCGTGGCGCCCACGACCACCAACAACGAGCACAACACGCACTTTCTGGTGCTCGGCCATAAATCGGCGCACAATTTTTTCTAATCGACGAAGAAACATTTTCTGAAACATTATCTCTAGCATAACCGACTCTATACTGTCTTGCAAGCAAAAACACCCAGCCAGGCCAGGTGTTTCTTATGTTTGTAAGCTGCTACGCGCCCACCCTGGGGCACGAGTTTTTATGACGTGTTTGTTTTTATACGCATGGAACGGGCACCCCGTTTTGCGTACCAGCTTATGGTTTTAGTATACTGCTTATGATTATCGTCGTCAATGCATTAACCGCGCATAAATGGTGATATCAGCCAATCCTGGCCTAACCCAAGCCAGCTATTGATAAACCCATAGCCATTCATGAGCCAAATAGTCACCACAACGATGATACACACCAGCAAAAAGACAATTCCACGGATAATCCAATGTTGCAAAGTCAGCCACTTCTCCCAGGCAGCGTAACCTCTTTTAGCGATTGCCAGTAACTTCTCTGCCCAAACGAACTCGTTCGCCAGAATAGCCAGGCCAATAAACACGACTGCCCAACCAGGACCAGGGTACGGTATCATAATAATGCCCGCTACAAGCACAATAAATCCTACTACGATAAGACTAATGCGCTTGGTGCTATGCCACATTCGTGCAAATCGGCCAAGTTCCGCGCCAGCGCTCGACAGGTGGCTAACCTCCCAAATCAGGTCGCCGCGGTGAGACAGCCTACCAGATGAGTAACGCTTGTGTTGTGGCAGTTTACGCAGTTGCCGCTTATGTATTACTTTAGCCACTTGGTAAATAACTCCTCTTCCGTTATAACCTGCACGCCATACGCTTCAGCTTTAGCTCTTTTGCTGGCGCCCACGCGCTCTCCTACCACCAAAAAATCCGTTGTTTTTGTAATAGTCTTCTGAAATTCACCACCAGCTTTACTAATTAGTTCTGCTACTTCGTCGCGGCTACCATGCTGCAATGTTCCAGTGATAACAAATTTTTTACCTGCTAACAGCCCTTGGCTTGACTCTTGCTGCGTTTGCTGCGGTCGAACGCCAAATGCTTCAAACTTATCCAGCAGCCGCTGCGAGTTAGGATCTGCAAACCAGCCATAAATACTGCGAGCAACCACCTCGCCAATACCCGGTATTTCAAGCAGCTCTTCCTCGCTCGCTTGCCGTAACGCCGCAAAGTCACCAAAGTGCCGCATAATATCACGAGCAGTAATACTTCCAACGTGGCGAATACCGAGCCCGAACAAAAACCGTTCAGCTCGCGGTTGGCGCGCCACATCAATCGCCTGAATCAGCTTACGCGCAGATTGCTCCCCGTAGCGCTCTAGCTTAGCTACATCATCGGCCCGCAAGGTAAATATATCTGCCGCGTCCTGCAAGAGTCCAGCCTCCACGAGCGCTGCTACCGCACGTGGCCCCATGCCCTCTATGTCAAGCGCCGCTTTTGATGCAAAGTGCTCAATCGCCCGCTGCACTAGCGTGCTCGATGGTGTAATCGCCCGGTACACCGCTTCACCAGGCAGTCGCTGGAAGGTAATATCTGGATGTTGCCGCGCAAGTTCTGCTTCATAATTAAACGGTGCTGTGCCCTCTGGCCGCAAAGAGAGAATCACTTCTTTCACCTGCGGAATGATATCCCCAGCTTTATACACCACCACTGTATCACCAATTCGAACATCTTTGCGGGCAATCTCATCTGCGTTGTGCAAACTTGCATTCTGTACCGTCGTACCTGCCAATTGCACTGCATCAAACACCGCCACCGGTGTTGCCGCCCCCGTGCGACCCAACGACAAAATAATATCCCGCACCACTGCAGTCGTCTGCTCGGCTTGATATTTATAGGCGATTGCCGCCCGTGGCTGCTTACCAACAACACCCAGCCTTTCGTAAACCTGCCGCTGATTTACTTTAATAACCAACCCGTCTGTGTTAAACGGTAGTCGGCTGCGCTCATCTGACCAATGTTCAATATAGCCCAGAATTTCGTCAGCCGTCTGGTGTACTGCCGCCTGCTGATTACAACTGAATCCTAGTAACCGAAGTAGATAGTACGCCTGCGCAAATGTCTCTGGGTTTGAAGCATCGCTGCGCAATAAATCATAAGCTCGGAATTTTAACGGCCGAGCAGCGGCCACTTTTGGGTTTAGCTGGCGCACAGTTCCTGCAGCCAAATTACGCGGATTAGCAAACGGCGGCTCCCCTTGCTGCTGCCGCTGCTGATTTAGCGTAGCAAAGTCGGCCGTATCAATAATAATCTCACCCCGCACTTCAGTGCGGCCCTTGCAAAACGGCTTCGTATCTTCCAGCTCATGCAATGTCAGTGGCACGTTACGAATTGTTCGCACGTTATGAGTAACATCTTCACCCTGATAGCTATCACCACGCGTTACTGCATAAGCAAGCTCACCGTCTTCATAAACTAGCGAACAGGCCAGCCCATCCATTTTGATATCAGTGAAAAAATCTACTGGCTGAGGTGCCGCCAGCTCACGCATTTTTTGCACCCAAGCCACAACTTCTTGTACATTAAATACATCATTAAGGCTCAACATACGGCTACTATGCTGACGTTTGCGGAATCCGCCTTTTAATTCATTCCCAACACGCTGCGTCGGGCTACTACTAACAATAATTTCTGGAAAATCAGCCTCCAGCTGTTTAAGCTCTGCGAAAAGGCCATCATACACCGCATCGTCAACAGTCGGCGCGTCTAGCGTGTGGTACTCGTAACTATACTGCGCCAACGTGCGCCGCAGCTGCCGGGCACGCTGTTGCGCCCGAGAAACTAGATCGCTCCTATGCTGGCGGGTCATTGTCACTCACTATCTTGCGATATAGCAAATAGGTATATACCACCACAAAAGTTAGCGCAGCGCCAGATAGGAACGTAGCGTACATAGACACGAACGGTACATACTGCAAGAAGTCAAACATACTACGCAACCAGTTAAATAGCAGAATGACTGGGTACAGCGCGACCACCCAAGCAAGAACTACCATGATCATAGACCATAACATACGTAGCGCAATCCGTAGCCGACGCGATGTCACTAGGTCGCCCGCAAGACGCATAGCTCGCAGCGGATAAATATCAGGCAATGTGATGATTACGCAGGCCATAACCGTTTGGGTTATCCAATATAGCGACAATATTACGAGCAGCCCAGCCGCAATACAGAAGAAAGCTGGGATAATTACATTATCAAAACCTCCACCGGTCATGATAATAATTGCCGCAGTCACACCAAGCGCACCAGGTATCAATTGCACCAGGGCGATAAGCTGCAAAATCATCAGCGCTACCACCGGGCCGCCAGATCGAAAAACAGCATCACGCACCCGCACTATTCGGTGCGCCAGTGAATGACGAATAAACCACAGCACGCTAAGCCACAAAAACAGCATCGAGCCCACACCAAGCAAAGTAGACACCTCACTTTGGCGAAAAGCTGAACCCGTAAAGTTCGAGGTAAACAATGTTAAGAAGCTATAGCCAGCAGCCAAAAATTGCCCATTACCAGTATTTTGTGCGGCATCCTCGGCCGCCTTACGAATATTTTCATAGCTGGCAATCTGATACGCACCTGTCGCGAGTGTTGACAGCGCCGCAAACAGTAGCGTTAAAAGTAATAGTGGACGGCGATACTGCCACAGCAGCTGCACGACCTCCCAGGTAAAATCAATATACCCAGGCAGTTCCATTGATCGCTTATAGTCGTATTTAGATGTCGGCTTAAACGAGCGGTGCGGGCGACGGCTCAAAAAACTACGCGTGCGCTGGCGCCAAGCAGCAAGAAGACGCCCCGCTGCAGCCCGAGGTGTTCTTCTGTGCTTAAGCTTGGTCTTTTGAGCCATACCTGTTAACTACCTTTTATGCCATTAAAACTTATCAGCGTTACTTCGTAGCCGCTTAATGCGATCACCAAGCGGTGGATGGGTGCTAAACATCCGAGCAAACAATCCGTCTTCCTTGAACGGATTAGCCAAGAACATACTGCTAGTAACAGTGCTCTGCTGCTCCATCGGACGGCTAAACTGCTGGATTTTCTCTAGCGCGCTGGCCATACCCTCTGAGTCACGTGTTAACAGCGCGCCACTGGCATCAGCCAAGTATTCACGCTGTCGACCGATTGCCAGCTGTATCAACGCAGCGGCGAGCGGCGCAAGCATCACAAGCACCACACCAATAATATATGCCCAGATTGGCGTATCATTGTCACGATCACGCAACATAAAGTTTAGCGCCAAGTCAGAAATCACCCCTACAACGCTTACCAAACCAACCGAGATCATCGTAACTCGAATATCATAATTTCGTACGTGGCTCATTTCGTGTGCCATCACAGCGGTCATCTCCCGCTTATCGAGCACTTCAAGTAACCCAGTCGTGATACCTACGACCGCGTGCTTTGGGTCACGGCCCGTTGCAAACGCATTTGGCGCAGGGTCATCAATAATCGTCACTTTTGGCATTGGCATACCAGCAGTAATTGCAAGATTTTCAACAACCCGGTAATACTCTGGCGCTTGGTCTTTCGTAATTTCTCGCGCGCCCATAAGGCTTAACGCAACCCGAGAAGCAATAAAATACTGAACAAGCGCGTACAGAAGCGCAGCAACCGTTACCCCTAGGGTAATTTTTATATTGCTCTTAAAAAACAAGGTGCTCACCAGCCAGGCAAGGCCAGCAATAAAACCAACAAATACCGCCATAATAATGACGGTATTACGCTTGTTCGCGTCGACAGCGCTATACACTAGAACTGCACCTCAACTGGCTGCTCAATACTAGCACGGTCCTCAACTTCAAAGAACTCTCGCTTAGTAAACTTAAACATACCCGCAAAGATATTGTTTGGGAATTGATCGATCTTCGTGTTGTAGTCACGAACGCCACCATTGTAAAAACGGCGTGAACCTTGGATCTTGTCTTCAGTATCAACTAGCTCGCGCTGCAGCTCAGCAAAGTTCTGTGATGCTTTCAAATCTGGATAGTTTTCAGCAACAGCAAACAAGCTCTTTAGTGTGTCTTGCAACTGGTTTTCAGCCTTAGCAGTGTCAGCTACGCCCTGCGCGTTTAGCATCATCTCGCGTGCCTTCACCACATTCTCAAATACACCTGATTCATGTGCTGCATATCCCTTAACGGTATTAACAAGGTTTGGGATAAGATCTGCACGACGCTTCAACTGTACGGTAATATCACTCCACGCTTCATCAACGCGGTTGCGCATTGTCACGAGGCCATTATACGTAGCTACCAGGTAGATAACTAGAATAATAGCAATCGCCAGTATAATCCAAAGAGCTATCATATATTTCTCCTATTTAATTACAAAAGTTACTCTCTTACTATACCACAATCACCTATAACAAACTAGTGCAGCACCTGTAACAGATGCTGCACTAAATCTTTATAACCAAGCTCTTTGGCTATGGCTTATGCACGCTGTCGAAGAAGCGCAACACCGATACCACCAATGACAAGTGCGGCGAAGCTGCCAGCAGCTACAAGTGGCAATGAGTCACCAGTATCAGCTAGCGCTGCAGCTGGTTTTTGCTGCTCTTTATTTACGGCTGCAATAGCCTGCTGGCCTAGCTTAGTCGCAGTTTCTGCTGCCTTAGCTCGCTCTTTGGCGTCATCTTTTTTGTCAGTTTCGGTGTTATTTTTAGGATCAGCTGCCTGATTTTGGTTCTGATCGGCATTGTTTTGGTCTTTTCCAGTTTGGTCGTTTTTGTCAGTTTTATCAGCTGGGTTATCCTGCTGCTTATCGTCCTTAGGTGCCTCGTTCATCATAGTAACCTCGGTAGTTATATTGCCTTCTGGGTCAACAAAGTACTTCTCAGGGTCAAGCGTGGTAACGAGGAAAGCAATCTTCTGCTCACCAGTGCCTAACTTATCCTGCTCGGTTGCTGTGTGCACCAATGTGTACGTGCGTGTTTCACCTTTCTTTATTGGAGTCGCTTTTTTGCTGTATAAGAAAGTTGCACCATTATCACTATCAAGGCAGACATATGATTGCGCCTGGCCCTTACAGCTGAATTTAATATCTTCACCCTTACCTTCATAGCCAGCAAATACATTAAGCTGGTTCTCTGGTAGCTCTACATCACCATTGTTAGTAACGTTAATAGTGTAGGTATATGTTTCACCAATCTTGTAACTACTCTTGTCAACAGATGAAGTCACCCCTAGCTTTACTATCTTCTTTGCCGCTGGAGTGCCCTGACCCGCCTCCTGGGCGTGTGCAGTTGCACTGGCGCCAAGTGCCAAGGCCACAACCGTAGCCAGCGCACCAAAAGCTGTCGCTGCTTTATACATTATGTAATTTCCCCCTTTTGTTTTTTGTGTATATCAGTTAATTATTTACGAGCTTGCGCACGCTTATGTAGTAGCAGAAAGATACCAACAGAAGCACCAACAACTGCAACGATGCCACCAGCAATAAGCAAAATGTTCATACCAGTATCAGCTAGCGTTTGTGCTGGTTGTGCAGCTGGGTCGTTAGCCTTGTTAGCTGGCTGCTTATCAGCCTGTGGGTTATTTACAGCTTCAACAGCTACCTTTTCAAGCTCTGTGGCATTCTTCTTATCAGCCTTATCAGCTTCTTTTTCATCTTTTTTGTTTTCTTCAGCTTTTTTGTCTTGCTTGTCTTTGTCTGCAGGCTGTGCTGGCTGTGGCGCAGCTGGGTTGTTATTATCTGCTGGCTTATTGTCTTTATCATCAGCCGCAGCTACTACCTGCAAGGTAAGCTCTGCCTCATCATTGTCTTCATTCACCTGCTCGTACTTATCAGATGCACCTGGTACACGAACACCGTTCTCTGTCGCAAGAGCAATATCAAAAATAACTTTTTGTTCAGCTCCTGCTGGTAGATTTTTTACCGTGCCCTCAATGCTAAACTCGCGTGACTCGTTAGGCTTTACCATCTTGCTGCCATCGGCACTATACGCGAAGAAGACGCCATCTCCATCCGTTTTGTCATTGCAGTAGTATCCCTTAAATTGAGCGTCACAAGCTACCGATCCAGTGTCGTCGTCTGCTAGGAACGCAATCTGGTTCTCCGGCACATCCACTTTGCCAACGTTGGTTACTTTTACCTTGTAGCTTAGTTTATCACCAACTTTAGTGATTTTAGTGTTATCAACACTAGCCTCAATCTTCAGGTCGATTTCCTGCTTACCTTGCTGCTCTGCATGAGCTAGTCCACCAACTAATAGCGGCGAACTAAGCGCCAAAACAGCGCCTGCTACTATTGCTCTTTGCTTCATGTAATTCCCCCTTAATTTTGTTGTTGCCGTTACTATACCACATACAAAGGTTATGCTGCAAGCGCTTGGTTACACGCTTAGCCGCTGCCTATTTATGGCGGCCCAAACTATGCATAATCCACTGTTTCACCCGGGCAAGTCGCGCCCTATCAGCATCATCGAGCTCACCATCTTCAAGCAAATCAGCACTAGAGCGATGCGAACGACGAGCCAGTAGCAATGCACCAAAGCCGACCACAACGTAACAAATCAGCACCCATAGGTGGCGCATAATATCGACTCCTCCAAAGTAAATCGCCTGGCGCATCGCACTAAATCCAGCCCCTGTTGGTAGTAATGGGGCCAAAGATCGCCACAGACCTTGGCCGGTAAGCTCTATTGGCATCACGCCGCCGGAAGCCGGTGTACCTAAAATTACAAAGAGCACGATCACTAGTGCCGTTCCAAAAATACCCATCAGTGACACCAGCGCGCTAGCAAATAATGAGACACCCAGATATGTCAGTGCAGTAATACCAGCAATTGGCCAAAAATGGTCTGGCGCGAATGCCCCTGTAAGATAGGTCGCGATTCCAGCGGTAGTCAAACTCGTTAATACTGCAGATAACGCCAGCCCAAGCGACCGAAGCAGCGTTAATTGTGAACGAAACTCCATCTTAGAACGCACTAAATTCAAAGCCACCGCTGCCAAATAGCCGCCAAATACCGCAGAGAATGCAACATAAAACAATCCTATTCCGCCCTGATCTCCCTCTGAAAGTGGTGCGATGTCTTGAACAGAAGGCGCCTCTATATAAGCATTGGCTTGAGCTACTAGCCGATAGTCGCTACTACCCGCCAGCTCGACCCGCACCTTTTTCTGATATGATTCATCGAACTTGGCCAGCGATGGCTCTACCTGAGCTCGCACCGCTCGACCGCTGGCAGTCGCTACGGTAATACTGCTACGCGGAAAGGCTGGTGCATAAATAGCAAAAGCCTCTTGTCGACGTAATTTATCCTGCGCCACATCATTATCAGACTCTACGCTCACCGCATATGCCCCACCACTATTCTTCTCGAGTGTTTGCGCAATACTGCCAACGGCATCTGGATTGCCCTGCACAATAATTGGCAGCTTGTCGGCCTTTGGCGCATGAAAAGCAAGTAAATACACCATAAGCAGCAATAGCTGCAATGTAATCGCCCCTAATAATGTCAATGCACTAATTATCACAATTCGCTTTTTCATTTACTCTTCTCTCCTGTTGTGGCCTGCTACATGCGTAGTGCCACCCCCTTTATTCATACCTACATGGCTTTAACACCTTACCATGAATAGTACACTACTTACGCTTCACCACAAAATTTTTGCTGCACTAACTCTACCATGCGCTGGCTAATCTGATTCTGCCACCCCCATGTTTGCAGCATGTCGCCGAGTAGCATCGTGTGCGTACGTGTAATTGTATTATCATAATCAATCGTATGTGGTTTTATATCAGCCAACTCTGCATACACCCTCAGCTGATAGTGTATCCGGCCATCCTGCTTGATCCGCACCTGGTAGCCAATCGGCTCCCAAAATAGCACGCGACCACCGGTTTCCTCTGCAATTTCCCGATGCAGGGCCTGGGCCACCGTCTCACCAGCCTCAACATGGCCACCCGGCAAATTAATCTTCCCATTTTCTAACTCTACTAGCACCGCCTTGCCACGATAATTTGCTATTGCATGCACTTGGTGCCATGGATGCTGCGGTAGCTGGCCCTGTTGCAATGTATGCCACAGATAGCGATACACTTGCCCATCAGGCCGTCGTTCATAGTACGTAATTTCTGGTCGAACATTCATAGTCATCCTTTCCGGTCTCTCTTGGTATCAATCACTTCTTCTCCAGGCACCTTTTTCGATGCACAAACTACCTTCATTGTATCAAACCCGCTGCCAGCCGTAATGCAAACTCTATATAGGCTGAAAAGAATCTTGGCTCGCAAAACCAAAAATCGCCCCAAAAGGCGATAGTTTGGAATTTTCTCTAAATGGTGCGCAAGGCGGGAATCGAACCCGCACGCCGGTTTATGGGCAAGGGATTTTAAGTCCCTCGTGTCTACCAATTCCACCACTCGCGCAGCTGTGGAGGCACGTACGAGAGTCGAACTCGTCTAAAAGGTTTTGCAGACCTCTGCGTAACCGCTCCGCCAACGCGCCGTCACCTTTAGTGTACATGGTTTTACTTGTTTTGCCTAGCACGTTTTGCTACTCGTAGTATCCGCGTAGCGGCCAGACCGGCGGCTACTTCTTAGCTCTGTGGCGCCGCTCGGCGTCCATGGCCATAATAAAGCAGCCTGCTGCTATCATCACATACACAAGCTCCCATTTACTCGCAAATGCCGCTACAAGGAAAGCTCCTGCAAGAAACCACCACATGCTTCTGTCAGAATTATCTTTTAACCATTTCATGCGTATCTGTCGCCTTTCTATCTATTACTGTTTCTCGTCATATTTTATCTGCATGTGCGCAACTACTGCGCAGCGGTTAATAACCATTAGTAAAATGCCCACGCCCCAAAATAATACTTTCGGTTCCCAATTAACCACAAGCTCAAGCGCAGCGATGGCCAAGCCAATACCGCCCAGCCAACCCGCTATGCCATTTTGATGTAGTCTGTCAAAGCACTCTAGTGCTCGCTTATATAGCGACACTATTTATTGCTCTTTGCCTTATTTTTGTCTTTATTCTTTCGCTTTTCATGCATGCCAGGTGTAGCTGCCAATATAAACCACATACACCCTAAAACAGAGTATGCCGTGTTATTATTACTAGCAACTGACGCCACAATAAAGCAGATACCGGCAATTAAGCACGAAAATTGATATGAGTTCTCTTTAATCCACTGCTTATTCATCTAAAATCTCCTGTTCTATACGCTTTGTTAGCGCGGTTACATCATCAATTACGGTAATATATTGCTCATCTACTGTGCCGAGCTCTTCGTTACGCTCGGCGAACCACTGCACATACAGTTTTAACTTTGGCTCTGTGCCACTTGGACGCACAGTGACCCGGCGGCGAGAATCACCAAGTTCAAATACGAGCACGTTGCCGGCCAAGCAGTCAATCTCATCCTCCCCACCAGTAGTGATATCGCGGCGGGTAAGCGTTGTATAGTCGCTGACTGCGCTCACATCATAGCCAGCTAGCGATGTCGGTGGATTATTCCGCAGCCTTGCCATAATGGTTTGCATTCGCTTAAAGCCATCTGCGCCCGGCAGCTGCACGTTTGCAAGCGTCTCATAATATATGCCGTGTTCGACAAATAGCTCAAGCAGTCTATCATACAGCGTCTTGCCTTCAGACTTTAGCTGTGCAGCGTATTCTGCCAACATTAGTGCACCAGCAGCACCATCTTTGTCTCGAGCATACGTGCCTTTCAGTAGGCCATAGCTCTCTTCACCACCAAGCACAAAAACTTCATCCGTTCCCTCTTTGCGGCGAATTAAGTCGCTGATAAACTTAAACCCAACCAGCATATTAGTGTACAAAGTCGCGCCGTACGCCTGAGCCACCGCAGCGAGCAACTCGGTTGTAACAATCGTCTTGGCAAGGTAGTGCTTCGATGATAACTCTCCAGCCGACTGTAGACGCTGCAATGCGAAGTCAGCCGCAAGCGCCGCAGACTGGTTGCCATTTAGCTGAATCGCTTTACCACGTTGGTTCACCATTACCCCAATACGATCAGCATCTGGGTCGTTAGTAATGGTGATATCTGCCTCTTCAGCTAGCATCTGCTCTACGGCCATCTGGTTCGCACCAGATTCTTCTGGATTGGCCTTGCCGCCAGGAACAGTTGGGAAATGGCCATCTGGCACCATCTGCGGGGTAACTGTTGAGATATTAATAAATCCAGCATGCCGCAATGCTGGCAGCACACTCGTCTGCCCCGCTCCGTGCAACGGAGAATAGATGATCTTTAGATCACGATCTTGGCCAAGCGCTTCCGTAGTGACCGCTCGGTAATACGCAGCATCAACTTCTTCACCAATCAGCTGAATACGCCCCGACCTCAGCGCCTCCTGGTAGTCCATCGTGGCGATAGTTGTTATATTAGCAGCCTCGTCTAATACGCCTCGATCATGTGGCGCTACTAGCTGGCCTCCATCGCTCCAATACGCTTTAAAGCCGTTATCTGCTGGTGGATTGTGGCTAGCACTAATCACAATACCGGCTGCTGCACCCAAGTGTCGTACAGCAAAACTCAGCTCAGGCGTCGCCCGAAAACCTTCAAACAAATACACCTTAAACCCATTCGCAGCACATACAGTAGCTGTATACTGGCTGAGTTCTTCTGAGCTTAGCCGAGTATCATACGCAATAACAATGCCCTGCTCGGCAGCCTGGTCGTTAACTCCCGCAACATACCGGCAAAGTGCCTGCGCACTCTCACCAATAGTCACCTTATTGATACGGTTTGAGCCAACTCCGGTTGTACCACGCCTACCACCGGTACCAAACTCTACCACCTTAAAGAAAGCGTCTTCCAGTTCTTTCCACTGTTCATCAAGAATCATTTGCCGCACCGCATCTGCATACATGGCATACTTTGGCTCAGTCAACCACATGTTAATGTTCGCTGCAGCCTCGGGCGACACCTTGCCATCCACTCGGCTCATTAGTTCATCTATTGCCATACTATAGCCTCCAGTCTACTTAGTGCTAGCTGATGAGGTTAGTATATCATATATGGCGCTACATTGCATTACCAGGTTTTATGTATATCTATGCACACAGCTAACAAAAATTTTTCTAACTAAAAAACACCTACATACTGTAGGTGTACAACATACTATCTTAGTGTTGAGCTTGCCGGGTTGGTGACTGCGGGCTACCACATTATATACCAAGCAGGTGTCGTAAATAATAAAAATACTGCACAATAGTATTATGATAGCGGGTAATATTATTCACAAAAAATCAGCCGGTGGCATAGTCTACTCGAGCGGAAAGTTTCTCACATTACATGTAACGAAATACGGAGAAGTTGTGTTTCCGAAAGGAACGATCGAGTTGGGTGAAACCCCAGAACAGGCAGCGGTTCGAGAAATAGCAGAAGAAACTGGGTATCGTGTAAGAATTAAGGTCCCTTTAGGCAAAGTGTCTTACGAATTTGACGAAGATGATGGAAACCGATACAGGAAAACCGTTCACTACTATCTCTTTGGTCTCATTGACGAAAACGAACAGCCAAAACCTAATCGTGAAGACCACGAGAACGATGAAGGTATAGAGAATCTGTGGCTATCATTCGATGACGCTGTAACCCGTCTCACGCACAATGAGAGTAAAGAAAAACTGCAAAAGGCCGCCGGCTTGCTGAACGACGATTAATCTTGCAGCTTGGAAATAGTAAGCGAGAGGCCACATTTACCAAGTTCTTTTGTGAATATAGCAGTAAACCCGGGTATTGATAGTTCTGTTCTCTTTGTGCTGAGCGAAAAGAAGCGACCGCGAAAGCAAACCAAGCAATCTTTATTTAGCGTTTTGACGTAGGTTGAACTAATAAAAATCTGGCTTTGACCCCATCAAAGCCTAAAAAAAGCCGCCCGCTTGGGCGACCGTTTTAGTTTCGAAATGGTGCGGGTTAGGAGACTCTAACTCCTGGCCTCTTCCATGGCAAGGAAGCGCTCTAACAACTGAGCTAAACCCGCATAACTTGTTAACTGCTTTTTATTATAGGCAGCTCCGTCTATTTTTGCAAGCATAAAATAGTGAAAAATACATTATTCTATACAGTGCCCCACAAAAAATACCAGCCCCACATAGAGACTGGTATCTTCGCTATATCAAATTGGTGGCTCCTCCCAGACTCGAACTGGGGACAAAAGGCTCTTCAGGCCTCTGCTCTACCAACTGAGCTAAAGAGCCGTTGATACAGACTTATTCTATCGTATCCCCAAGGCTCTGGCAAGAGGCAATTTGCTATTTCTTGCTGCGGCTCGTTGATTTTTGAGTAACAACCGGTTCCTGCTCTTGAGCGCCAGGCTTAATTGCCGACATACCACGCAGTGCATCGATAAGCTCTACCGGGAACAGCATCATTGTCTTCTGGCTTGGCTCAGTTGCGATTCGCTCTAGCGTAGCCAGCGTACGTAGGTTCAAAGCACCAGGAACACCGCTGAAAACCTTGGCTGCGTCTGCCAAGTTCTGGGCAGCAATCTTTTCACCATCTGCGCTAATAATTGTTGCTCGACGGTCGCGCTCTGCTTCGGCTTGCTTTGCCATTGCACGCTTTAGCTCCTTTGGTAGTTCAATATTCTGGATGCGAACAATTTCCACGTCAACACCCCACGCAGACGTCTGCTCGTCTACAATCTTCTTAATTTGCTGTGAAATCTCTTCACGTCGTGAAAGAATCTCGTCTAGCTTAGCGTTACCCGTTACGTCACGTAGCGCCGCCTGTGCAAATTGGCTCGTTGCCACAACGTAGTTTGTCGTTTCAAGCACAGCACGCTGCGCATCGAGTACACGAATATACACTACCGCGTCAATCGCTGCTGTCACGTTGTCTTTTGTAATAACCTCCTGCTTTGCCACATCAATTGGTGTTGATCGCACATCCACTTTAATCATGCGCTGAATAATTGGCACCAATATACGAATACCTGGCTGCTTTGTGCCCGTGTATCGACCAAGCGTTAGTACCACGCCGCGTTCATACTGGTTAACAACTTTAACTGTTTGCGCGAGCAAAGATACTAGCACAATAGCACCAATAACAATTAAGTAAATCATACTCCTCTGTCTCTCTCCTCTAATACTAAGTAGTGATTTATGATTATTTTACCATAACCTACTAGCCTTATAAAGTGGCGCGGGCACGCTACCAAGCAAAATGCGCTATACTAATAGAGTATGGAGAATCACCACTATGTGCCACTTGCTGAGCAGTTGCGACCAAAACGGTTAGATGAGGTCGTTGGTCAGCCACACCTTCTTGGTGCTCATGGCATCTTGCGGCAGATTATTGAAAGTGGTGCGCCCGAGAGTCTTATCTTTTGGGGGCCTCCCGGCACCGGTAAGACAACACTCGCCCGCATCATGGCCTCGGAGATGCAAGCAGATTTTATAGAATTATCTGCGGTAACCAGTGGTAAAAAAGATATTATTGCAACCGTTGAGCAAGCCGAGTTTAACCGGCGGCTAGGCAAGCGCACACTACTATTCGTTGATGAAATTCATCGCTTCAACAAAGCGCAGCAAGATGCGTTTCTACCGCATATCGAATCTGGGCTGATCACGCTAATTGGTGCAACCACCGAGAACCCTAGTTTTGAAATCATTACCGCCCTATTGTCGCGTAGTCGCGTGTTAACCTTGCAGCCGCTTAGCCGAAATGAGCTTATAGCTATTATTACGCGCGCGCTGCAGCACAAACACATCACCTCGGCGCAGCCAGAGGCTATTGAGGCAATAGCTGATGTTGCCGCCGGAGATGCTCGCATTGCGCTTGGCGTACTCGAGCTAGCCTTAAAACTATCACGCAATGGCCGCGCCACTATTACCCCCGAGCTCGTCGCCCAAGCTGCAGCAACTACAACACCTGCATATGATAAAAAGGGTGAAGCTCACTATGCTGTTATTTCTGCTTTTATTAAAAGCATGCGTGGTGGCGACGTTGATGCAGCACTATATTACCTGGCCCGTATGCTACAGGCCGGAGAAGACCCGCTTTTTATTGCGCGGCGTATGGTAATTTTCGCCAGTGAAGATATTGGCCTAGCTGGCAATGGTGCACTTGGACTGGCCATCAGTGGCTTCCAGGCAGTTCAGGCAATTGGGCTGCCAGAGGGGCGCTACGTTCTTTTCCATGTCGCGACCGCCCTGACAAAAAGTAAAAAATCACGCCAAACCACCGACCTGATGCACACAGCTGAAGTCCGCGCCCAGCAATTCCCTAACGCAAGTGTGCCACTCCATTTACGTAACGCTGAAACAACGCTCTTGCAGCAGTTTGGCTACGGCGACGGCTATCGCTGGCAAGCCGGCTTTGTGCATCCAGATGGCTTCTTGCCAGCAGAAGTTGCAGCAACAATTGCCAAAGAGGCCGAGTCAAACTCAAATCATTCATCATCATAAAAACCTGCCTTGTACTAATCTTAGTGAAGGCAGGTCTCTTGCGCAGCAGCCCTGAGTGCGCTATATCTGCAAATCAGTGCAGACAAGAGGGCTGCTATTTTTTGTTAGCACGCTTGCGCTCGGTAGCATCAAGGTAGCGCTTACGCAGGCGCAAGTTTTTCGGCGTCACTTCCAGCAGCTCATCATCTTCGATAAAGTCAATACACTGCTCAAGGCTAAACTGTGTGTGTGGCGTTAGCTGCACCGTACCATCGCTCGACTTGCTACGCATATTTGTTAGGTGCTTAGCCTTACATACGTTAATTTCAAGATCATCCTGCCTGTTGTATTGTCCAACAATCATGCCCGCATACACTTCTGTGCCTGGGCCAATAAGCAGCTCACCGCGAGCCTCGGCCGCCTGCAGCGCATACGGCGTTGCCGTGCCGGCTTCAAAGGCGATTAGCACACCATTGCGCGTCTTTGGCAGCTGCGCAGTAATTGGTTCATATCCAGCAGGTAAACTGTTCATGATAACGGTACCTTTAGTCGCTGTTAGCAAAATATTACGAAGACCGATCAACGCCCGCGTTGGCATGCGGTAGCTAATGCGCATTGCTCCACTGCTTGTGGTTTCTTGTTTTATTAGTTCTGCGCGCCGGCTACCAAGCTCTTGGCTAATAGCGCCCACAAATTCCGGGCCAACTTCAATCAGCACCTCTTCTACTGGCTCTTTTGTGACGCCATCTTCCGTGATAGTTACCACCTGAGGGCGGCCAACCTCAAATTCATACCCCTCACGGCGCATCGTCTCAATCAAGACGCTCAGGTGCAACTCACCCCTGCCGGCCACAGTAAAGCCAATACCATTATCTTCCACCTGCAAACTCACATTAGTCTCAAGCTCTTTTTGCAAACGATCGCCAATCTGGCGGCTCGTCGTAAACTCCCCTTCACGGCCTTTCATTGGACTAGTATTCGGGCCAAGGTACATGCGCAGCGTTGGCTGCTCAATTGTGATACCAGGCAGCGCCTCTGGCTGCTCTTTGTCGGCAATAGTTTCGCCAATCTCAGCCTCTGCAATACCAGTAAGCGATACGATATCACCTGGCAGCGCCTCGGCAAGCTCTTCTTTCACTAGTCCACGATAACCAAATATCTTATCAATTCGACCAGACACGTGGCTACCGTCACGCTTGATAAGCACTACTGGCAATGATTTTGTAGCACGGCCACGTGCAATTCGACCAATCGCGTATTTGCCGAGGAATGAATCATACTGCAAGCTAGTCACCATCAGTTGAAATGGACCATCTGCTGCCTGCGGCGCCGGAATATCTGCAATGATCGCCTCAAAAATTGGCGTCAAATCAGCCGGAGCGCTCGGATCTGCTGGCATTTCTCGCCACGCCTTACCATCTCGACCAATCGCATAATATACCGGGTAATGTAGCTGGTCCTCATCGATCGCTAGCTCCAAGAAAAGATCAGCCACCTCATCAAGTACCTCATTGACGCGATGCGCGGGCTTATCAATTTTGTTAATCACCACCACTGGCTTTAGCCCGAGCGACAACGCCTTACTGAGCACAAATTTCGTCTGCGGCATTGGCCCTTCCTGCGCATCTACAATCAGCAAAACACCGTCTGCCATATTTAACGTTCGCTCTACTTCCCCAGAAAAATCAGCGTGCCCAGGTGTATCAATGATGTTAATTTTGTAATCATTATAAAAAATCGCAGTCTGCTTTGCAGTAATAGTAATGCCCCGTTCGTGCTCTTGATCGCCGCTGTCCATAATGAGCTGCTGATCCATCTCCGCTTGGTTATCACGGAAGGTATTACTCTGTTTTAGCAGCCCATCAACCATTGTCGTCTTACCATGGTCAACATGGGCAATAATTGCTATATTACGCAATTTTGTCGTATCATTCATCGTATTTGTCCCTGCCCACCTGGTTACTGCGGGCTCCTCTTGCCAAAGATTATACCATTAGGCCCGGTAACCTGGCAATTTTACAAAGGCTGGCCCTTGCATTTTACCGCGTTGCGCCGTACAATTTATAAGTACACGCAGATGTGGCGGAATTGGTAGACGCGCTAGCTTCAGGTGCTAGTGTGCTTATGCACGTGGAGGTTCGAGTCCTCTCATCTGTACCAAATAGTTTTCTATAAACCACTCTTTTATGGGTGGTTTTGTTGTCAGAGCCCGGTAAGTATAGCTATATGATATACTTAATAAAGACAGTATCGCTGATAGATAATACTGATTACACTAGAGAGACGGATTACAAAGGAGACTTTATGAGATTGCAACAGCCAACCAAAAAACGCCACCCTGTGCGCCTGATTATCATCATAGTGCTTGCCCTGGTTGTTCTCGCTGGCGGTGGTTTTGCCGCCTGGCATATGATACAAAATGCACAAAATAACCGCAGCAAAAAAGTCATAAACCAACAGCAACAAAAAGAGCCCACCCCATATCACTCTGCTGAAAATGGCTTTACAGTAAACTTTATGTCAGAGCCAAAAGTCACCCACGACACCATCAAGGGGCAAGGGCTTGAAATACCAACAGTTACTTATGAGGATAGCCAGCCAAGTGGCAGCAGCTACCATATTATGGTCAGCACATTTAAAATCTCTGAAGAGCAAGCCAAAAGCAAAGAGCGCGCCTTCCTAGAAGCCGGGCTAAAGGCAGCTGCTGAGTCTACTGGAGGTAAGGTCACTACGATGACAAATGGCACGCTGCTCGGCTACCCATCAGCAACAGCAACTGCCGTTGGCGGTAATGATGGTGATATGCGCATTACCGTTATCGTTAAGGGCACTAGCGTATATGCGTTACACGCTAGCAACGTTGAACAGGCAGACTTTGATAAGTTTGTACAGTCATTCAAGTTTGATTAGGAAACCATTGCTCCTATAAACATACGGCACCTATCTATGGTGCCGTATGTTTTTTGTTGCCTCTTTTTATTCAACTGCCACAACTGTCATGTCTGCGCCACATAGCGCCATAATAGCAGCAACATTATAGTACAGCATCGCCATTGCAGCGCGCTGCTGCATGTCCGTATTTTCCGGATAAAGCGCCTGAGCTGACGGTTTAAACGACCAAACATCTATATTGAATGCCTGATACTGCTTGCCTGCCGCGTCAAAATCTTGTGCTAAAGCACTGCGGTTTAGTGTTGTGCCGTGGCGCCGATTCATTACAACAGCAGCTTCACAGTGGCTGCCCTGTAGTATATCAGTGTGACCACCAGAAGGCTCAAAGGAGGCTAGACAATTGTCAGCATATGTTACCAACTGGTCACCACTCGCCTGCAATAGGCTACCGCCAGACTGAGCCCGCGCAACGATCTGCGGGTGAGCCTGCTCATCCATCACGTAACCACCTAGCTCTAGCTTACCTATAAGATCTTGCACATCTTTACTGCGTTTAGCAATAATATCAAACACTAACCCAATTTTATCTGCTGCAGCACAACCAGCCCCCTGGCCTTGTGCATGCGTATCTCGATGAACACGTAGCGAACTACCCGGCTGGTAAACGGACGATATACTCCGCGCAATTGTTTCGTGAGCAGTCTGCTCGTCATCACTTGCCAAATAATCAGCTATCGCATACAATAGCGCACCACCAGCACCGTTTGGGACTGCCACCAAACTACTACCTGGCCGCCCATCCATACAGGTGCCAATATTATCTTGCGTTGCTAGTACATAGTACTCACCAAGATTACGGATAAATTCTGCAGCACGAGGCCAATCCGGCGTATCGAGACCACCAAGCCCATACCTATCGCTTAACCTAAATGATGTCTGCTGCTTTTGATGCTGCGCCATATTCTGTCCCTGTCTCCTTGCCCGCTCGTTATCATAGTCTTTTTTATTATCCTTACATTAAATACACCACTTTAGGCAAGCCGCCACAAGTGGTGTGTATTATTTTACTAAGGGATTGTGGTGCACCGAAGAAGACTCGAACTTCCACGACCTAAAACGGTCACTAGCCCCTCAAGCTAGCGCGTCTACCAATTCCGCCACCGGTGCATGCGAGTACTATAGCACAAGTTAGGGTGTCTTGTAAACCTCACGCTCGCGCACCGCCCAGTATAATATGTTGGCATATCGGCTCGTTGGCTGCACAAGCTGAACATCCTTACTGAGCGCGTGGTTGCCCTTGGCGGTAGTGTAATTATACTCCGACTGATACAGTCCAAGTGCCGGCGCATCATCAAGCCATTTGCGTGCTAGCGTTACATATTTTGAAACGCGACCACGCGTATCATACTTTCCGCGGGCACTTGATAGGGCTGCATCAACCAAGCTATTTTTATAATTCGAGAAATTAAGTCCACTTGTTCCAACTTGTGATGAGTGCCAATACGCATACGGATCCATATCACCATTAAAGGCTAATTCATACACCAGCACATCAAAATTACGCGGCTGCAATACTGTCTGGAAGGCGTCAGCAGCACCGTCTTCCCCTACAACATTAATATCAACCTTCAACCCTAACTGCTGCCACTGCCGTTGCAATTCTCCGGCGGTAGACTCAAGCCCACTGCCCTTTCGTACAACCATCTTCAACTCAAGCGGCTCGCCGTCCTTGCTGCGAACTCCATCATCGCCACGTTTCCAGCCCGACTCTTCTAGCAGCTTATCTGCCTTCTCAATATCTAACT
>JABCOR020000013.1 GCA_013333495.2 Candidatus Saccharimonadota bacterium | reverse complement strand
GCGGTTGGTAATGGTGGTACCTTGGATGTCTGCCTGGTAGCCAGGGACTGGGTCTTCTTCGACGCGGTACTCAATGTCGCGGCCGTGGTCTTTTTTAGGATACACGCCAAAATCATAGCGCCACTTTCCTTCCGCTGTTGCCTTCAGGCGCTTTACCTCGCTACCGTTGGCAAACAGCTTCAATGTCACCTCTTTTGGCCTTACACCATCGGCATCATTACCGTCGTCCCACTCTTTAGTACCACTAAAATCTACTACTTCAGCAAGCTGATGAACAACGTCATTCGAGCCACCAAAGCTCTTACCGCCGTTATAGCTCACAAAAAACATATTATGTGAACTGGCGCCAGATAAGCCCCTGTCGATTGCCGGCGCGACCATAGGTAGATCAACATTAACAATCTTATAGCTAGGCACTTGCTTTCCCTGCTTTGGTAGCACCTTAATGGCCGTCACAGCACCATCTTTAGGGTATACAGTGGTCCATCTTGGATCATCCTTTTCCTTAACAGGGTCATTGCTCGGATATTTATCGGTGCGATAATACACGTCATAGTCTGCAGACACGTCTTTGCCCGAAATACTCACCTTTGCCGGACCAGTCATATTAGCACTAAACTGTGAACCGTTTGCATCACCCTTATGCGGCAATACATCATACAGTATCAGCCCAGTTAGGCCCGTAGTGGTAAAGTTACTTATCTTAAGCCTATATTCAAAGGTTCCTTCATCTTTCAGCGCAAAATTCGTGCGTGCGTTACTTAACCATGCATTCTGTTGACCAGCGCTACTAGCTCCTTGCTCGGTTGAGCGAATCTGCTTCTGGCTGCGAACCTCTTGTGGCAATACCGCCGGAATTTTTGCTGCTACATGAAGTACTGTATCATCCGTCTTGCTATTGTTATTAATATCAAGCACGTCTTTGCTCTTCTGGTCAGATTGAAGCTCTTCAGGGAACCCAGACGGATCATCGTTCTCGTACGTAAAGTAAGCATCGTTATCATTATTATTATCGATATCCTGTGCCTGCGTTGGAATTGACCGCTTAACAACATTAAACGCGCCAAGTGAGGCAATGCTCAACGATTCAGGCAACCGCCCAGACGGGAACTCCCACACTAGTGCAGTTCTACCTGTCCCCTTATAGTTCTTAATCACCTCACGCTTCACCGGCTGAATATCATCACGCACAAATCCCATGTTCTGCTCAGACGGCTCAATAGCATGATTGGAATTATCAACGACAGCAATATTTTCTGGCAGAAGATCTACCACTTTTGGATTCTTATAAAACCGTGCACGAGATGCCTGCCTAAAGTCAACAACAATCTCACAGTTAAACCGCGCTCCTACGGTAGCATTTGGGTTGACCCCACAATTTTTACGGAATGCCACCTTCTCTTGTTGCTTTACAAAAACAGCCTGAGCAGACACGTCCGTACTCACAGCACGCGGAGATTCACTCATAATAGTTGCAGCTGCCTTTGTGCGGTTTACGACTGGCTTACCCACCTCAAATGGTACCGTAAATGGATTTTTAAAGCGTGTGCCAATAGTAAAATCTAGCGTATTACCCACCGGAAGCTCATAATCATCAGGTAAGTGAACTTCTATTTTTGTATATTTCGGGTTTGCGTCAGGAGCGTCTTTCTGCTTCAGGTCGCCATGAATAATACGCGTATCATTGTCCGAAATAGTTGTCGTCGCCTCACTGTTTACTTGCAAACGGCTATTATACGAGTCTTTGGGGTTTCCTTTAATATCGTCATAACTGCCATCAGGCTTATAAGCCCTCAACCATATGCCGGTAACAATCTTCAGTCCACCAGGATATCGCTCAAAAAACCCATAGCTAACCGACGACATAAATAGTCGTGGGTCTAACCCATCTTGCTCTGTGAACACAATATTGCGCATCGGATATATGGTGTCATTCCGCACTTCCAGCGCCCATGAATACTCCTTTAGTGCCATGGAATTATTATCATGCGCAATACCTCCACGCACGTTATCCGATGGGGCCTTATTAAAGAGACCGCTGCTATCTGCCATCTGCTTTTTAATTCGGTAATTTACTGAATTTTCATATACCATTGGCGGTTCGTTGTCGCCCTTATTGATCGGTGTCAGCTCAATCTTAGCAGTGTTACTATATTCTTTCTGCCGCCCGTTTTCATGGGTTTGTATATCAGGGAAAGATAGCTTCAAAATTGCATTCTGATTAATGAAGGTGAGCGTTTTATCAAAGACATTAGTATTCGCATACCCAAATCCCGCTGTGTCTGTTTGATATTCATAACTTACTGTGCCATCATGATTGTCTACCCACCCTGGATTTTGCGCAGGATCAAATACTGCACGCACCGTCTGACCTTTGCTGTTGGTGTACGTTGGTAGCACATCGGTTATTTTTGCTTTTTGCGCGAGACGCAATCGGTTATTTGATGGTTCAACGATAAAATAAAATGGCACAAGTTCTTTGCTATCAGCTGCAACCCTATCGCCCGTAACGGCACCTGCATAGACCTCTCGATACTGAGCTTTATCGCGGCGAAGATTTCGTTTATCAAATCGATACTCATCATATGTTGCACGATATACTTTATCGCGCGCTTCGGCTAGCAGCTCACCATCAGCTGAGTAGAGCCGGTAAACTGGCTGCAGTGTTGTATCTCGTGGAGTTACTCGATCCGCAAAAGAGAAAACATACGGAAAACTTGCCCGCACAGTAGCATCAATTCTCTTAAAATTAATCCTGATATACGTCTTGCCATTCTCTTCTCGCGCCGAACGACTAGCAATATTACCACCGACAGGCGCCGAAAAGCCATTGTCACCACTATCGATCAAATGGCCCTGGTCTACCGTCTCCGGCCATACGTTGCGCTTTCCTGGCTGAGTATACTCGCCGTAGCGCATAGTGGGCATTTCAACTTCAAGATACGCCCCATCGTACCCTTTACCTTTTGGCATTGGCCCCGCATCAAGAGATACACCTGTCGTGATATTCTCAGCAGGATTGTAATCGCTCCGCTGCGGTGAATTGGCGGTCATCACAATGTTAGCGTCAAGCGCCATTGCACGTGCAGACGGTAAAAACGCCTGCAAAAACCCCACTAACCCAACAAATATTATCGTCCACACACTAGCGCGGACAGCTATACGTACCCCCTGCATCATATCCCCCATATGCTTATTAACTAAATAACGCTACTAGCTCCCCCTAGAAAAGGTTATGTATAATTCTTCCTACATTATAACCTAGATATCTCCTGCGCGCAACCTACCGAGTGCTTTCGTCTGGTGCCTCAAGCGTATACGGCTGCACTCCGGGTGAATCAGCAGGATCACCAGTAACACGTACCACGTCTTTATCGATTCGGGCTAGCGCCTTGTGGGCGTCATTGTAGCGAGCCACGCTAGTGCCAAGAGAACGACCCAGCTTCTGCATCGCCTGTTCATGCTGATTAATGTGCCGCCCTAGTTCTACGACCCGTTTCTGAATTTCCTTAGCCTGCTCTTCAATTTGTAAGCTACGTAGCCCCTGCAATACTGTCTGTAAATAGGCCATGAAGCTCGTTGGACTCACCACAATAACCTTGCGGTCACGAAAGGCATACTCAACCAGATCGCGCGCATCTGCCTGACTACCAACGCTTCCGACAAGCAAATCATAATAGAGTGATTCGCTAGGAATAAACATAAAAGCAAACTCCATCGTTCCTTCTTCTGGACGGATATATTTGCTCGTCTCATCAATACGCCGCTTTAAATCACTCCGTACTAATCGCCGGAATTTACGGCGCTGTTCTTCATCTTCTGCAGCCACCAAGCGATTATAATTCTCCAAGCTAAACTTACTATCCACTGGCAGTACCTTGCCCTTGTCTAGAAAAAGTGCAGCATCGACTATCGTGCCGTCGCTAAACGCATACTGCATCTGGTAATGATGTGGTGGCAATATATTATCAAGCACACTTTGCAGATAGTACTCACCGAATACGCCGCGCTGCTTTGGATTCTGCAGTACCGTTTGCAGCGTCTTTAGTTCTTCCGCAACATCTACCACGCGGCGGTTGGTCTCATCTAGCCTCGATAGACGCTCTGTAATATCACGCACAAGCTCATTACTCTGCCCCAGCTGTTTTTGCAAACTTTGCTGCACAACCTGCTGGCTACCATCTAGCCGCTGCGATAACACCTGCTCAAACTCTTGCACCGCACGTGTTAGCTGCGCAATATCACTCTTTACATAGTCGGTGGCCTGCTGCCGTGCGTTATCACGCTGCCGACCTTCGCTACGTAGCTGCATATAGACCATCACCACAGCGACTAGCGCCGCTGCACTACAAAAAATAGCGACATATTCCATGTCGCTATTATAACACGGCCAGCTACGTCTATAGCGTGGCAATCTTCGTAATGACGACAAAGGCCAGAGCCAGTACGAGTGCCAGCCAAGCCTTGTTTGGTCGTGTTAGCCAAAATAGTGCTGCGTACACAACCGGGTACAAAAGCACAACTACAAGCGCCTTAGCAAAATCCGATGGGAATCCCCATAGTTGTAGCCCCCAAAGCACCAAACCAGCTGCAATACTAACGAGCAATGGCCGCACGATATCTGAACGAATTAAAATAATGCTTCCTACCACAATAGCAAAAATAGTTGCGGTATGCGTACCAGCAAACTCAGTTGTTGCGCACAATGCTATACTATCGGTTGCCTGACAAAAAAGCGGTGTAAACACCCATAATGTAAGTAATATACCCCCTAGCCAAGCCACAATACCAGCAGCCAAACCTGCTGCAATCACGTACATCCATTGGCGTCGAGTTGTCGGAACAAAAAAACGAGCTGTCCCTGTCTGCGTATTCTGCGTTGTCATGGCTATTATTATACCATAGTTCTACTGCCTGCCCACGCTGCTGCGCCGAACCGTGTGTGCGTACCATAACCCAGCCACTAGCCAGGTAGCTGATATACCCGCGCATAACGCCGTAAACATTGGCAGCCCAAGCAGCACAATCGCTGGCATCGATAGCGCTGTCACTAGGCCACCACCCATAAACGGCTCAAACATCAGCTGCTTATACCCAAATCCCTCCACAGCACCACTGCGGTTTTTTGGGTCAGTCATCTGGGCGAACAATAGCCCCGTCGCCGTCATTCCCATACCCTGGCCAAAACTAATAATGGCATTAATAAACCAGTGATCTGGGAAAATATGCCGGGCAACCAATAGCAGCATTAATAGCAGCCAGGTTGTACCAGCCAAATAGAACACTACAAACGCAGCAGCACTCGTGTGCAAAAACTCTAGCGACATAGTGCCAATAGCCGTTGCGATGAGCACCATCAGCGCAAGCGAACTATATAGCGCCACAATTTCCCGAGAGATAACTAGCCCCAGGCGCCTCCACGCATACTGCATAATCATCCCACCAAACATACAGAGCGGAAAAATTGGTAAATAACCAATGATTGTGACACCGCCCTGACCCCATGTCGCCCGCTCGATCGACAGCAGCCACTCGTGGAGCAGCCAGCCGAGAAAAACACTGGCCACGATCAACATACCATGGTGAGCCAAACGCCACGGAGTAATATGCTGCCGCACGCGAACCCCTTGCTGCCCAATCTCATGTAAAATGTGCGCTGTGTATGCTTTTTGTCGCACGAGCTGCGCAGCATCTTCATGAGCAAACCACCCACGGCGCCGACCGATATTAATCACCACAACTCCAATGGCCAGTGCCGAGATTAAACTTGCTGTGGCCAACCCTACAGCAATATCTTTGCCTTGCTCAAACCCAAACTCCTGGAATACACGAGACAGCCCAGCCACAGTGCCGTGCCCACCTTCAAAACTAATCTCCAGTAGCGAAGCACTCACTGGAGGCAACCCAAATACCGGCACGGCAATAACCAAAGCTACGATACCGCCAATCATATATTGCCCCCAGGCGATTGTCTGTCCAAATGCCACCTGCGGAGCGGCCAGCTTGCCCATTTCTGTAAATTTTAGCAGTGGCTTACCTAAAAATAACGTTGCAAACACAACATTGATCAATAGCGGTGGCATGCGAGACCACACTGTATACACCTCGGACGGCAATGATAGCATAGGTATATATTTACCGGCTATCTCCGGACCAAGCAATAATAGCAGTAGTCCAGATGCCACTGCAGTTGGTAAGAATAGTTTTCGAAGTAACGGCAACCGCACCACCATGAAGCCGACCAAAAGTGCCACGACGAGTAACGCTACCCCCATTGCGAATACGTGTATCATAGGCTCCAGTATAGCACAGCACGCGGCCAAGATAGCAAAAACTTCCCTAATAAAAAATCCCTCCATAGCTTGGAGGGATACTAATCTACTTGGCTCACTTTACAAAAGAAACAGTCTTGACTCTTGTGCACCTCTCTAATCCTCAACTTTGATCAAAAATATTTTGTCATTGAATCCACCACGCTTCTCTGCTTTTTCTGCACGAATATCTTCAAGCTGCTCGGGTGTACAGCCATGGATATCGGCTAGAGCATAGATTACTTCCATAATATCAGCCAGCTCGTCGGTATTTTTATCGGTCTTATATTCCTCAACTTCTTCGCTAAGTTTATTAATAAGCTCTTTTACATATTCTTCATTGCTTAGTATTTTGTGAGTAGACTTCTGTCCATTGTTTTTGATGATCTCAAGAATCTTATCTCGTACTAGTTTGTTGTAAACTGGCATACTACCTCCCTATAATTAATTACTTTTGACTATTTCCTTTATAGCCTTGATGAGCTTTTTACACTCTTCTTTAGTATTATTGAACCCCAGGCTTACTCTTATTGTACCATTTGGCGATGTTCCGAGAGCCTTGTGAGCAAGTGGAGCACACTGAATACCTGGTCTTGTCATAATGCCGTACCTTTCATCAAGAATCTTCGATACTTCATTAGAAGGAATGCCCTCGATAACAAATGAAATAATAGACACCTTCATATTTATATCATCGCCACCTATAATAGCTAATCCTGAAATAGCACTAAGCTCTTTTGTTAGGTACTCTAGCAAGCTATACTCATGTTGCCTAATAGTGGCTAAACTAATATCGGAAATATAACTTGACGAAGCACCAAGCGCTACGATACCTGTATAGTTCAGTGTACCTGCTTCGAACTTCTCAGGCATATATCTCGTGAAGTCGACCAGCAAGACTGATGAATGGACTATAGTTTATAATGAGCTTAGGTGTCTGGGACACGTGGTGCATACCGTCACCTTGAGCCCTGATGAAAACTACGTCTCGTCCCCGTTGTTACGCATATCACGACGGGGACTCTTCAATTTATAGGATAAAATCCTTGTAACTTGCTAAAGTCGCCTGTGCAATAGTCTGACTAGTTTGATGTAGGTGTTGCTTCACAAAGTAATACCCAAGTTTATACCCCGCCCAGCGCGGCAAAGCATCATCGCCGGTGAAAAATATTTTGGTATAATCGTAAACCTTGTCTTCAAAATTGCCTTGTAGTGCGGCAATTATCTTATCAATTTCAGCTTGAGAAG
>JABCOR020000012.1 GCA_013333495.2 Candidatus Saccharimonadota bacterium | reverse complement strand
TTCACGGGGACCACCGTATTCACGCCAGCGAAGCTGACCGATTCGGGTTTCTGCGCTGCCCGTCGCCACCGGTTCAGGGGTAAGATTCCGGCTCATACTTTTAGCTCCTTTTGTTACACAGGTTACATTTTTGCCTATGTGCCAATATTTAATGTCATACTACTTTCTATACTATCATTAAATATTTAAAATTACTGTTATATATTTCGTGAAACTACTTAACGGGGCCACGCGGCCCCGTTTTTTATGCTAACTTTCGCTAATGTAAAATACACCACTGTGCTGGATTCAACCACCAGATTATCTGCACTTTAGATGGTGTACCCTTGGTGATCACCCCTAATGAATAACCCTCCTTAATCCTCCTTTGACCTATTGGCGTTACGTATAGTCTCGTGCGCTCGTGAGCTATCGGAGTTTTTATCGAAGAGAACCCCGATAAGCGAAATGAGGCTGATCAGTGCGAATACGAGACCGACTTTCGCGGGGTCTACTACACCCCATGAAATATCCTGCATAGTTAGCCAGGCTCCTCCGCCTACGAGAATTGGGATGACCCTCCAGAAAATTTCTTTCGATTTTTTGGTTTTCATGATGCCTACCTTCCTTATGAAAAAGCTTTCATTCTTAAATATAGGGGTTCCACACTAGTTTTATCAACGTCAAAGGCTCCAATATCGAGGTTATATTATTTCTGTCCTCGGTTGTCTGCCTAATATTACCCCTGCTAATGCAAACCACAGCACTGTCACTGTATCGTCAACAAAGACTGGCAGTAGCATACCGGTAATTATACAAATAAGCCCACTAGCGAGCAACCCTACTGCAGCCACAGGAAATGCACGCCGCACTCGCCACACATCAGCCAGTATTGCGCCCAGCCAGGCCATAAATATAACTAGCCCCACCCAGCCCACTTCATGTGCTACAAATAAATACTGATTTTCTATAATCATTGCCGGACGCCGACCCAGCAATGAAGCTGAACCAGTGGTACCAACTCCAGCCCCTAGTGGATGTGACTGCAGCTCGGTAATGCCAGTTTGCAGTGAACTGCCATGGCCTTCGTTGGAGTCAACCTGGTTAGCCTCGTGCGGGTTTTTGTGTAGCACGACATGTGAAATAAACGATGAATCCCGCAGCGCAAATGCCCCCGCACCAAGCGCTAATGTCACCATTATTGCCGCTAGTCCCACTTTCCACGATAGTTTATCGCGCCACATATACAGTAGGGCTGCTACCGCTGCTACCGCTGCACCCACTTGTGCACTACGCGAATAGCTCACCCAAAGCACCACTCCGGCCATTACTATCAGTGCCACCAGCCACCAATATTCCCTTTTCTTCTGCACCTCGCTCTGGCGCAGCTTGTATATCAGTGCCACCAGCGCCATAACGAGCACACTACCGGCATACACCCCAAGTGGATTTGGCCCCCGCAAAGTGCTGTTAATGCGCACATAGGCTTCATTTTGATCTACTGTTAGATACGGCGCAATGTTTTTGGTTTTATCATAGCCAAGTACTGCTAAGTTATCCGGCGGCAATAGAAGTTGCAAGCAGCCAAAGCCCAGTACAATTGCTGCACCGATCAACAAACTGCGCCGCACATAAGTCCACATATGTGGCACACATAGAACGCCCACGTAGCCCGCACTAAAAGCCAGCACCGCCCGAACATCAATTAAAAATCCGGCTATCATCGCCTGCAAGCCATTATGAAATAGCAGCATACTAACCCCGTGCACAGCCATAAAAGCAATGCCGAGCCACAGTGGCAAACTACGTTTTCCAGTAATTCCTGCTCGCAGCCGCCGCGGATGATACCGCAGGCCATACCACAGTAGCAACGCTAATTCCGCGAGCAGCACCAGTTCCTTCCAAGCTTTCACCGGCGTCGCCATCGCTGGTACATGTACACCAATCACTACAGATAGCGGCGCATGTACACAAACGCCCACTATCACTATTGCCATCGTCCACCGCAATACCTGTTCTATTCTCTGCTTCATCATATTGCCATTATATCGCACTTCCCCCTGAAAGGTGCTATACTAACGCCATGCCGTCACGTAATTCTAAATACTACAGTCTATTACTTATCTTTGCAGATATCTTAACGCTCGTAGCTGCCTTCGTTCTGGCCTACATTGTCCGCGTACAGCTCGACCACCGCCCGCTGCTTGAAGATGTATACGCCCAGGAATACCTGGTGTCTTTTATTCTTATCACCCCTATTTGGATCGGGATTTTTGCCGCCCTTGGTCTGTATTCGGCTGGGGTGTATAATCGCCGCCTCGTTGAATGGTCTAAGATTTTAATCGGTGTCTTCATTGGTATTTTGCTTGTTATTGGTTGTGAGTATGCCATCGGCACCCGTCTCTTCCCTGCCCGCCTGGTAGCACTGTATGCCTTTGGTATTACCGCTGTTATGGTCACCCTAGTGCGTGAATTCCTCCGCCTTATGCGTAGCGCGCTGTTCCGGTATGGCGTTGGTGTGCGCCGCGTGCTGATCGTCGGTAACTCAGCAGCTACCACCGACATTGCAGCCACGCTGTCTGACACGAAAAAAAGTGGCTATGAAATTGTCGCAATTGCCGGACCAAAAGGAGTCATTCCACGGCACATTACCCAGCCAATTCATTACCGCTCGCTTACCAAAGCCCTCGATGACGTCACCAAGCTACGCATCTCGACCATCATCCAGACTGATTTATACGACTCAGAAGAGCGTAACCAGCAAATTATGGCCTGCGCCCAGGTGCATCACATTCAGTATAACTTCATCCCTGGAGAGCCAGAGTTTTATACCGGCAAGAACACGATTGATATCTTCCTTGGCTACCCAATCATCACCGTTAGCCAAACGCCGCTTATCGGCTGGGGAGCAATTGTAAAAAATGTCTTCGACTTTATTCTTGGCATTATTGCCCTCATAGTACTATCACCACTGTTTATTACCTTGATTATTCTGCAAAAAATCTTTAATCCTGGCCCTGTTTTCTACAAAAGTGCTCGCCTCACTCAGTTCTCGAAGCCAATTAAGCTGTATAAATTCCGCAGCATGCGCCCAGAGTTCGGCAAAAAAGATGCTGCCGAAGAGTTTGCGGAAATGGGCCGCCCAGATCTCGTGAAAGAATACAAAAAGCACCACAAAGTGGAGCACGACCCCCGCGTTACCAAGTTTGGCCACTTTTTACGCGTCACCTCGCTTGATGAACTGCCACAGCTACTCAATGTGATTCAGGGGGAGCTTAGCCTAGTCGGTCCACGCCCGATTCTGCCACAAGAGGTAAAATTCAATAAAACTCGCACCGCGCTGCTGCACAGCGTTAAATCTGGAGTAACTGGCCTATGGCAGGTATCTGGCCGCAGCAACCTCAGCTTTGAAGAGCGCATTGAACTAGAGTTATACTACGCCCGCAACTGGAGTTTTTGGCTTGATATAAAAATTCTACTAAAAACTATTGCCGTAGTATTCCGCCGAAAAGGAGCAAAATAAATGACGAAGCAACAACCACCAAAAATAGCAATCGTACACGACTGGCTTACCAATATGGGTGGCGCCGAAGATGTCGTGCTAGCTCTGGCCGAAGCCTTCCCTGGAGCACCTATTTACACTTCAACCTTCACCCCAGAGGTAATGCCTGCTTTTCAGCACCTCGACGTTCGCACGACGTGGCTACAACGCCTGCCTCGTCGCCTGCAAAAACTGCACAAATTTTTTCCTGTGCTGCGCGTTAAGGCGTTTCGTGATTTAGACCTTAGCGAGTTTGACATCATCATTTCAAGCTCAAGCGCTGAGAGTAAGCAGGTCCGCACCAGGCCAGACCAGCTACACATTTGCTACTGCCACACACCAATTCGCTATTACTGGAGCCATTATCACGAATATAAAGCTGATCCTGGCTTTGGCAAACTAAACTCACTTATTCGGCTGTCAATGCCGCTGCTCGTGCCGCCACTGCGCCGCCAAGACCTGGCAGCAGCCCGCCGCGTTGACCTATTTTTGGCTAATTCACACGAAGTTGCAAACCGCATTAAAACCTATTACCATCGCCCATCGCAGGTGGTGTACCCTCCGGTGGATGTTGATCGCTTTTCACCAAATGAAGTGCGCAGCGACTATTACATTGCACTGGGCCGTCAGGTGCCCTATAAGCGTATCGATTTAGCCGTTGCTGCTGCCACAAAACTTGGCGTACCGCTCAAGGTGTTTGGTAACGGCAGTCAGCATCAGCAACTCGTCGACATGGCTGGCCCTACTGTGGAATTTTACACCGACCGCTTTGGTGACGCCTCTGACACTGAGCTTACCAAGGCACTAAATAGCGCCAAAGGCTTTTTATTCCCTGCCGAAGAAGATTTCGGTATCGTTCAGGTGCAAGCATTAGCTGCCGGCGCACCGGTCATCGGGTATGGCAAGGGTGGCACGCTCGATATTGTGCAAGATGGCGTCAGCGGTATTTTATTCCATGAGCAAACAGTAGACAGCCTTATTCAAGCCATCCAAAAAGCTGAAAAGACAACCTTCAATCCACCACTTCTTGCCCAAAAAGCCCGCCGCTTTAATAAAAACCTCTTCATCATGAAAATGCGCAAGATTGTCGCCGACGAGTGGCAAAAACGCCGCTCATAAACTTATCTGCAAATAAAAAACCACCAAGTTTTGCTTGGTGGTTTTTGCTAGATAAGCTATGTTCTACCGCATATTAGGCAGCTGGCTCAATTACCAGCACCCTATCGCGACCTTCGCCTTCAGAATGGGTTGAAATGTCGCTAAACTCCTCTGCCACATGGTGCACAGTGCGTCGATCAGCGGGGTTAAGCGACACCTCCTTGCGCTGGCCCGTTTCACGCACTTGCCGCATCCAGCCACGGGCCTTATCGGCGAGCACCTGGGCACGCTGCTTTTTGTAATCAGCAATATCAACATTAACACGAGCTACCGGGCTATCATGTGCCTGCAAAGCAGCAGAAAGGAGGTGCTGCAAGCAACGCAACGTCTCTGCGTTTCGGCCAATCAGCAGCCGACTCTCACTATTATGCGGCACATCTACCTCTATAATATCGCCGACTAATTGTACCGATACTGCTATATTTAGCTCAAAAAAGGTCAATACATCTTCGATGAACTTTTGAGAAAATGTAACTGCTTGTTCCCGTGTCATTAGCTACTAGCTCCTTTTGCGTTTACCAGTTTTTGCTACCACCCGTGTAATATTTGTCTCAGACGTTTGCTTGGTCTGTTTTTTACCTTTACCACTCTTCTTGGCCTGCACCGTTGCGACAATCTCTGCCTTTTCCGCCTTCTTTGCACGCATCGCAAGCGTTTCTTTCTGCTCACTAGCAATCTCTTGGAGTTCATCTTGGTCTTCACGCAAAATCAATCGCTGCATGAAATAAACCATCACGTTAGATACTACCATGTATAGCGCCAACGCACCCGGCACGCTAATCATAATAAAGAACATCATAAATGGCAAAATACCATTCATCTTGCGTGATACAAGTGCATTGAGCTCTGACTGATCAGCCTGCTTGCCTTCTGCAGCTTCTTGCATAATCTGGCGGAAGGTTTTTGGCTTACCAGTTTGCGGCATGGTCTGGCGTACAATCAACCACTGCAAGTACGCACCAATTATCGCGATAACAAAGAGTATAATCGTCACGCCATCGAAATGAGCGAAGTCGAGTGCATGACGAGTTAGATCAATAACGCCAAATAGTGTTTTATTAAACGCCTCTGGGTGCGCGATCACCCTTTGCACTTCACCAAGCTGCTGCACAAACGGATACGCCAACTGCCCAAGCTTTTCAGGGTGAGCTGCGTGGTCCGTTAAAATACGCACCACCTGGTAAATACCGATCCAAATTGGCAGCTGAATAAGCGCCATTAGAATAGAGCGGAACGGTTTAACATTGTGCCGCTTATACAGCTCCATCATGGCATAGCCACGAGCCTGCGGGTTATCTTTGTGTTGTTTGTTTATTTTAGCAAGTTCTGGCTGAAGCTTACGCATCGCCCGTGACTGATGTAGCTGCGCCCGCAGTAGCGGCCATAGCACAAGTCGCACCAGCACCGTGAACAAGATGATCGAAATACCGAAATCCGAACCAGGTACAATACTATAAATTGCTACCAAAAGGTTGAAAATCGGCTGCACTATAAGTGTTTCAAGCATGCAACGAGGTATCCTTTTCTCTATGTTTCTTAGGTATGTAACATAACTACCGATTGTTATTTCGGATATAATTATACCATACTTTAGCTAGCGTTAGTGCTTCGCGCTACCGCTGCTCACGGTAGAGTCCAGCACGATCCAGCAAGCTGCACATATTTTCTTGCAGGTCGGTAAACGGTATATCGCGCACTTCACTTGAGAAGATTAACACTACTACGTCATGTGATGGCTTAAGCTTAGGAAGCTCCTGTCGAATAACTTCATATACGCGGCGGCGAATTCGGTTTCGCCCAACCGCACTCTTTAAAATCTTCTTACTCACAACGACGGCAAACCGTGCATGCTGACGACGCGGGTTATGAATTGAACGCACAGTGATCATTCGTGAGCGTTGACTAACGCCGTGCTTATACACATATTTGAGACTACTATGACCGTGGAACCGGTTCTGGAATTGTAACATACCCCATTAGTATACCATCGCCTACCCGATAAATACCACTCTACTATAAGCTCTACCGCAAACAAAAAACTACCTGCAGCAATTGTAGGTAGTTTATCGCTCATTAGATTGAGACTTTAGCGCGTCCCTTTAGGCGGCGGCGCTTTAGCACCAGACGTCCGGCCTTAGTCGACATGCGAGCGCGGAATCCGTGAGTCCGTGCACGATGCCTTGTGTGTGGTTGGTATGTTCGTTTTGGCATATCCCTTGCATTTTAGCGCAATATATCGTCATATGCAAGTGTGCCGCCTGCCATAAGCGTAATGGCAACCAATACTATCCACCATAAGCGGTTTGTTTTCCACAATATTTACAGTGGTAGTCGCTACCTGTGGAAAAATAGTACCCCGAATCGGCTGTCTTTTTAATACAGCTGTCTTCTCTGGTTTCTCTCTTGTGGAAAACTACCCTTTTGCGTACAATGAAAACAAGTAAGTAAATCAAACAAACGTAGTCGGCGTGGGAGAACGGGTAGGTGTTTTTAATGGACGAAAAAATTTGGCAAAGTGTCTTGGGTGAACTCGAGCTGACTGTGCCAAGTAGCATGTTCGTCGCCTTCTTAAGCCGCGTACGATTCGTTCGCCAAGACGACAATGTCATTGTGCTAAGCGTGCATAATGTCTTTGCAAAAAGCCAAATTGAAAGCCGCTACAAGGCGCAAATTATTGCTTTATTAGAAAAAAACGGCATACCTAACCCAACATTGCGGCTTGAGGTTGGCTCAAGTAGTCACCGCCGCACCGTCGTTAACCGTGAGACAACAGCCTCGCTGCAGCCAAAGCAGCCAATTACTGCTGATGATCTCGTGCCGCTTGCGCCAACAGCTGCTCGACCATCATCGATCACTGCGGCGCAACCAAATACAACGCTCAACCCACGCTACACATTCGATAATTTCATCGTGGGATCGAGTAACGACCTGGCTTTCAATGCCTGCCAGGCTGTCGCGCGTACTCCGGGCACAAAGTATAACCCACTCTTTCTCTATGGCGGCGTCGGTCTTGGTAAAACGCACCTTATTCAGGCGGTAGGTAATTACATTGCAAAGGCTAATCCACGCGCCCGAGTGCTGTATATTTCCACCGAAACATTCGTTAAAGAGTTTCTCGACAGCATCTACCTAAAGAAAAATAACTTTTCAGATAAGTATCGCAATGTCGATGTGCTCATTGTCGATGACATGCAATTTATTGCTGGCAAGGAGAAAACGCAGGAAGAATTCTTCCATACCTTTAATGCCCTGCACCAGCATAATAAGCAAATTATTATTTCCTCAGACCAGCCACCGCACGATATCCCAACGCTAACCGACCGATTGCGTAGCCGGTTTGCCTGGGGTATGGCAATTGATATTCAGCTGCCCGACTTCGAAACACGCTGCGCCATTATTAAAGCAAAAGCTAACCTAGCCGAGGTTGAGCTAGATGGTGCAACAATCGACTACATTGCCTCAAATATCAAAACCAATGTACGTGAGCTTGAAGGCACCTTAAACCAGATTCTTGCCTTTTCAGAAATGCGCGGTATCACTCCTGATGTTTCGATTGCCGAGGGGCTGATTGGTTCTGCCCGCGCGACCCGTCCACAGCACATCACGCCAAAGCAAATTGTCGAAAAAACCGCCCGCTATTTCTCAATCGACTACAAAGAGATCACCAGCGCAAAACGAAGTCGTCATATTGCTATGCCACGCCACATCGCCATGTATTTACTGCGCAGCGAGCTACATTTAAGTTTTCCAAAAATTGCCCAAGAGCTTGGCCGTAAAGATCACACGACTGCGATTCACTCAGTAGAAAAAATTGAAACCGCCAGCAAGCTAGACATTGCGCTACGCGAGCAGCTTTCTGAAATTCGTGATCTGTTGCATAATTAGTATTTTTATTGCATAGTATTGTTATCTACCGGGTATTTACTGTGGAAAAGCTGCGCACAACACCCCATCTGCACACGGAAAAGGTGTGCAGTTTTTTATTGGCAGCTATGGATAGATTGTGGCAACTATGCCGCCTAAAGAATTGCCGGGTAAAACATGTGTACTACTAGGCATACCTATTCGCATGTTTTACGCTCTTTTTGCACATACTTAGGCCGCTTATTACCACTGCTAGGTAGCAGGTTTTACGCATATCCACAGGGCTTATAACCATCTCCATTTCTTTTATTTTCTTTAGTGATTATTTATAATAAAGGATATGGAATTGACCGTTACACAAGAGAACCTGTCGAAAGCTTTGTCAACTATTGGGCGCGTGGCAAATGGCCGCAGCCAATTACCGATTTTAAACAATATATTGTTGCAAACAGATGGCATGCAGCTACTTGTGGCGGCCACGAACTTAGAGATTGCTGCAACAATGCACATTGGCGCTAAAATGAGCAGCCCCGGGCAAATTACAGTGCCAGCGCGGCTCATTACTGAATTTGTGTCTAGCTTGCCAGCTGGACCGGTGAATTTAAAGGTGGAAGGCACGCATTTGCACGTTAAATCGGGTAAATTTTCATCGACAATTCACGGTATGGATGCGACTGAATTCCCAGAACTGCCTGATATTGAGGAAGACTATGCGATCCGCTACGAACTTAACCCGGCTGATTTTAAGCGAGCACTGTCTCAGACGATCATGGCGGCGAGTAGTGATGCTGCCCGTCCGGTGCTTACGGGTGTGTACTGGCACTCACATAACGGGCATTTGTATCTAGCGGCTACTGATGGCTATCGACTGAGTCAGCGCCGATTAGTAGCGACCGAGAGCACGGTATCAGCAATTGTGCCGGCTTCGAGCTTGCAAGAAGTGGCTCGTAATTTGCACGATGATATGGACAAGATTGAAGTGCTATTCGATGAGAATCAGGCCAGGTTCCGCGCTGATGGGATTGAGATTACGAGCCGGCTTATCGACGGTAACTTCCCCGACTATCAGCAGCTAATTCCTGATGCAGAACTATCAAAGGTAACTGCAGTGCTTGATAAGGCGGAGTTTAGCCGTATCGTGAAAGTGGCTGGGCTATTTGCACGTGATTCTGGTGGTAGTGTAACGGTAAACGTGAGCGACGTGAGCCAATCGGTAAAAGTTCACTCGGTTGCTTCTGAGCTGGGTGAAAACGATTCTGAAGCTGCAGCAGAGGTTGCGGGCGAGGGGCAAGTGACATTAAATTCGCGCTTTATTGGCGACGCTTTAAGCGTGCTAGAAGGTAGCCGGAGCATGTTTCGGTTTAGCGGTAAGCTAAGCCCTTGTGTGCTCCACGATAATGTTGATCAGCCAGATTTTATTCATATTATTATGCCACTAAAGAGTTAACTAATGCGTATTTCAGCGCTAGCGTTGCAGCATGTTCGCAGCCATGAGCAGTATGTGTTAGATTTGCAGGATACGTCACTACTGCTAACTGGTAAAAACGGCACGGGTAAAACGTCGCTATTAGAGGCGATATATATTGCCCTGCGCGGTGGGTCGTTTCGTGGCAATGACGCTGCGGTTCTGATGCATGGTAGTCCGTGGTATCGCATTGACGTGCGGAGTTTACACCACCAGCGAACGGTGACATTTGACCCGAGCCGCACCAGCGGGCGCAAGCAATTTCGCATTGATAATCAGACCTATTATCGGCTCCCAGAGGCGCATAAGTATCCAGTGGTGTTATTTGAGCCAGACGACTTGCAATTACTTTCTGGTTCCCCATCGCGCCGTCGTCGGTGGCTAGATCGGTTTATTATGCAATATCGGCCACAGCACGGGCGGTCGCTGCGGCAATATGAGCAGGCTTTGCGGCAACGTAACAACGCACTAAAGCAGCAGCTGCGTGGTGATGCGCTATTTGTATGGGATGTATTGCTGGCGCGCTACGGAGCAGATATTGCCCAAGCGCGAGCACAGGCAGTTTCGTATATGGCGGAGCGAATAACTGGTTCGTATCAGCAGGTGTCGGATGCGGCAGATGCCGTGTGGCTTTCGTATGAGCAGGCGGCTGGTGGCAGCACGCAGCAGGAATTACTGGATGCACTGGGGGCTTCTCGGCAAAAAGATATGGCCATTGGCTTTACAACAGTCGGTCCTCACCGGGATGACATGCAGGTGACGTTTAATGGCGCTCCTGCGCTTGATATAGCTTCACGTGGTGAAGTGCGCAGCATAATATTAGCAATGAAGCTACTTGAGATTGCTGCTATTGCGCAGCTTAGTGAAAAACAGCCAGTCGTGCTACTTGATGATGTGTTTAGTGAGCTTGATGATGACCGTCAGCGGCGCCTGGTGGGGCTGACGGATGCGACGATGATTATCACATCGAACCGTGCCCCGGAAGGCTATAGCGGCCAGCTGGTGACGTTATAACGCAAAAACCGCTCCCTATTATTAGGAGCGGTTTTATTGAAGTGTGGCTATTCCGAAACGACGATTGATGGATTGGTGCTGTACGGTGTATAGGCTGGATTTGTAAAGGCTAGATCAACTTTTTTAAGGTCATACCCTTTGCTTGCTAGATCTTTTTTGATTGTCTCAGCGGTTGTTTTTGGGTCGCCGTTGCCTTTAATGGTTGCGACAAAAACTGGTTTTGTATTACTGAGCTTTTGGCGATAGCCTACGCGGTAATCGCTGGTTTCTGCAATGAGCCGGTCATCTGGGTTAGGATCGATGTAAAACTCGTACTTATCCGTATCAATGCCGAGGTATTTGAAGTCTTTAATTGCTTGTTTTTTGCGGGCTTCATCATATTGCGAAGGTTTATGATCTTCTGAAGTGGTTACGCAAGCTGCGAATTTGGTCGTATCATCTGGATGGAGGAGTGATTTACATGAATAGGCTGAGTAGTTACGTGTACGAATTGGCAACTTACTATAAAGCGGGTCATTTTTTCGGGCGTTAGCAATCACTTTGCGGCTACCTTGCCCAAACTGCAGCTGCCCAACCTTGTCTGAGTTATCGGCTTGTTTTTGTGCTGCTTCGGTTTTAGCGCGCAGGTTGATGTATAGCCCATCGTTTTTGCCAGTTTTAATTTCTACTTCGCGCTTCTCTTCCTCGAAGTCATTAGCGGTAAAGGTAAAGGTGTATTTGCCTGGAGAGAGCCGCTCGGTGCGCTCTTTTGCGCCAACGGTTCCTTTGTTTTTGCCGTTAATCGCATACGTGGCACTGCTTGGGTTGGTGGCGATTGCGATTTCGCCTTTGTTCATCTCTCGCACTGTTAGGAAAATGAGGGTACCCAGCAGTAGCACGAAGGCACTAATGCCGGCGATTGCGATTTGTTTCGGTGTAAAATTAGCAGCATTCATGACAAGGCTCCTTTACCTATTTATTTTCTGTTAATCCAGACTTCTTAACGCGAGCGACGGTGTGCAAAGGCGCTCCGGCAGGACCACCGCTGTTCATGAAGTATTGGATGTTATTGCTGACATATGGCACGTGCTGGGTGTATGAGGCATCGACATCATCCTTGCCAGATTCACCATTAAAGAAAGCAATGTGCTGATATGGTCCCCAAATCAAGATATCACCTGGTTTGAGGTCTGAATACGACACGTCACGGCCTTCCAAGATCTCATATTTTTCAGGGTGTGCACGCACATATTCATCTTGCTTGGTGGTGGTGACTGGTGGGAAATCTTTATCTACTCCCGAAGCACGCATAACGGTCGAAACGAAGCGGCCACAGTCGGTAATATTAACATCTGCAAGCTCGTTATGCTTTTTCATTGCCTCTTGGTAGGCTGGTTTGGCTGCAGAAATAGAGGTGCTGTTATATTCTGGCTTTTCCTCAGGCCAAGCAAATTGCCGTGCTGTTGCTAGAACGTCCCCTGAGATGGCAGCATTGTCACTACTACATTTACTACCGCCTGGTGAAGAGGCGCCATCACTACCATCGGTTGATGATGATGTAGTTTGCTGTTCAGCCTTTTTATTAATATCGTCCTTGCGATCTTTAAAGGTTTCGGCCCATTTTTCGGCGTTGGCAAGGCGTTTTGGCAGCGCTGCTTCGGCTGCACCCATGCGCTCAAATTTATCAGCCCAAGCGAGCGTAGCATCGTGCAGACTAAGGCCTTGCTTAAAGAATGGCATCACCGCCGCTTCAGTCGTCTCTAACTCCTGAATGACATATTCCATTTGGATTTTAGGGTCGGTGCGCTGGCCACCCTTGCCATCGGCAAAGGCAAAAAACTTACTCTTGCGCGGCTCAGTCCACTGGACTAAACCAAAGGCACCAGTACCAACGGCAGTTTCAACCACTCCTGGATTTAAGGTAGATTCCTGTTCGATGTTACCGATAATAGCCATGATCTGGTTAAAGTCGAGTGGCTTTCCACCATTTGTTGAAATGCCGTGTCCGGTGAATGTGTCGACAATAGCGGTTGCCACTTGCTTTTGGTCTGCCGAAGCCGCAGCGCTTGAACCGCCGCTTGAAGTGTCATTGTTGTTGCCATTGGCTTTACAGGTAGATCCTTTTTTGAACTTCGGATCATAAAACATGATGTCGTTGCCAGAGTAGAAGTCACGATCAATAGCCAGTGCAACAGAGTTGTAGCTGGCGGTGATGAGCATAAATACTGCAGCAAACAGCGGCAATAACTTTATACGCCGAGCTTGCGAGTGGCTGCGCCGCGCTGCGTGATGGTTTTGTGTGCGAAATAGCTTCATTATGGTGCAGATCCTAACTGTGAAATAACGTTAAAATGACTCGTGAGTTTTTCATCCTGTGGGTACTGGCTGGCAAACCGAGGGTCTTTTGAGTAGTAATAACCTTGCCCTGGTTGGTAGCCTTGATCGGAAATCATCTTATTGAAACTGTCGGCTGAGAAGCTATTAGGATCAAAATATTCAACGCGGAACAGTGTAGTGCCGAGCGACTGTTCATTGCCAAGCTGGTAGAAAATACGGGCTTGCTGCGTAGTGTAGAGCATGTAGTCGATGCCGTTTTCACTAGAAGCCACCTCGCTATAGCGAGCTAGTGGGTATTTTTGCAGTAGCTCGCTTCGGAGTGTATTGCCGTTTTGGCGAATGCACAGCGCTTTGATATCACGTGAGTGTGGATAACGTGGCGATTGGCAAGGCGCGGCCTGCTTTGGCAAGTTTTGATAGAGCTGGCCCGGAAGGCTATTTATGGTGCTCATCAGGCGTTGGTTATCTTGGCTGTATAGCTCTTGTTTAGCGCTGGAATTACCATTTTCTGGGTCTAACACGGCAGAAACATCAGTAACGGTGTCGCGGTTACCATCGGCAGTAAACTCTATTGTTTGGTCAATAAAGCCATCTTTATGGATCGATAGTTTATGCGAGCCTTTGGTTACGGTATGGCGCTGGTTGTTAGCGAGTGCATCCTTGCTGCCATCAAGATGCAAGGTTGCCCCCAATGGCACGACGCGCACAAAGATAGTGGTTTGCATATTTTGAATGTAATTAAACACTGCAGCACCAATTAGCCCTACTAGCAGTATGCTGCCAATAATGATCATTCTACGCCGCGTTATAAATGACTGCACTCTTCCCTCCTTATTGTTGCCGTCTATATTTCAATCCGTGTGCTTCCAAAACTGGTCCTGGGTCAATCAAACATGGGTTTTGGTCGCGTGTTTGGCTAGGTGATCCGTAAAAGCCAATCATTTTATCGTGACATTCGTTGGTTGGCTTCGATGTTTCGAAGTGTAGGTGTGGTGCAAAGTCTGGTCCATAGGCATTACGGCCGCCTTCAATACCAATAACGTCGCCCTTCTTAACCTTATCTCCCTTGTTCACCTTGATCTCTCGCATGTGCACGAAACTAAGCAGGAACTTTGGCCCCTCTGTCGGTGTAGCCTGAACGGCACCCCACTGAGAGGTAATACCGGTTATCTCCATATCCGTTGGTGCGTGGATTGGTGCTGATCCAGTGCCAGAAGGTATATCAAGACCCCAGTGCCAGTTTTCGCCAGCCAGGAAGTGACGCTCCTCAAAACCAGAAGCAATACTTCCTACTTTTGGTGTTTTTATAGAAATGCTACCGCCGCCCTTTTTCATACGGTCGTACTCTGCCTTGTTTGGATGGACATTATCACCTGAAACGTCATTAAGTGCACCAAAGAAGGTGAAGCCATTTTTCTTTGATTCATTCTCCAGGAAGCTATTGATGGCATTTGGATCACCATTTGGAAAACTCTTCGAAATACCAATAACTGAAACTTTTGCACCAGCATCTTTCAAGGTTTTCATCATCTCGGTGACTGATGCGCGGTCGTCTGGGCTATTCGACATACCGGTTGATAGTAAGACGCTCTTGCCGTTTAACTTGCTGGCTTCTGATTTTACTTTATCGAGGACCTCGCGTGATGATGCACCAACCCGGAAGTTCTTGATCTCGGCAGCAATGCCGCCAGTTTCAGCTGCGCCTTGAGCAATAGAGTCGCCAATAATAGCGTCATATTTAGCCTCGCCCTCGCCTCCGGTGGTTGATCCGGTGTCATCGGTGCCACCAGCATAGAATGGTGCCCATTCGCCACTGCCGTATTCACCGCCATTATTATCTTCACTGCCGCTACTTTCATCAGCATCAGGGTCTTCGTCCATGCCCTTAGCAATATATTTATCGATATAGTAGAGCCTAAAGTTTTTCACTTTTTCCTTAAGCTCAGCCGGCGGGTCATAACAAACTGTACCGTCTTTCCATATATCTTCGTTTTCATCGTCGGTGAAGCCAAGTGGTTCTTCACGGTTAATACAACTCTCGATAAACTTCTTAAAGTCACCTTTAGCTTCCTTGTCGTTCTCATCATCCGCCTCAGGGTCGACAAATTGATTGCGCACCATATAGTCTTCCACTGCTTGTGGGTCGATATTCATATCCTCTTTCGGCAGACCATAGCGCAAATTACAGAACGCGTCTGCTTCAATTTGCTTAATATTGTAGACAATGTCATCACACTGTTGGAAGCGTTCTTCGTCAAAATGGTCATCCTCGGCATGCGCAATACTTGAAAGTGAGCTGACCGGCAATGCAGCAAGCTTGGCCATCTTCGTAAGTGGCGATACACCAGCAGGCAATGTTATGTCTGCAATTTTACGGGTGAATGCACCGGCGAATGAATATTGGTTGTAGATGTTGAACGGTTCGCTACGTGCTTCATAGGTATCGATAGCGATGTGCTGGTTATTAATTTCACGGTTAAATGCAAGCTGCTCTTTTATTTCATCTTTAGTTTTTAGTGGTTTCAGGCCACGGTTTTGCGCCGCTTCCCCGAAATAGCTGGCCGTTCCTGCGAAAATAGCATTACCAGTGTCCACGCTGCTCATGTCTTCGGTAATAATGTTACCAGCCAAAATTGAAATCAGTTGATCTTGGAAGTAGGCTAAGGCAAATCCTGCGCTAGCGCTTAGTGCAATACCCGCAGCGGTAGACCAACCAAACGATGCTATTCCAACAACGATTCCAGCAACCATTGCCGCACCGCGTACAAACCAGTTTTGCACAACTTTACAGGTATTGAGGAATCCTTGAATCAGCCCAGTGTGTCCACCGAGGAAGGCGGTGACGCTAAAGCCATTACCAAGGCTATACGGTTTATCAAAGTCGCTGACTTTTGGTGAGTTACCCTCACCCTTTTGTCCGGCTAGCTTAAAGCCAGTTGAATCAAAGGCATTTTTACCATATTGTGGATTATCCACCATTTCGGTGCTGCCTCCCTTGCCGAGCGCAGTAATGTCTGAACCCTGCTTTGGCATTTCAACTTTCTTTTGGGTGACCGTACTTGTTAAGATATCACCAATCGGTGCCACATCCTCTGGGGTTGCCTTGCCAGCCTTGATTTTATCCCCGACCACCATAAACTGCAGTGCGTAGCGGGCCATCTGAATTTTACCAATCAGCTTCATACCCTGCGACACAGCAAGTGCAGTACGAACGACACTACAGGCAGTATCGGCCCAGCCAATTAGGCTAACGCCTCTGGCCACACTTTTACCAATACGCGATGCTGTCTTAGTGCCAGCTTTTTTAGCGGCTTCAACATCTTTTTCGATGTCTTTATTGATATCTTTAGCTTTTTCTTTTTGTTTGTCATCGAGCTTATCATCGCCGCCGGCAACCTTAATCTTATCTGGCGAGGAGGCGTTGCCCTCTTTAGCTACCTTGGTGAGCTCTTTCTTGGTCTCCTTGCCTTTTTCTTTGCCCTTAGCTTTTACATTATCAAGCCCAATACCGAGTCGCCGCAAAGCCTTATGCCCAATATTATCCATAACACTAACTACCTTTGTGTTATAGGCTCGGCGCAAGTCACTGGCGAGTTGGACGTCAGTTTTTACTGCTTTCATCATTTCTTTGGCATTAGTGTAGCTTTTGCCGGTGGAATTATGCTTGATGGCGCTTGGGCGTACGCGGCTATCTTTGCCGCAAGGGCTACCATTGCACATCAACGTAAAGCCGTTTTTCTCCAGGCGTTTGATGTGCCGCGGCGACATCTTCTTAAAGCGGCAGTTTACTTTTAGCTTTTCACCACAAATACTTGGCCCATTAGCTAGGTGGTTTTTAATTTTTGTGCGCAGCACTAAATTTGACCGTGCAGTCATCGGCCCAATTTGATCGTTCAGGTCTTTTGCCATAGTCTCTTTTAGGTGAGTAATGGCTAGTGCTGGCGAGAAAATAGTCGTTGCAACGCCGCCAAATCCAAGCAAACTCAACACTAGTGCTAAGGTTGGTGACCATTTGCGCCAATTTTTTACGGCACCTTTTAGGTTTTTTGCCTTGTTCATCAAGCCTTGTACGCCACCAGCTTGCTTGGCCTTGTTTATGCCGCTGCGTACGCGGCCAGCAGTACTTTGCCCTGGCTGATAATAACCGTTTGGATTTTCTTCAGCCGAAGAAAGGGCGCGAGTGCTGTCGGCATCCGATGAACTTTGTGATAGATCATCAAGAGCACTATCCTCAAGACTACTTAGTTCATCTGCTGCGCGGCCATTGCGACTCGTGCTATTATTCGGATCATTGGCATATTTTTCGGCCTCATCAATACCACGTGCAATATCCTCATCTTGGATAGCACGCTTTCGAGCTTGTGCTCGGTAGTTCTCTGTTGAATCGGGATTATAGAGGTCATCCGGATTCGTTTTCAGAGCATTTGCCATAGCGTTATTATATCACTTTTCCGTTTGTTTCCATCAGAATTATAGGTCACCTATCAAGCCAGGTGTGAAAAATACTACAAGCAGTATATTGGTGGCTAAATTAGCGTACCTTTGTCGGCATACCTCCGCTGCCATCGCTGAGCTGTGGCCGTTTATCTTCTTTTGGTGTGGTGCTTACAAGGCCAGTTTCAGTTGGAGATGCGTAGATTTGGATATGGACATGGTTTTGTCCGGCAAAGAACAGCCCCTGCCCCACTGGGAAGTTTGCAAGACGTTTGCGCTCTTCCTCGGTAAGCTTAAAGACGTCACTCAGCACATCCACTGCAGATGAATGCTGTTTGAGTAGCAGCTGAATAGAGCTGTTGCTCACCACTGCACGACCCATCTTACTACCCATAAAGTCTTCTACGTCCTGGGTAATAGTGGTGAGTCCGAGCCAATATTTACGAGCACGCTTAGCGATACCGTGAATAAAGTTAGCCGAGTCGCTGTAGCGCATCAGTAGCCAAGCCTCGTCGATAATTAGGATGCGTTTGCGTTTTTCACTACGGGTAATATTCCAAATGTGCGACAGCACAATATACATCGCCACTGGGCGCAATTCCTCTTCTAGGTCGCGGATATTAAACACTACCATACGGTTGTTGATGTCAATGTTACTTTGCTGGCTAAAGATACCTGCAAAGGTTCCGGTGGTGTATTTGCGGAGTCGCTGTGCCAGTTCAGGACCGGTGCCGCCCATATGTAAGAGGGTGTCGTATAAGTCGTGAATGGTTGGTGGTACAGAGTTGTGCGTTAGTGGGTCGTTTGTAATACCGACGCGAGCGTAGGTATCGATCAGGGCCTGGTCGAGGTCAGCTTCTTCAGCTGGAGAGAGGCCACTGAGTGTTTGACCATTTTCTAATGTTTAGGTGCCGCCAAGCATGAGGCGCAGGAGGCCGTGCAAGGTAACAAGGTTTGCGCGTAGTGCATCCTCACCTTCATCGGTGTCGGTTACTTGTGGCAGGTCAAATGGGTTAATGCGGGTGTCACTTGTGAGGCTCAAGCGAATATAACTACCACCAACGGCATCACTTAGCTGCTGATACTCATTTTCTGGGTCGATGATCAAAATATCAGTTCCCAGCATCATCGAGCGAAGCGCCTCTAGCTTCACGGTAAACGACTTACCGGCACCAGCTTTTGCAAACACCACCATGTTGGCATTTTCTAGGCTAAAGCGGTCGAAGATAACGAGGCCGTTATTGTGCATATTGACGCCATATAGCACACCCTTGCCGTCGGTAAGGTCGGCTGACGTGAATGGGAATGATGTTGAAATTGCACCGGTGTCCATGTTACGGCGAATTTGCAGCTGGTCGCTAAGCTGCGGCACGGTGCTGTTGAGCCCCTGCTCTTGTTGGCTGCTGGCTACTTTACTAAAGACTAGCTGCTGGCCGAAGATGGTTTCAATCTTATTGCGTACGTAACTCAGCTCATCCTCACTGTCGGCGTATAGAGTAATGTATAGACCATAGCGGAAGAACTTTTCTGCCCCAATTTGCAGTTGGTCACGAAGCTGTTCGGCGTCGGCAATTGCAGCTTCAAGCCCTGGGTCACGGGTTTTACCTTTTTCGTTATTGACGGCCATGGTTGCTTCAAGCTGGGTCACCTTTTTGCGCAAGTTGTTTAGAATAATTTGCGTATCGACAGGGTAGATAAACATGCTAATATCGAGCACTTCGTCGATATTAATAACCGAGCTAAGCCATCCCGTATAAATTTCGCGTGGGTACCCGTACACGTAGAGTGTTTGACCGTATTTACTACCAAGCCTAAAATGCTTAGCATCAAACTCTAGGCTGCTTGGCGCAATTAGGTCGCGCAGGGTATTGATACCGGTAAGAAAGGCTTGCTCAACTTCGGCTTGCTCACGAGCACGCTGCTCGGCAGCAATATCAACCGCATCTTTTTTTCGTTTTTTAGCCATTTACGCTTCCCCTTTCTTGGTACCTTTACGAACATACATAGCAGTGCTGCTTTCTAGGTTTGCGAGCGGCTGCAACTGAGCAGTATCTGGATTATAAACATTATAATATAACTCACCGATTTCACGGGTGTTGAGCTGGTAGCATTTAATACCAATCTGGAATAGTCCGCTCATTACGATATCAACACGGTTGCTAATTTCATCTTTAGCTTTTTCGTAGGTAACTTTATCAATCTTTTGGATTTTTTGCTGTTGCTGCCCGCCTTTGCCACCAAATAGTTTACCAAAAAAGCTTGTTGCCTGTGTTTTGATGGCCTCAGTGTCAGCCACTGGGTAATATGGCACTACAATATAGAACGATTTATCCATAATGTTAGCCTCTTGTGCAAGCTGGTCGATAAAGCCAATATAGTCTTCCATCAGGATATTAAGCAGCATGTTGTCTTGGTTGCGGCGAATATGTTCAAGCCGCTCAATGTATGGCCCAATATCCACCCGCTGTGAACGAATGTAAATTTGTACTGGGAAATATAGTGAGTTGAGGAAGTTTTGGTAGCTAAACTCCACTGCTTCACGCTCACGGGTACTCATTAGGTCGAAGTTGATAGACTCACACCCCACGATGGCACGAAAACTACCATCGGCCATAATGACCATGTTTTCACGCATCTCTGAAAAGAGGAGGCTTGATTGTGTTGTGTTCTGCTTTTGCTTTTGCGCTGGAGCTCCGTTGCTATTATCGGTTTCTGTGTGTTGCTGTGGCTGCTGCGGCACGATCGCTCCTGGCTGTGCACTACTATAAGCAGGCACAGGACCTTGCTGCACATCTAGGTTGTGCGGCGTTGGCTGAGGTTGTGGGCCACCATAATTTGGATTTACTGTGGCTGATCCAAAAGCCGTTGGCTGAGGTGAATAACTATAGGCTGCGTTTGGCGCAGCTTGAGGCTGCTGGTATTGCTGTTGATACTGTTCTGGCTCTGGTTGGTAGGTGTTTGGTCCTTCGGTAAGCACGTCATGAGGCATGGCAGCATTTGCCTGCTGTTCAAATTGCTGTGCAGCACCAGTTTGTTGGCTGGCGGCAGCTGTTGCAGCCTGTGTTAGTTCCGACACTTCTTCAGCACTGGCTGGTGTCTGGCTCGATTGTTCTGGTATTACTGGAATAGCATTTTGACCGCCGCGAATAGAGTGCACGACTCCTGGCATCGCTGGCGTCGATGATGTCCGCCCTTGGTTAGTTGATGATTGTTGTGATGTATCTGGATTCATAGCCTACCTCTTTATCGCAGTGAAATATATACTTCCCCTGGTTTTGTGTTCTTTTTGTTAACTCGCCTTGCCTCGCGCTGGATAGTCTCAACGGATAGATCGCCACTATTGTGTGCTAAATCGAGGATACCAGCTGACACCTGCGGCGGCTCCACGGCCGGCCCACCAGCCTTGGCGTGAGTAAAGCGCTCACTGGCTGGTTCCACAGATATCTTCTTGGCTGGTTTTTTAGTTGGCTTCGTTGGAGCAGGCCCGTGGATTGCTTCGTATGTTGTATCAATTTGCTCGGTTTGCTCGCGAAGTGCAGCTTCTGCTTTTTGTCCTTCGTCTGGCTCTACTGGTATCGGCTCTGACGCAACCAGTGGAATACCGGCTGACATATCAAAATCAGCTGGTGGGGTGTCGGGAGCGGTTGTTTCTTCCGGTTGAGCTGGTACCGGTGCTGGCGGCTCCTCTGCCGTATGGTAGCGACCACTTGGTGGCATATTAAGGCTATCATATAGCGCATAAATATCATCTGGCGTTGATATCATTTGATCTGGCGACTGCATGGCAGCCATAATATGCTCACGACGCTGCTGGCTGGTTTTCGTTATCATGGCATCAATATTGCGCGATACACTACTGTTTTTATCAAGCGGGTCATCATCAACAGTTGGTGCATAGTAGCGGTAGCGCTCTGCAGTATCATCTTTACGCTCAAGGCCGACGCCGCGCACTGCCCAACCGCCAGTGTCAACGATGTCTGCTAGGTATGAAAGACGACGTTCTGCTTCATTGCGTTCAAGAGCAGCTGCTCGCTCTTCTTCTATCTTTTTTGGTGCAGTGATTTCCACGAGCGAAGTGAGTCCGTCTGGCCTCCAGATGCGCTTACGTGGTTTTAGATAGAACTGAATAATAGCCCCAAGGTAGACCTCCATAGGCTGCTCTTTTTTGAGTGGTAGCGCCAGGATGCCAAATAAAATAACGATCGGTAATGGAATAATTGCTAGCGGTGGAAAAACAGAAAAAAGCGCCCAACAACCACCGATGCCGATTGCGGCGATAATAAGATAGACAAACTGCCTGAAACTAAAGGGGCCGATGAGTTTATCTTCAGCCTCGACGTCTTGGGGTACGGTGTAGCGTGCCATATAGTTTTAGTATAGCACTTTTAGCCCTGCGGGTGATAGAGATAATTGTGGTTATGGTTGTCTTTTCTAGCACGGGTTACAGTAAAATGCAATGGCTTTGTAGTAAAAAATAATAGTTTTCAGGGGTAAGCATGTTGACAAAATTATAAAAATAATGTAAAAATAGAGTTATCACATATTGTGGTAATGTAGCAAGGATAAATTGCTCCTACAATGTGTGAGCTCTTTGAAAGAAGGTGCGTAGTATTGAACAAACTGCAGCCGAGTGGGGAGCGTAGCTCATCCGATACACAACGAGATGCGTCGCTACCCGGCGGACAAACCTTGCCGATGACGGCTATTTCTGCAGAGGCTCCAGGTACTACTAACCCTATACCTGTAGTTGAAGCTCAAGTTGACCCACACCAACCACGGACGCGCATTGTGTCAGAACAGCTGCCAGGCCGACCTGGTCGTATGGCTCGGCAGGCGGAAGACTGGCTGATGCCTCGTGAACGGCCAGCAGATGATGATCATGACTCGCGAATAGTGCTGCTTACCATAAAGCTACTCATTATTATCGGGGTGACCGTTGTTGGTCAGACTATGACATCAATGGGGTGGCTGCGAGCAGAATTCTCGCTATTAAACCCTGGCGTGTTGACGTTGCTGGTTCTTGTACCGCTAGCATTATTTATGCTACGGGTGCATCAACAGCTCTGGGGTGAAACTGGTTTCGGACGGAACCGGATGAACATCCAGACAGTTGCAACGGTGTGTATTTTGTCAATGATCATGATATTTATGCCACTGGTAAGCTATGTATTTGACCAAAATCACGGTCTTTTAGATATGCTAGTTCCCAAGAATGAGTTAACAACCAAAACGATGTTCTTGTGGATTCATGGTAATGAATATTTCTCGGTGATGGTGTTACCATTGCCGGTACATGTGTTTATTTGGGCAATTGCAGGATTGGCACTTGGCGGATATATTGCACGAATGCTAACCAAAAGTGATTTTGTGGCCGGAGACCGCAGGGTTATCCGAAAGGCAAATGCCTGCCTGTGCTCTATTGGGCTTTTAGCCGGAGCAGTATCAGGGTTTTTGCTATTCTTCGTATGGTCTGCAGCTCCAGCGCAGCCCGGTATGGCCGATTCGGTTATCGTATCGTGCACGTGGGCATTGCTTGGTGGCTGTATTGTACCAAAGATGGAAGTAAAGCCCAGGAATGAATGGTTATTAGACCCTACATATCAAGTCACTTGGAATAATATTGGCAGTACTGTTAGTATTAGGAAATGGTTTTGGGAACGCGCTTGGCCGCATACAAGCGAGCAAAGTGTACACTATCTTGCGAATATCGCGATATGGTTTTTCTTCTTCTATTTCTTTACGATGCAGTCAGTTCGTGTCTATGCAGAGATATCTCAGCGAGGTTTTGCTACATGAACTAGGATGTTATCACTGGTGGCGCCCGTTGTGTGGCGTCGCCGGTGATATTCCTAGGACTTGCACCTTCTTTCATTATTTTCTATACGTATTATTCCCTGCACTAGTGCAGGATTTTTTATGTTTTATGGGTAGGTAGTACACAATAAAAATACACCCTTCAGCTAGGGTGCATTTTTATATAACTAGATAACATATTATCGTCGTCGTCGCTGTTGGTTGCGGATGTTTCGGCTCTCTGCGCGCGATCCACCTGCAGAGCTAGATCGTGGCCATGATTGCGACTGCTGTCGAACGATATTAGCTGCCCGCTGTGCTACGTCGTCAACGTTAACAGCATTAGAAGGTCCGGCAGAAGGTGTAGTAGGGACCGACCCTCCCTCTTGGACTGTAAAGTTACGTAGTTTTTCAATACGTTCTCCGGGAGCGAAGCGATTGAACGACTCTGATGAGAGCAGTTCTTCTGCTCGGCCTGGATCCACGTATGAGGTGTAGCTACCATCATCGTGCTTTTTAGCTAGATCCCTTGTGCCAGCCAATTGCTCCGCAGACATACTGGCTGCTTGGTTTTCAGGGGCGACACCCTTAGCGGCAGCCATTCCTTCAATCATGCCCATACTACCGCCACCACCGCCAAAGTAAGCGTTTGGGAGCCAGTTGCCCATTCCGTTGTATTTTGTTTTTAGATCTTTCAGAGCTGTATCACGTTGCTGAGCGATAAGTGATCGTTCTGTGTCTGTTTGAGCAGATGCCAGTTTGGCGTTAGCTGCAGCAGCAATTTGATCCCTTTCGTTTTTGTAATCAATATTATTCTCAATCTTGTAGTCGATAGCATCACGGAATAGCTTAACGTTACCCGTAGCCATTACTGCACCAGGGCCACCACGAGTTGACCAATACCTAGTTGACCCCTCCATAATAGCGTGAGCCTCCATGGTATCCATTTCACCTCGCATCCATTTGTCGGCAGCATCTTTGACGATCTCTTGGATCTTATCCTCACCATCAACTTCTGTAGCCATTTGCTGGAAGCGAGCTGCATAACCTTCGGTAAGCTCTCGGCGCCTTGTCGCGTGTTCTTTTGCTTGCTTGGTGACAATTTGGCGCTGCGCGATACTAGCCGTCTCTTCAGTCCCGGCGGTAGTTAATCGCTGAAGAGCGCTATCACCAGTGGCACGCTTCATAGCGTTGCCCACATTGTCGTAAATAGCCTGGCTTTGTGTTTCGCTTGCAATTTCTTCAAGTGCTGAAGCGGTAGTTTCCCGGCGAGCTTCACGCAGTGCATTAGAGCGGGTGAGATAACCGCTGAAGCGACGCTTGTAGCGTTTGTTCCCTTCACTATCAATCTCTGTAGCAAATGAACGAGCACGGCTTGAATTGCGGAAATTCTGAAGATTGCGCTCTTTTGTCTTGTTGGCAAAATCACGCATACGATTGATGCCTGCCAAGTTGCCCACGTTGAGGCCGGTAAGGCGAGAGATAAGACCACCACCGGTGCGCATGATCATCGGCGTAAGTGCTAGTGGGATAATCTTCACAAAGACACCTGCCAGCTTCATACCGAGGCCAGCATCTAGGCTGAGGAGGATGTTTGACACTAGCTCACACGCACCAAAGATAAGAGCTATGGCTGGATACATTAATAGCATAGTGGTGAATATCTTCCGCCAGCGACTAAAGAGGTCTTCAGTGTTTGGTAGCAGATACGCCAGAAATGCAAGCGGTGAGATGATAACCAAAATCACGATAATTGCCTGACGGGCGACGAGCAAGACGTAAATAATGAATACAGCAATCACCGCAGCAATCAGCAGTGGGAACAAGATTCCCCATAATGCTGATACGCTTGCACCTAAGCCAGCTGAAAGGCCAAGCGCAGTACCTGCACCAACTGCACCCGCTGATAAGATAAATGCGGTTATACCAGTAATAAGGTCGGTGCCATCATTGCCAGCGTTCTTTTCGCCTTCCACCGTGATTGCACCACCAATAAAGTCCTTCATACTAGCACCAAGGATATTTGAAAGGTCTACCACCAGTGCACAAATATAGAACGATAGGTTGACTAAAATAGCAGCCAAAATCAGGCGTGGCAACATACGCTTAATAGAGTAGTTACTAAAGCCAATCGACGTGAGGTGCGAAATGATGATAATAATGAACATTATCGCAAAGCCAATATTAGAAATATTGCGCATTTGTGACCATGCTTGATATACCGGGTGTCGGTCGTCAAAAATTTTGGCAGGTGTTGTAAGGAGAGTACTGATAGCGTTATAGGTCATATCAGTAATCATGGCAATAAAGTTGGAAGCTGGGCAGACAATCCATCCAATACCGTCAATAACACAGCTACTCTTCTCTTCTTCGCCTTCACCTTCGCCGCCGACAGTTTTGTCTTCACCGTTTTGCTTGTCTTTTACATCGTTGTTCAAAGAGTTGGCATGGCTTTCGATAAGCTTGTTACCTTCGGCTTCTGCTTCTTGCTTGTCTTTTATGTCGACGGTTTGGTCACTATCTGGGTCGGCGTTTTCATGACAGTTATCCTGGTGACCCCAGTTTCCGTGGTGAGCGTGGAAATTGTGAACGAACACCTGGTTGTCGCCACGCTTATCGATATCTATGCGATACTCACAAGGGCTGCTGTTGTTGCCACGATAGCCATACTTAACGAGAATATTGGTGTTCTTTCCTTCCGACCAGCGTGCTTCTTGCCATTCATTATCACACTGCGAACCGTCGTTATCGACGCGGAGTTTTCCATCAAGATCACTAACCTTTTGGTCAGTCTTTGGAACTAAAAGTCGTGCACGGCGACAGTTTTTCCAGCGCACCACAATATCGTTACCTTCACGATACGCGTGCCAACCAGTCACACTATCCTTAAGGCGTCGCGCAATAGTATCGGGTTGGCTACCATTAAATACGCGCTGCACAAACCACGGTTTTAGTGACTTATCGACTGTTTCATTTTCATGAAGCTGTCCGCTGTTTTTTAGCTCATTAAAGCTTTTGTCCCACTCTGGTTTGTCTTTCCAGTTTTCTTCGGCGTGTACGGTACTGCCAGCAAACGCAGCACCAATTAAACTGATAAATACGGCAACGAGTGCCCACTTTAGTATCGCTTTCATAGTCACCCTTTATTATGGCTAACTATAGTCGAAAAAGCAAATGCTATTGGTGGCTTTTTGTAGATAACATCCCATGCAGCGTAGTTGTAGTAAAAAACTATTTTTTACCGGAGTTGCGAGAGAGCTCTTTTATGCGGTTTTGAAGTGCACGTTTGTTGTTATCTGGGGCACGATCTTGGAAGTAGGTACTATTATTGATCCTTTGAAGTGTAGCCATATCTTCTTCGTTTAGCTCTCGGATCATGTTAACAAAGTCTGGCGAGTTGGTCATATCTCGGATAGACTTTTCTTTAATAACATCTGCGACAGGAACGTTCCTAGCTGCTGCAAGTACACTGTAGCTATCCTTCATAGCGCTGTCTTCTACGGCACTTCCAAGGGCATTAGCTATGGCAGTAGCTTCTTCGGCGGTATACTTATCCCTGTCTTTCAAATCATTATGTATATCCTTAAAGGCTGCACTGGCTATATCGTAGCCCCTCTTTTGTGGTAGACGCTTTAGCGACTCTAAGATAACACCAGTACGCATCGATTTTTCGTATGCGGTCATATCCTTATCGGCAATGTTGTCTTTCAGCTCCTGAGTGATACTACCGGCGCCATCTGCACCCTGTTGGTTGATAATTTCACTAAGATGATCTTGGTATTCCATCTTGTCTTCTTTAAGCTCTTCTTGCAGGAGCTTCCATTGCTGGCGTGCATATGTATCTTGTGCCCTGCGCGATAGGTCTTTTGTCATACCGCTTGTGGCGCGCTGAAGCTTACCGGTAATTCGTCCATCCGAAGTAATATTACGCTTTGATCCTTCCACGTCGTCGGCAATAGCATTAGTCATGCGCCTGGTGGCCTGGCGCTGCAGAATATTATCAAGCCGTGCATCGCGTATTTCTTTGATCTCTTTTTGACGCAATCGACTGGCTCCGGTAACAACGCCGAGTGCACCAGAGAAGCGATATTTGAGCTTGCCTTCGTCGGTGAGCTTGCTCTCAAATGCTTGGGCACGGCGAGCACTACGATAATTAGACAAACTTCGTTCACGGATTGGGCGAACGCGGTTCATAATAAAGTTATTGCGGGTGCGCTGCATCGGGTTGCTAAGAAAACGGAAGCGTGCAGATGGCAGGCCAGTCATGCGTGAGAGTGTGCGGCGGCCCACCCATAGTATATAAATAACACCAGCTAGCGGCATGACACGCATAAACACGCCAGCAATGTTATAGGCGATACTTTCAGGCCCGGTCATGTTTAGGAAGACTGCTGAAGCAAGCTCACCAGAACCAAATAGTAGCGATATAGCAGGAAATAGTAGCAATAAGTCGATAAAGATACCCCGCCAAGCCTCATAAATTTTGCGGGTATTTGGCAGGAACATACACATAAGTGCCACGGGAGACAGAATAATAAGTAGCACTAAAATTGCCTGCCTTGCGACAAGAATTATGTATACCACACTAGAAATAAGGAGTGCCCCAATAACAAGTGGAATAGTAATACCAACAACGGCACCGATTGCTGCACCAGCGCCACCAGCTACACCAGCAATTACGCCAACGGTGCCACTCGATAGCACAAATATAATTGCTTCTAGAAAACTATTCTCTTTATAAGCAACACCGTCGGTGGTTATATTGAGGCCACCTAGCATATTTTTAAGACTAATACCTAAAATATTTGAAAAGTCACTTGCTAGTGCACATAAATAAAACGAAATATTGATCGTAATGGCAGCCACGATGATACGCGGCAACAGTTTTTTAATGGAGTAGTTAGAAATACCAATCGACGTGAGGTGCGAAATAATCATAATAATGAACAAGATAGCAAAGCCAATGTTTGCTACGTTGCGCATATTTTCCCAGGCATTGCGTACTCCGCTCGTATCATCAAAGTAGCGTGATGGGGTGGACAGCATGCCGGCAATTGAACCAAAAATACCATCGATAATACCACCGACCCAACGCAAGACTGGACACACAAGCCAACCAATATTGGTGATTGAACAGTTTGATTTGTCTTGCTTATCTTTATGTGCTGGGCGGATGCCGTTTAGGTACTGCTGGCTACTTTTTTGGGCCTCTTCTTCAGACTGCTTACTGTCATCGGCAATGTCGATATTATCAATAAGGCCCGGCACCGGGTTTGGCGGACAAAGGTCTTGGCCGTTTTGATCTCGTGGTGAGTTGTTGCGGCGGAAATCATTGAGGGATAATTTCTTTAGATCGTTAGATACGGTTATTTTTACGTCGAAACGACACAGTTGATTATTGTCTGCTGCGTATCCGTATTCAATGTTAGTATTTTGGTCGCCAGCTCTTTTATCAATGGTGACGCTTGGCTGGGCACAGTCGCCTTGGCCATCGTGAGTGTGCTCCATTTCGTCGCCTTTTTCTAGGCGCGCTTTACCACCATTTCTGTTAAATTTCCATGGCACCTTGAATGTTTCGCGGTGACAGCTTGGAACAGTGATGCGAATTTTATCACCCTCTACGCCAGCGGTCGGTTTTTGGATACTATCTTCCATGCGACGTACCACATACCACTCTTGAGCCTTGTCTTTGCTTGGGTTATTTGGATCTTGGGTAGAATTGTCTTTTTGCCATAATAGCCATTTGAATTTTTTACTGTTATTTTCACCGGTAGCATTGTGATGTTTTTCACCACTGAAAAAATCTGCTCCGTCGTCTCCAAGCAGCCCTTCTTTAACGAGCACTTCCCAGGTGACTTTGTGCTCATCCGCGCGTGCTACTGGCGTAAAGAACATAACGCCAAGCAAACTGGTAACCAACCCAGCTATCACAAGCGGAAAAAGTAATCGTTTCATATCTGCCTTTTATTATGGCCGGCATATAGCAAAAAAGCAACTTATTCTACCATTTCGGTCGCTATAAAAATCATGATAATGTATTGCCCAGATTGCTGTAGTCGCCATTGCTGAAATACGTGCTTTAGTATATTGTAGAGCTATGCGTACAATAACAAATATATATAAAAAACTGGCGATAGGAGGTCTTCTAGCTGGATTGACTCTTGCACCGGTAGTGGCGGCGCCTGCAGCCTATGCCGAGAGCAAGTGTGCCGGTGTTGAAACTGCCGTGCTGAGTTGTAGTGACGAAAAGGGCGGCGAAAACACGGTAATGTGGCTGTTGAAGGTAGCTCTTATGATCTTAACTTGGGGGGCTGGTATTTTAGCGGCTATTGGCTTGATGGTTGGCGGTATCATGTGGACGACCGCTGGTGATAATGCAAACCAAGTAGCGCGCGCTCGTCAGATTATCTTGAACGTAGTGGTTGGTTTATTGCTGTACATTTTCTTGTTTGCGATTACCAATTTCTTAATCCCAGGAGGAATCTTTAGCTAATGAAACGATTACTTGGAAGCATTATCCTTGCAGCGTTTGGCGTGATTGGTACACTCGGATTGGCTGCGTACCAGCCGGTTCAACCAGCTCCTACCGCTGCAGCATGTGGTGAAATATTGGGTATTCCAGCATGGTATACCGGGCTACAAAAAAATGACGACTGTAGTAAATCAGAACTAAAAGGGCCACGCGACATGGCTGGTGGTAGCGACGAAGAAAAGCTTCGTACCTATATTTGGGTTATTGTCCTAAATATTTCGACTATCATTTTAATGTTGGTTGGTTATATTGCAGTCGGCTACGTACTGTATGGCGGTTTCCGCTATCTTACGAGCGGCGGTAGCGCCAACGCGGCAGTGTCGGCACGTCGCATCATTGCGAATGCCCTTGTCGGTATGGTAGTGGTATTTGCATCAGTAGCGATCATTAACTTAATTAAGGGAGGGTTGATAGACTAATGCACATACTACAGCAATTTGCGGCCAAAGTTTCAGAAACGGGTAAGCTCAACGCAGAAGACTACAATATTTCAAAAACCAACCTTGATAGTGGCACATTTAGTACCATGGTAGGCACAGCCATGTGGGTAGCTGGCGCGGTAGCAGTGATTATGATTGCCCTATCGGGCTTGCTGTATATCACCGCGGGTGGTAGTCCTGGTAAGATTGCGACTGCCAAAAACCTACTGATGTACACAGTGCTCGGTATCATTGTGTTAATATTTGCGTTTACTATTGTTCAATTTATAACAGGAGCATTTTCATGAAAAAACTTATATTGGCTAGTTTGGCTGTGGTTGGCTTGGTGGCTACCGCTGCCGCGACGATACCTGCCGTTTCACCTGCAAAGGCAGTAAACCCATATGGTGCTTGTGGCGCCAATAGCGACAGCGCTATCTGTAAGGGCCAAGACGAAAGCCTATCAGAAAAAATTGTAAAACCAACGATTAATATTATTCTGTGGGTAGTTGGTGTATCAGCAGTCATCGTCATCATTGTGGCAGGCCTCAAGTATGTAACGAGCGCAGGTAACCCTTCGGCGATTAGCTCAGCAAAAACCACAATTCTTTACGCAGTAATTGGGTTAGTGATTGCCATCTTGGCATACGCTATTGTAAACTTCGTGCTTAATTCGTTTAGTGGTGATGGCTTTGGAAGCAAAGCAGGCCCATCAGCAAGATAAAATACGAGTTTAGTATAAAAACAGGCTGGCTATTAGCGAGCAGTCTGTTATAATAAAGGTTGAATTTAGTACAAAAGAAAGGAATATAAAACATGAAACGAGCGTTCGTAGCAATTGTTGCCGGCATCCTATTGGTTCCAGCTTTGGTTGCCGGTAGTCTGGCATTTGTCGCGCCAGCAGACTCAGCTCATGCCATAAATCTAAAAGATTCTGTCGGTAGTGGAGGTAATGCAGCAAAAGGTACTGGACAGGTAGATAATCTTGATGGTCAGGGTGGTGTTATCCAAACTGGTATTAACATCTTGCTCTACATTATCGGTGTGATCTCAGTGATCATGATCATCATCGGTGGTCTGCGTTATGCAACTTCTGGTGGTAACGCCTCAACCGTAACTAGCGCTAAGAATACCATTCTGTACGCAGTGATCGGTTTGGTAGTCGCGATCTTTGCCTACGCAATCATTAACTTCGTCATGAAGAATGTTGCAGCACAAGGTTAATAAGCTTCTAAAATAAAAAACGCCCCTCACCTTCAGGGGTGTTTTTTATATTGTGGGCAAACTTTTTGTTCCTTTCCCCTCTCTGCGTGGTTATGTCTGCATAAGAGATACGTTAGATACGTTCAGCGTACGCTCACCATAGCCTTTACACAATAAAATACCACCTCTGGTGCGAGCAGAGGTGGTATGTGGTTGCTGTCTTGATTACAGAACGTCGATAGTGATTGAGCGTTCTTTTTCAACTTTAGCAAAGCTAATGGTAAGTACACCATCTTTTAGCTCTGCCTTTACTTCGTCTTCCTTTACGGCGACAGGTAGGGCGATTGTACGACTAAACTCGCCCCAGTAACACTCTTGAATGTGCCACTTTTTTACGTCGGTTTCGTCACCACTAGAAAGCGTTCCCGAGATTGTCAAAATACCGTCAGATAGGCTTACGTCGAGGTCGCTACGGTCAACACCTGCGGTGCGGGCTTTGACGACCAGGAGTTCATCCGTTTCATAGGCATCCACGGCGAGCTGGCCCGGAAGTTCTTCTTCCTCGTCCCATTGCTGCTCACCGACCGCTGGCTGCGGCGCTGGTGCGGCTGGCTGTGGTGCAATAGCCTGTGTTGGCTCTGGTGCATAATCATCAGCCAGGAAGGCAGCGGCCAGATCGTCATCGGTGAGTAGCTCACCGGTAGGTTGTTTACGTGCCATTATTCCTCCACTGTAAATCTAACATTATTAATTGCTAATATCATATTGACAAAAGTCTCTTTAAGTATAACGATAAAACAAGAGATAATCAACCAAATAAGGTAAGGAATGTAAAAAACACAATGCTAGATACCCTCCTTGGCTGGCTGGCACCCTACTCCTGTTACTCTTGCGGTCATCTTGGCCAAGGATTGTGTCCTAAATGTAAAAATAACATCGTTAATCAGTCGCAGCAACTTCTCTGCCCATTTGTGGAGACTAGGCAGGCTGGCGTGAGTGTGTATTACGATGCAATATGGACTGCTGCACCCAGGCAAGGTGCTTTGGCGGATATGGTGGACGATGTAAAGTTTGCGGCAAAGCGAGGACTAGCTAAAGAGCTAGCCGGTGTACTCGCGGCGGCTGCACCAAAGAGTGTGCGGGAGTGGCGGAGGCTCGCCAAGGTGCAGAGCCATCGAGCAGCCCGGCGATATACGCTACAGAGCTCATCAGAGGATGCTAGGAGCGATAATAGCGTTACAGATGATGTGATAGTCACCTGGGTGCCAACAGCGCTATCTCACGTGCGCCAGCGCGGTGTAGACCACGCAAAGCTGCTCGCCCGGTGGTATGCACGATATGTGGATCTGCCTAGCCGGCAGCTGTTAGTTCGTCGTCACCAGCTAGCCCAAAAGACAGCTGAAAGCCGACAGCAGCGTGCGCGCCAGGCAGATACAGCGTATGCGGTGGCGCCACACCAGAAGCCTTATGTGAGCGGAAGCCAGATTATTCTCATCGATGATATTATCACCACAGGATATACGATTAACGCTGCAGCTCGGCGGCTGCGGGAGGCCGGCGCGACCCAGGTGTATGTACTAACGGTCTTGCAGCAGATGAACTAGCCTTGTGTAGGTGTGTCTCTAGACAAGAATGCCGTTGTCTGCTATTATACGAGTGCTCACTACGGAGAGATGACCGAGTGGTTGAAGGTACCGGTCTTGAAAACCGGCGTGCGGTGACCCCGTACCGTGGGTTCGAATCCCACTCTCTCCGCCATGTATGAATACGTAAACCGCCCTCGGTCGAGGCGGTTTTTATTTTTTGGTCATTATCCTTGCCACAATAAAACCACGCCGAAAGACGTGGTTTTACATAAGCTGTTTGTTCTGTGTGGAATGGAATTATGCGTTGGTGCCACCGCTGCCGAGATTACCAATTGCTTGGCCGACAACGAAACGAATGATTGCGTAGGCAAAAATTGCAACAACCAAACCGATGATGGCGTATAGAATGGTATTCTTGGCGTCTGACACCTTAGCGTTATTACCACCAGAAACAACATACTTCAAACCACCAATAATAAGCATAATCACTGAGATGATTGCGATAACGTAGAGTAGGATGTTGATAATCTTACGTACGATACCGGTATCACCATTAATCTGTGTCGGTACTCCTGTACCTTGCGCACTATCAATACCGGCAACAGGGCCATTGTCTGCTGCGGTAATCACATCCTCTGCGTATACAGGGGCGGTGAAAAACATTGCACCACTGGCGATAGCTGCAAGTGTGATGATGATTCCACTAAAAACTTTCTTCATTTCTTCCTTTCCTTTCAACTACAGATTTTATTATAGCAAATAAAAATCAAATGTGTTACAATAATTTTCGTTGGAGGAGTACCCAAGTGGCTGAAGGGGACGGTTTGCTAAATCGTTAGTCCGGGGAAACCTGGAGCGGGAGTTCGAATCTCCCCTCCTCCGCCAAATAGGTAACGTAGTACCATGAGACCGCATATGCGGTTATTTTTATTGGATTTTAAATTGGTAGTAATTGCTTCATGAGGGTTAACAAGTGCAGCGGCTATGCTATAATGAGCGTATATGGAACCACAAAACCACTATCCACGATCGGGCGGGCCACAAAGGTCTGGGGAGGAGCTTCATCGAGAGGATGCCGGCATGTACGGTTCACCTTCAATGTCTCAAGCCAGCGGTAATTACTATGATGGAGCGCAGCAGCTTGAGCCACGCGACTATGATCAGCAACCTGAAGAAGAACTAGATGATTTTCGTGTACCACCCCTAACGTGGCAGGCGGTAGAGTTTGTGCCACGTCAACGCCAGCCGGTGTGGTATCTTTACTTTAGCCTGGTGCTTGCGGTATTGATCGTTTTTGGGCTGTTTAGCTTTCGACAAATGCTGCCTCCGGTAGTTGAGTTTGCACCAAATATTTTTTATCTTTCTGCAGTTATTCTTATGGGGACCGCTTTCTTGCTGTTCTCGCTGCGTCCGCCGGCGCAAATACCGTACAGCGTTGATATTGTTGAAGGAATGCGCATCGGTGATCAGCTCTATTCGTTTGATAACTATCGTTCGTTTGGGGTTGCGATTGAGGATGGCGTGTACTCCTTGGTATTTACACCCGCTCGCCGCTGGGGGCTGAGTCTTGTAATGTATTTCCCTGCTGAGGTTGGTGAGGAGCTTGTTGATCTTGTTGGCCAGCGGCTACCAATGGAAGAAGTGAAGCCCGATGCGGTCGATCGTTTCATTCGTCGTCTGCGGTTGTAGTTTGTTTTTAGACTTGCGAACAGCTGGGGTATCATGCTATTATAAACCTGTTCTATCGCTACCGCAGCGACAGAAAGTACTTTCAAGTATTATGACAGCATGCGTCTTCAAGACTAATGCTGTATTTGCACCCGTAGCTCAGCTGGATAGAGCGTTGGCTTGCGGAGCCAAAGGCCATAGGTTCGAATCCTGTCGGGTGTACCACATAGACAACACACTTCCCGCACCGGGAAGTTTTTTATTTGGAGTAGAGCTGCTTATTAAAATATACAAAAATACCCTGCAATATGCAGGGTATTTTGTGATAGATGAAGTTACTCGTCTGTTGCGGGTTGATCTTGTGCAGCTTGCTGCTCAGCAGCCTTTTGTTGCTCGGCCTGCTCTTTCTCTTTGGCAGCCTTCTCTTGCTCAGCCTTTTGCTGCTGCTCTT
>JABCOR020000011.1 GCA_013333495.2 Candidatus Saccharimonadota bacterium | reverse complement strand
CATTTTTCTTTCCCTTCTCAAGGTACAAACTATAAACGATTTGTCTATAGCGAAGCTGCAAACACTGTATTTGCAGCAGAACAGAAGAGCTTCTTCGATGTTCTTATCTTTAGTATGCCAGGGGGGGCGATTTGTAAAGGCAGGCAGTGGCGCTAGATATGTTTTGCTCGCTACTACATATTCATGTATACAAGTATAGTAACAGATAATGAGCATCTGCTACACTAAGAAGATGACGAAACGCAGGAAAACTCATAAAAAATTACGGCGTTGGCTGAAGAAGAACCGCGTGTGGCTGTTGCTGTGCGTGGCGGCAGCAGTGATTGGTGGGGGTGTGTATGTGGCGCTGTATCATCGTGAGTGGTTGCCGCAAACGCACCCGGGCAGCATTGGTCCTGCAGAGACGCCGCTGGCAGGGCAGAATGGTGAGTTGCCAGCCTGGATGCCAGATACGGTGAAGCGCTGGCAGGGCGAGATTACCAAGCAGGCCCGACAGTATAACATTTCGCCGCAGCTGGTGGCGATTATCATGACGCTGGAATCTGGCGGCAACCCCAAAGCACACAGCGGGGTGGCAAGCGGCTTGATGCAGGTGACGGATAGCACAGGCAAAGAGATTGCGGCTAAATTTGTGAAGCCAGCGCGCACGAATTATGATCTATTTGATCCTGAAACGAGCATTGCCTTTGGCGCGGCGTATTTGGCACATTTGCGTGACCAGCTATGTGTACCCCTGGGTAATTTGTCTGAAAATGAATGTGTTGAGCTCATTGCTGCGGGTTATAACGGTGGGCTTGGCGCAGCAGGGAATTTATACCATGGCCGCGGGCTGGAGGCGATTGAGACGCTCAGCTATAGCCGTGATGCAATGAATTTGTGGCGTGAGCGCGGCAATGGCGGCAGCCCGACGTTCTCGCGTTGGTTTGAGCGTGGTGGGCATAAGTTGGTAGAGAAAGCTCAAGAATATAAGAAGTAAGTTACGCTTCGGTGTAGGTGCGGTCTATAGGGGCGCTGGGTTGATTTTCTGGCAGGTGGCGTGAGTTGCGCTGCAGCGTTATTTTGTGCTTAAACGGTTGCCCCAGCATTGAGCCAAACGAAGCACCCGCCGCCAGGGTGAAGGCAATAGACAGGGCGGTAAATAAGGTACCAACGCTACTAAGGATATTACCGTTTGTTGATGAGTAATTCATGAGTTCAACAAGTCCATTATACAGTGTGAAGCCGGGCACCAGTGGGATGATGCCAATAGCTGCAATGCCGGTACTTGGCGTGCGCAGTGCTCGTGCTAAAGTCGCTGCCATATAGCCAATAAAGATAGCGGCAACTCCACTGGCCGCGATTGGCGACATGTCGCTAGCGCGTAGCATAAAGGAAATTGTTACGCCACCCATGCTGATGAGCGAGGCGCCAATGATGGCCCGTAGCGGTGTGTGCGTCGTGATTGCGTACCCGGCAGATAGTACCATGCCACCGACGATTTGCGCATGAAGGTCACCAAAGGTAATACCTTGCGTAGATACCGACACCTGGTACCCAAGTTTGCGTGAAGCATAGAGACTGATGACCACCCCGATAGCGATGCCGCTGGTTAGCATAAACACTTTTAGTACATGTGCGAGTGCAGTGACGTAATATTCATCGATTGCGTTTTTGATGGCGTTAAAAATTGCCATACCGGCAAGCAGCAGGGTGATACTACCAGCTACAATCAGGCTTGGACTGAGTCCTTGCATGCCGGGGACCCCTCGTTCAGACAACACAGCGATGCCGGCAGCGATGATAGTCACGACGCTAGCTGCAATGGCTTGCTGGAAAAACGTTGGCACTGCATTTTTTGAGAGCACGTGCAATAGGCGCTCTAGCCCCAGACTAATAATGAAGGTGAGTAGTACAGTGCGCCAGTCGCTGGTGAACATGAGCGCCGACCCTGCTGGTACAAGCCCGGTGCCGATCATGCGGAGCCACCAGGGGTAGGTAATTTGGTGCTTCATGATGGCCGCAAACCGAGTTTCAGCATCAAGCAGGGGTAAGCCGTTTTGGCGAATATCTACCACCAGGCGCTGCACTTCCTGAATGGTGTTATTGTTGCTGTCTTTAGGTGTAACGGTGCGGATAAGCGTTAGTGGCTCGTGATTAACGCCGCGTAGCTGCGAGATCATTACTAAGTTAGAGATAATATCAATATGGGCTGGCCGTGAACAGTAGGTTTCAGTGATATGTAACGTAGTAGAGACGACTGAGTTAGACGAAACGCCCATGGTAAGTAGCACTTCTGCAACATCGGCAGAAAGCCGCAACGCGCGTAGGTTTGGCGTTAGGGTTGTTTCTTCGAATTTGGTGTGCGTTAGCGACTGCTGCGCAATAACGCGCCGAATTCTTGGGAGCCAATCGATAATTTTTTGTGGAGAACGCTGTTTTTTTGTCATAGCTATAATTTTTTACAGGATGATTATACCAGAGCACTAGCGAAAATAAAATGAAATATTTATAATGGCATGATGAGCGTGAAACAAAGCATAAGCAACCGGGTATATACGGCAGTGCGTAAGCTGCGCCGTATTGTTTTGCCGCCGCAGAGTGTGCGCCGTATCATCACGCTTTTGTGTGGGTTTGCGGCTGCTATGTGGCTGTTCGCTGGGGTTGCGCTTGGTGTTCACTATAAGCTATTTGCAGCTTTCGATCAGTCGGTACTACTATGGCTTGCCCAGCACCGCCACGTTTCGCTTTCGTATTTTTTGGCAGGGTTTTCGGCGGCGTTTAATCCGCTAGCCTATGCGGCTATAGGAGTGGGTGTGCTTGCGGTGCTGATTTCACTGCGCCGCTATGGTAGTGCACTATTTGTTGCGTTGGTAATTGGTGGCTCGGGAGTGCTGAACCTCAGTATGAAGGTATTATTTTCTCGTCAGCGCCCACATGTCACGCCGTGGCTTATTACTGAAACGGGTAGTTCATTTCCCAGTGGCCACGCTATGGCATCACTGGCGCTGCTGTTTGCCTTGGTGGTACTACTTTGGCAAACAAAGCTTCGCTGGCCGATGCTAATCATGGCGGCTAGTGTAGTGGTACTAGTTGGTATTTCACGGCCGTACTTTGGTGTGCATTACCCAAGTGATATTATTGCTGGTTGGCTAACCACGGCTGCATGGGGTAGTGCGGTGTTGATTGCTTGGTTTGATGCACGTGCCGCTTGGCGACTATGGCAACCGCGCAGCAGAAAGCATAAAAGCGATTGCTAAATAAGTATGAGCGTGATACTATGAAAGATGCGCCTGAACGACAGGCCCTATGTAGTAGGGCAGTGAAAGGTCGTACGAGCGTTTAGGCTGTATATAAACGGGAGTACAATCTAACATGCCAATAGCTATCAATTTGGTGCCGGCTCGGCCTCAAGCGATTGCCGTTGACGTGGTACCTGCCGATTGGCGAACCTACTTGACGCACTAGAATCCCTCTGCATCCGACTAGGTTCGTAATCATTAGGGACTACGAGAATTGTACAAATAGAAAGCCACACCAGTGCCATGGAGTGGCTTTTTTATACCTAGGGCAGGTGAAGAAGTGCCCCAGGTATGCAGCCTGCCGGACCATTCCAAAAAAGACCCATCAAGCGATGGGCCTTTTGTTATGCGTGGATAGCTAGAAGGTGGCTATTTATTAGCTTCGTCTACTGTTTTTTGAATGGCTGAGCGCAAATTAGCTTCATTGTTCCAGTCGTCATTGCTGAGCTTACGGCCGTTTAGGTAGAAGTTTGGTGTTGCGTCAACGCCCTGGTCCTTACCTTTCTTTACGTCGCTGTTAATCTTGCCAATCACGTTGTCACTTTTAATGTCGCTCTTGAACTGGTCAAGATTGAGGCCGAGGGCTTGTGCTTGGTTTTCAAAGTAGCTGTCACGTTTTGTGCCGCGTAGATCTTGCCAGGCACTTTGGTTGCCATAGAGTGCGTCGTGCATCTCCCAGAATTTACCTTGCAATCCTGCTGCCTCAGCTGCTGCAGCCGCTGCACGTGCATTTGGGTGGTAGCTGGCAAGTGGGAAGTTGCGGAAAATAAATTGCACCTTATCGCCAAAATCTTTGCGCAGCTTGGCAATTGTTGGCTCAACCTGACCACAGCCTGGACACTGGTAGTCACCATACTCTTCTAACGTTACTTTGGCAGATTGGTTGCCAGCTGTGTGCTCACCGATGGTTGTCGTGATAGCTTCTTTTTTACTGTTTTGCAGCCAGATCAAACCACCGAGTAGCGCCACGATAATGATGGAAAAAATAATCCAACCTTTTGCGTTCATTATCACATCTCCTTATAGACTATACTTATCTTGGTATTATAGCGGATGTTAGCGTAGAATAGAAGCATATGCTAGGCGTATTATTATTGCAGGGTAGTATTATACTTCTTTTGGTGCTGCTTCAGGCGGCTTCGTTGGCGCCATCGTCGCGCCCTAAGTTGCTCATAAAGCTAGCGGCTCGCCAGGGGGATCGACAGGCGGCACGTGATCTTGAACGACGTAGGTTGTGGGCGGATTTGCAGGTGTTGCGGCGCATGCTTAGCTGGGCGCTCGTGCTGGCGTATGGGTTTATTGGCACAATGGGGCTGTTGTGGTGGCAGCAACTGCTAAGCCTGGGTGTGCTTTTGATCGGAGTGCCAATGGCTGCACGGTGGAAGGTAAGCAACCGGTGTGCACAGCGACTTTTGCTAGCCTATGAGTCAAAATTAGCAGCAATTATCACGCCGCTCAGGCCGCTGTGGAAACGGCTCTACACCGCTGATTACCTATATCAAGCAAAGCGGCCGTTAACTGCCAAAGAGGTGAACACGCTGCTCAGGCACCCGTCGCTCACCGATATGAGCGATGTGCAACGAGCAGACATGGGGCGCTGGCTATCGCTGTCGCGCTCGACTGTTCGGCAGCGGGCCCGCTCGGCGAGTGAACTGCGAACAGTGCTAGCCGGAGAGCTGCTTTCACCACTGCTAGTGGATGCTCTGCACGAGAGTGGACAGGTTATTTTTCCAGTACTAGCTGGCGATAAGGCACAAACTCTGGTAGGATTTTTATCATTGCACATGGCACGCCGGGTTGCATTGCAGTCTCGCTCGCCGGTAGTGCAGCAGGTGATGGATGAAGACATTGCGACGATTGCACCACACAGCTCTTTACTAGAGGCGTTACAGCAGATGAGTAAGACAGACAGCACTATTCTTCGGGTGGAATCGGGTGAAAGTGGTGAATTGCAGTTTATTTTACTGAGTGACATGATTGCTCGGTCAAACCGGTAGGCTACTGTACCCTTGGTATAGCTATGCTATAATAAGGCGCATATGACAAAGCAACGAACGTATAATGAACAGACCCCGACTATGGTGGGTCAGACGGTAACGATAGCCGGTTGGGTACACGCACGGCGTGACCACGGTGGTCTTATTTTTTGTGACATCCGCGATGCCAGCGGGCTACTGCAGGTGGTGGTGCATCCTGACCAGCCAGAGGCATTTGTACTTGCAGAGCAGCTGCGAGATGAATTTGTGGTTGAGATCACGGGTGAACTTACGCAGCGCGACCCAGCACTGGTGAACGACAAACTGCCGACTGGCGGCATAGAACTAGTAGCGCAGACGATTCGGATTTTGAACCGTAGCGCAGCCCTGCCGATTCAGCCATTTTCTGATAACCAAGCTGGGGAAGAATTACGCCTAAAATATCGCTATCTTGATTTGCGGCGCCCGAAGATGCAGCAAATGCTTCGTGCACGTGCGGCGTATTATGCAGCAATCCGTAGTTATATGGAAGCACATCAGTTTACAGAGGTAGCAACACCGATTTTGGCCAACTCAAGCCCGGAAGGGGCGCGTGATTTTTTGGTTCCATCACGGGTGCATCCTGGCACGGTGTACGCCTTGCCGCAGGCGCCGCAGCAGTTTAAGCAGCTTCTGATGGTGGGTGGCGTGGACCGCTATTATCAGATTGCGACCTGTTTCCGAGATGAGGACCCACGCGCCGATCGGCTGTACGGAGATTTCTACCAGCTTGATGTTGAAATGGCTTTTGTGGAAGACGGCGAGCAGGTGCGCCAAACAATGGAACCCCTGATGAAGCAGCTGGTGGCTGACCACGGCAAGCAGCTTATGACTGAAGATATCCCCCGTATTTCATACCAGGAGGCGATGGATACGTATGGTACCGATAAGCCAGATTTACGCTACGATATGCGACTGATTGACGTGACTGATGTGTTTACAGATTCAGCTTTTGGTGTGTTTGCTAAGAGCGCGCAGCAAGGTGGCGTGGTGAAGGCAATTCGTGTAGCGGGAGCACACGGACTAACGCGTAAACAAATCGACATCTTTACTGAGTTAGCCAAAAAAGAAGGTGCAGCAGGGCTGGCATATCTTCTGTTTGATGACGAGGGTAACGTTAAATCGCCAATCGCAAAGTTTATGAGTGAGCTAGAGCTGACGCAGCTACGCGAGCGGCTACAGGTGCAACCTGGCGACGGTGTTTTCTTTGCTGCTGATACGCGCAAGAAGGCAAACGCGGTGCTTGGTGCATTGCGCGTTGCTTTTGCGCAGCATTTTGGGCTAGCTGATGATTCAGTCGTGGCGCTGGCCTGGATTGTTGATTTTCCATTTTATGAATGGGATGAGTCGCAGCAGAAAATTGATTTTGGCCATAATCCATTTAGTATGCCGCGCGGCGGAGTGGAGGCAATTACTCAGGCCACCAGCGATGAGGCCAAGCTAGCCATCGTTGCCGACCAATACGATATGGTGATGAATGGCTATGAGATTTGTTCAGGAGCTGTCCGCAACCATAACCCTGAAGTGATGGAGGCGGCGTTTGGTGCGCTTGGCTATGACAGCGCCTATGTTGCTGAAAAATTTGGCGCGATGCTGCAAGCGTTCACCTATGGCGCACCGCCACACGCGGGTTGTGCATTTGGTTTGGATCGTATTTTTATGGTGCTTACCGGTGAGCATAATATTCGTGAAGTCGTCGCCTTTCCAAAGAATGGTTCAGGTGTCGATGTTATGATGGCTTCACCGGCGAACCCTGACCCAGAGCAGCTCAAAGAGCTTGGTGTTACAATTAACGCATCAACGGAAGAGTAGATGGATGTAAGCTGGCTGCTGTCGTTTTCAACATTGTGGCTAGCATTTGAGTGGCTGCTGCGCTTATTAGCGCTGTTCGTGGTACCACGAAATCGTCACCCTACGGCAAGTTTAACGTGGCTTATGGTGATTTTTCTGGTGCCGCTGCTTGGGTGGCCACTCTATATTTTGATTGGTAGCACGAAGTTGCCGCGCCGCCGCCGCTTGGCAAAGGCACAGCTGCTCTTGTTGCTACGTCATATTGAACGCGATAATACCGCCCCAGAAGTTGTTCCTGAAAAATATCGTCACCTAGCCAAGCTAACCGAGGCATTGACCGGCATGGGTGTACGCACTGCAGAAGATTGGCAATTGCTAACGTGTTATACCGAAAGCCTGCAGGCTATGGCAGCAGATGTTGCTCAGGCGCACTGCTACGTGCACATGGAGTTTTACACCTTTGTAGCTGATGGGGAAACAGAGGAGCTGATTAGGGCGCTAGAGCAGGCTGCTCGGCGTGGGGTGACCGTACGGGTGCTATATGACGCATTTGGTAGCTACCGCTATGGCCGGGCATTTTTGCGCACTCGCAAGCGGCTACATCAGGCTGGTGCGCATATGCAGGCCGCATTGCCACTGCGTCTGCCGGGCCGAGGTTACACGCGGGTTGATTTACGTAATCACCGCAAACTTGTAGTTATTGATGGTGAAGTAGTATACGCTGGCTCACAAAATATTATTGCTCGCAATTACCATCGCTGGGATAGTATTGTGTACAGTGAGCTGATGATCCGAATGACAGGTTCTATTGTGAGCCAGTTTGAGGCTATTTTTCTAGAGGATTGGTACGCCGAGACACGTCAGTTGGTGGGTGATGCTGCCCATCCTCATCCTAGTGAAGATGATGGCGTTGGCGGCGCCAAGGTGCAGCTGCTGCCGAGTGGCCCAGAGTTTGAGTACGACAATAATATTAAATTATTTTGTGCGGCTATATATGCAGCGTCGCAGTCGGTGACCATTATTAACCCATATTTTGTGCCTGATGAGTCGCTCATGCAAGCTATTATTTCTGCCAGCAACCGTGGCGTGCGGGTTAGGATTATTAACTCGGCAGTGATGGACCAATGGATGGCTGCCCATGCGCAGCGGTCGTATTATGAAGAGCTACTGAGGGCAGGGGTTGATATCTACCTGCACAAGGCTCCAGTACTAGTGCATACCAAGGCTATGGTTATCGATGATGACATGGCTATGATCGGTTCAAGCAATATGGATATGCGTTCTTTCCAGCTCAACCATGAAACAACGGTGCTGGCATATAATACCCAGATAGCTGCCGGCTTATTGGCACTTGCGGATCGCTATATTGCAGAGGCAAATCAACTTGCTTTACCCCAGTGGTTGCGCCGCCGCCCAAGTAAGCAATTGCTTGATAATATTGCACGCTTAACCTCGTCTTTACAGTAAATACAACATTTAATCATAAAATATATTGACGTTTTAGCAAGCTTATGGTAAAGTTATAGATAGTTCAACACGGACATAAACAACATAAGAAGTAAAGGATATATTATGGGTGATCTACAACCAATTCTCGTCGTCCTTACGGTGCTAGTTGGTCTGTTGTCTGCAGTCATTATTGTACTGCTTACGGCGCTCATCATTGTACTGAAAAAAATATACACGATTGCGGCGTCAATCAACTTAGTAGCTGCAAATCTTGCGCAGGCGACAACTTGGCTTGCTCCGGCAAAATTATTTACAGAAATTACACAGCTGTTTAGCGGCGGTCGGCGCCACAAAGACAAGCGCAGCAGGAAATAGGTAAACAAGAAAGGGAACGATAATGAAAAAAGTAATTGGTGTATTAGCAGCAGTAGCAGCAGGTTTCACAGCTGGTGTATTATTAGCCCCAAAGAGTGGCAAAGAAACTAGGCAAGATATTGCAAACAAGGCAAAGGATGCTAAGAACGCTACCAAGAAAAAGGCAGATCAGGTGGGCGTTGCAGCCAAAGAAGGCTTTGAGGTTATCAAGCATGGCGCTCGTGATGCTGGTGAAGAAGTAAAAGAGTTTTCTGAAAAAGCAGGAAAAGCTGCTAAGGCATTGGCTGGTGACGCAAAAAAGCGGGCTGATCGCACGGTGAAGAAGGGCAAGAAGACCGCCAAGGAAGTTGAGAGCATTGCGAAAAAGCACCTCGCTGAAGAGTAGTATTAGGTAGATCCCCCTAGTGATGATACGATAAAACACCCGAAGGAAATCTCGGGTGTTTTTCTATGTGGCCTGATACTTGCGTAAAGCCTCCCCGGCTGCCATAATAAAAAGATGACAAAAACAGCAGTAGCATCTTTGCTGGTGGGTTGTGGCGCAATTATTTGCGGCGCGAGTCTGCTGGTACGTTCCCCCCATGCTCACGGGCTTGAAGTGAGTGATATTCCTGAAGAAAAAGTGCAGGCTGTGCGACAACGCTGTACGAGTATTCAAGCTCGGTTAACGCAGCTGCATAATAGCGATGCCGTGACGCGCGTTAATGTAGGCCAGGGGTATGATTTAATTTCATCACGGCTGATGACGCCGTTTACTAGCCGCGCAACACTGACGCAACTTGATACGGTGGACCTTGCGACGAGCATGAATAAATATGAGCGGGCTCGTCGGGCGTTTGTCGATACGTTTCGCCGCTATGAAGAAAATATGAAAGAGTTGCAGCGGATCGACTGTGAAGCTGAACCGGCTCAATTTTATCAAAAATTAACGGTTGTTCGCGAACTGCGCCGTGATGTACAAGACCTAACACACATGCTAAACGACGTGACAATCACCTACCGCAACGCAGCGGCTGCCACGCTAGAGAAGCCACTGCAAGCGGCCGATGATGCTGCGCAGTCGGCTCCTAAAAAGGAGGCTCAGTAATGAGGTGGGCGAGCAAAAGCCAGCATTATATGCAGCGGCACCGTTATGCAGCACTTATTGTTGGTGTTCTATTAGTTGCGGCGCTACTGGTATCGCTGGCGATGCACATGTATTATGTTAATGGCGTTGCTCAGCTAGACTTAAGTCACCCGCAGTATCGCTCGTTACGTTCATCAATTGAGCGTGATCGGAAGGGTGAACTGTTTACCTCACAAGGTAAACTAACCAAACCGGCAATTGAAGAGTTTTTGCGTAAATACGACAAAGAGAACGATAAGCTAAAAGGATATGACGCTTTCAATGGCGACCCGCTAGCAGATAGTGAACTAGAAATAGCCCCGCAGCAGTAGTGCGGGGTTTTGTGTATTGTTAGCCGGGTTTTAGGTTAGACAAATCTAGACTTATGAAGCTAGGGTAATCTTTTCTTCCTGGAAAGCTTTGAGGATTCTGCGGCGCATTTCAGCTGCAACCGCCCACTGGTCCGCAGCTTGGGTTTTGCCGGTAATAACGATTTCAACGCTATCACTGTCGATATTGTCGATATAGGCAAACGCTGGCGGCGTGATGATTTTATTGTGCCATTCTGGCTCTTTAGCAAGGGCCTCACCCAGCTGTTTGATAATAGCAATTGCTGCATTCATATCGCTTTCTGCTGCTAGCTTTAGGCTAAAGCGTGCCATACCGTAGCCCATAGTTTTATTTACCACGTGCGCGACGGTACCGTTTGGGAAGTAGTGTACTGCACCGGTGTTATCGCGGATAATTGTTGATCGAATACCGATGCGCTCTACTGTTCCGGTAGCGTTATTAAGCTCGATAATATCGCCAACGCGGTATTGATTTTCAGCCACAATAAATACACCCGAGAGAAAATCTTTAATTAGCGACTGGGTACCGAATCCAATTGCCACACCAAGTACACTAGCGCTTGCAAACAGTGGTGCGAGGTCGATATGAAATACTTGCGATAGCATGGCTCCAATAAAATATGCCAGCACACAAATGCGCCAAATATTCATAAATAAGGCCTTGAGCGTTGTTTCGCGCTTTTTGATGTCGGATTTGCGCCAATCGTGGTACTTGGCAGTGCTGTAGATGGCGTGGTTTACTAGCTGGCGCAATAGCCAGCGCCCGAGTATATATAAAATAACAGCGGTAATACTAATGCCCAGTACAGTAAGCACGGTGTCGTTAAAAATGTGCTGTAGGTGATAGTGCTCTAGGAAGCTTTGTAGGGGGCCGGTAAAATCTTTTATTTGTTGTGCCATTTTGCTATTATAGCATGTAATGACTAGTGGCAACATGGACCCTAACCAGTTTATTATTACCCGTAAACGCAAGCGATATAAGTTTGCGAAGTTTTATAATTCGCCGCTTTGCTATGAAAAAGATGAATGGCAGCAGTTAGCTGAAAAACCACCAGTGACTGTGGTGGAATTGGGTGCTGGTACGGCACTGTTTTTAGTGGAAATGGCAGCTCGCCGGCCTGAGGTGCAGTTTGCGGCGGTTGATGTAAAGGGCGATCGCTTGCAAACGGGGGCTTACGAGGCAATGGCGCGTGGGTTAACAAATATTGTGTTCATTCGGGCGCGAGCCGATCAGCTACACGAGCTGTTCGCAGCTGGTAGCTTGCAGCAACTGTGGCTCACGTTTGCCGATCCGTTTCCAAAGCGCCGCAGTGCGGGTCGCCGTATGACGCACCCACATTTTTTGCGGCAGTATGCAGCGTTACTCGCTGAGACTGGTGATGGGCTATTGATCAAGCATGACAATCTACCATTTTTTGCGTGGAGTCTTGAGCAGCTAGTTGCCCAGAAGTGGCGCCTGCAAGAACTAAGCTTTGATTTACATGATTCCGAGCTACCCGACGAGTATAAAATACTCACAACATATGAGCAGCGCTGGCTGCACGAAGGGCTGCATACAAAATTTGTACGGGCATTACCGCCACAGGAGGTATAATGAGTAAGTTGACGATAGATGCATATAGCAGGCAGGCAATTACAACGCTGCTTGGTGATCATGGCCTTGGTAGTGAGCTAACGCCAACGTTGTTGTCACAGGTATTTGGCTTAGTTGGTGAAAGCGGCGAGGTGGCCGAGAAGTTCAAAAAATGTATTCGGGATAATCGGGGTGAGCTGTCTGAAGAAGACAAGGCGGCCATCATCAAGGAGCTTGGCGATATTTTGTGGTACATTAATTCAGTTGCACAACTAATGGGTTCAAGTTTAGAAGAGGTAGCCCAGCAAAACCTTACTAAGGTACTGAGCCGCAAGGACCGGTCGGCTATTAGTGGCAGTGGTGATGATAGGTAGTTTTGCTATAAGCTAATGCAGATTTCCCAGGTGGAATTTGCCTAGTTCGGTAAAGGTGTATTGCTGCAGCATTGGTTGTAGTAATTTTTTATTCACCGGAATGATTTCGGCTACCTCGTGGCTGTAGTCGATAGCCTGCTGGGCCGTGCGTATAATAGCTTGCGCAGAATGCGGCACGGCGGCTTGCAGCAAAATGGCTGGCTGCAATTTTGTTGTTCCAGCTGCTAGAAACTGCAATGATAGCTGCTCCGGTGGCACTGTGATGCCCAGTTCTTCCTGGAGTTCACGGGCGGCGCAGGTGGTGATAGGGTTTGAACTGCGTAAATCTTCTGGCTCTAGGCCTCCGGTTGCAGACACGCTCATATAACCTGCGCCAATAGCAGTAGCCATAGGGCGGCGTACAAGTAAATAGAAGTTATCGGTGGTGCGCACGACAACGCTCACCGCAAGCGGCGTTGGCAGTTCGGGCGCACGCACAAGTTGCGGCAGGGATGCTATAGGACTGGTTAGCGCGCGGTAGTGGGCGGGTAGGCTCATGCAGGTTTTGGCCAGATCTGAATAGCCGTATTGAGTAAGCTGCGTGGCGACAGCTTGCTGAGGCTCGCGAAATACAGTAAACATCAGAAAATCGAAGAAGTCGAGCACTGATACGGTCAACGACAGCGTGCCAGATTGCAATTGTACATCAGTGAGATTAAGTGTGGCACTGTTGTGCACCGACCGGCCATGTAACTTCGCATAGGTTGTAATGAGCTGGTCGCGAGCAGCTTTTGGTAGGGGTGGCGCGTAGGTTGAGGGCTGCTTTTGCACGTGCACGCGGTGAATGGTTTGTAGCGATATAGCATGCACCGAAGGATCGCGGCTAGCCATGACTACTGGGCTCCACGCGCAGGACGATAGCGCTGGCGTCATCTTGTTTTTTGAGGACTTCTTGAGCGCCGCTACCACCGTGGGTGATACGCTCCGTTAGATGGGCGAGCACTGGCGCAACTTGGCCCCCGTAGTAATCAAACAGGCTGTCACCAGTAATATCTTTCATGACGCCATCTGAATACAGGGCGATATGTGTACCAGGCTGCACTGACGCTTCTCCGGTGATCATGTGATCGAGGCCCCGCTCATCAAAAGACCCGATCCAATAGCCACTAGGAGTATTGAGCGTTTTACGTGCATCTTGATAGATAGCCAACGCGGAAGACTGGTAATGTGGACTATTCTTATCTAAGGCTGCAATACGTTCTTTATTTTGTTGTGAAATTTGGGTAAATCGTGCATCAGAGTATGTTTGTGGGGCGCCAGCCGGTGGGCATATATCGATAAAACAGTCGCCCAAGATGGCATAGCGCAGGAGAGATTGATTAGTTGAAGCAGGAGTAATGCTGCAAAGACACAATGCAAATGTAGGTAGCTGCCAGGGGTCGGCCGTAAAAAAGTCTGGATGCACTGCAGTGATGCGCTGGCTGGCCATTTGGATGGCTGATCGCAAAATTGTATTTAGAGGTAGCGTAGTGTCTACGTCTCGTAGTGCCTGGTTAAGCACGGTCATTGCGTAGTGTACGTCGTCATTTGTAAAGCGGCTGTCGTATAAAGCCGTCGCGCCGTCCATGACCCAGTATATGGTTCCGTTGCTGCCGCAAATATCTTGATTGTATGGGGCGCTACCTTTTGCACTATCGCAAAATAGAACCTCCACTTATGTTACTCCAGGGTCGCAGCGTGGTCGCGTGCCCAGCCATCTATAGTGCCAGCTCCCATGCAGAGCACTAGTGAGCCTCGCTTGCGTGCTGCTACTATAGCATCCCAAAGCTCGTCGTTCATCTCTGCGAGGTGCACACGTGGGTGGGTGAGCTTGGCGGTGAGTTGAGCTGGCGTCAGCACCTCTTGCTGTGGGTTTTCGCGTGAGAGATAGGTTGGTAGCCAGTAGAGTTCGTGAGCATCAGCAAATATAGCATCAGTGTAGGCTTCTCGTATTTCATGTTGGCGTACGTTTTGGTGCGGCTGATATACAAGAGTGATGTCGGTATTTAATTCTTTGGCCATTTGCAGCGTTGCAGCAATTTCTACTGGATGATGGCCGTAGTCTGAGTAAATGCCTGGCGTAAGTTGTTCAAATCGACGAAAAGCGCCAGGGAACGAGGCAATAGCTGCCGTAATATCTGCCAGTGGAAGCTGGAACTCTTGCTGTAAAAAGGCGGCCACTAATGCTGCATTTTGACGGTTGTGTAGCCCAGGGATAGCCACATCAAGCGGCTCAGCTACTTCTGTGATAGTTTCCGGAATGTGCGCGACATGGCTGCTGAGTGCCTTGGCGGCATCTTGCCAAAGGTAGCTATGGGTCGTTTGCTGCACGAATTGAGCAAACGCTGCAAAATAATCTGCCTCCTGCGGATAAGTGTCTGGGTGGTCGTAGTCGATGGTGGTAATAAGGCTCGCATACGGGTGAAAATGGAGAAAGTTGCGGTCAAATTCATCGCACTCATATACAAAGTATGTGGCCTGTGGGTCAAAAAAGCCACTTGGACCAAATGAAATTTGGCTCCCAACAGAGTAAGAAGTAGCAATACCTAGCTGCTGTAGTGCCCAGACCATCATACTGGTAGTAGAGGTTTTGCCGTGAGTACCGGCAATAGCGATAAGCTTAAGTTTGTGTTGGGTAATGATTTGTGCGAGTAGCCAATCTCGTTTTTGAGTTGGAATACCGTGTTGGCGTGCAAAAACTAGCTCTGGATGGTCATACGGAAGGGCAGCGGTATGCACGAGTACGTCAATTGGACGCTGTTTGTGTGCTGCGGCAAGAGCGTTACCATCTTGCGAAAAGGCGACTGAGATACCGCGCCGCACTAATTCAGCAGTTTGGAGGCTTTCGGTTTGGTCAGAACCGGTTACATGGTGGCCGGCATCGTGCGCAATTTCTGCCAGCGGCCCGATACCAACACCGCCAATACCTGAGAAATAAATATTCATAGCGGTAATTATACCATGATTATGCGGTAGAGCATAGGGCGCATCAGTAGTAGCCTAAGGAGAATATGCTCGTGATGCTGCATGCGCAGCACGCATAGCGTCTGTGGCGGTGAATGTGGTACAATAAGCCTAAACATAAGCAAAAGGTGGGAATACGTGAAACAGGGTGATATTCGTGCAGATATACGATTTATCCGGCGGGTGCATACATGGCAGCTAGTACTTATTCTGCTGGTGACTGGTTTTGCGGCGGCTACCTTTGCGCGGCTTAATAATATCGGTATGGTAGAGCGAAGACAGGCTGTGCTTGCCGCCGATGAATCTGGTGATCAAGAAGCGCTAACGCAGCGGTTATATGATTTGCAGCGTTTTGTATCGGCGCACATGAATGCTGATCCGGGTAAGATTGCGTTGCAACATCAATACGCCCGCGATAGTGAGAAAGTCAAAAAAGAGGCCGAAGCCAGCACTAGTGCTAATAGCAATGGTAATGTGTATGCTAAAGCCGCTGGAGTATGTGACCCGATTGCGAAGCGCAATGGGTGGCGCTGGCCAGACCCGCGATACACACAGTGCGTTGATACCGAACTATCGAAATATCCTGAAGCGAAGTTTCAAGACAAGATTACGCCACCAAACCTGCACCTCTATGAACACACCTATGTGTCACCAAAATGGACGCCAGATTTTGCTGGGTTTTCACTATTGGTGTGCCTTGTAATATTAGCAATTATTGTCGCACGTGGCATAATGTTGTTTATTTTGTCACTAATGTTGCGTCGTCGCCACAAGAAAGCGCAGGTATAAACAGGGGTAGCGGGTGATATACTAAGACGTTACGTGAGCCGATAGTACACGGCGTATAAGGCGCTATTTGGGGTAAAAATAGGGCCAATTGCTTGACACTGCAGGGATAAGCGGGTTACGCTAGAAATTATAAACCATTTAACGGAGGAAATAACCATAATGGCTTACCAGCAAACGAATTCAAAAGGGGTTACCTATTATTTACACCAATCAGAAGTAACATTCCGTGGTTCAGCGCCTCGAACCATCTATTTTTTTGCTAAGACTGCAAACAACGCAAAGGGTACTCCATGTGATCTACCAGACGACCGTGAAGTACGCGAAAATCCACGAAATGGTTTCCTATACTTGAAGAAGAAAGCTTAGTGCTTTATAGCGCACCATATGAATGTATCACTAGCTGCAGCGGCTAGTGATATGTTATTTATAGGCAAATTGTGCAGGAGTGCTATACTGAAACGGAAGACAAGCAACAAAGGAGCAAACGTGTATGGCAAAAAAGAAAACTGTAGTGATGATTGTTGGATCATTGCGGGCGAACTCGTTCAATCGTCAGGTAGCAGCGTATCTGACTCAGCGGCTGGAGCCGCATGTTGAGGTGCTTGAGCTTGACTACAAGCAGGTGCCCATATTTGACCAAGATTTTGAGTTTCCGGCGCCAGCTGCGGTGACTGCGGTGCGCCAACAAGTGCAGCGTGCGGATGCGCTGTGGGTAGTGACCCCAGAGTATAATCATGCGCTGCCTGGTGGACTGAAGAACGTCTTTGATTGGCTTAGCCGGTCAGTAGAGCCTGGTTTATCGGGTGTGCCAGCTTTTTTGGCTCATAAGCCAGTGCTCGTGTCTGGAGTTGGTGGGCGGAACGCGACAAAATATGCTCGCCAAGCGTTAAGCCAGCTGCTGAAGGTGCTAAAGCTGAAAGAAATTGTGCCTTCGGTTGGGCTTTCTCTGCCGCCTGAAACATTCATTACCGGAGATTATGTATTGCCACTCGAACAGAAAGAGGCATTAAACGACCAGGTTGGTGAGCTGCTTGCGGCACTAAAGGTTGTGCGCAAGGGTAATCTGAGGTAATAAAGGCTACAAATCCCAGCTTGTCAGGCAATCGGGCGGGGTGATATAATATTATTCAAACAAACAGGTGCTAAACATAGCCGCTACCCGTACCTAAGGCGGAGGGGAGGATACGCTGAGGTGTAAAATCCGACTTAGGTCAGGTTGCGGTTTTTTGTTTGACATGAAGACGATAAGGAGCAGACAGGCAATGGAAACCTATCCTGGGTTAAGTGGTAGTGAAGAGCGTATAGATACTGAGAATTCAGGCGATGTATACGTTATGGAGCGACGTAGCTTGCACGAGCAAGCCGCTGCGCATATGGGTCAGCTAGCTTTGTTAAGTAGTGAGGTTGTTGTGGCAAGCCGTGCGCAGCCAGAGGTAGAACAGCCGGCGCTTTTTTCTGAGACTGGTGAGTTTCCAGTTGATACTGAGCAAATGACTGAGCGGCAGCAATACAGTGAGCAGTTAATTTATGATGGTAATAGTTATAGCGGCCAACTGATGATCGGTTTGGTGAGTCGCGCCCAGAAATACAACGCATTGATTCATGGAGAAACTGACGTTAGCGATGGTTATACGGAGGAAGATTTACAGTGGGCAGAGCAGGCACTTGAGGAACACTATAGTCTACTTGGTCGAGCGCAAGGTTGGGGCCGAGAGCAGGCTGGTGAGCTCTATGACCAGCAGCTGCCAGACGAGGCGATCCATGACATTATTATGCTTGGTATGAGTGAGGTAACGTATCATATTCAAGCGGCGTTAGCCTGCGATATGTCGCAAAAAAATATGGACTATCGTGGTGTTATTGCTCCTCGGACAGAGGATCTGCCACTGCTTGGTAGCAAGGACGCAAGGCCGAAGAAAAAGAATTATTACCAGCAAAAACAATACCGTAATATCGTACGTCGTTCTCGTCAATTAGCGACGTATATTGAGGAGCATAATGGTACACCATATGGCGTCAGTACAAAGCAGTCTCGGTCTGTAGCAGCACAGGTACGGAAGTTTATAGAGACTCAAGTAGCAAAGCAATACCCGGAGTATATTGTGAAGGAGCAGCACACACGCGTGAAACACGAGCCTCAACTATCGATAGCGGAGCAGGCTATCGCTGAGCGTGATGCTTACCATCGTAGGTATACACTGCCACACCCACCTACATATGTTGAAGATGGCTGGAGAGATCGTAGAGATCTTGATTAAAAGTGCACGTAGTGCTAGAAAGCCTCTCAGGTGTAGCTCTGGGAGGTTTTTGCTGTAGCGATAGCAACCAAATACCCTTAAAAACCAAAAAAGACCTTCCAAAATCTGAAACGCCTTTCTTGGTTGCGGGGGCAGGATTTGAACCTGCGACCTTTTGGTTATGAGCCAAACGAGCTACCGGGCTGCTCTACCCCGCGTCAACTATAGTTAAACTATAGCGTACTATTTATTTTTTTGCAAGTCTTCGTTACGTTTTCCAAACAGGAATTCAAACCACTGTTCGGCATTGGTTGGCGTAGGGGACGGTTTGACCTGAGATGAGTTTGCCTGCGAAGTGGTATCGTTTAGTGCTTTCGTAGCTGATGTGGCTGGAGGGACAATCAGCACTTTTTCCCCAGGTTTTCCCCAGCCGAGGCGACTTCGGATGGCGAGCTCTTTATATTCATCGCTGGCGTAGTAGTTAGCGAGGTATTCGGCGGTTTCAACCTCGATTTGAGCTAGTCGCAGCTGGCGTTCATTTTCGGCTAGCCGCTGCTGCTGCTGGTAGTTAACCTGCATCACTTGAATGGCACCCCATATCCACGACAGAGTGAGTAAGGCAGCCGCACCAACAACGAGTGACCGGAGTGTGAATACGCGCCGGTAAAGGTGGTAATACCAGCGTTTCCAGGGGATGTGTTTTAGTTTGTCTGTGTTCATAGCTTTATTCTATTATGGCACAAAGGCGATGAATACGCTATAATAGCCACATGGGGCTGTAGCTCATCGGTTAGAGCAGGCGGCTCATAACCACTTGGTAGTAGGTTCGATTCCTACCAGCCCCACCATTTTGGAATGTTGCCAAGTTATCGCTCGGTTGAGCGATTTTTTCTTTTTGTGTGAATGATGGAATATTGCAGTGAAAAATCTGGTGAAATAGGCACGCTAAGTGGTTGCTGAGTATCTGCACCAGAAAGGTTTTACAGTGGCTGCTTTGCTAAAAACTGGCTGAGCGTTAGTTCAGCGGTTAGCACGTCTTCGGGGATAATGAGTGGCTGCTGGCTGCCGGCGGTTGCTTGGCGAAGTTGTTCGAGCTCATCGAGGAGCCGCTGCGTGAATTCATGACGAGGCCGATCGATGTATTGGCTAGCTGGCCCAGCTGGTGGCGAAGGGACAACAGTAATGTCTGGGTAGTGCTGCGCAAAGATCGTAAGTGCCCGCCGCATTAAAAATGATTTTGCCACAAGAATAAGACTACGAGGAACTGCGTCATGATCATGCAGCATAGTCATGCCTCGGGTAATTTTTTCTTCTGGATTAGTGCCCGTTTCTTGCAGCATAATGGCGTCTTCTGGTACACCGGCGTGTATCATGACATCGGCAAAGGTATGGGCTTCGCTTTGCAAGGTGCTGTCATTGTCGCGTGGTGACTGGCCTCCTGAGATGAGTACAGCAGGGGCGTATCCTTCCATGAACAGTTTGGCTGCATGCCGGGGGATGGCTAAGTCTATGTTGCCAATTACAAATAGTATATCAGCGGTTAGCTCACCAGGCTGTTGGCTAGGGGCCAGAAAGTTCCAAAGAGGGGCAACAAGTGCATTAAAGGTGTCAGGGGGTAGCGAATCAAGGGTCGATAGCGGTTCTTCGGTCATGTAGTCAAGCATGGGTCCTCCGTCCGGGTTAGTTAGCAATCTTTCTTATTATACCATAAAACGAACCACTCGGTGGTGATGCGGGGAAATTGTCAGAAAGTAGCTACAGCCGAGCAGCTGCAACGCGAACAGCCTCACCCCACGACAGGAAGGCATGTGGCAGTTCTGCTAGCTCATGAGCAGAAATATTGTGTTTAATGGCTAGCCCAATTTCATGGATGATATCGCTAGCGTGTGGCGCAACGACGGTAGCGCCAAGCAGCATGCCCTTGCGGTCGGCGATAAGCTTTACAAAGCCATCGTGCATATCACTGACATTTGCTTTGGCCACGGCGCCAAGTGGCACCAGGGAAGTTTTAATGGCCAGATCGCGTTTGATGCAGTCTTCCTCGGTTAGCCCAACACTGGCCACCTCTGGATAAGTAAATATAACCCGTGGGGTCGCGGTATAGTCTGGCTCAAGTGGCGTTTTATGGAGTATGTTGTGTGCTGCGATGCGACTTTCTAGCATCGCTGAGTGGGTGTACGAGTGGCCACCAAGTACATCACCGGCTGCGAAGATATGGCGCTGAGTTGTTTGCAGTGTGGTTGAGGTTTCAATACCCTTAGCGGTGTAGTCTACACCTGCTTGCTCTAGCCCGATAGCAGTGGTTGGCACGCGCTCACCAGCGATCATTACTTCGTCGACTTTTATCATCTGTTCACTGCCACCGCGCAGGAATGTAGCGCGTTTCATTGGCCCGTCTTTAATGATTGATAGGATACGGGTGCCTGTCAAAATACTGAGTGTGTCGTCTTTAGCGAGCAGTGAAGCCATCAGCAGGCTCGTTTCTTCATCCTCTTGCGGCAGAATGCGTTCGTGTGTGCTGGCGATTACCACTTTGGTACCAAAAATAGAGAACAGTTGAGCAAGCTCTATAGCGTAGGGGTCGTCTCCTAGAATAAGCAATGATTTTGGCGGGCGGGTGAGCGTAAAGATACTTTTTGGCGTGTAAAATTTAATCGTATCAAGTCCAACGATAGCTGGTCGCTCCCAGTGTGACCCGGTGGCAATAAGGAATTTTTCTGCAGAGTAGGTGCGTTTATTAACGCTAATCTCATGCGGTGAGATAAAGTGCGCTACACCAGTGATGGTGTCAATGCCATGTTTTTGGTAAAAGGCTTTATTGCCACCCGCTCCGGTGCGCCGCACGGCAATGTCCTTCCAGGCCAGGAGAGATGGGTAGTTGTAGCCTAGCATTGAAGAGCGGATGCCGAATTTAGCACCGGCTTTGGCTTCTCGGTATAGCTGAGCTGCGTGCAGCAGGGCTTTTGTTGGGATGTCACCCCAGTTTGGTGACTCACCGCCAAAGGTGGCTGCTTCCACAATAGCAACTCGCTGGTCGCCACGTGCTGCAAGCGTTGCGGCAATACTACCACCTGCGCCGCTGCCGATAACAATAATGTCGTAGTCGAAATTAGAGCGAGCCATTAGCAACGTGTCTCCAAGTAGGTTACGTTATACATGGACAATCCCTTTGGTAGTTACGGCTTCTACGCTCAGCACATAAGTGACATACAAATAAATGCCGAGCGCAACTAGTACGGTGCCGGCCATAAATTGTAAAAACCATTTATGTTTTTCACGCCAGCGCTGCACTGTGGCCAGCGAGCTATTGCGAGCGAGCGTTAACCAAATAATGCCAAGTGGCGCTACAGCCACTAATACATACACGGCAAGCTGCGTGAGCAACATTGCGCTATGTTTGGTAGTGGCGATAACAAGCGCCGCAACGAGCAGCGGCCCAATGATAAACAATATTGCAGCCAAAGTAGTGCTGAGGCCTAGGCTAAAGCTTTCGGCTAGTGAGCGGGTTCGTTTGGCGCGGCGGCCAAGATAGTCGGCAAATGCTCGTGGTAGCCACAGGCTGGCACCAGCTTTTTTACGAAAATAGAAAATCCAGCTGGTGAGGCCAAGACCGATAACGATGCCGCTCGCTGCAGCCCAGGCGGCGGTTGGTATAGTATTGCCAAGTGATGAACTTACGGTGTACACCAGGCTGCAAAGAAGTAGTAGTGTCATGAGTAGCACGCCCAGTGTGTAACTGCCAGCCAGGCCGCAAACTCGGCGGTGGCTTACTTTGCGATTCAGGGCATGACCAGACAGGAGCGTAAGGACACTAACGCTCAGCTGGTAGCTAGCATGAGTCAGCGCAGCTACCAATATGATCAATAGGGAAAATAGGGCGGTTTGGTTCATCTGTCTGTGTAAATTATCCTTATGTTTAGTTATAGCATAGTCGCAAGTAGCGCACCAGACTGGTTTTTTGGGGCAAAACTGGTCTAGCTATTCATCATGCTGTTTGGCGAGAAATTGCTCGCGGTTGCGCTGCACGACAAGGATGAGGTCACGTTCACGAGTGAGTTTCATGTAATCTTGAATATCTAAAAAGAGTTGGCGGCGTTCACTTGGTGAAAGGTCAAACACTTCAAGTAGTAAGTTGGCTGCTTCATCGCGAGCTTGCTTGGCCGCTTTCAGATTTGTGTGTTGGTTCAGTGAGCCAACATTGTGGGCAACTTTAGCTAAAAATGGTTTAGCCACTTGCTCAAAAACGGCCAATTGTTCGGTAGGGGAGACGGCGGTTACTTGCTTAAGGCTGCCAAGTTGCTGCTGATATGATTCATACAGCGCAAGCACATCAGCAAAGCTCCAATTGTGGTCTGCAATTCGCTGCACCAGATGGTTACTACGTTCTTGAAGTGTTCTGAGCGCTTGGTCAATGTCTGCCAGTCTTGTGTCTTCATCTTGTATTAAGTGTTGTCGTTCATTGTGAATCGCTATAGCTGCACGGCCGCGCTCTAGCCAGTTGCCATGTGGGTCGAGCAGTGTAACGTTATGAGCTTCAGCAGCTTCCATAATTTCAACGAATTTACCATACCGTTCAGTAAAGGTATTGATATAGTCGCTTGGCTGCGCAAAAAAGGTACAAGCCGCCTGGCGGGCTTGTTCGCTGTGCGGCTCCCCGTCGTATAGCCGATCAATTACGCCGCTGACAAGTTCAAGCTTACGATTTTGTATCATGGTGTCGATCGCCTCTTGTGCTCGCGGCTCATCCACTTGCAGGTGGTGGCCAATCATGGTGCGGAATCGACGGCTGGTACGCTCTTTTTCTAGGTCGGAAAGTAGCGGCTGCAGTTGTTCGTACCAGGCTTTTAGTAAGTCTACCATTGTTGTATTGCCTGTTTCCATGCTGCTAGCAATCGTGCGGTCGGCAATATCAAAGGCGTGCAGTGCAGCCATTGCTTCAGCGCGGAAGGCCTCGCGATCAGTTTGTATTAGCTTGTCGTATTTTGTATGTTCACCCCTCATACGCCTCATTGTACTAAACTGAGCGCAAAATGGAAGTCGGTGAGACTTACATATCTCACCGACGGGTTGTAATTATATATGGTAGTATTAGTCGTCCTGTGGCAGAGTTGATGGTTTTTTCAGCTTTATATATACCGAAACATCTTCTTTCATACAGGTTCGTCCTGCGCCGTGAGTCTTCAAATCGTCGTTACTGTCGTGTGTGAAGTATGGTTGATTTTTAGTCTTGAAGGTAGCACAGAGTGTGAATGGTAGGCGCAAGTACGACGATGAACTTGAGGTGTCATTTTGCCCCGGTTGGTATTCAAGCAAGTTCTTGTCGAGCAGCTGCTGTGCTTCAGGGCTTAACTGATCGCGGTTTGCGATGTCTTGCAGGGAAGCAGGGAGTTTTTCGTTAGCCTTGGTTTGCTCTTTGATGGCGCGGACAATCTCTTTATGACCTACTTCAATGAGGCGGTCGTCGATACGTTGCTGACGGTTGGTGATTGGACTGACCACGGCAGTAACGACAAGCGCAATCGAGATAATGAGCATACTTAGTGAAAATAGCTTTGGCAATCGAGCTGTCTTTTTGTAGTTTAGGGTGCGGAAGAAGAAGCCGGCAAGGATGAGTGCGGTAAAGAGTCCGGTACTGCCGCGCACAAGATATTCGGTACCTGTTTGGTCTCCAGTGTCGAGCACAAAGTAAAAGAACTGAGTGAAGGCATAAATGAGACTTGGTATGCCGGCTATTCCAGCGATGACAAGTGCAATAATCGATAAGACAAGTTCGGCGCCAGATTTACGGAGCTGCTCACGTTTGCGATAAAACATATCGATCAGAAAGGCTGCAGGCACAAGTACCAGGGCGGTAGCTGCCACCTGTGGAATAACTGATACATATTCGCTTGAGCTAAATACGAAGAAGCGCACAACTGTATCGAAAAGCCAAGGTAGGCCGCTGATGACAAGCGCCCAGCCGAAATACGATAAAATTTGTAGAACAATAGCCATACCATTAATTTCCTTGCCTTGTGGTGTTTGTCGTACCACGCGTCGGATAACTTTCTGGCCAGCTTCGTTTTTGGTAACAGTTTCGCTTACCACAGTCTCTTTGGGAGTTTCGGCTGTTTCGGGTTTATGCTTAGTAGACGCTGTTTTTGTCATAATTAGTACCCCTGTTTAGTAATATGCTACCAGTATAGCGAGTCATAGATAGCAATGCAATAAGCGCCCGCTATTGCAAGAAGTGATAGTGCATAATAAAAACCCCAGCCAATACTGCCGGGGGATATGCATAACTTGGTAGCACTGACTGGGATCGAACCAGTGACCTTAGGCTTATGAGTCCTACGCTCTAACCAACTGAGCTACAGTGCCAAAGTGGTTTTTAGTATAACATGCACGATACATAAAGAAAAGTGCCAAAAAAGAAAAAGACCCCATGCCTTGCAAGGAGTCTTTTTCGGTGTGTCTGTGTAGTAAATGAAGCCATCAGGCTCTCCTAGTGCAGTGACAATTACCGGCCGAACAGGCCGGACAGGCGTCCGAAAAAGCCAGGCTTCTTGCGTGAGGTGGGGTGTGGTTGAGTAACATTTTCCATAGCCTCTTCAAGAGACATTGAGCGGTGTCCATCGATGCGCAGAAGCAGGTCTTCAGCCTCGGGGCCTATGGCATAGAAATCGATAGTCCCTGTTGCAATATGTATACACCGTATCCTAAAGGAAAACTCTCCAGTATCGTTGTCAAGACCATAAGAAATACTAAACTGATTTCCTAGTATACTATCTTTGCCCGGGGAAACAGCTGACGCTATTTCAAGTGCGGCTAGACGCTGCGCAATGTTGTCACTGCCTTCGTTAGAATCTACCACAACGATAACAGCAGGATAACGCTCTTCTGGCCCTGGTGTTTCTGCGACACTTCTTGCCCAAGCGTTAACGGCTTCTTTGTATACCTGATCAAATGGTAGACCAAAGTTCTCTTGTAAAGCAACAAGGCTGCTAGATAGTAGCAAGAGAACCGGAGGCTCGTTAGCTTCTACTGTCAGGACAAAGCCTAGATTCACAGTGGCCACAACCTTATATTCAGGAGGCGGGCCGCTAAGATCGATCTTCATGACTTGTGCATGCGTAAATTGCTGTGAAGTTAGATCTACCAAATACGGATCAGTACGTGAATCATTGCGCTTTTGTTGATAGACGACTGTTGGCTTGAGGTTTCGGCCAGAACGCTCAAGCTTAGTAATTAGTGCTTCAAGCTTGGCTTTTTCCCCATCTGTCATGCCTTCTATCCAAGCGGAAATGTTAGTGTTCATAGTGACACTTCCTTCGTATCGAAAAAGAGGTTATGCATAAATTGTTAGCTCTCTTTGTTGTAAATGTACCAGCCGGGGTATCCGACCGTGGCTCGCTGCACCAGTGAAGGGCGCAAGTTACCTTCATTGTAGCATGTGGGTATGTGCCGTACAACGTAATACTCACAACATGGCGGCAAGTGTTGCTATAGCAGTGGTGGCGGTTACAATAGTTTTTTGCGAGCGTCGCGTGGGCTGTTACAGTAGAGATATGATAATGCAATCTCAACTGGCTACTGCTGTCGTTTTGGCAGTAAGTGGTGGTCTCGATTCAATGGTGCTGCTTGATATGGTGGTGCGGCAGCAGCGCTATTGCCAGCGTGTAGGGCAGGCTGCCCCAAATCTTGTGGTGGCGCATGTAAATCATGGCATACGCCTGGGCTCTCATCGTGATGCGTTGTTCGTGCGCCGGTTAGCCCGGCAGTATGAGCTATCGTACCGTGAGGCAACGCTGCATCTGGGTCCTCTGGCGAGCGAAGCTCAGGCGCGTGAGGGGCGGTATCGGTTTTTGCGGCAAGTTGCAGCTGAATATGATGGGCGTATTGCGACTGCCCACCATCGCGATGATGTTATTGAAACAATGCTGATTAACCTGCGGCGCGGCACTGGCTGGCGGGGGTTGTCGCCAATGCTGCCAGAAGCGGCAGATGCACATAGCTACGCGAACGCCAGCGGGGAACTATGCTTGCCGGAGAGCGGCTGGCCGGTGGCATCAACAGCGGTGTGGCGGCCGCTGCTGCAGGTATCGCGCAGAGAGATTGCCCAGCACGCCGCACGCCATCAGCTGGTGTACCGAGAAGACGAAACAAATGCCAGCGATGAGTATTTGCGCAACCGCATTCGTCACACACTTGCGGTGATGCCGCCCGAAGACCGCCAAAACATCACGCAGCAGCTATGGCAGCTATGGCAACGTCAGTGCCAGTTGCGGCGGGCTTTTGATGATGAGGTAGCGCGTCTATTACGGTTGCCGCAATTGGCTGGCCCGCAAATTGACCGATATATGCTGCTACTGGCTCCTGAAGAGGTGGGGGTAGAGCTGCTTCGAGAACTTCTTTTGCGCCAGGGCGAACGGGTGACGATTCCACAGGTGCAGCGGGCGCTTATTGCAGTAAAAACGCTAGGGGCTGGCAAGCGGCATATTGTGTCGCCGCAGTGCCAGATTGTGCTGGGAAAAGAGTGGTTGCGTATTGAGCGGGCTACCGCCTCGAGGGCCAGCAAATAGCTTTCTCTAGCCCTACAGCGGCAAAAGGTGCTATTATGAGAGGAACGAGTATTTATTAGACAGTTAATATGTTAGATATAAGAGGATAACGACCGAATGGCAAAGGCACGAAAACCGCAACCACAGAAAAAAGGGAACTTAGTTCGTAATATTATTTTTTGGGTCATTATTATCGGGCTCGGTATCGGCATTTTTGCGCTTACCCGCCAACAGGGTGGCTTAAAGCAAGTTAGTTTTTCTGATGTCATTGCGCAGGCTAACAAGGGCGAAGTGCAAGAGATTACCGTTCAGGGTAATGAACTATTGATTACTAAAAAAGATCAGCAAAAGCCAACCGAGCGCTCATATAAAGAACCGGGTAGTAGCATTTTTGAGCAGGGGTTGAACCACAACACCACCAAGGTAACTGTTAACCCGGTAAGTAACACAGGGGATAATATCTGGAATCTGGCGATGGTGATTGTACCTGTTATCTTGATCGTGGCCTTCTTTATGTTTATGATGCGTCAGGCGCAGGGGCAGAACAACCAGGCGATGGGCTTTGGCAAGAGCAAGGCTAAACTTTATGGCCTCGATAAGAAAAAAGTCTTGTTTAGTGACATTGCTGGTAATGAAAATGCCAAGCAAGACCTTGAAGAGGTGGTAGATTTCCTAAAACACCCAAAGAAGTACGAGGCGCTTGGTGCTAAGATTCCAAAAGGTGTGCTACTTGTCGGTAGTCCTGGTACTGGTAAAACAATGATGGCTCGCGCTGTTGCTGGTGAGGCTGGTGTGCCATTCTTTAGCATTAGTGGTTCTGAATTTGTTGAGATGTTTGTCGGTGTTGGTGCGAGTCGCGTACGTGACTTGTTCGCTAAGGCCAAGAAAAATGCTCCTGCAATTATCTTTATCGACGAAATCGATGCTGTTGGCCGTAAGCGTGGTAGCGGTATGGGCGGTGGTCACGATGAGCGTGAGCAAACATTGAACCAGATTTTGGTAGAAATGGATGGTTTTGAAACTGGCACAAACGTGATTGTGCTTGCTGCAACTAACCGTGCCGATGTGCTTGACCCAGCACTGCTGCGTCCTGGCCGCTTTGACCGCCGCACAAATATTATGTTGCCAGAGCGCAAGGACCGCGAGGCAATTTTGAAGCTGCACTTCAAGAAGAAGCCAGTGGAAGATGATGTAAATATCGATAAATTAGCTGCCAAAACTGCTGGTAGTAGCGGGGCCGATCTAGCAAATATTGCCAATGAGGCAGCTATTATCGCAGCGCGCCGCAGCGCTAAGAAAATTAGCAATGACGATCTAACCGAAGCGTTTGAAAAGGTTGCTATTGGCCCAGAGCGCAAGTCGAAGGTGATGAATGAAAAAGAGAAGCAACTGACTGCGTACCACGAGGCTGGTCACGCTATTGTTGGGCATGTGCTTCCAGATTCTGACCCAGTGCACAAGGTGACGATTATCCCGCGTGGTGGCACTGGTGGTGTAACCTGGTTCTTGCCACCAGAAGATAAAAGCTACACCAGTGTGTATGAGTTTAAAGATATTCTAGCGCGAGCTATGGGTGGCCGCATTGCAGAAAAGCTGATTTATGGTGATGATGGTATTACTACTGGAGCAGGTAGTGACCTGCGCAAGGCAACTGAAATTGCCCGTGATATGGTGATTGAGCAGGGAATGGGCAGCAAGCTGCGTGACCAAGTTTTCCATGAAGACAATGGTGGTATGGTGTTCGATAAAATTACCCACGAGCGGCCATACAGTGATGCTACTGCTGAGCAGATCGACCAAGAAGTGAAGGGTCTGATTCAAGAAGCAGCTCGCCGCGCTGAAGAAGTATTGCAGGCGAACCGAGACAAGCTTGATGCTTTGGCTAAGGTGCTGCTTGAAGAAGAAACTATTGAAGAGACACGTGTAAATGAAGTGTTGGATGGCGCAACATTGCCAAAGACAGCACGCTTGCACCAGTAAGTGAATTAGAGGAACCTCGCCATGAATCGAATGAAACGCGTTGTATCCTTTGCGAATAAGCGGCTCAGCATCAAAGTAGCCGCTATTCTACTGGCTAGTTCGACGATTATTTCTAGCCTAATGGGATTTTTCCGAGATCGCCTGCTAAACAGTGCGTATATGCCGAATAAAGACATGGGGCTAGCTGGCTACCCAGTTGGGCTGGATGCATACACCGCAGCCTTTACGGTGCCCGATTTCATGTACTTTATCCTGGTATCTGGTGCCTTGAGTGTTACCTTTATTCCTGTGTTTAACGAACGGCTAGCGCGCCGTAATAAAAAATCTGCCTGGCAAATTTCTACTAGCATGATTAATTTTATGGCGCTGATTACCTTAATCGCTAGCGTGCTGATTATCATTTTTGCTGAGCCAATTGTTCGTTACATCATCGCACCTGGCCTAGGAGAATCGGGCACCGGGCTGGCGATCAGTATGATGCGTGTGATTGCAGTGAACCCATTTTTGTTTGCGATTGCAACAGTAATTGCCAGTATTCAGCAGGCTGTAGGGCGATTTACGTTCTACGCTTTAGCGCCGATTTTATACAACTTGGGTATTATTGTCGGTATTTTGTGGTTCACAAATGGTATCAATCTGTTTGGCTGGGAGATATTTGGCGGCGGTATCATGGGCGTGGCACTTGGTGTGGTACTTGGTGCTGTGCTGCAGCTGCTGGTTAGTTCGGCTGGCCTGATTGGTCTTGGTATGGACTACGACTTTAAGATTTATTGGCGCAACAAGGGATTTTTGCAAGTGCTGAAGTTATTGCCACCGCGCTCAATCGACCAGGGCATGGACTACGTGGTGACTTTGGTAGAAATCAACCTGGCTTCCCGTATGGCTGATGGTACAATTCGAGCTTATCAGCAGGCACTAACGCTGCATTTATTCCCAATTAACCTTATTGGTGTGGCGATTTCCAGTGCGGCCTTTCCAAGTATGACGGAGTCGCTGGGCAAAGGGAAGACTGACGATTTTCGCCGAGAGTTAGCTAGCGTGATTCGGGTGATTATTTGGCTGGCTTTGCCGGTTTCGATGCTAATTTTCTTCACTCGTGGGTACCTAGTGCACTTTATCCGTAACGGCGGTGATGCGCTGATGGCGGGTATTTTAGGTATGCTGGCTATCGCTGTCTTTTTCCGCTCGGTGTATCACATTGCCTCACGTGCCTTTTACGCGCAGCAAGACACAAAAACGCCGCTATACACCTCGATTGTGGCTATTGCGCTGAACGTTATTTTGGCAATTTGGCTTGGCATGGGGCTGCGCATGGGGGCGTATGGGCTGGCTGTGGCTCAGAGTACAGTTGCTGCTGTGGAAGTGGTGCTGCTCTTTGTGCTGATCAACCGGCGCATCGGTAATTTATTTGATTTTCGATTTATTCGGGCCACATTGCGCATGCTGCTTGCTACGGCCATTATGGGTGTGGTTGCCTATGTATTAGTACTACTGTTGCCACTACAGAACGCTGATAACAGTTTCTTTGCGGCGCTGCCAAAGTTTATGGTCATCAGCCTCGGTAGTTTTGCGGCATATGTTGGTATTTCAAAGTGGCTGCGCCTCAGTGAGGCAGATCCAGTGATCGATAAGGTGCGCGGCATCCTGTTTAAATCATGGTATAATAAGCGATAAATGATGAAAAACCACATTCGTAATTTCTGTATTATTGCCCATATCGACCACGGTAAAAGTACCTTGGCTGACCGCATGATGGAGCTAACCGGAACAGTTACCACGCGTGATATGAAGCAGCAGCTGCTAGACAGTATGGAGCTGGAGCGCGAAAAGGGTATTACGATTAAGCTTGCGCCGGTGCGGATGCAGTATAACTACACACCTGAGTCTACTGCTGCCAGCCTGGCTGAGGCAGGGACGTATGATCTTAACCTCATTGATACGCCAGGGCATGTGGATTTTAGCTATGAAGTGTCGCGCAGTCTGCAGGCCTGCGAGGGTGCGGTACTTGTGGTGGACGCTAGCCAGGGTATTCAGGCGCAAACGCTTGCCAATGTGTATCTTGCCATGGAGCAGGATTTAGTAATTATCCCAGTGCTTAACAAGGTGGATTTACCGGCGGCAGATGTACCACGCGTTAGCTTGCAGGTGATGAATCTGCTGGGGTGCAGCGAAGATGAGATTATTCATATTTCAGCTAAAACTGGCCACAATGTACCGCAGGTGCTTCAGGCTATTGTAGAGCGTATTCCGGCGCCAGTTTCACCGCTGGCAGAGCAGGCCGCTCAGCTAGATGGCGCAGTTGCTACAGTCCCGACGCGAGCTTTGATTTTCGATAGTTATTATGATGATTACCGTGGCGTCATCCTGTACGTGCGAGTCGTGGATGGCAGTATTCCAAAAGGAGCTGATATTACGATGATGGCTACTGGGGCGCATGGCCTGGCGCTCGAGGTGGGCCACTTAAGCCCCGGTATGCAGCCCGATCCTGCGCTAGAGACTGGGGAAATTGGCTATATTGTTACCAACCTCCGCACGACGCGCGATGCCCGCGTGGGTGATACCGTCACGTTAACGGAAAATATAAAGAAAGGATAGCGCATGAAGCTCACAAAAGAAATTTGTAAAGAACTTGGTGTTCCGCAGTATGTAAAGTTGCCAATTCCGGCATATGCAATTGAGCTAATCCCAGAAAATAAGCATTTGTTTGAGCATGAAGAGCGTCTTGATTTTGATAATAAGACGATTGATACCCTGGAAGGTCGCCGCTTTGAATTCGAAGAAGGGGATTATATGATTATCGGCAACAGCAACGAAGTGTGGACCATTAAGCGGGATATTTTTCACGCCACTTACAAGCCAGTTGACTAGCTGGTGAGCCAGTAAAATAAAGCACCTCCGTATGAGGTGCTTTTTCTATGGTGTTACGTTTCTAGATCTTGCTGCAGAGTATATCATGCCAGCCTGATTGATAACAAAAATAAAAAGCCCCCATTCACATTCATCTATGTGGATGGGGGCGGCTGTTTCCTTTCTTAATGGTGATCTTGTTCTTATTTATGAGCTTGTTCAGCTGTCGGCAGTTGCAACGCATGCGTTGAAGCTTTCCGGCATCTCATACGGCAGCTGGAGGCGACCAGAGAGGATATTCTTCTGTACAATACGACTGCCTTTTACTGGTTATTCAGTATTTTCATGAGGTCTTCAAGGGGAATGCCGGATTCCTCCAGGGCCTCTTTGATTGCCTCTTTCATCAGCTGTTTCTTCTCTTCGCGCTCACGTTCCTCTACCTCGTGAGCCGGTACTGTCCATTCCCGATTACGGGGGTCCAGGTCTTCCATGTTGAAACCTTTCAATCTCTCGTCACAAAACGGATCATACGCTTTCTCTCTAACTAAGAAAACCATATTCTCAAAGTACACACAGCCAAGCCCACGGGATGCAGGCTTGCGACAAAAACTGTGCGCCACGCATTTTGTGAGCTAGTAGCTTAATTATACAAGAAACTACCCAGAACCACAAAAGTCTGATGTATAAAATACATGGCTGCTAGCAGAGTTAGGGCGTGGCGGCGTTGGCGCGGCACTGAGAGATGCGGCGCTGCTGACGTGATATATCACGCTGCAATTGTTCAAATAACGTATCGATTTGAGCTTCTCGCGTCTCATCCCATTGCTGGCTGCTCGCAAGAACCATATATTTTTCGTCAAAAAAATCGAATAAATCATCCCATATGGTGCGTATGTCATTTGTAGTTTCAAATAGTCGAGCAAGGGTAAAGCAGATGCGGCTGAGTGACTCCACAGTTCGCATATTAGATCGATCATCGTAGTATAAATCAATAATCTCACGTGCCAGCACAAGCTTGTCACGCTGATTGAGTAGTGGTGTTAGTGTAGCTGATTTCATTGCGTAAACATAAATAAACTAGTAAGCGGATAGGTTAGGCATGTCCAGGTTGTTGGTTGTGTCAGAAGTTCTGAACACCTGTTTGTTAGTATAGAGTGCTACGCAAATGATTGCCACCCCACGGCCTGTACACCCCCGCAAAAACACGCTATAGTATAGCTATATGTCACAATTACCACTCGAGCCGCTGCCAGGGTATAAAGAGATTCAGCCATTTGTATACGCTGGGTTTTTTCCGGTCAGCAACGAAGACTATCAAGACTTGAAAGACGCGATTGAAAAGCTTAGTTTAAGCGACAGCGCTTTACAGTTTGAGCCAGAAAATTCACCAGTGCTTGGTTTTGGTGTGCGAATTGGCTTTTTGGGCCTACTGCACATGGATATTATCCGAGAGCGGCTGGAGCGCGAGTATAATCTTGATCTTGTGGTAACGAACCCAAGCACCGACTACAAAGTAACTATGACGGACGGCAGTGAGCAGGACATTAAATCTGCTGCAGACTTGCCGCCCGTTACAAAAATTACCCAAATTCGGGAGCCGTGGATTAATGGTGAGATCGTGGTGCCGCAAGAATACATTGGGGCAGTTATTCAGTTGATCGTTGCCAAGCGTGGGCTACAGAGCAACATTAGCTATATCGACGAGCGCGCTTTGATATCGTTCACGGCGCCGCTTGCCAATTTATTGACTGACTTTTACGACCAGCTAAAGAGCGTTACCAGTGGTTATGGATCGTTCAATTATGAGCTAAAGGGCTACCAGCCAGAAGATTTAGTGCGGGTAGATTTTTATGTAGCTGGGGAAATGGTTGATGCGCTAAGTATCATGTGCCATCGCAGCGAGGCGCAGTCTTTGGGGCGCGAGGTGGTCAAGAAGTTGAAAGAAGTGGTGCCACGTCAGAACTTCCAGGTAAGCCTGCAAGCTGCAATTGGCGGCAAGTTTATTGCTCGTGAGGACATTAGCGCCTACCGCAAAGACGTAACGGCCAAATTGTACGGTGGCGATGTATCGCGCCGCAAGAAGTTACTAGCCAAACAAGCCAAAGGTAAGCAGCGCATGAAACGTTTTGGTAAGGTGGATATCCCGAGTGAAGCGTTTACGGTGATGTTAAAACGGGATTAAGACAGGAGATAGATGAACCAGCTACGAACATTGATTGACACGTATTCGCCAAGCCAAGCGACAACCACATTAGTGCAAGAGGCGCAGATTGTGCTGCTAGTGGGCATTTCTGGTGCCGGTAAGGATACTATTAAAAAACGATTGCTTGCTCAGGGCGGATTTTATGATATCGTATCACACACTACTCGCGCACCTCGGGTTAACAATGGACAGCCAGAGGTGGATGGGGTGGATTATCATTTTGTTACCGATAGTCAGGTGGCAGACATGCTGCATCAGCAGGCGTTTATTGAGGCCAAGTATGTCCATGGCACAGTGTATGGTACCAGCGTGGCGGAGCTGACCAAGGCTCAGCAGCTGGGCAAAGTTGCCATCACGGATATTGATGTGCAAGGAGTAGCAGAGTATAAAGAAATTGCTCCGCACACCGTTGCGATTTTTCTGTTGCCGCCAGACTTTGCGACGTGGCAGCAGCGGCTAAAGCAGCGATACGCTAGCGAAGAAGATTTTTTGGCAGAATGGCCAAAGCGACGGGCCAGCGCGATTACCGAACTGGAGCGCGCCCTCATGGTGCCGTATTACCACTTCGTGGTTAATGACGACCTAGAACTAGCCACGCATGTTGTTGGTAAAATTGCGACAAAGCCAGACCTCTTTACCCGTAAAGACGACGAGGCGCGACTAGCTGCGCGTGATATTTTGGTAGAGATTCAGCGCCACCGAGGGTAGGGGAGCTAGCGGAGTATAGGCATTAGCACTCACATTGCATGAGTGCTAAAAGTATGCTACAATTGCCCCATGACAGAGCGACGACGAGCGATTTTGTTTGCTATTATAGAGCAATATGCTGAAGTAGCCTCTCCAGTGGGAAGCGTCACACTGGCGAAGCTGTTTGGTGTTTCTAGTGCTACGATTCGTAGTGAAATGGCCTGGCTTGAGAAAGAAGGACTTATTTCACAGCCGCACACCAGCGCCGGCCGTATCCCAACAGACCAGGGTTACCGCATGTACGTTAATTACCTTACGCAGAGCAAAGACCATGATTTGATGCGAATTAGTGAGCGCAGCGTGCGGGCTATTGAGGCACGAGTGCACGCTCGTGGCGATCGTGCCGATCGTATCATTCGGGCTGCAGTGGATAGCTTGGTAGAGCTTACGCAAAATCTTGGTCTCGCGACAATTGGTGATGAGTTATATATGAACGGCATTGGTAATTTGTTTTCGCACCCTGAGTTTGATCAGGGAGAGCATGTGCGAGCTGTGGCGCGGCTGCTTGATAATATTGAGCCCTGGTTGCGCGAAGTGTCATTAAATGAGCCGTTAAATGTCTATATTGGGTCGGAAAATCCGATTGGTAGCATGAGTGGTTCAAGCCTGATCGTGAGTCGGTTCCGATCTCCGTATAGTAATCATAGTTACATTGGTGTACTGGGGCCAACTCGCCAAAGTTATGCAAAGGTTATGCGGTTAGTACACCACACCGGCCAATTATTAGAACAAGTATTGAAAGAGGAGCATAGTTCATGAGTAAAAAACAAAACCCTGTAACCCCTCCAGCGGATGGCAGTACGCCATCGTCGGTAGAAGTTGATACACTTCAGGCCAAGGTAGCGGAGCTAACGGCTGATTTGCAGCGCACACGGGCAGATTTTGAGAACTATCGTAAACGTGTGGAGCTAGAAAAAACTGCCGCTCGCCAGGCTGGTGAGCAAAAGGCTACCAAGGCGTTACTGCCGGTGCTAGACACTGTTGAGCGCGCCATAGCACATGTGCCAGATGACATTGCAGGACACACCTGGGTAAAAGGCATTACTGGGCTAACAAAGCAGCTTGATAAAATAACCAAAGAGCTTGGGCTGGAAAAAATTGCTGCTGGCGCAGGAACACCATTTGACCCTTCGGTGCACCAAGCAGTACAGATGGACGAAGACGCAGAAGGTGACACCGAGGTGATTGCGGCCGAGCTGCAGACAGGATATCGCCTTAACGGGCTACCAATCCGAGACGCCATGGTAAAGGTGACACGTAAATAAATGTAAAAATAACCGATCTACGTAATATGTAAGATCGGTTATTTTATTGGCTATCGCCCCAGTGTCGCACCGTGCTGCCGCTTGATGATAATAAATAATCCTGAAATAACTAACGCGGCACCGATGAGCAGGCCGGGTAGTAGTGCTAGACCAGTGCTAGCTAGCCGACCCATGGCGTCGGGGCGCTTGGGGATGACGGCTACTGTTGACTCTACGGTAGTGCGCGTAGTTTGCTGTGGGGCAACATGTGAGTGCTCTTGTGCAGATGTAGCAACTGATTGTTGAGTCTGGGCCACTTCTTTAGGGGACGAAGTGGCACACGACGAAGTTGCTCCTGTCTGCACACATGAGGCTCGCATGACGTCGGGGGATGATGTCATTAGAGTTCCTTCCTGTTGTTGCAATAATACTACCGCAATTATATAATACGAAAAGAAGCCTGTAAATAAAGGGATCAAAGGAGAACTATGTTTCAATCAATCGGCGTTCCTGAACTTGTCGTAATTCTAGTAATTTTGCTTGTACTCTTTGGCGCAAAGAAGCTGCCAGAGCTTGCTCGGAGTATTGGTTCGTCAGCTAAAGAGCTGAAGACTGCTTTCCGGGAAGATGAGGATGACTCAACCAAGAAGAGCACAAAATAATCAGTTACCCACCTTTTTAGACCATGCCCGCGAACTGCAGTGGCGCTTAATGGTCGTGGTGGGATTTTTTTTGCTTGCCGGCGCGCTTGCGTACCCATTTTTTAACGATATTGTTCGTATTTTATTACGTCCACTTGGTAAAGCCCATGAGCTGGTGTATCTTACGCCGGGTGGGGCATTTGCCTTTGTGGTGCAAACTTGTTTATATGTAGGGCTTATTGGTGCGTTTCCGGCTATTATTTACCATTTGTACCGCTTTATTCAGCCGGCGGTCGGCAAAGCTTCCTATAAGCGAGTGGTGGGTTATACTGCAGCCTCGGTGCTATTAGCGATTGCCGGGGTGCTGTTTGGCTATTTCGTCACGTTACCAGCAGCGCTACAATTTTTGACGGGCATGAACCTAGACCACATTAATCCGATGCTAACAGTGGAGTCATATATTAGCTTCGTGATGGCCTATTTGCTCATCGGTGCACTATTATTCCAGGTGCCGTTATTTATGTTGATGATAAATTTTGTGCGGCCATTTCCACCTGGCGGGCTCATGAAGGGGCAAAAAGTGGTACTGGTGGGAGCTTTTGTGATTGCTGCAGTTGTATCACCAACAGCAGACCCAACCAACCAGGTGCTGCTCGCACTGCCAATGATTTTGATGTATCAAGTGGGTGTCGTGTGGGTATATTGGGTTAACCGTCGGGCGCGGCTTGCTGGTCGTGCTCAGCCGGTGTATCGTGGCGCTCGACAGGAAGCGCGTGAGACTGGAGATGAAGATGAAGATATGAGCGAGATCGCCGCTATTGCACAGTCACGCGCTGTGGCGACTCGGCCACGTATGCGAGCAGCAGTGTCATCGATAGGCAAAGCTACTGATGCCCGAGGCGCTACGGTTAGGCCTCGGCAGGGTGGTGTTATGCGAGCAAAGAAGCTAGCCAGTCAGTCGATCAAAAGGCGGTCTGTAGGGGGATCATTAGAGGGCGCCAAAAAGGCTATTAAATCTACCAGTCCGGCGCGTGCGTTGACTCAGGTTGCACAAAGGCAGCCGGTTGATGGTATGCGAAATTATCGTAAAAAAATAGCCAAACAGAGTCCAGCTAAAGAGGGCCAGAAAAGACGGCATAGTGGTGTTATATCGGGTGTAGTGACACCAAAATATCAGCCAAATCGTAGTAACTTAAACAGCGTTCATGATTTGCAGCCGGCCCCTGGCCGACGCGGTCGTAGCCTAGATGGATTTTAGCGACTAGCCTTGAGGGCCCTTGTTGGGTCAAGGTATAATAAGGGGCGGTAAACCAAGATTTATATGATGCAGAAAGAGAGTAATATGAAGCTACCTCAGAATGTACAGCAGTTTTTAGACAGACCCATGGACAGGAAGGAATTCTTTAAGCACGTTGGTGTTGGTGGACTACTTGTCATGGGCGGTGGTGCTGTCGTGAAGTCAGCACAGCAGCTGTGGGCGCCAGAAGCTCATGCTCAGCCTGTAACAAACGAGAAGCAGCCAGTTAAGGAGCTAGACAAGCCTACGGGAAGTGCGTACGGCAGCGGCACATACGGCGGCTAATTAGTTATTGATCATTTGCTAACCTGATACATACAGAAATAAAGGAAGGATATCTTACAGCATGGCACGATTACCAGTACCAAATGGTGACAACCAGACATGGGGACGCGTTCTTAATGATTTCTTACGCCAGTCTCACGAAGAAAATGGATTCTTAAAGCAGAACAGTGTCGGCACGAATAATATTCGAAATGATGCTATTTCTGAGAATAAACTAAGCCCAGAATTACGCGCAAAGATTAGCGGCAGTGGTGAAACAGCCGAGGTAATGAGTAGCACCAGTGATGCAAGCGTTAATATTACCTCATTTGGTGCAGACCCTACGGGACAAAAAGACTCAACTGCTGCAATCCAAAAAGCGATCAACACAGCACACGAACGAGGCGGTGGCGCAGTTGAATTCCCAGCTGGTAAATATAAAGTTAGTAGCCCATTTATCGAGCTAAAAGGTCATGTTACCTGTTATGGACACGGCAACTCGACCGTAGTCTTTGCTACTGGTAGTGGAAATGCAAACGATCCAACTGGTGTGTTCCACATTGGTACCTACAATACGCCAAATAGTGACCCTAATTGTACTCGTGCCGGATTGCGCGATATGTTCATTAAGACAGCCAATGGTGATTTTGCGGCGGCTAACCCGATTCCTGGTGTTTGTGGTGTGCTACTAAACACCGACTGGAAGGGTGCCAAGAGCCAGGACCCTGACGCAGTACACAGCGTGCGAAATCTTGAGATTTGGGACATGGACCGTGGTCTTGTTGTTGTCGGTAAAGACGACCAGGCTATTCAGTTCTACAACATTCGTATTCGCCGCGCGCTTAACCAAGGTCTTTTGGTTGGTAAGCCAGGTAGCGGTGGTGCAGCTGATAACCGTTTCTGGGGTATGGATGTTTCGAGCGCGAACCGCAATGGTAATGGCTCAGCTGGTATTGAGGTATACACTAGCCAGTGTAAGTTTAACCAGTGTACTAGCTGGTATAACCGTCGTCAGCAATCTTCAGGTGCTATCGACCCAGCGAAGAATGGTGGTTCGATTGGCGATGGTGCTGGTTGGCGCATTAAGGGAACTAAAAATATGTTCATCGAATGTACTGCTCAGGAAAATGGTGGACATGGGTTTATCGTTGAATATGGTAGCAACCAATTCGTAAGCTGCCTTGGTGAAACTTCAGGCTGTAACGATTCATCTGCTGAAAAGAACCCAGAGCATGCTGCAAACTTCTGTATTCTGGGCGGTGAAAACAACCAGTTCGTTGGTTGCCGAGCAGAAAACCCACGCTGGAAGGATAACACCTATCGTGGTGCTAAAACTGGCTTCTACGTATCACCATACATCGTAAATACCCGCGTTGACTACGGCGTTGTAGCGCTGACTCAGCAGGAGAAGACAGACGGCGTTGCTGTTGTCAACAAATCTCTATCAAGTAAGTCACTAGCAAGCCGCGGCCACTCACGTGTTGAGGTTAATGAATTGCTGTACTCTTCATTCCCACGTGACCGTGATGTGATAAGCGACAAAGCGTAATTTCCGCAAGAAGAAGTTAGCCAATAAGTTAATCGGCGTCCTGCACACCAGGGCGTCGATTATCTATATGTGAGTATATATGTGCGCTTATTGCACAATATATGGTATAATAGCTAGCATGAAGAAGTTTTTTATAGCATTAGGTATTGCTATTATCGCTGCGACGGCTGTGTCGTTGCCAGCGCATGCGATTCGAATACCACACGTACACAGCGGCAGTCATAATAATAATGAACAGCACTACGTAAACCAGTCAGATATTGATACATTAGGTGAGGTTAAGACCAAGATCGATGCGTTTACCGAGACGTACTCAAAGCAAGACCTGCAGCCAAATGAGCTGCTAAAAGCACTGACCGATTTGCAGGTTGCCTTAAAGAGCCTTGAGGCAAAGACCTTTTCGTCACAGCTTGGCAGTGGCTACACGCAGGCCAGTAATGAGCTTAAGGCTAAAGCTGGTAACGTTCGAGAGGTCGTTGATGGTGGCATTAACGTATTAAGGAATGGCAGCACAGCCGCAAGGGAAAAGGCCAGTACAGAGTTCCCAAATCAATTTAATACTGCTGTGACCGAATATAATACTGCCGTACAAAATCTTGATAAGGCCACAGAGGAGGCTAATAAGAAAAAGACAGCCGAAGAAGGTTTGCCATACCTTGTTATACTAATTGCAGCGGTAGTATTGTCTATCGTGACGTTTATCTGGGCGTTTGCAAAGAAAGCTCCACAGGTTGAGCTGCGCAAGGCTCGTCGCACTGTAGCACTTGTTACATTAGTTCCATTAGCTGGAGCAGTTATTACTTACGTCACGTTTTTGATAGCTAGCCAGCAGCAGAATGGCGGTACTTTTACGATCATGACCGGACTAATGATCTTTGGTGTTATTGTATTTTTGCGAGCACTTATTGGGTACCACAAACTAAAGCGATCACTGGCAAACACGCCTGCTAGTGGGGCGCCACAGTCTCCTGCTGCATAGCATAGGCGCAATAACTGGATAGATAAATACTAATTGGCACTCTTGACATGAGAGTGCCAATTACGTTACACTTAAACGTAGGCTAAACCTGCTATAAACCATAGCAGTAGTAAAACACAGCTTATTAGTAAAGACTGAAATAAATGATGAAAGGAAATGATACATGGGAAAGATTATTGGAATTGACCTAGGTACGACCAACAGTGCGTTTTCACATATGGTGGCTGGTAAGCCAGAAGTGATTGCAAATGCAGAAGGTAACCGCACCACGCCAAGTGTTGTGGCGGTGAATAAAAAAGGAGACCGCTTGGTTGGGCAAGTCGCTCAGCGCCAGCGTGTGACCAACCCTAAGAACACAATTTATGGTGTAAAGCGCCTGATTGGTCGTAAGTTTAGCGATAAGGAAGTCCAGAAGGATATTGATATCTTGCCATTTGTGATTGAGCAGGCTGGCAGTGGCGTAAAGGTTAAACTTGGCGACAAGAGCTACACTCCTGAAGAAATTTCAGCAATGATTTTGGCAAAGATCAAGGCTGATGCTGAGGCATTTTTGGGTGAAAAAGTGACAGAAGCGGTGATTACTGTGCCAGCATACTTTGACGATGCGCAGCGCCAGGCAACCAAAGATGCAGGTAAGATTGCTGGCCTTGAGGTAAAGCGTATTATTAATGAGCCAACGGCTGCAGCTTTGGCTTATGGCCTCGAGGGCGGTAAAGATGAAAAGATTGCCGTATTCGACCTTGGTGGTGGTACGTTCGATATCTCAATCCTAGAGCTTGGTGATGGTGTGTTTGAGGTGCTATCAACCAATGGTGATACACACCTTGGTGGTGAGGACTTCGGCAACCGCATCGTGAACCACTTCCTAGAGGTATTCAAGAAGGAAGAGGGCATTGATCTGCGCAACGACAAAGCAGCAATGCAGCGCTTGAAGGATGAGGCAGAGAAAGCCAAGAAGGAACTTTCGAGCACCAGTTCGTACGAGGTAAACCTACCATTTATTACTGCAGATGACGATGGTCCAAAGCACTTTGAGTACACGCTGACACGTGCAAAGCTAGAAGAGCTTGTGAAAGATTTGGTAGAGCGTCTAGCAGAGCCAGTTGAAAAAGCACTGAAGGATGCCGGGCTGAAGCCAAGTGATATCAACTCTGTAGTGCTTGTTGGTGGTATGACTCGCATGCCAGCAGTTGTAGAAAAAGTAAAGCAGATCTTTGGTAAGGATCCAATGAAGGGTGTAAACCCAGATGAGGTTGTTTCAGTTGGTGCAGCAATCCAAGGTGGTGTGTTGACTGGTGACGTGAAAGATGTGCTGCTGCTTGACGTGACCCCACTAAGCCTTGGTATTGAAACTATGGGTGGCGTAACAACAAAGCTAATCGAGCGCAACAGCACGATTCCAACCAGTAAGAGCCAGATATTTTCTACGGCAGCTGACAACCAGCCACAGGTAGAGATTCACGTGCTGCAGGGTGAGCGCGAAATGGCTGCTGATAACAAGAGCCTTGGCCGCTTTATCCTTGATGGCATTGCACCAGCGCGACGTGGTGTGCCACAGATTGAGGTGACCTTTAACCTTGATGCTAACGGACTACTAAACGTTACTGCTAAAGACAAGGGTACTGGCAAAGAGCAGTCGATTACCATTCAAGAAAGCGGCAACATGAGTAAAGAAGAGATTGAAAAGGCTCAAAAGGACGCCGAGATGCATGCTGATGAGGATAAGAAGAAGCGTGAGGCTATCGATGCTCGCAACGAGCTAGAGAACGCCATCTACCAAGCCGCAAAGATGCCAGAAGAGTTTAAGGACAAAATTTCTGAAGACGACAAGAAGGCTATCGAAGAGGCTGTTGCGGACGCGAAGAAGGTGCAAGATAATGCTGAGGCAACCAAGGAAGAGCTTGAGGCAGCTGCTAAAGAACTGCAGACGAAGATCATGCCAATTGGTGCCAAACTATACCAGGAAGCCGCAAAGGACGAGTCGGGTGACGACAAAAAAGAAGACGGCCCTGTTGAAGGCGAAGTCGTTGACAAAGATAAAAAGTAGACGCCGTAGATACTAGATACTATGGCGCACACGGAGAGCACTTGGATAGCCAGGCGCTCTCTTTTAATTTGTGGTTTTAGTTTGGGTGAGGAATATGGCTGCAATAAACCTTAGTAAATGTGCTTTAGCACTCTTGCTAATTGAGTGCCAATTTTGCTATAATAGTGGCTAATGAGTAAACGAGATTATTATGAAGTGTTAGGCGTGCCGAAAACGGCAAGCGCAGATGAGATAAAGCGGGCATTTCGCAAAAAGGCGGTGCAGTACCATCCAGACAAAAGTGATGGCGATGAGGCTAAATTTAAAGAAGTTAATGAAGCCTATGAGGTACTGAAGGATCAGCAGAAACGAGCCCGATATGACCAGTTTGGACATGCTGGTTATGATGGTAGTCAGGCCGGTGGTGGCCAGAGCTATGGCGGTAACCCGTTTGAAGGGTTTGGTGGCTTTGCTGGCGGCACTGGCGCTGGGTTTGATTTTAGTGATATTTTTGGGCAGTTTTTTGGTGGTGCGGCTGGAGGTGCTGGGCGCCAGACTCGTGGGCAGGACCTCGAAGTAGAGACAACGATTTCCTTTAAGGAGTCGGTATTTGGTACCGAGCAGGAAGTAGCTGCCACAGTGGACGAGACATGTCCGCACTGCCATGGCGATGGTGCAGAGCCAGGCACTAAGCTAGACACCTGCCCAGACTGTCAAGGCAGCGGTAAGCAGACACGGGTTATGAATTCACTCTTCGGCCAGGTGCAGCAGCAGATTATGTGCCCAACTTGTGATGGCCGCGGCAAAGTACCAGAAGAGAAATGTCACGTGTGCCACGGCAAGGGCGTACAGCGGGGTCGACAGTCTTTGACCGTAAAAATTCCGGCTGGTATCGAAGATGGCGCCGTGATTCGATTGAGCGGGCGTGGCGAGGCTTTGGCCGGTGGTGAACCTGGTGATTTGTATATTCGCGTACGAGTGCAGCCAGATAAACGCTTTACCCGCGATGGCGACACAATCTTTAGTGAGCAAAAAATTTCTATGGTAGATGCGGCGCTGGGAACAGAGATCGATGTATTGACGATTGACGGAGAAGTGACTATGCGTGTACCGGCTGGTACGCAGAGTGGCACCGATTTCCGGCTTGCGAACTATGGCGTGAAACATCCACGTGGCGATAAACGTGGGGCACATGTGGTACGTTTGACGGTAGAGATACCGAAACGATTGAATAAAAAGCAGCGGCAACTACTGGAGGAATTCAGAGACACTAAAGGTGGTTTGTTCAGTTAAGCAGAGTAGTCCTCTTTTTGGAGAGGGCTATTTTTTATATGGTATACTATAAAAATAAGAATAGTGCAAAAAAGAAAGCGTAAATTATGAGGCGAGAAGAACATATCGGGCAGCGTCCCCCGCAAGAGTATCAGTCTGAGCGGCAGGAGGCTGCCGAGGCAGATGATTGGCAATACGAAACGAGTGAACCGGTTTCTGCAAGGTCTAGTGTGGCGGAGATTTTAACGCCGAGTAAGCTAGAGGGTCTTGGCTATGGTATATATACGTCGTTTGAAAATAACGCGCTTGATGAAGACGTGAAGAACACTTTCATGAATGGTGAGGTGCGTAATCCAGCGCTGGAATACCCAGGGCTGAGCAGTGAGGGGGCTTCGAAGCTGCAGCGCATGCATGACGAGCTAGGTGGCGCGTTGGATCAGGCAGTGGAAGCTTCTGATGTGTTTGCCGAGCCAGCCCGCCGAGAAGCCGTAGAGAGCACTATTAGATACCAACAGCGAGCGTTAGAATATGGGTTGGTTCTTGCTGAGATTAATGAGCTATCGAGCAAGCTGCGCATTGGTGAACTTGATGACGAAGGTAAGGCTGAACTGCAGGAGAAACTAGAACTAGCACGCCAGATGAACCAAGAGCTGTACGGACGCTTGGATGAGAAAGATGGTAATGCAATTTTGCGGACGATCTGGAACCGAGTTGATGGTCGGCTGGCTCCGGGCGGTGATCTGGAGCATGATGAACGGGCTAAAATGTTGTATGAAGAGCTTGGTCACGGCTTTACTGCGCCAGGCGGTCATGAAGTAGCTGGGCTGCCGCAAGGGTTTGAAGTAGAGGGCGAGCCTGTGCCACCACAGGAGCTGCCAAAACTTAACGAAGGAGAGCCGGGTAGGGTGCTCGACTGGGCGGGCAAGCACTTTAATGCACGCTATGGCTGGATGCGCCAGGCAATTGAAGCTAAGTGGCAAGACAAACAAGAAGTACATGGTGCAGAGTACACCGCAGGCCCAACTGAGATAGTAGAGTTTTTTGAAGATATTATTGCTCGTGATGATCCAGACCATGAACACGGCGTTCAGGTAGAGGTAAAACCGGGTGCAAATGCACTCTCGTGGAACTCCAATGTGCGAGCTGTGCGCGTTGGTGAAAATCGAACGCCGTTTAAAAAGCCAGAAGCGCTGTATCAGAAGGTACTGCACGAATATGCCGTGCACGGTGGCCGCAGTTTGAACGGTTTTGAAACCGGACTGCCAATTATGGGGACGGGTGTTTACACCAAAGATGATGAAGGTAAGTGGAGCAGCTACGGCGTATTTGAAGAAGGCTTTGCTACGCTCGTAGAAGCCTCGGTGGCAGACAAGAAGCCAGGTTGGACGGTTGTTAATTTGGCTAAGCCGCTGGGTATTGCACTGGCGGAACAGGGCTATGACTTCCGCAGCGTGTATGAACTAACATGGCGTTACGCAGCACTTATGAACGCCAAGAAAGCCAAGGGAGAAGACCAAGCGACGATTAGCGATGAGCTGATTGAGAAATCTCAAAATACTGCATATCGTCAGGCGCTGCGTATTTTTCGTGGTAACCAGCTCGATTTAGCTGAGCACGGTATAGATAATGTGCCGGTAACCTACAATAAAGACCTGAGCTACTTTACCGGGCGTATGAAAGCTATGGATTATATGGTAGAGCTGCATCAGCAGAATAATATGGCAGGGCTCGATGGGCTGCTGAAGGCGAAGATTGACCCAACCGTGCCAGAGCAGGCAGACCTGGTGCGGCGCATTGAAGAGCAGAAGGAGGCTCGCCAGCGCATATCGGAAGCAGTTGTAAAGGCAGCAGTGGCTGAGGCTGCCCACATCGAAGATGATAGGTATTAAATACAATCTACAGGTGGCGACACAATACTATTGCATTTTATAGTATCTATGACATAATAAAGCAAGATACTATAGCAATCTAATGCCGCTGTGAGGGTAGAGTTTTCTGGCGGCACAGAAGGAGGACTTTTGTCTATGCGGCAGCTGCCAGATTCTGCGCATCTACTTATGCAAGCCCTAGAGCGGCGTGACATACCGGCACAAATTTTGCAATCCAAGCCACTGCTGTGGTCGTTTGAATACCAAGGTTGGCAGTATATGCAAAACGAAACAAGCCAATTTTCAAGCTCGGCTGGGGTAGCAATTACGCGGAATTCAAGTGCGCTAACGCAGGTACTTGGGCAGCTGGGTATACCACAGGCAGAGAGTTGTAGCGATAGCCAGTGGCGAGTGCACAGTTTGGTTATCGATGGCGAGGTCATTGTGGCGGTGGCCCGGCAGGAAGACACCGATTGGACGGAGATTTCGCTGCCAAAGCAGCTGGGCAAACAATTGCAGAAACTAACATCAGAATTAGAGCTTTTTGCGTGCCAAGTATTTTTTGTGACTGATTCACTGGAGGATGCTGCGGCATACGCGGTGTGTGAGATAACAGACCGACTGGCACTGGATGAATATGAGGTATTTGGCGTAACGCCAACGCCAGCCGACCAGTTTGCCGAGGCCTTACTGCACCGAGTTGAGACGGACGCCGTGCATGATTTGCCGGTTATTGGTCATAATACGATGATAGATTTTAGTGCATCAGTTCGTGGGGTGCCGGCCAAGATTGATACTGGCGCGGACAGCTCGGCGGTATGGGCTAGCGATATCCACATGAACGAGGACGGTTCGCTGCAATTTGTATTGTTTGGAGAGGGCTCACCGCATTATACTGGTGAGGTAATCCGCACGAGCGACTATTCGGTGGCTGCAGTTAGGAGCGCATCAGGGCATCAAGTGGTAAAGTTTTATGTACGTCTTTTAGTAAGGGTGCTTGGTAAGCGAGTATGGGTGCGGTTCGGGCTTTCTGATAGATCTAGTCACACCTATCCAATTCTGATTGGGCGCCGCACACTGAAGCATAAGTTTTTGGTCGACGTACGCGAAAAAGACGAGTCGCTACTTGATGTGTCTACTGCTACGCCGCGATCAAACGAGCTAAATGTTGAGTTACAGGCTGATCCAGTCGCATTTTATAAGAAATATCATGGTAAGGAGATAGATTGATGAACATTGCAATTTTAAGTAACGGTAATATCAACTACTCTACCTTACGCTTGAAGGAAGAGGCTGAGCGCCGTGGTCACCGAGTTAAAATAGTTAAGTACAAGAATTGTTATGTCTCGATTGACGAGAAGAAGCCCAAGGTGATGTATCAAGGGGAAGAGCTTGGCAATTTTGATGTGATTATCCCGCGTATTTCTAGCAATATGACAAAGTACGGCACTGCAGTCGTGCGGCAGCTTGAAACGGCGCATCCACGGGCCTACTTCATGAACCGTTCAATTGCCATTATGCGGGCGCGAGATAAGCTTCGCAGCACACAGCTGCTAGCTAAAGCGGGGGTGTCTATTCCAAAGACGGTGTTTAGCCGCAACTCGACAGATATCGATGTGCTGCTGGATGAGATTGGTGGTACTCCGGCGATTATTAAACTGGCGCGTGGCACACATGGCAATGGTGTGGTACTGGCCGAGACCAAGAAGGCGGCTAAATCGGTGCTGCAGGCTTTTTACCTCACCAACTCGGACGGCACCAACGTGCTGCTGCAAGAGTTTATTAAAGAGTCGGCTGGCACTGACATTCGTGTGTTTGTGGTTGGGTCGCAAGTAGTGGCAAGCATGCAGCGCAAAAGCCTCGATGATGATTTTCGTAGTAATCTACATAAGGGCGGCGAGGGCGCTGCGATAAAACTAACGCCCGCCGAGAAGAAGATGGCCGTTAAGGCAGCTAAGGCTATGGGGCTGGTGGTAGCTGGCGTGGACTTGATGCGTTCAGCGCGCGGACCACTGGTGCTGGAGGTGAATGCTAGCCCTGGGTTTGGCATCGAGAAAGTGACGCGGCGCAATGTGGCTCGTAAAATTATCGACTATATGGAGCGTAATGCTCGTCGTCGTCCGCGCCGTGATCGCATTGGCGCGTAAAGTAAAGCAAGTTATTATAAAAAAACAATTACCTCACGGGAGCAGTAGATAGGTGCACGTGAGGTAATTGTTTTATGTGTGAGAACTAGTAGCTTTTAGCAAATAGCCACTGCTGCTTGGTTGGCTTGCCGGTCACAAAGTCTACGCCTGGCTCGCTACTGTCTGGCAGGCGGCAGCGGCTAGTGGCGTGAGTAGCTTCTTTGACTTGTTTTTCAGTGGCTGGGTTATCTTCCCAGAATACTTTAATGAATCCACCATGTTGCTGCACGAGCTTTGTAAACTCATCGTACGACGTGGCTTCGCGGGTAGCGGCTTCTTTGGCCGCAACACTACCAGCAAGCATGGCAGCTTGAATTTCTTCCAGCCAGGTGGTGACTGCGATAGCGAATTGGTCGTCTACTGCAAGTTGACGCTGCTCACCACTATAGCGTGCCTTGATGGTCGCCAGGTTGCTTTCTACTTCTTTGTCGCCAAGCCGAATAGTGAGTGGCACACCCTTAACCTCCCATTTATTTAGCTTAAAGCCAAACCGTTCATCGTCGCGGCCGTCGTAAATAACGCGAACATTAGCTGCAGTTAGTTGCGCCAGCAATTGTTGTGCAAAGGCCGATTGGGTATCAGATTGTGGCGCTGTAGTGATAATGGCTACCTGAGTTGGCGCTATACGTGGTGGTAGCACGAGGCCATCGTCGTCGCCATGCGCGAGAATAAGGGCTCCTAGTGAACGAGTCGAGAGACCCCAGCTGGTTTGCCAAGCGTAGTCGGTGCTATCATCTTTAGTGCTAAAAGAAATATCAAAGGCTTTTGAGAAATTTTGTCCAAGATCGTGCGAGGTACCTGCCTGTAGGGCTTTGCCACTTGGCATCATGGCTTCAAAGGTAAGGGTGCTATTAGCGCCGGCAAACCGTTCCATGGTTGACTTTTCACCAACGTAGCCGTCAATAGCAAAAATACTGCGGTAAATATGGGCGTATAAATCGATACCCCACTGCTGCATGGCTTTAGCTTCGCTGTGCGATGCGTGGGCAGTGTGTCCTTCTTGCCACAAAAACTCACTGGTGCGCAAAAATGGCTGCGTGCGCTTTTCCCAGCGGACGACGTTACACCACTGGTTCATCATCAAAGGAAGATCGCGCCACGATTGTACCCAGCTTGCATAGGCGTTGTAGATGGTGGTTTCACTGGTTGGTCGTACGACGAGCGGCTCTTCGAGTTCTTCATCTCCAGCATGGGTGACAACTGCTAGTTCTGGTGAGAACCCTTCAACGTGGCTGGCTTCTTTTTGCAAAAAGCTGTGGGGAATAAAGGCCGGGAAATAGGCGTTCTGAATACCCTTGGCCTGCATGAGAGGGTTCATCTCGGCTTGTACTCGTTCCCAGAGGGCATACCCATACGGCTTAATGATCATCGTGCCGCGCACAGGGCCGTAGTCTGCTAGGTCGGCTAATTTGACGACCGTGGTGTACCACTCACTTGGATGCTCAGTTTTGGTTGGTAGTAGTTTTTTGCGTTTTGGCATGTGTATCTCCTGTGGGTTGTCTAATCATTAGGCTGAATAGTATCAGCATTGTCGCTCATCGGTATGGTTTATTATAACATAGCCCCGGTAGGGTTAGTGAAAACGAGCCGGCCATGATACAATGGCGCTATGAACGGGATTTTAGTAGTGGGCGGCGCCTTTTTGGTGCTTGCCGCGGGGGTACTACTAATGGGGCGGCGCTATGGAATCGTAGTGCTGGGCCTTTTAGCTGGTAGTTTTTTAGGGCAGCAAGCTAGCCCACAGCTGGTAAGTATGGTGCAGAAAATTACCGGTGGCGAGACGTGGGGTCTGCCACCTGCAGGATTAACAGCAGTAGTGTGCACTGGTGTTATTGCTGTCATTACAATCTTGGCCAGCCCACGTGTGTATACAAAACGAGGGCGTTTTGTGCATGCTGCTGTGGTAGCTATCGCGTTACTCGCGTTATTTGTACGGTTTAGTGATGCGTATGGTATTGCGCCCGATAGTGCTGCGCAAGTTATAGCATCAGCGCGAGAGTACAGCGGCGTGGCATTGCTGGTTGTGGGAGTGTGTGGAGCGGTGGACGTGAGGGCTGGTCGGGCAGCCGCTGCACATGGGCATAAAGCCAAAAAGTCTAGCAAAAAGTAGGTTAAGCGGTCATCGCCACAGTAAAACCAATACAAAAGTGCGTATTGACAGGCCAGGATGCAGCGTGATACGATTAGGCCATACCTACTGTGGAACCATAGCTCAGCTGGTTAGAGCACCTGCCTTTTAAGCAGGGTGTCCTGGGTTCAAGCCCCAGTGGTTCCTCCACGATGTAACAGGCGCCACTCTTCTTAGGAAGGGTGGTTTTTGTATGTTTGATATACTAATAGCATGACGATGGCTCATCAGCAGCGACATACTGCAGCGACCTCGCTTCATAGCTCATGGCGCGTTACCGTGGCGTTCATTGGCTATATGGTTGGGGTTGGTGCGCTGTCTGGGGCTCATCAGCTATCTCAACTATTGCATCTGCTGCAGCCAGTTCTAATGCCCGGCGGCAGCTATTTGTGGGGCGCTATATTATGGGGGTTGCTAGCGGTATGCGGCGTCGTGATGCTACGGCCATGGAAACTGGTGTGGACTATAGCATTATGTGGACTGCTGTGCGGCTTGAGTCACGGTGGCTTCGCATATCAGCAGCGGCAGTGGATTACGCCATACCGGGGTGATATGCTGCATGTGCGAGGTGTTGTGATTGAAGACCCATCGCGCCCAGACGCGGCAAGCCAAACTATCACGGTGCACAAGCTAGAGCTGCTCGATAATCAGCGAGCCGGTGGTCAGGGGAGGCCAGTGAGCGGCGACATGTGGGTGCAGATAGATGGTGGAGCCGATGTAAAGCGTGGAGATACTATAGAGCTTGCAGGGAAGGCATATCCTGGATTTGGCACGATGGTAGCGTCGCTGCGTCGCCCAAAGGTGCTTGCAATTAGTCACCAGCGGCATGGTGATATTATGGCGGAGCTGCGAGATGATTTTGCGGCTAAACTTGGCCGAGTGGTGGAACAGCCTGCTGCGGCGCTGGGCCTCGGGTTTTTAACGGGGATGAAACAGGCCTTGCCTAGGGATGTTTCACAGGCGCTGCAGATTGTAGGGCTGACGCATATTGTGGTGGCAAGTGGCTATAACCTAACGATTTTAGTGCGCTTTATGCGGGCATTAGCTGGGCGATATTCACGCTTTGCGGGTGCCGCGTTTGGGTTTGTGTTGATGATGCTGTTTATTATGCTTGCAGGCGCAAGCCCGAGTATGTTGCGGGCTGGGCTGGTGACTGGCTTGTCATTGCTGCTATGGTACATTGGTCGGTCAATCCATCCGGTGGTACTTCTGGTGGTGACGGCGGGAATAACCATACTATGTAACCCAGCATACCTTTGGGGAGATGCGAGTTGGCTACTGAGCATGACGGCGTTTGCTGGGGTGATGTTGTGGGCACCGGCATTTCAGGCGGCGATACAGCGGCTGTTGCGGCTACGTAAGGAGCCGAATGCGGTACTAAGAATTATCATCGAAACGGGCAGTGCGCAGCTGTTAACCTTGCCGATTAGTTTGTATATATTTGGTGCGGTTAGCCTCGTGGCGCTGCCGGTGAATATATTAGTGTTGCCGCTGGTACCGCTAGCTATGGCTTTGGTGTTTACTGCTGGGCTAGCCGGTTATGCGTGGGCTGGCTTGTCGCTTCTGGTGGGGCGGTTTGCACAAATACTGCTCGACTACATGCTGCTCGTGGCACATTTTTTCAGCCAATTACCGCAGGCACAGCTTGCTACACCTGCGGTGCCGCTGTGGTTTGTGGGTGTGCTCTATAGCGGGCTTATTGCTGTATTGTTGCTCTGCCAGCGAATAGCAGGCACTTCGGGCAAGCACGCAAACTTGGTGGTCTAGCTGGGGTTTGCTATACTAGACGTAAGAATATTGCCGCGGCGAGGCGAGCAACATAATAAAACTAAAGGAGAACAGCAGGCATGGCAGGCCACAGCAAATGGGCAAAGATCAAGCGAGACAAAGGTGTTAATGACGCAAAGCGTGGGGCAATTTTTACGCGACTTGGTAATCAAATCGCAGTTGCGGCACGCAGCGGTACCGATCCAAGTATGAACTCGGCACTTGCACTTGCAATCGAGAAGGCTAAAGCAGCTAATATGCCGAATGCTAATATTCAGCGCGCTATCGATCGAGTGAATGATAAAAATGCGGCAGCGCTAGAAGAAATTACCTATGAAGCGTATGGCCCTGGTGGCGTGGGTATTATTATTGAAACCGCTACCGATAACCGTAACCGCACATTTCCTGAAGTTAAAAATGCCTTGGCTAAGAACGGCGGCACGATTGCTGATGCGGGTAGTGTGCTATTTCAGTTTAACCGCAAGGGTGTAATTACGATCGACGCTAGCGGCGAGGATGCGCTATTGTTAGTGCTCGATGCTGGGGCTGAAGATGCAGTAGAAGAAGACGGTGAGATGATTGTATACACCGATCAAAAAGAGCTGGCTAAGGTGCGTCAGGCACTGGCCGATGCCGGATTTACCATTAAAGATGCTGAGCTGCAGTATATTGGCACTACCGAAGTCGCACTTGATGCTGAAAAGGAAGAGAAGCTACTCAAGCTGCTTGACGTGCTTGACGACGTGGCCGACGTAACATCTGTTCACACGAACGCTGCATTATCATAAGAAATGATATTGTAAAGGCAAAAGCCCTCTAGTAGAGGGCTTTTTTATATACTACATAGTATGCTGTAGTATGTGTTGTAATTATGTTTTTGCTGTGCAAAAGGCAACGCAGTTGACTACCGGTGAGGCTTGCCGGAAGACGGTTTGGCTCGTTTACTGAATGATTGCGCGCTTGGTAAAATAGTGGGGTAATATTAAGCGAGTAAACGGAGTACTGACTATGAAGTATGTATACCGAGCCGTTACAGCAGTGGCAGCGGGTGCCGCGCTACTACTGATTCCGGCGGTTGCTCCTAGCGCAGTTGCGTCGGCCTCGCCTCTCACTTCTGAACGTGCGACCCACGACAGTCGCACGTTTTTAGTTGATGAGGGCTACCGCGCAGATGCTCAAAGACAACCGACAGACAGTGAAGATAAGACTGACACAGCCGAGAAAGCAAAGCAACAGCAAGATGCTAAGGCAGCTGCAGATATTCAGTGGCCACAAGCTCAGGCGGAGACGCCTCAAGCGCAGAGCCACACAGCAGCAGCCAAGCAAGTTTATGTTAGCGCAGTGAAAACAGATAGTAACGGCGCTAATGAATATGTTGTACTATACAACCCATCAGACCAGGCTGTAACACTAGACGACTCATGGCGTCTTGCAGTTGGAGGTGACAACGCAGAAGAAGTGTTCACCTTTAGTGGTCAAACTATAGCTGCCCATGGGTTTTTGGCTATTAAAAATAAAGACTATCAGGGCAACAATGAATTTGTAGCTAACTCACCATATGTCTTTACCGGAGCAGATGGTCAGCCACTCGCCGGCGATCAGATGCCAACTACTGGTAGCGCAACAATTCGCAGTATCGCGGCAAACTGGCACGATATTGTGCGCTGGAGCGTAAAAGACAGTGATGAGACAGAAATAGTAGGAGACAAGGGCGCTGCATGGCTTCGCTGTGGAGCGTCAGAAGGTGTAAAGGATCTCGTACCAGGTGGTGGCGCATTCACCGCCGGGGACGAATCTCAAGTTGGCTCGAGCCTTCCAGTCTGTGAAGACGAACAACAGGCCGGCCAAACTGAGGCTACAGACCCAAAAGCACCAGCCCAGCCGAATCAGAAAACTAATTCGGACGGGCACTCTACTAAAACACAAACACCAGATGCCGCTGTGCTACCTAACAAGGTAGCACCGGCACCAGGTGAGAAAAAGCAACATGCTACTAAGACCACTGCTCCTTGCAAAGAGGGCCAAGAGCGCAATCCGCAGACTGGTCGTTGCAGGAAGGTAGCGGCAGAGAAACCGGAAAAACTAGCGCTGCCATGCCAAAGTGGCTATGAACGTAATCCTGAAACCGGTCGCTGTAAAAAAGCGGATGACCCATTTGCACAAAAGCACCCAAAGCTGCCTAATCTTGCGGCAACAAACCGTAGAACCGCTGCTGGTGGCAAGGGTGGTGTTCAAAAGGCAGCTGCAGGTAAGCGGTCTGCTGCAAAAGCTACTTCATCAGCTGGCAAAAAAGTGGCAGCCAACAAGACTACTGCACCTTGCAAGGAGGGCTACCAGCGTAACCCGCAAACAAATCGCTGTAATAAGATCGCAGCTACCACTAAAAAAGAGCCAACCCCTTGCAAAGAAGGTCAAGAACGCAACCCTGAAACTGGGCGCTGCAAGAAAAAGGTAGGCGACCTAGCAAAGGCGGCTAGCACGGGTAAGGCAGAGCAGACGGAGACCAAACCAGAAACCATTTCGTCTTGGTGGTTCCTTGGCGGTGGCGGAGTTGCTATACTGGGAGTGATTGCCTGGCAATGGCGTGATGTCTTGCTTGGCTGGTTTGGCAAAAAAGTAGCGTAAGCTCAATAACAAAAAGGATTAACCTGTGCGCATTGTTGGCATCGATCCTGGAACCGGAATTTTAGGGTTTGGGGTAATTGACATCATTAAACAAACACCACGACTTGTGACTGCTGGCGTAGTAACCACTCCAGCGCATACACCGATTGATATTCGCCTTGAAGATATATTTGATAGCTTGATGGAAATTATGACAGAGACTGAACCTGATATCATGGCGATAGAAAAACTATTTTTTGCGCGAAACGTGACTACTGCAATGAGCGTATCTCAAGCCCGTGGCGTGGCGATGCTTGCAGGCCGGAAGCACGGTCTACCGATTGTCGAATATAGCCCAAATGAAATAAAAAAGACAGTAACAGGATACGGTAAAGCGGACAAAAAACAGGTTCAAGAGATGGTGCGGCTTCATTTGAAGCTTCGTGAAGTGCCAAAGCCAGACGATTGTGCAGATGCACTGGCGGCGGCACTAACGCACCATATGATGCACCGCGCAGCCATTTCGTAACCATAGTGGCGCCCGCGCCCTTCGCTAGTAAAAAGAAGGCTTTCACGGTATAATACTGCTTATGAAGCGACGCGGAATATATACTCAGAAATTATCACCCTGGCGCCGGTTTTTGCGCTTTATCCATGGCCGCTGGACATGGTTTAAATTACTTCCTTGGTGGAAAAAAGCCCTTATTATTCTTTCGCCATTTGCAGTAGTGTTAGCGATTTGTATCGGTATTTATATTTACTACATGAATGATATTTCAGACCCTGAGCGGCTGATGAACCGTAACAATACCGGAGTTGTGCTGCAGGATAAAAACGGTGAAGCCTTCTATAAGACGGGTAAAGAGAGCGTGAAAGATATGGTTCCTCTCGATAAGATTTCGAATGAAATGAAAAATGCCCTGATTGCCAGTGAAGATAAGAATTTCTACAAGCACGGAGGATTTTCTCCGATGACAGTGATATTAGCCTTTGGGCGTAATATTTTATCGCGTGATGGTACCTCGTATGGTGGTTCAACCCTGACCCAGCAGCTGGCAAAGAACACATTGCTAACTAACGATCGTACTTTTGTGCGTAAGTTTAAAGAAATGGTGATCTCGATCGCGATTGAGCAGCGATACAGTAAAGATGAGATCTTAACGATGTACCTAAACTCGGTGTACTACGGAAATAACTCGTTTGGTATTGCCGAGGCTAGCCATAACTATTACCACAAAGAGCCGGCTCAGCTAACGTTGGCCGAGAGCTCGGCACTTGTTGGTATGTTGCCTGCACCAACTGCATACTCACCAATTACCGGAGATGAGAAGTTAACTGATCGTCAGCGCCAGACAGTGTTGCGTCGCATGGTAGAGAATAATATGATTACCGAGCAGCAAAAGACAGAGGCGATGCAGACAAAAATCACCTACTATAAAGCGAAAGACGAGCTTAATAACATTGCTCCACACTTTACCCAGATGGTTATCCGCGAGCTATATAATAAGTTTGGTGAAGAAAATGTGAAGCGTTCAGGCTACACTGTGAAAACAAGTCTTGATCTAGGGCAGCAAAAGGTACTTAACCAAGCCGTAGCTAACCGAATGCCATACATTCGCCGACTTGGCGGTTCGAACGCGAGTGCTGTTGCGCTTGATTCAAAGACCGGTCAAATTCGTGCGTTAGTTGGTAGTTCCGACTGGAGCAATGAAGACTGGGGTAAGGTTAATATGGTGACCACTAAACGTCAGCCTGGGTCAACGTTTAAGGCTATTTACTACGGTAAAGGCCTTGCGGATGGTACCATTACTCCTGCTACGGTGCTGAAAGACGAGGAAATTAATGTTAATGGATATTCACCTAAAAATGCTACGCGCCGCTACTACGGCGATGTAACTGTCCGCCAGGCACTCGACTGGTCGCTAAATATCCCAGCGGTAAAGGTGTTGCAGAAGGTGGGTATCACTACGGCGGTAAAACAGGCCCAGTCGCAGGGTATTAGTACGCTTGATGCACCATCGCACTATGGTTTGTCGCTGGCTATTGGTTCGGCAGAAGTACCTTTGCTAGAAATGACTAATGCCTATGCAGTATATGCAGATAGTGGGCAATATAAAGAGACGACTACGCTAACTGAAATCAATGATAAGTTCCATAAGCAAATTTATCAGCACACTACAAAGCGTACCCCAGTTTTGACAAGCCAAGGTGCATACTTACTTAGCAACATTTTGTCTGACCAAAATGCACGCTCGGGAATGTTTGGCAGCAGCCTAGCTATCGGTAATAAAAAGATTGCAGTAAAAACAGGAACAACCGATGACAACCGCGATGCCTGGACGATCGGATATACTCCTGACATTACTGTAGGTGTATGGGTTGGCAACAACGACAACCGCGTTATGGTGAGCGGTGGTGCTGATATGGCGGCACCAATTTGGAAGCAGGCAATGACATCATACGTTGGCAATACAAACCCTGAGTTTACTCGTCCAAATGGCATTGTAGAGGCTTTGGTATGTAAGAATGGTGCACTTGCAGAGAATCCTGGCAGCAACACGCGTACAGAAGTGTTTATCAGTAGTGCAAAACCAACAGAACGCTGCAACACTCAGGCTGAAAAAGAAGAGCAAGAGCGCAAGGCTGCTGAAGAGAAGCAGAAGCAGGAGGATGCTAAGAAAGAGGCTGAAGACAAGGCCAAAAAGGAGGCTGAGGAGAAAGAGCGTCGCGAACGAGGTGGCAACCTTAATGAGCGCATTGACGATGCGGCACGAAGCTTGCGAAACCGGGTGAAAAATGGCGGCAATAACAGTGGCAACAACACGGGTAACAATAGAAGAGATACTGGTAACACCGGAGACACCGGGGGTGATACTACCGGAGGCAATAATACAGGACGCATAACACCAATTCCTGACCCTACTCCTGGTGAAACAGATACGATAGGAACGCACTAAATGATTGCACATTTGCGTGGCACTGTTTCAGAGAAGTTTGAAGGCACGGTGATCATCGATGTGCACGGCGTTGGCTACGAGGTTGCTGTAGCTGCGCACGACTTTGATGCACTGCAACTTGATGACACAGCTAAAATATACACCTACCATCATGTGCGTGAGCAGGCCGAAGAATTGTTTGGCTTTTCAAGTTTGATGGCGAAGAAATTGTTTGAGCTGTTGATCTCTGTGCAGAGCGTTGGGCCAAAAGCAGCACTTGCGGTGCTTAGTCTTGGCAGCGCTGAAGCGGTTCGTAATGCAATTGCCACCAGTGATATTGCTTACGTGCAGCAGGCGAGCGGCGTTGGTAAGAAGACGGCTGAGCGGGTTGTCGTTGATCTGCGCGATAAAGTTGGCGCTCCAAGTGTGTATGGCCGGGTTGATAACAGTGAACCTGTGGTAGCTGCTGCTGAAGATGAGGCATTGGAAGCGCTGATGGCACTGGGTTATACACTAGCAGATGCAACCAAAGCACTTAGTGGTATTGACACAGCCCTCTCGACATCAGACCGTGTTACTCAAGCTCTGCGTGCGCGTGATCGATAGCGTGCTATACTAGTAGTGATGCATACGACACATAATCAAGAGGCAAGACATGGCAATCGAACGGATTGTTGATACATCGTTGCACGCAGATGAGCCCGATGAACAGGCTATTGAGGTGACGCTCCGGCCGCAGCGGTTTGATGATTATATTGGCCAGGAGCGGCTGAAGCAAAATTTGCGGTTAGCGATTGCGGCAGCGAAGAAGCGTGGTGAGCCAGTAGATCACGTGCTATTATATGGCCCTCCGGGGCTTGGCAAGACAACTATGGCTAGCGTTATTGCAAACCAGATGGGGGTAAATTTGCGTGTGAGTGCCGGCCCGGCAATCGAACGGGCGGGTGATCTGGCTAGCATTCTCACTAACCTAGAGGACGGTGATATTCTATTTATCGATGAGATTCACCGGCTTGGGCGCGCAGTGGAAGAGGTGCTATATTCTGCCATGGAAGACTTTAAGATAGATATCGTGATCGGCAAGGGCCCGGCGGCGCGAAGTGTTCGGCTAGATCTGCCAAAATTTACGATCATTGGAGCTACGACGCGCACTGGTAGTTTGGCTGCACCGCTACGTGATCGGTTTGGGCATATGTATCGGTTGGAATTTTACACCGAGCCAGAAATTGCTCAGATCATTAGCCGCTCGGCAATGATTTTGGGGAATGGTATTGATGAGGTTGCGGCAGAGCTGCTCGCATCGCGGGCTCGATTGACGCCACGTATTGCAAACCGCTTACTGAAGCGGGTTCGTGATTATGCCGAGGTACACGGCGATGGAGCAATTACCAAAGAGGTCGCAGCGGCTGCGCTTGCGATGCTTGAAGTTGATCGCTACGGGCTCGACCCGGCCGACCGTGCAATGCTCGAGAAAATGTATGACACGTACGGAGACAGGCCAGTGGGCTTAACGACTATTGCGGCACTTACCGGTGACGAGGCTACCACAATTGAGGATTTTTACGAGCCATATTTACTGCAGATTGGGTTTATTGAGCGCACCCCGCGTGGCCGCCGAGTAACGCCGCAGGCTATTACGCATATCAAACAAAACAAACGTGCAAAATCAGCAATATAGCGATATAATAGGAATATGAACAACGAGAACCAACCGCCACAAGAGCCGCGGGCATCGCGCAAGCCGGATGCCTACGACGCCAACGGTCGTCCGCTATACTATCAACCAGAGCAGCCGCCTCAGGCGGAATCGTCAGTGCAGTCTGATCTTCAGTCACTAGTAACAGAGGCGCCAGCAAGTGCAAATGGCCATAATTTTGACCCTGCTTTGCGCCGTCAGTATGCTAATGAGCCAGATATCATTCACGCTCGCCGTCCGTACGAGCCATCACCAATTACGATTAGCGACGAAGTACGCCGTCGCCACGAAGACTCACGTAAACAATATCCGTTTTTGAACCTAAGCCAGGGTGAGTATGTTATGCTAGATGTTCGTCGCCACCCAATTGGACTGTTGCGTCCGATTCTAATGACGGTCGGTGTCGTGGGCCTTATTGTTGCAGTTGCGACGTTCTTTGTTATGAATGGTGATACGCTGGCGCAGCTTACTCCTGGATTTGAGCTACCATCGATAGAGGGCATGCTATTCCCACTAGCTCTACTAATTATTATTGCGGTACTTGGTGGTTTTGTTGCGGTTTGGGTGTATCTCCAAAACCGCTTTTTTATGACTAATGAAAGTGTGATTCAAGAAATTCAGTATAGCCTTTTCTCGCACCGTGAACAGACGGTGAGCCTTGGTAGCATTGAAGATGCCAGCTATATCCGCAGTGGACTATTGCAGATGATTTTTGATTATGGCTCGATTCGGCTAAGCACCGAGGGTGATGAAACTACGTATCGGTTTTATTATGTAGCTGATCCAAAACGCACGGTGGCGATTATGAATAACGCGATTGAGGCCTTTAAGAATGGTCGCCCAGTGGATGATAATATTTTCCCAACTAATAGTGAGATCAACGAGGTTAGTACCCATGAAATTCACGATGGCTATATGGAAGAGCCAGAGCCTCCAAAGAAGGAAGTGGTGGATGGTGAGATCCTTTCTACAGAAGAACAGCGCAAGATGCACTTACATACCAATGAATCAGGAGCCGCAGCCCCAGGCCGTCGTCAAGTCGACTTTGACTAGAAGCTAGTACGTAGGCAGGTAGATAAGACTTGTGATACAAAGCGAACGGCGACCGATTACTGGTCGCCGTTTTTCTTAACGAATTCTGCTTCTTTTTCAAGTTTGGCGCGGAGCACGTAGCCAGAGCATTTGCCGTCATCGCAGCCAACGGGCTCGTAGCGAAGATCTGAATCTTTGGTGCCGATGTTGCGGCCCTCGGGATCTTTTAGCAGGCCTTTATCTAGAGTGTTCATGGTATCTTCGTTGATAAACTCTGGATAGTAGCCATTTTTTTGGTGGTAGACTTTCTCGAGGTTATAATGAATAGCATTGGTGGCCGTTTTGCGCTGATTATCGCGGAAATTAGCGTGTAGATCTTGCCACTGGAACGCAAAAATAGTACCAGTAGCCGCAAATAGTACAACGACCACAAGCAGCTCGATAACAGTAAAACCACGTTGGGTTGTGTAGGTCTTCATTGGCTCTATTATAGCAAACTTTTATTGTGGGGGTAAGTGGCTACCCGTTTCAGTACGAGCAGCTTGTTCGCGTTTTTTGGCCTCCCATATACTACTTCCTACAGCTAGACTAATGAACAGTAGCCCTAGCCCGCCGGTTGCCCATTCTGGCAGCTCAATGTGGAAGAGTTTGATAAACATAAGAACGCCAAGTGCTAAGATGGCCCAGTGCGCACCATTTTCAAGATATTTATAGCGGCCAAGTACACCGGTGCGAAGCAGGTAAACGGTGAGTGATCGCACCCAGATGGCACCTGCTCCAAGGCCAGCTACGATGAGTAGTACGTTGCTGGTGATAGCGAAGGCGCCAATGACTCCGTCGAAACTAAAACTCGCGTCGAGCACTTCTAGGTAGAGTAGGCTTGCAAAGGCTGCCCAGCCGGTTTTAGTTTTAATAGACTTGGCAGTGTCATCGTGAAAGAAAGAGCCAAATAGCTCAAGGCCGATGTGCAGTAAGATACCTAGTACGGCTGAAATAAGTACCAGTGACTGATGTTGTGGTTCAACGGTGAAATACAGTAGTGCTGCAGCAGCAAGCATGATACAAACTTTGAAGTTTTCAAAGCGGCCAGCTTTAGCAAGCAGGGGCTCGATATGCCGCATCCAGTGGACGCGTTTATTGTAATCTATGAAATAGCTAAGGCCAATCATAATCAAGAAGGCACCGCCAAAGGCGTCAATAATTGGTGAAGCTTCGTGTAAGATATGGCCGTACTCTGATGGTTTATTTAACGCCAGGTCGATGACATTCATAAAGTCGTGGCCGCTGGCGATCATCACAATCAGAATAGGCAGTATGAAGCGGACAATGAATACCGCTACAAAAATACCAATCGTCAGGAAGACTTTCTGCCAGGTTTGGCTCATGGTTGAGAGCACCTTGCTGTTAATGATAGCGTTGTCAAAACTAAAGGTGACCTCGAGCACTACTAAAATAGCAAATAGCCATAGGCCACTAATACCAAGGCGAGCTGTGATAAACGCGCCAAGCCCCAGCGTAAGCAGAGCTGAAAACCAAAAAATACGGAATGGATGGTGCGAGTGGAGTAAGTGTTTCATCCCTTCATTGTAGCACGCTTTGCAAATTACTGAGGCAAGAACTATCCCGCAAAGCTATGAGCTGCCAGGGCAGAGTGGTATACTAGAGGTAAGAACATAGGTGTAATTGGAGGATTTTACATGGTGGACAAAAAAAAGAAGACCGAATCTGATATGGCTGCAACTGTAGACACTGGTAAGCAAAAAGCGCTGAGCTTGGCGATGGATCAAATCACCAAACAATTTGGTGATGGCTCGATTATGAAACTTGGTGAAGCTCAAAAGGTAGATGTTGAGGTAATCCCAGCTGGAGCTTTGAGTTTAGATTTGGCGCTGGGCGGTGGGTATCCAAAGGGCCGTATTATTGAAATTTATGGGCCAGAAAGTAGCGGTAAGACCACTCTCACGTTACACGCTATTGCTGAGATTCAAAAGCAGGGCGGCACGGCAGCTTTTATCGATGCTGAGCACGCACTGGACCCAAGTTATGCTAAAAAACTTGGCGTAGACACCGAAAACCTGCTGGTTTCGCAGCCAGACAATGGTGAGCAGGCGCTTGAGATTGCTGAAACACTGGTGCGTTCAAATGCAGTTGATTTAATTGTGGTAGACAGTGTGGCGGCATTGACACCTCAGGCTGAGATTGATGGTGATATGGGTGACTCACATATGGGTCTTCAGGCCCGCCTGATGAGCCAGGCTTTGCGCAAATTGACCGGTATTATTAACAAGAGTAAGGCTACGGTTATCTTCATTAACCAGATTCGTATGAAGATCGGTGTGATGTT
>JABCOR020000010.1 GCA_013333495.2 Candidatus Saccharimonadota bacterium | reverse complement strand
TGGCCAGATGGTACCTTCCGTCCGCATGACGCGATTGAGCGTCAAGCTGTAGCCGCATTTTTGCATCGCTATAGCAAAAAATAATATCTATGCTACTTGTGGTATAGATACTTCCAGCGCAACTTGTTTGTAGGTTGAGAACTGGTGTGGCCGAAGCCACCGTGGTATGAGCCGTATATTGTATTTTATGCAATATATGATGTTGCTATCATGGTGGGCTTCGGCCCTTCTTTTTTGTGTAGCTAACTCTGTAATTCATATATTGCTATTAAAAATTATTTTTATTATGCTTATGATATGAAACGATTTACAACGTGGGCACTTGGGGGAGTAATAGGGGGCGTTATCGTCGCGTTATTGTGGTCTGTGGGGGTTAATGCAGATAGTGCTAAAATTCCAGCGAATGCAACTCCTAATGATTCGTCGGCTCGTCAGCGATTAGTAGAAATATGTAATAGAACAGGGGTTGGTGCTTCGCGTCAGCCGGGTGGGCACCCATATGTGGCGGTGGCAGCTTATGTTGATCCATACCGCTTTGATAATAAAGAACACGGCACCATAATTTACACGAGTAATTTTTTGTGGAAGAAGTGTGAAGATGTTAATAAAGAAGTGATTAACTTTGCCGTAACGGGGTATCCAGGAGTAGGAGAGAAATCTCCAGTTTGTCCAGAATCTGGGCGTTACCATAATTCGTGGTTTCCAACGTATGACTGTGTAAAATACGCTGGCGTTGGTATCTGGTCGAGCGCACATGGCTACTACAACCCAAAAAACTATGCACCAGGCAATGGAAATTGGTACTGGGAAAGCCAGCACCAACGTAATTGGGATAGTGTACCAGAGCCGTTTAAGAGCCAGCACCCACCAGATACGCAGCAGCTCTCGACAAATTGGCCGCAGGTGTACATTGGCAAGGGTGAGCCAAACAGTAGCATCCAGACCAGGAAGCGCCCTGATATTCATGGCCAAATTCGAGACTGGGAGACGCGTGAAGTGCAGCTGCAGGGGCAAACAACCTACAAACTGTCTAACCGGCCAAGTGTGTGTGCGTTTTATAATAACCAGGACGACACTAAGGAAAAGGGTTGTCAGTATACCGAGATGCAGCTTAGGTGGAACTGGAAGCCAATTCCACATAGCTTTGTGTCTAATATTACGACCAACACTAGGGATAAGCAGGGCAATGGCCCAGATGAGGTAGCTTTGTCGGCTCATCCGCAAGATGAGGTTGAATGGCACCATAAAATGCAAAACCAAACCTCTGAGGGATTTTCTATTTTGAAAAATGTTGTTTGGTTTGGCTTTGGCCGCTCTGTTCAGGGGGCGGCACCTGGGCAGAACCAATTCGGTAACACCGATGAGCGCAATAAGGGCCAGCGAGTAGGCACCATTGCACCAGACGCAAGCAGGGGTAATAAGCAGACGGTTCGTCCAGGGCAGTGGTATGACGTGCCAGACAAGCAAACATATAAAGTCACTAACCAAGACGTTGGTAAGCGGCTGTGTATCGATATGGTCGTCGATAGTGCATTGCCTGCACATATTGTGCCACGCAGTCCAAATGACGGTGGGTACTCTGGCAATTGGCTGTGGTCGCGCAACGCCTGCGTGCGGGTAGACGGGCTACCGGTGCTTGAGCCGGTCGCTAATGTATCGCCAAATAAAGTTTCGTCGTGGGAGAAGGAATACGACGTAGAGGTATACGTTAAAAATACTGGTGAGACTAAATCTACGATCCCATCGCGTACAGCGCTGACTCGCTTTAGTTTGCCGCTTAATCGCATCAATGAAGCGCAAGCAGTTGGTATGAAGACACTGCACGACACCGCTAAGAATGCACCGGAACAGGCAACAAATGATACGTTTAAAATTATGGGTGCGAGCGATGTTAAAACGCTACTCAATAACTACGAGGAATCGCAAAAACAGACCTTTGAGAAAGGTTGGTGGGCGATTACTGGTGTGCCAATAAGCCGCCGTTACACCGAGAATGACGCCGCTGCAATTAACCAGCTACGAGCCGGCCGCGCAGTGTGCTATGCCACGTTTGTAGAAAAGTACGACCATAAGCATGAAGCTGATGGGGATTGGCGCATGAGTGGCGTTAGTTGCGTGAAGATGGTTGTGTCACCATACGTACAGTTCCGCGGTGGCAATGTGATTGCAGGGCGTGGTTTCCAGCTTGGAGATATCCACCAGCCTGGTAGCAATAAAGCACAGATTGCGACTCACCGGCTTGGTGGTGGTAAGGGACTACTTGGTTCGTGGGGGGAGTTCGGTCTCTTTGCGCCAGATCGTATTCAGTCATACTCAGCGGGCTTCGGTTCTGGCAAGGACGGTGCGCCACGAACGCCACTGCTTTTGCAGAACAATATGACATTTGCAAACCAGCATAATTTTGGATTTTTTGCAGCGAAAATGGGTGAATCGGGTAATCATCCGCGCTTTACCCGCAAAAATACAGTGACGACGGCCTCTTCGCAGTATAATCTTGGCAATCGGTCATTGCCGGCGCACGTATATGCTACGAGCCAAGCTATTAATTTACCTGGCGCTAAAGACATTAAGGGAACACATGTGCTATATGCTCCAGACGCAACCGTATCGATAGAAGGTGACCTCGTCTATAGCGGAGACCAGGTGTCGCATCCGCGTGAGTTGCCACAAACGGTAATTATCGCAAAAGACATCTTTATACGTGAAGACGTATCTCGCGTTGATGCGTGGCTGCTCGCGAGCAACACGATTAACACGTGTGAAAACGGTGGCGGTAAGCAATTTTTTGCAAACCTGAATCTAAATCGTTGTACCAAGACGCTAGAGGTAAACGGCCCGGTGGCGACCAGGAACTTGATGTTGCGCCGCATTGGTAAGCAAACAGAGGACTACAAAAATATGCCGGGTGAACGGTTTAACCTGCGCAGCGACGCGTATTTGTGGCTTAACGAATACGATGCTGGTGGCAGCGGCTCAGCCAACACCATTCACACCGACAGTATCACTGAAATGGCGCCACGCTTCTAGGCTGCGCGGCGCACCGATTTGACGAATTATCGCTCATCTGCTACATCAGGGGAACTCCCCAGAAAAATCATTATACAAAACGCTTACGGTTGTAGTATAATGTAGGGGATATGAAACTGATGAAAGGGATGGGCGATTTCTTTGGTCTCGATATTGGTACAAATGCCATTCGAGTAGTGCAATTATCGCCAAGTGGGCAAAACGGCTGGACTCTGCAGCACTACGGGTATGTGCCAGTCGATAGTAAAATTATTAAAAGTGACTCGGTAGAGGCGCGACGTAAGCTGGCAGAATATATCAATACAGCGATTGGGCAAGCGGGGATTAAAACGCGCAACGTAGCAATTGGGCTGCCATCGAGCAAGACGTTCACTACGGTGATTGATGTGCCAAAGATGCCAGAACAAGAGCTGAAGGCTGCTATGAAGTATCAGGTAGACCAGTATATACCGATGGCAATCGACGAAGCCAAGGTGGACTGGGCGCTGCTAGGTAATTCGCTTAAAGACGACGCGCATTATGAAATTATCCTCACCAGCACGGCTAATAGCTATGCTGAAGAGCGACTTGAGCTAGTGGAATCGGTGGGCCTCAACGTTATTGCAGCGGAGCCAGACCCAATTGCTATGGTGCGGGCACTGGTGCAAAACGCCAAGGCCGATAAGGCGCGGCTAATTATGGACATGGGGGAAGTCTCAACTGACCTAGCTATTGTGTATGGGGATACGCCGCGGCTAGTGCGTACCATCCCGACCGGTATTGCTTCGTTGGTGAAAGCAGCGGTGCAGAATCTTAACGTGCAGGAAGATCAGGCTCGCCAGTTTATTTTGAAGTTTGGTTTAGCGCCAGATCGCCTCGAGGGGCAGGTGCTACACGCAATTGAGACGACGCTAGAAGGCTTTAGCGCGGAAGTTGAAAAGTCTATTAAGTTTTTCCAAACGCGGTATCCGAATATTACTGTTTCAGGCATGACGCTGTCTGGATTTGCGGCAGTTGTGCCAAAACTTAGTGAATATATGAGCAGCCGCAGCGGTGTGACCGCAGAAGTGGCTAATCCATGGTCGGTTATTACCGTCAGCCGTGGTGACCGGGAGCGCCTAACGCCGATTGCATCGGAGTTTACGACGGCAATTGGCCTTGCGCAGCGAAGGGGGGACCGCTAGATGATTGAAATCAACCTTGTTCCCGACATTAAGCAAGAGTTTCTTAAAACTCAGCGCCAACGTAACCGCGTCATTTCATATTCGATTTTGGCGGGTATTATTGCAGTTGGAGTTGTTATCATCACCGCGCTGTGGTACGCCAGTATGCTTGGGCTAGGCACGCTCTATAGCAACCAGATAGACAACAACAGTAAAGAGCTGCTTGGCGCGCAAGATTTGAATAAAACAGTGACGCTGCAGAGCCAGCTGGCGACGATTGATGCGCTACATAGTGCCAAGCAAGATTATTCAATTATTGCCGATTTGCTGGAAAAGGTGAATCCAGCGCGTCCAAACAACATTAAAATTGTGCAAACCAAAGTAGACCCAGCCACCAGGAAGATGACGATTACTGGTACCGCTGAAAATGGCTACCAGGCGCTAGCAGTGCTTAAAAAGACGATTGAAGACACCAAGGTGCAATACACCGATAATAATGAAGTAAAATCGGTGCAATTAACCAAAAAAGTGTACGATGCGCAGCAGACTACCTTCGGTGAGGATAGCAGCGGCAAGCGCGTATTGCAGTTTACTGTTGGCTTTGAATACGCTGAAGAGCTAACCAAGAGCGGTGCTAATGTTACTGTTATTCCATCAGAGACGAAGCGTGAAGTAACCGATTCAAAACTTGGTGTGCCAACTAGCCTCTTTGGCGGCGGCATTAAGAGTGATGATAAAACTAACGCAGCTAAACAGGATACGAAACCTGCCGCTGCAACAAATGGGGGCAGCAATGGACAATAATGGCGCAGCGCCAGGCGCTGACACAACCAAGCGAACGCTGATTGATAAATCTGCCAAAACGATGTTTATTGCAGTGACTGTGGCATCGGTAATTGTGGGATTTTCACTGGTGTTTGCCTTTCGGCTAGGAGAGCAGGCACTGTTTACTATGAAAGTAAACGCCAAAAAGCAGGAGACGGTTCGCCGGCTAGAAGAGAATAAAAAAGCCTTTGAAGAACTAAAGCGAACGGTGCAGCAGTTGCAGGCTAACCAGGCGCTCAACCAGGTGAAAGCCAAGCCGGATGATAATGCCGTGCGGGTTATTCTAGATGCGCTGCCAGATAGCTATAATAGCGATGCTTTGGGTGCTTCATTGCAGCAGAAGCTGCTTGCGGGCGTTTCAGGCCTTGAGGTGCAGAGCATTAATGTTGAGACTATCGTTGAGGGCAAAGAAGGCTCAGGTGGCTCATCAAGCAGCTCTAGCAGCGAGAGTGCTAACGCTGCTGCAATCAACACCTCTACTGCAGCTAAAGCCATGCCATTTGAAGTGGTGGTAAAGGGCAATACGGCAGCTATTAAGAAAATGTTTGAGAACTTTAACCGCTCAATTCGAGCTATTGATATAACGAGCGTGGACCTCAATGGTACTGAGACAGGCGACGTTAGCGCCAAGGTATCAGGGGTGGCGTATTACCAGCCAGGCAAGAAAATTGAGCTAAAAAATGAAAAGGTGAAGCCATAATGAAAAAAACAGACTTAGCACTGGTAGTTTTAATTGCAGCAGTTAGTATTGGTATTGCCTTTTTGATCGCAAATTCGTTTAATATTGGTGTGAAAAAAGAGGGCGTCGATGTGAAAACAGTTGACCAGATCAGCGGCCAAGTGCAAGAACCAAGCGAGCGAGTATTTAATAGCAATGCGATCAACCCAACAGTTGAAATCGTGATCGGGCGCTAATAGGCAAACAGTAAAGGAAAGGGTGAGGCATGGCATTATTAACGGCTGATATGCAAGAGCGGCTGGTAAAGCTCCTGGTGGACGAGGGGCTGGTTGAGGCTGCGAGCGTCGAAGCGGCGCGACAGGCTGCTTCTGGTGATAAAAAATCGCTATTTGAAGAGCTGATTGGGCAAAAGCTGATCGACGAAGAGATGCTCACGCACGGCGTGGCGCAGGTTTCGGGTGTACCGTATGTTAATTTGCTGGCAACTACGGTGGACCAAAAAATATTAGACCTCTTGCCGAATGATATCGCTGAGCGCTTTATGGCCGTGCCGATCGCTGAAATTAAAAACCGGCTTGCGGTGGCAATGCTGGACGCCAACAATGTCCAAACGGTAGATTACCTGGCAAATCGTATTCAACGTCCGCTGAAGGTCTTTATGGCCTCGGAAGACAGTATTCGCCACGTGCTCGACCAGTATAAAACCGACCTGTCTTCGGTGAATGAAGCGGCCCAGCTAACCGGTGCCGAGAGCAACGCGGCAGCCGCTTCGAACGTGAAGGCCATCGTGCAGGATTCGCCGATTAGCCGCGCTTTGACAACGATTTTAGAGTACGCCGTTAAGGCACATGCCAGCGACATCCACATTGAGCCGCTGGAGCGCAGCTTGAAGATTCGCTGCCGCATTGATGGTGTGTTACGTGAAATTATGCAGCTGCCAAAGAGTATTGAGCCAGCACTGGTGAGTCGTATTAAAATTTTGTCGAAACTGAAGATCGACGAACACCGCGTGCCGCAGGATGGTCAGTTTGCTGTAGCGGTTAACAACAAGGAAGTCGACCTGCGTATCGCCATCAGCCCAGTGGTATGGGGCGAACAGGTGGTGATTCGTTTGCTGGACAAGTCGGGCAACTCGTTTAGCCTCGAGGATATGGGCTACGCTGGTCGGTCACTACGCACGATTCGTAAAGGAATTAAGCGGCCAAATGGTATGATTTTGACCTCTGGTCCGACTGGTTCGGGTAAGTCGACCTCGCTATATGCACTTATTAAGGAAATTAAAGACGATAGCGTGAACATTATTACCCTGGAAGACCCAGTGGAGTACAAAATGGATGGCGTGAACCAGATTCAGGTGAACGCCGATGTGGGGCTAACTTTTGCAGCTGGATTGCGCTCAATCTTGCGTCTTGACCCAGACATTGTGATGGTGGGAGAGATTCGTGATGGTGAAACGGCCAACTTAGCGGTGCAGGCTGCACTAACCGGACACTTGGTGTTTAGCACCCTGCACACCAACAGTGCTGCGGGAGTGTTGCCGCGTTTGCTTGATATGGGTATTGAGCCTTTCTTGATCGCCAGCACTGTAAACACCATCATTGGTCAGCGTCTGGTGCGCCGCGTGGCGCCGCGCCGAGAAACCTACAAAACAAACCCAATCGAAACCGAAAGCATCAAGAAGACGGTGGGGCATCTTCTGCCAAAGAAGCACAATGAAGCGCTGAGTGTTTCACAAGACCTCGGCTACAATGACCTCCCGCTTGAGGGGCAGGAATCATACACACTAGTGAAGGGCATCGACACGCCGCAAACGCCGCATGGCTACGTCGGCCGTGCCGGATTATACGAAGTGATGGACGTGAGCGAAGAAATTCAAAATCTTATCGTCAAGCGGGCAACCAGCGCCGAAATCCAGCGCTTAGCGATGGAACAGGGTATGGTGACCATGCGTCAGGATGGCTATTTGAAAGCACTTGAGGGGATTACTACGCTCGAAGAGGTTAACCGCGTCGCTGCCGATATGAGTTAAAGAAAGGAAACAGGGGTGGAACAGCAATCACAACAAACAAACCAATTACGAATTGAGATTTTACTAGAAGAAGTCGTGCGCAAGCGTGCGTCAGACTTACACTTGCAGGTGGGCTTGCCACCAATGATGCGTATTGATGGGGCATTGGTGCCGGCTACAAATCAGCCAGCGCTTAATGAAGCGATGGTCGAAACGCTTGTCTTTCAGATTTTATCAGTCGAGCAAAAGCAAATTTTGGAAAAAGATAAAGAGTTCGACTTTTCATTCTCGTTTGGAGACCTAGGTCGCTTCCGCGTGAACGCTTTTCATGAGCGCGGCAATCTGGCAGCAGCGCTCCGTTTGATTCCGAATGAAATGAAAACCGTGCACGAACTGGGTATGCCAAGTGTGGTTAACTCGTTTGCTGATTTTCCACGTGGCCTTGTGCTAGTGACTGGTCCAACTGGTTCGGGTAAGTCGACCACTTTGGCCGCATTGATCGATAAGATCAATAGCGAACGGGCGACGCACATTATTACCATTGAAGATCCGATTGAGTTTACCCACCGCAGTAAGCGTTCAGTGGTGGTGCAGCGTGAAGTGCACTATGACACCTATTCATTTGGTGCTGCGTTGCGTTCAAGCTTGCGCCAGGACCCAGATGTAGTGCTAATTGGTGAGATGCGTGACCTAGAGACCATTAGTGCAGCTATCACTATCGCCGAAACTGGGCACTTGGTGTTTGCGACCTTGCACACCAACAGCGCTGCGCAGAGTATCGACCGTATGATCGACGTATTTCCACCGCACCAGCAGCCGCAAATTCGTGCCCAGCTGGCTAATATCTTGATGGGTATTTGTGCTCAGCGTTTGGTGCCGGCAATTGGCGGTGGACGTGTCGTTGCAGCAGAGGTGCTGGTAGCCAACCCTGCCGTGCGTAATATTATTCGTGAAGGCAAGAGTCACCAGCTTGATGCAATTATTCAAACTAGTAGCGCCCAGGGCATGCAGACTATGGACCGCACCTTGGTGAGCTTGGTGCAGTCTGGTACAGTCACCTACGATAACGCCCGTGAGTTTGCCGTGGATGTAGCAGAATTTGAACGACTGATGCGGGGGTAACAAGGGGGAACTATGAAAAAGTTTAGTTACGAGGCTCGTGACAATAAAACCAAAAAAATCATTAAATCTGACATTCAGGCTGACACCGAGGTGATTGCAGCTAAGCTGCTAACAGAACAGGGCTTTACGCCACTGAAGATTACAGCTCGCGATGAAAATGGTGGCCCACTTGGCTTTTTGACCAACCGCATCACCATGAAAGACCGTATTTTGTTTATGCGTCAGCTGGCGACCTTGATCGGTGCCGGATTGCCGCTCGCGCAATCGGTGCACACGGTGATGGGACAGACTGACAGTAAGCGCATGCGTGGTGTGATTGAAGATATTATCGTCACCATTGAGAGTGGGCAGCCGCTATCGGAAGCTTTCGGTAAGCACCCTGAAGCTTTCGACCAGGTGGTGGTAGCGCTGGTGTCAGCCGGTGAAGCCAGTGGTACACTAGATGCCGCGTTGACCCGTATTGCTGCACAGCAGGAAAAAGACGCCGAGGTGACCCGCAAGATTCGTGGTGCACTGGTCTATCCGGGCATTGTGATGTCGGTGATTGTTCTGGTGGTGGTATACATGCTGATTGCGGTGGTGCCGCAGGTGGAGAATTTGTATAAAGATTTGCACCAAGAGCTGCCAACGCTAACCCGCATTATGGTGACTGCTGCAAACTTCATTATGAACTTTTGGTGGATCGTCGTTGGTGCGCTGGTGATTGGTGGTTACTTCTTTTGGCAGTGGCAGCGCACCGAACCCGGCATTCGCTCTATGGACGCCTTTAAGCTGAACGTACCGCTGTTTAAGGGGATGTTCCGCAAGTTATACATGGGCCGCTTTACCCGCACTGGCCAGACCTTGCTTTCAACTGGCGTGGCCATGCTTGATATGCTGCATATTACGGCGCGGGCGGTAAACAACACCTACGTTGCGCGTAGTATTAATAATGCTGCTGATAAGGTGAAAGGTGGTAAGGCATTATCGGTATCGCTGCAGCCCGAGGATTATATTTTGCCAATGGTACCGCAGATGATTAATATTGGTGAGCAATCTGGTAAGATTGATGAGATGCTTGGCAAGACCGCTAAAATTTATGAAGATGAACTCGATGAAGAGATCCGCAATATCTCAACGGCAATTGAGCCACTGTTGATGGTGGTGCTGGCAGTCGTTGCTGGTGGTATGGTGGGTGCGATTTTGTTCCCAATTTACTCGCTGGTGGGCAAGATTCAGCATTAAATTGTCTAGTGGATATTAGTGTAGTAGTACACCTCATGTAGCGTGTCTTACTTAAGGTTGCACGGCGCTACCCCTGTAAAAAAAGCATAAAACAAGGCTGGACATTTCCAGTCTTGTTTGCTACTATGAGCGTAAGCGTTATGCAAGACAAAAACGCGGACATATAAGTAAAGTTCATAAACGAAAGGGTGGAAAACTTCATATGAACAACCTACGTAACCAAAAAGGTTTCACCATCATCGAGGTGGTATTGGTTCTGGCTATCGCTGGTCTGATCTTCCTGATGGTATTTATTGCACTGCCTGCTTTGCAGCGTTCACAGCGCGACACACAGCGTCGTGACGATGTAGCACGTGTTGCATCACAAATTAACTCGTTCCAGACGAACAACAATGGCAAGATCCCAACAGCAGATCAGTTCAAGGGCGACTTTGCAACAGGCTACCTAAAGTGGAAGGCTGACAACACTGGTGAGTTCAAGGATCCAAAGACTGGTAACGGTTATACACTTGGTAACAACGCTGGTCCTGCTGGTGACACAGACATAGTATACGTACCAGGCGCTAGTTGTAACGGTGAAGCAATCGCACCTGGCCGAGGTGGTTCACCAGGAACCCGCTACGCTATTCAGGTGAAGCTTGAAGGTTCAGGTTTCTTCTGCAAGGACAACGGCAACAACTAATAACGTCGTCCAAGCATAAGCAAAACTCCTCCTGTTCAAGGGGGAGTTTTTGTCGTATACTGGGGCTATGAATCAGATATACGAAGTGGGGATACTCGCAGCAGTAGGTGTTTTCGGCGCGGTAATTGGTAGTTTTATGCTGGCTCAGGTGTGGCGTTTGCGCGCCTGGCAGCTGCGGCAATTAGCTGAGGATGAACTAACAGATTTAGAGCGCAAAGAAAAGCAGCAGCTAGAATCGGTCTATGGTAAAAAGCGCACTGTGCGGAGCGATCGTTCGGTGTGTCTTAGTTGCGGCCATCAACTTGCCTGGTATGATCTTATTCCGGTGTGCAGCTGGCTGTGGCTACGTGGCAAATGCCGCTACTGCAAGGCGCCAATTGGTAAGGCAGAGTTTACCGCCGAAGTGGGGCTTGCTGCCGCGTATGTGCTAACAACGCTGCTTTTGCTAGGGCAAGCTCATACGCTGGGCTGGGCGCTGTGGCCGTCATTACTGCTCGTGTTAGCTGGTGAAGCGTTGCTGTTAGGCCTGTTCGTGTTTGATTGTCGCTGGTATCTGCTGCCAGACCGGCTGGTATTTCCATTTGCAGGACTGGGGCTCGGCTATGCACTTGTGCACTGGGCACATAGTGGCTGGCAGCTGAGCACGCTATGGTCTGGTATTGTAGCTATCGGCATACTATCGGGCCTGTACTATGCGTTATATCTCTTCTCAAAGGGAGCTTGGGTCGGTCTTGGCGATGTGAAATTAGGCCTAGGGCTAGCCTTATTCCTGCCAGATTGGCGACTGGCTTTTTTGGCATTATTTGCAGCTAATTTACTAGGAACGCTTATTTTTGCGCCGCTGCAATTGTTTGGTAAGCTGCCGCGTGGTCAGCAAGTTCCGTTTGGGCCACTACTGATCGCTGGGTTCCTGCTGGTATTTTGGGGTCAGTTTGCAATTCTGGCGTTTTTACAGCAGAATTTCGTGCTTTTTTAACATAACCACTATGTGCTACAATGAGGGGGCAAAAGAAATGGGCATCATGAAAAAACAAGAGGGGTTTACAATTATTGAGGTGTCGATGGTGCTTGCCATCGTGGGGGTACTGGCAGTTACGATCATCAGCGGGTTTATGATTACTATTAACCAGCAGCGATACCGTGACGCAGTAAATGCACATGTGATGGATTTTCGCGAGGAGTACTCGAAAGTTACCAACGTTGAGAATTCGAGAGATAATACATACCAGTGTAATACCGGTGATATTTACCCCGTGGCGAGTGGTTCTATTGGTGCCGACCGAGGGACAACAAACTGCGTGATTATTGGACGCTGGATTGAGTCTAATCCGCGAGGGTTCACCTCTCGGCCGATTTATGCCTTTGATAAGCCTGTTGATACACGTGAGGCGTCACCGTTGATGCAGTATAAGCCACAAATTGAGCGTGATGAGGCTGGCAAGGACCCTAAGTCGGTGCTGGGGCGTAGTGAGGTGGCACTAGGCTGGCAGGCGACGTATGAAGGCCCTGACCAGACCAAACCAGACGACGAGACGCCGCAGAATACCTATACGGTGGCTATTGTGCGTTCACCAGTGACGGGGTCTATACAAACCTATATTATGACCGGGCAGAATGACGCCAGCCGGGGTACCGCGACAGAGTTTAATGCTGCCAAACGGCGATTGTTTGCCCATAAAGATCGGGCGAGTGGTGCATATGTCTCACCAGAGCAGCGTCTGCTGGTGTGCGTTTCTCCTGCCAGTACTACCGGAGGAGCTACGATTGGTGTACAAATAGCAGCTGGCTCATCAACATCGGCAGGAGTTAAATTAGCAACGGAGGATATATGTCGAAGATAAGGCAACGAGGGGACACGATCGTTGAGGTGATGTTTGCCTTTGCGGCGCTGAGCGCCATTATTGTGGGGGGATTAGCAATTATGAACCAGGCAACAGCGGTAGCGCTGCGTTCTTTGCAGGTGACACTGGTGCGCCAAGAGGTGGATGCGCAGGCAGATATGCTGCGATATGTACATGATGCCTATTTGGTAGCACAAGACTCGGAGGCAGGTAAGATTTGGGCAGAATTAAAGCAACCAAACCGGTTAACGACAGTTGGCGCCGTTACTAATCGGCTACGCCTTGCGGAGTGTCCTGCGCCGTCATCATTAACTAACGCGTTTGCCTTGTCTTGGGAGGAGAATGCTCGCGCTCAGCACGTGCGGGTAATTCGATCGTCAAGTCCAGATTTTACTGCAGCTGATGTCTATAGTAAGACAGAGCATCGTGGTGACTCGGTGCAGTACACAAAGGCTCATGGTATCTGGGTTGACCTGGTGCGCGTAGAAGGTAGCAGTCCTAACGCAGACACTGATGCATATGATGCCTATATTCAAACTTGCTGGCCATCTCCATTTGGGTCAGCGCCAGTTACATTAAATACGATTGTGAGGTTGTATGAGCCAAAGGCACGCTAGGGGATTTACGGTTATAGAGCTAATGTTTTCGATGACCTTTATATCGATTATGCTCATTACAATTGCTAATGTTACTATTTTTGTTAATAGGCTGTTTACCAGGGGTATTACCTACCAGGCGGTTAACGAGACTGGGCGTGAAGTGAGTGGTCAGCTACGGCGTGATATCGCTGGGCAAACGATTGCGCGCACCGGAGAGGCTATTAAGGTCACATTGAACGGCACTATTGATGGTGGTAAGAGCAACGGTCGGGAACGGCTGTGCCTCGGTAATTACAGCTATGTTTGGAATACACCGCAGGCGCTTGTGTCGCCGCACCAGCACGATAAAGAGGTCTTTCGTGGCAAGGTGGTACACCTGCTGCGCGTGCGTGATCCAGATGGAGCATTGTGCCGCACCGATAACAAGGGGCGGCTGCCAGAGCTCAGCTCGGTGGCGGGCAGTGATGCTGAAGATTTGCTTGGTGGACAGGGTAATAATCGTGCAGCGTCAAGCTCTACGGCAATGCAGTCACGGCTCGCTATTTACAGTGTGCGCGTCACAAAAGGGCCAGAAGACGAATTAAGCCGGCAGCAGCTGTACGACATAGAACTTCACGTGGGCACCTATGACGAAGGGCTGCCGGGTGGGCAATGTAGCGAGACCGATCGTATCTCGAATGAGTATTGTAATTCATCGGTATTTCGGTTTACAGTACGATCAATTAACGGGGTAATGAGGTAGTATGAGGCAAAACAACCACAGACAATCGGGGGCGGTAGCGATTTTTATCGTTATATTTACCTCGCTAACATTATTGATTTTAACGACTGGCTATATGACGCTGATGGTGCGTGAACAAACCCAGTCAAACCGCACTGACATTTCACAGAGTGCCTACGACTCGGCCCTGGTAGGTGTTGAGGACGCCAAGCGTGTGCTGGCAGAGTGCCGCAAAGACGCCACAGGCAATACCAGTTTAGCCTGCCAGGCGATTGAGCGCAAAGAATGTAATACCGTGCAGTTTTCGCGCCTGCTGGGGCCGCTAGCTAACGATGAAGTCAAGATTCAGTCAAGCTATGGCAATGCCAACTCTGGTGAGCAGCTTGATCAGGCCTACACCTGCGTAAAGATTGATCGTAACACGAAGGACTACCAGGCGCAAATGGCCGAAGATGGAGCGCTGATGGTGCCGTTGCGGGGTCGTGAGCAGGTTAGTAAGATTCGGGTGAGTTGGTTCCGCCGTGACGAGCGAGACACCACAAGCAAGCTAGGCCGGCCACAGTCGTTTAACCCAGACTCGCTGCCACCAAAAGACAAATGGGCTGATACAGCGGCTGGTACCAAAACGCCACCAATCTTGCAAGCTCAGCTGATTGCACCAGAGAATGGCACTGTGTTTAATCCTGCTACACTTAAAACCTCAGAGTCAAACGAACTGGTAATGCTATACCCACAGGGGCAGTATGGCGGTGCAGCGACTGCTAGCTTTAAGCCACGCATTTCTGATGATGCTGCCGGCACTAATAACACCCAGCCAGTGGGTTGTATAAAGCGGGAATATGAAGATAATGGTGATTACGCTTGCCGCGCCACTATCGATCTTGCAAGTTTGCACAAAACTATCGAGGCGAACGCGCCACTAGCATTTTTGCGGCTTTCATCAATCTATGCCACCGATAAAACAGCTATCAAAGTAGAACTATTAGACGCTGGTGGTAGTGTAGTAGAGTTTGCCGATGTGCAGCCAAATATTGATGTGACAGCTCGCACTAATAACGTCTTTCGTCGCCTTGAAACGCGCGTAAGCTACGGTGAATCTGGCGATAGCATTTCGCCATCTGGTGCGGTAGAGACAGCTGGTAATATCTGTAAAGACTTTAGTGTTACTGCAGCTGGCATTGACGACCGCGGCGCTTGCCCGAAAGTAGCGCACTAGCCAAGACTATGAGTAATAAAACCACCCTTCAGCGCAGAGAAGGGTGGTTTTTACGTGCTGCAGCGTGCCTTGTGGGCTTTTTAGCGTCAGGCTAAGTTTGGTCGGCGTCACCAGCATTAGTTTGCTCTGCATCGGTATCTGTGTGATACTGCTCATAGATTTCACGCAGGTGCTGATCTGTTACGTGGGTGTAAACTTGGGTGGTACTAATATTGCTGTGTCCAAGCATAGACTGTACGCTGCGGATATCAGCACCATTCATTAATAGGTCAGTTGCAAAACTATGGCGCATTGTATGTGGAGTTACCTTTTTGGTGATGCCAGCCAGCCTGGCGTAGTTGGCGACCAGTCTTTGTACGCTGCGGCTGGTGAGGCGGCGGTAATCGCCCGATAGTGATGGCTGATTAGTGCGCCGGTAGCTGAGAAATAGTGGTGGCAGGCTGTCTGTGCGAGCCTCTAGGTATTCTTCCACGTGTTGCGCTGCCATTGCCCCAATGAACACTGGGCGGTCTTTTTGCCCCTTACCACGCACCGTAAACTCTCGGCGTTTGGTGTTAATATGGTCACGGTTTAGCCCTACCAGCTCAGACACACGCAGACCACTGGAAAAGAGAAGCTCAATAATAGCCCGGTCTCGCAGGCCCGCTTCACTGCTAATGTCAACTTGCTGCAGCATACGGTCGATTTCATCAAAATGCAGGAATGTTACTTGCCGCCGAGTCACTTTTGGTAGTTCAACTTTATCTGGTGCAAGGGTAGGGATATCCCGTTTAATGAGATAAGCAAGGAAGCCACGCAGAGCAATGAGATGGTAATTTTGCGTCAGCAGCGATAGGTGCTCTCCTCGGTCATTTTCATAGCGGTTTAGCCACAGCCGATAGCGCCGCACTAGCTCTGAGCTAATTTTTTGTACAGTAAAATCTGTGTCTTCTAAAGAGGTGAATTCATCAAACCGATACAGATACTGCTGATAGTTGCGGGCGGTAAACGCCGAACGACCACGCTCTACCTCTAAAGAGGTGATATACTCAGCAATAGCATCTGCTAGTGGTAGATCAGGCGGCGTGTTGCCTGAAGCTGATTCAATATCCATGTGTGTAGTATAGCACATAAGCCGGGTATATAGGGCGGATAACCATAAGCATTTTGAATAAGTAAATTGTTCACTAATATATGGGCCGCTCAGAGGCTTCACTACTGGAGAAGCGGGCGCCAACCTGGTATACTGAGGCTAGAAGTAATATAGGGAAGGATGGAGATATGTCGGACAAGGCATCACATATTCAAAAAACCTTAATTGTCTTTAAGCCAGATGCTGTGCAGCGTGGTATTGTGGGCGAAATTTTGACACGATTTGAGCGCGTCGGCCTGAAGATCGTTGCGATGAAAATGGCTGAACCATCACGAGACCACTACTACGCTCATTATGAAGAGATTGGTAAAATGGTAACTCGTCGTGGCGAGAAGGCGTTTAACGTAACACTCGACTTCATGATGGACGGCCCGGTGATCGCGGTGGTGCTCGAGGGAGTTGAGGCTGTGCCGCTTGTTCGTAAAATCGTTGGTCCAACCGAGCCAATGTCTGCAGACATGGGTACAATCCGTGGTGACTTTTCACACATGAGCTTCGGGTATGCAGATGCTGCTAAGTGTGGTGTTCCAAATCTTATTCACGCATCGGGCGACCCAGAAGAGGCAAAGCAGGAGATTGCACACTGGTTTAAGCCAGAAGAGATTGTATCGTACACAACCGTGAATGAAAAATTTACGCGCTAGCTGAAAACTGCTATAATAAAATGGCGCCTCGGTAGCTCAACTGGAAGAGCAGCTCCGTCCTAAGGAGAGGGTTGTGGGTTCGATTCCTGCCCGGGGTACCATTTATTTTTGAAACAGACATACGAAGAATAGAGTAAACGCACATGCCAGGGGAGCACAGAGATTTTAGTGGGCAGCGTGACGATGAAGAGTTTCTTTTTGTATTCCGTCGTCATATTATCGCTATGCGCAAGGGGTTCTATTGTTTTTTAGGGCCGTTTGCGATTAGTTCAATTCCGCCACTATTTTTCTCACAGTATATGTGGGTGTTCTGGTTTCCTGTTGTTGGCTTTGTCGTTGGTTTTGTGCTTTTTAGCTACTTTTATATCATGTGGTACTACACCTACTTTATTGTGTCTAGCCAGCGAATACGCCAGGTGACGCAAAAAGGATTTTTTGGAAAACACGTGATTGATTTACGGCTCGCGAAAGTACAAAATATCAGCTACGACATCCCAGGGTTTAGCGGTGAATTATTTAAATTCGGCACGATTGTTATGCAAACCATGGTGGGGGATTTGATAATAAAAAATGTCGAGCATCCTGAGATTATTTACAATAAGCTACAGAATGCGATTATTGACGCGATGGAGAAGGAGCAAGCGACCCATAATGAAACTACCATTGAAGAAAACTAAACCAAAGACGACGCTACCAGCGCGCATTACGAATGATACGGTGGCGGAGCATCGCGAGCAGATTTTGTCGGGTGCACGTCGGTTTAAGTACCCTATGCAGTATGCCCGCAAAAAACTGGTGCGGAATGCAATTATTATTGGTAGCCTGGTAGTGCTGTTGATGGGTGGGCTGCTTTATGCGAACTTATATATCTGGCGTGCATCGGATGATTTCATTTATCGACTAACGAGGGTGCTTCCTGTGCCAGTGGCGAAGGCCGATGGCGAGACGGTACGCTATAGCGACTACCTGCTGCTATACCGTAGCTCGATCTCTAACTTGAAGGCTAAATATAGCAAGACAACTGATGCCGAGGGTATCAAGAATATGGAAGACTTGCAGCGCCGCAAGAACCTGCGCTTGATGGTAGAGCAGGCCTATGCTAGCAAGATCGCACGCGAGAAGAATATCGTTATTACCGATAACCAAGTACAAGAATTTATCACCCAGCAGCGAGGGTCACTGTCGGAACTCGACCATTACCGTGCAGCTCGTAAGAATTTTGGCTGGAGCCCAGACGAGTACCGCCATATTACGAAAATGGCCTTGCTTAAGCAGGACGTAGCCTTTGCGCTGGATAGCGAAGCTCAGCAGACGAAGCATAAGGTTGAAGAGGGCATTAAGGCCGGTAAGTCACTGCAGAGTATCGCCAGCGAACTCGGAAGCGCTGTTGAGTATGGTGATCGTGGATTTGTTGATCGCAACAACCAAGACGGTGGCCTAGCAAAAGCAGCGTTAGCCCTAGAAAAAGGGAAAACGTCTAAAGAAGTGCGCACGCTTACTGGTGACGGGTACTACTTTGTCACTAACCAAGATTCGACCGAGAACCGCGTGCACTACGATTACATAAAGATTCCATTGAAGCAGTTCCAGTCTGATGTCAACAAGTTGTACGATGAGCACAAAGTTGAGTACTACATCGATGACGTTAATAAGAAAGAGGTTGAACAATAAATGTATACATTGCCAGAGTTAGCGTATGGGTATGCAGACCTAGAGCCGGTAATTAGCCGTGAGATTATGGAGTTGCACCACAGTAAGCACCACGCTACATATGTACAAAAATTAAATGAAGCCATAGCTGATCAGCCAGAGCTACAGAATATGAGTATACAAAATTTACTCAAAACGCTTATGGTTAGCGACGATTCAGCGCTGCAGCGTGCTGTGCGTAATAACGGTGGCGGGCATTTAAACCACAGCTTCTTTTGGCAGGTGATGACACCTGGTGGTAGCACATTGCATACAGAAGGGGATTTGTACGGCGCACTTACCGCTCGGTATGGTTCGATTGATGCATTCCAGCAAGAGTTTACGGCGGCTGCGCTTGGCCTATTTGGCAGCGGCTGGGTGTGGCTAATGCCAGACTTACACATTGTTACGACACCTAACCAAGATAATCCAATCATGAATGGGCAACCGATGCCAATACTCGGCCTTGATGTGTGGGAGCACGCATATTATCTAGATTACAAGAATGTTCGTGCTGATTACTGTAAAAATTGGTGGAAGGTAGTCCACTGGCAGCAGGTAGAGCTGAACTATAAAAGTGCTCAATAAGAATAAAAAAAGTATTCACTACCCCTGAATTACGAATAGTAAATCGGGGGTATTTTTTGTATATATTTTTTATACAAAGCAGAATTGGTGCGGTAAAATATCACGGCAGCCTACAATATGTGTATAAGAAAAGTGTACGATGCTACGCTATGGTGTAATGTGTACATTTTACTTTTGAGCTTTGCGCCAATAAGATATGCAAACGAGCGCACCAGCCTAAAATAAAAAAAACCGTCGGAACGACGGGTGCAATAAACAATAATTATGTAATTAAGCTTGGCGCGCCCGACCGGATTCGAACCGGCGATCTCCTCCGTGACAGGGAGGCGTGATAGGCCATCTTCACTACGAGCGCACGATACCTAGTATTGTAGCAAGCTCGTTTTAGAAAAGCAAGCAGTAAATAGCACAAAAATGCTAGTGATTTTTACCGGGAATTTGCTACAATGATAGATAGTGGAATATGCCGCCGTAGCTCAGTTGGTAGAGCGGCGCTTTCGTAAAGCGTAGGTCACCGGTTCAAGTCCGGTCGGCGGCTCCATAATTGAGGAGATATATAGTGACCATGATTGAAAGTAGCAAGCAGATATTCCAGACTATCCTAAAAGACAGACGATTTGCCGGACTTTTAGCCAGTGGTCTTTTTATAGCTATTGTGATTGCCATTATTATTGCCAGTCGGATAGAGCCAAGCGGTGTGCAGACTATTGTACGATACAGCGGGTTTGGTAGTGTTTATTTCTATAAGGGTGACTGGCATTATTTTATTCTTTTCCCAGTGTATGTCATTAGTATGGCGCTGCTTAACAGTGCTATCGCGATAAAGCTGTTTATAATGAAGAAGCAGCCACTCGCATATTTTTATGGCTTTGCTAGCATTGGTGCAAGCATAATAGCTGCAATAATTGCTATGCAGCTTATTTGGCATAGCAATCTATAATAGTAGGAGATTTTCATGGACAATTTGGAGATTCCTTTAAGGAATAAGACTAAATTATATCGTTTTTTTGAGATGGTGCCGGCCTTTTTAAGCTACGGTGCCATATTGTTATTAGTGGTGTTGTCGATACTTAACCCACTCTTGGCGGCAATTTATTTATTACTAATCATCGTGACTATGATTGTAAAGTCAGCGGTTATTGCAGTGCATACAATTCAGGGGTATCGCCGCCTGCGAGGAGCGGAGCGTGTTGATTGGCACCGGCGCTTGAGCGACCTGGAAGATCCTAAGGCTGCGCTGGCAAAAAGTAGTCAAAAATCTCTGAAAAAAGAGTTTCAAGGGCTAGAACATATCCGTAATTTGGAGTATATAGCAGCGACACAGACGGTATTTCCGCGTCCTTCGCAGGTATATAACGCGGTTATTGTTGCGGCGTATAATGAATCATACGAGGTCGTGAAGCCGACAATTGACTCAATTGCAGCGACTGCATACCCAAATGATCACCTGATCGTTGTGTTTGCTTATGAAGAGCGTGGCGGTGAGGCTATTGAAAAGACAGCGTATCGGTTGCAGGAGGAATTTAAAGACGTCTTTTTCAAATTTGCGATCGTGAAGCACCCTAAAGACCTGCCAAATGAGGTGATTGGTAAGGGTGGAAACATTACTTACGCTGGCCGTTGGCTGCAAAAATATCTTGATACAGCGGGAATTCTTTACAAAAATGTCCTTGTAACGACACTTGATAGTGACAACAAACCGCACAAAGCCTACTTTGATAGCGCGACATATGAATTTATTGTACGTGATGATCGAAAACATTTTTCATACCAGCCAGTATCATTATTCCTCAATAATATTTGGGATGTGCCAGCGCCGATGCGCGTCATCGCTACGGGTAACTCATTTTGGAATATTATTAGCTCGATGCGTCCACACACACTTCGTAATTTTGCATCACACTCGCAGCCTATGGATGCACTCGTGGAAATGGATTTTTGGAGTACGCGGACTATTGTGGAAGACGGCCACCAGTACTGGCGTAGCTGGTTTTACTTTAGGGGCCGTTATGATGTACTGCCACTATATATCCCGATTTACCAAGACGCTGTTATTGCCGAAACTTATCGTAAGACACTGGTTGCGCAGTTCGTGCAGTTACGGCGCTGGGCATATGGTGTGTCAGATATTCCGTATGTTGCAACATTGATTTTTACAAAAAACCGCCGTGTGTCGTTCACTTCTGGGTTTGTTCGCCTTGTTAGGCTCATCGATGGCCACCTGACTTTAGCTTGTATTTCTATCTTGGTGGCTTTTGGCGGCTGGGTACCACTATTGCTTAACAGTGAATCATCACGCAGTATCGCAGCGCATCAATTGCCGAACGTAATTAGTGCTATCCAGCAAGTGGCAATGATCGGTATCTTCATCACAGTGCTGCTGTCGTTAAAGCTGCTGCCACCACGCCCAGAGCGCTATAAGCGAACACGTACATTTTGGATGGTGGCTCAGTGGGTGCTTATGCCAGTAACCTCGGTGATTTACAATTCATTTGCAGCCTACTACTCGCAAACCCGGCTACTGCTCGGTAAGTATTTGACCAAGTTTGATGTCACCAAAAAGATGGCCGTACCAAAAGATCCAAAATAAACTTGCAGCAGTCTAAAGCAGATCGTGCAAAGCAGCGTATTGAAGCGCTGCTTTTTTGTCATAGTTAGTTAGTGTTTCGTGGGTAATGGCGGCGATTTCTTTAGTCGTGAAACTGTACTGCTTAAGACTAAATAGTTTTTGCTTAATCGTCATCGCCAAAAATTCACTTTCAGTAATGCCGCGCTGCTTGTCGTGGGCGAACGACGCGATGATGGAATGAATAAGATGGCTGGTGCTGAATGGTATTTGCTCGCCTGAATCTTGCATAACTTTTACTTCAATTGCTAGCGATGGAGACTCTTCTGTCGTGAACGTCGCGCCGCAATTATCGCAAGTGTGGCGTCGCCATGTATACGGGATATCTTTGCGTGGACGTGAGTTAGTAGTACGAGTCTTCAAGTTATCACAAAATAGGCATATCATATCTATATATTGTCATACCCCTGGTAAAAAATCCAGTGGAAAACTATAGGCCTAATGTGGGGATAAAGAGACATATCCAATAGCAGGATGAATAAAAGGCCTCAAAAGGTGTAGCGTAAGATATATCATGTGTGATATATAAATGTCACTTTTCATGTCACTTTTCATGTGGAAAGTTTTGCGTGAAAAAGAGGAAAAATATACAAAAAAGTGCTTGTACTTTTGTCCATAGTATGAATCAAAATATGGCTAGCCACAATAATTATGTCGTGAAATATGGGCAATAGATACAACAAAAAACACCAGAAGGCAGCTTAGGGTAATGGCTGGGTGATATATCGTCGGTATATAGCAGAAAAGATGGTATAGAAAAGACAATCAGCTTCTGGCGACTCTAATAGCTGTCAGTGAGGGCCTTGATGGTAATTTGAGCAAAGAACTTGTAGATGTAGCGGGCACTGCATATAGGGTGCATAGGTGTGAGCTGTTTTTGAGAGGATAGCAGATGATTACGCGTGAAAAGGTAGCAAGATAATATAGGTAAGCTACTTGCATATAATATAAAAAATGGTCAAAAAATAGGGAGGCGCGAAGAGCTTGCTGGAGAAATAGCATATAAAAAACCGCCCGTGTGGGCGGTTGTAGGTTTCGATTTGGTGGACGATAGAGGACTCGAACCTCTGACCCCCACAACGTCAATGTGGTGCTCTAGCCAACTGAGCTAATCGTCCGTGTGAGTAGATTGTAGCAGAATTGACAGTCCATCGCAAGCGAGCTATGGCCTGGAGGGTCGTGGATGTAGATATATATATATATTACTATGGGGGTATG
>JABCOR020000009.1 GCA_013333495.2 Candidatus Saccharimonadota bacterium | reverse complement strand
GTCCCAGATGGAAGAGTTCTTTGAAAATCGAGTAGTCATCGCGGCAGACGAGGCAGAGTACCCTTGGACTGAAGTGGAAAAGAGCAAGAAGTTTTTCTTTCCGAATGGTTTTCCGGATCCTCTGTATGAAGATGGAGATGACTGGATTAATGATCCTGATGAGTACCCAGAAAGCACTACCTACACCGGCACGCTATACCCCATCCGCCGCACTAAAGTAAGCAGCCGCGGCGGCTCACCCACCACCAAAGCCTCTTGACGCTACCGGCGGTAGCTACTAAAATACCCATAGATAAAACGTCGCGATAGGTGCCAAAGCAGATCACCCGGTATGGATGTACGACTGGAGAAGCCGCTCGGGCGGGCCTCAGGACTAATGGCTATTGCCAGTTCTGGGGCATCTTTTTTATTTGCTTGATGGTATACTATCTTTAGTGCTCCGTTCATGTAGGCGTCGAGTACTCGTGCGCAGCTAGATCCGATGCTGCACGCATGCACCACACCGTAGAGCACTGCTCTACCCGGCTCTGGAAAGAGTTGATATACATGGGCACAAACCCAAAAACCGACCCCAACTTTGGCAATGGCGAAGTTGGTGGCGACCGCACCTGGGGATCACCAATACACGCAACGACCCCAGGAGGAAACAAGGTAACGGTTGCCTATGGCGAAGGTGGACATCCTGGTGAAGTCCTCGTGTGCAGCGGCCACGTTGATGGAAAAACTTTCTACGGCAAACAAGGCCACGACCACTACGGACCAGATGGACACGTCTTCGCCGACCGTGGTGTCTATGATGGCACAGAGCTACCCTAGATACTTGCGGGTAAAATCTCAAGATACTCAAAATAGCTAATGCCCCGTCCCGAGCAAGACGATATAAACTGCTCATTTTTATATCATTATTTTTAAAAACTATTTGACTAAAATCCAAATTATTGCTACTATTAGTAATAGCTTCTGCGCAATCCCGCGCGGAACCCGAGTGGAAGGATGAATATCCGTGGATCTGAATCCGGATAATTTTGACCCAAGAGTAGGTGGACTAATTACCGCCGAGTCAAAGGAAGGCCTTAACGCCAAATTCCGAGATTACAAGCGGAAATATCCCAATCTTGTAATTGTAGGACCCGTACAAATGAAGCCAGCCATCTACATGATGGCTCCCCATGGCCCTCATCAGGTTGAACCTGCAGAGTACGGTATGACGTTAGCAGTCCAGCAAGTAGCTCCGCGACAACTTCCGAATCAGTCGCAGTTTGCTGGCTAACCCGCCCGCACAATCCTGACAATCACCACCGGAAACCCCCACAATAACGCCACATGCGGTTGTGGGGGTCTTTCTTTTGCCTACTAATTTGTTTTTTATTTTAGCGATATATTACGCAAGCTCGAATACGGCTGATTACCCTGACGCAACCGGTTCCCTACGCGCACCAGCCCCATAATAGCAAACCGGCTCCACACATCTAGGTACGCAACTTGCGGACCTACCTGTAGCATATCGTGCAAGGCAGCCTTGCCGAGGCCCATCACCAGCTTAGCACTAGGCTGAATTTGTATTTTTTCCTGCCGCACATCTTGGCGCATATCAAGTAGTGAGTCCACCATATTTGCCGTTCGCCCCATACCGCGCATTAGCGGCATAAACTTCGTATAAAACCCTGGCTGAGTAGTGGTATCACCGCTGGCGCAATCTGCCAGTAGCTCGGCAGTGTGTTCCACCTCTTCTATCCGCAAGGCAATAAAATCTTCTGGGTCCTGCACCGTGCTGTATTCCCGGCCAATTCGCAAAATCTCCGCCACGCGCCGCACCATACGCTGGCAGGCCTCTTCACCAAGTAAATCTGGCGATAAATGCGGGTAGCGACTAGTAAAATCATCAAAATTCGCTAATCGCTGCAGTGCCTCCTCGTGCGTCATATCGGTATCATCCACTAGCGTATCAAATTCGCGCAGCAGCCCCAGCAAATCACTCCAACGCTGGGCGGTGTCTTCGTCCACTTGCACGCCCTGGTGCTCTGCCAAATTTACCATCATCTCGCTAATATAGCGAAAACTTTCGCTGCGATCATCACGGGGGAGCTGCTCATACGTATGCATACACCTAGTGTACCATGTACCCCACCACGCCTGCACGGCCCCACATAAAGCAAAAACCCACACCTGGACAGTGGTATCTTCGATGCAGCAAAGCTGCGCCAAAAACTACCACCATCAACAGATGTGGGCTATGCCCGTTTAACCAAGAGTAAACGAGAAGATATGACTACGCTGCCGTAGCCGGCGGAATGGTTCCTCGGTGCGGCATATGCACACTTTTTGCAACATAGTTACCTTGTCCGACTTCACGAACAGATGCCATTGATGCATTCGTAGTAGACATATCATCACCGGAAATCCAACCATACTCCTTAAGGGACTTAATGTACGACTCCTTGCTCTTCTCACTAATAGGAGCACTCTCGATAATAAGCCTTGCAAACTGGCCACGATCATTTAACGGATACATTTTATCCTGAATCATGAGCAGTGGGGCAAGAGTATCTACCGTTGGCTCAGGGATATTATTACGAGTACGGTTTTCCTTGCTGCTATAGCAAGGATAAACCTGAATTAACTCCTTGCGGTATGCAATAGGGTTCTGAAGCATTTGAGATGCAATACCCGTGTAATAACCCTTTTTCCAGATAAACAACCACTTGGCCTCGTTAGTAATACGGTCAACTACCTCCTGAAAGACTTCAAGTTTTTCTAGGTTACGCAATTTAAGAACACATTGGACACCCGTATGACTCCTTGGAGGAATATTGTACGGAGCACGTTCAGCAGCAAATTCTGCTAAATCATACAAACCTCGACCGTAGTCCCCACGATTACAAATATTTTTTATGGTTTTTATTAAACCACGCAAAACTTGCTTAAAACCTCCAGAGTTACGATTATTAGCTTGGTTCTTGTCCGATCCGACTTTTCGCCACAAGCGATCACGCACTTGATAGTGCACACCGCTTGCCGTTGCTAAAATAGCAGACAATAGCGGGCTAGCAGGATCTGTAACCGTTCGTTCTTTGATATTGATGGTCATTATTACCATCACTTCCTTTCGTAGTTGGGTGGGGCGCTCTGCAACACAATTGCCACAGAGCACCCCGGGATATGGACTACGAGCTAAGTAGCTCTAATTGGAAACAGGCTGTAAAGACACCAAATACTGGCCTTCAAACTTATCACGTAGTTGCTCTGATGCATCGTGTGCAATGTCCACCTGCAACCCACGCAGTGCCTTACTTACAAGGCCAGCGAGGTCAAGCGACCACGTTGCAAACATCCAAGAAACTGGCAGCAACTGAACAACGTACTGCTGAAGGTCCTCCGACACGCGGCCAAAGGCAGACTTCAGATTATGTTCAATCGTCTGGCGGGCCTCCATAGAGTCACCATAACGATGACGCTGCTGTGCAAAAAACAGCCACAACGCATACACCGATGGAACTATCGCCTCACTGATTGCAGCCGGATATTCTGCCAGTGGCAATGCACCACCAAGATACATCCGACTGTAGTATTCGATGAGAGCTACTTGCGATGAAGAATACTTCAGCGCTTCGACCAGAAAAGATTGCACAGTGTCTTCAGACAGGTTACCTGCAAATAAGCTGCCGTCTGACGTTATATCTAGCATAGGAATGCAAGTGTCAGGTAATTGACACTCCACAATCTGCCGGACAGATTTCAACTCCTCTGTTACAGGCTGCTTGTTTATGTCATTGCATGACATAAGCCGCGCTGCCAAACAAAGAAAACTCAGCCGCACCTGCATATTGCACTGCAACAGCGCCCGAGACACAACTTCCCCAGTATCGACCTGAACGGTAGACATTACTTTCCTTCCTTTACAAATTGCTCTACAAGAGCGGGTTCAGTGGTAACAAAGAACTCAACGATTTCAACATTACCTAGCTGAAGCGTATCGTTCAAATCCTTTTCAAGCTTACAGCGAGCATCAAGCTGCTGTGACACAGTTTTAGTGTTAGGAGGTACTAACCAGCCAGAAGCCTCTTTTAGCCCTGGATACACCAGAGGCTTATCCTCTTCTCCGACAGTCTTATCCCGCATGTGTATTAGCTCGGCTAAGTCATCTGGTGTTAGATTTAACTGCCACCAAGCAAGCATACGCAAGCGGCTCAACTGTTAGATACAGTTCTGCAAGCCACTCAGGAGCGACGTCAGGATCACCTTCGTGACGCTCAAGCAGCTTCTTAACTCCTTGGTACGCTTGTGTAACAAACGCCACAACAGAGTCCTTACTACCGACCTTCACGCTAGACGTCAGCGCCTCCGCACCATACTGGTTCAGCTGAATCAGCTGATGCAGCGCGTACGCCTGCACGCGAAACTCGTTCAGTTGCTTAAAGTTGACTTCTGCCCAGCGCTCCCAAAAACTTGAACGCCGCCTAGCCGCAACTGACTCAAACTGATCGATCAACTTGTTCTGCAAAGGAGTTACTTCGGAACAGTAATCCGATGATACACCCATCTTTTTCTCATTTCTCTCGATTGTCAAGGTGCGGGTTCGCACCATCTTACATGGGCATCCGCCAGGGTGGCGGTATGCCTGGTATTTTACCGTATTTGCAGCAAAATGTCAATGTCTACTAGTGTTACTTTACAAGAAAAAGACCCACTTCTGTGCGAAGTGGGTCCCCCCTGATCATATATGCAGTTGTGCTATGCCTGCTCAGCGTACTGATCAAACAGCGTAGGCGCAGTATTATGCTGCTTTAGCTCCTGCTCCGCTTTAGGCTTAGCATTCTGCAGTAGTGTTTCTACTGCCTCCGCCTGCTGCATAGCAGACTGCTGAAGCATAATCGATGCCTCTTGTCCTTGACGCCGCAACGCTAAGTACTGCTTGTGGCCCTCCAGGAACTCAAGCACACCCTTATCACCACTCACTCGGTGATTTGCCTGTTCAATACGAGCTAGCAGTTTAGCCATCTTACGCTCTACAGTACGCAACTTACGCGCATTACGAGCACGGAGCACTTTAAACCGCCAGTTGCTAATAGCTTGCGCATCATGTAGCAATAGCAGTTCGTGACCTTGCACCTCAAGGCGCTCACGAGCTAACCGTAACTCTTCAAGCTGGGATGGGTAGGCTTGCAACATCTTGTCAAGCTTAGCCTGATCTTTGCTGCACCCTTTGCTAGTATCCTGAACATGCCGATCGACCATCGCACGTTCATAGTCTAACGTGTTAAGTCGAGCCTGCAGTCTGAGCTGTTCTGCACCGCGCCGAGCATGATTACGTTTTGCTTCAAGCTCCCGCTGGTCTGCCTCGGCTTCTTGGTATCTTTCCTCGCCTTGATTCATAAATTCCTCTAGCTGCTCAACGCCGCCTTTGGATTCTGATGACGAATTACCTTCAGCAAGATCAGTAGACTCAGTAGCCTGTTCTTTCTGCATATTGTTAATGTTGGTAGTCATTTCTGACCAACCCCTTTCATACGATCGAGAGAGGAGGAAACCATAGCGCCCAACGGAGGGCGCATACTGCCTGGTGGCAGCGGCCTCATCCGGGAAACGGGAGGTTTCTTGCCGCCTATTTTAGCACGGTTGTTATATTTTATACAATAGAAATATACACTCTAGTGGCCATGTGACTCAGACGCAGCCATAATCTTATCTTCTTCCGGTTTCCGAATAAAGAACACCATGCAAATAACTGCCGTAACCAACATGATACCAGCAGAAATGAGTGTGGCATTGCCAAAGCCATCCATCCAGGTATTTTTCGCCGTCATCAATAGCTGCTCAGCTGCGGGATGAGATAATGCACCAGTTTTTACCAGCTGATCTATTGCCTGCTGGGCGGCCGGCAATGATTTTTCAATCGCCTGGCTAGCTTGCGCCAGTTGTGGCGGCAACTGGGCCGTAGCTGTATGGATATTAGCATTGTATACCGCATTAATTGATGAACCGATTAGCGCTACCCCAAGTGCAGCACCAAGCTCACGTGTCGTGTCTTCCATTGCCGAGCCCATGCCAGAACGGTTTTTAGGAACCACTAGCATTAGTAGGTTGGTGCTTGGTGTCATCGCCAACGTAATGCCGATAACGACAATAACCATGTAGCCAAAAATATCCCAATAGGTCACGCTACCGTCCATACGACCCATGAGAAACAAACCGACTGCAGTAATTACTAACCCTACTGATATAACCCAGCGCGAACTAAACCGTGCCGCTAATCTTGGAACCAATGGCGAAAGTATCAACATCGGGAGCAAGACCGGAATCATATATAGTGCCGACTCAAACGGTGTAAAGCCAATGATTGACTGCTCTAAAATACTCATGCCATACATGATGCCCGATAGAGCCAAAAATGCCAGCACAAGAATGAGTGCAGAAATACTAAACCCACTTGAGCGAAACAGCTTCATGTCTAACATCGGGTGTTTGCTGCGACGCTCCCACCATATAAATACCACCAGCGTTATAACAGCCACGGCTAAAACGCCCCACACAAACGCAGGGTTAGTAGCATTCTCTGCCCCACGCAAGCTATCTGGCAGCTCAGTAATACCATACACTAGGCCAAACACCCAGGTAAACGACAGCAGCCCGCCCAACCAGTCAACTGGATTTTTATGTTCATCCACCGACTCTGGCACCAATATGTGGTTCGCAACGAGCGCTATAATGGTTAATACCGCCGAGGCAACAAAAATAGCATGCCAGTGAAAAAGGTTAATTAACAAGCCTGACACCACCGAGCCAAGCATCATACCGGCGCCAGCTACAGTTCCCCAAACGGCCATTGCTTGTGGACGCTCTCGCTGCGGAAAAATATTATTCACAATCGACAGCGTGGCTGGCATAATCATCGCCCCACCAATACCCATTAATGCACGCATAATAATAAGCTCCAGCGCACTACCCGCAAAAAATCCTGCATAAATTGAACTAGCACTAAATAGCACCAGCCCTATTTGCATGATTCTCTTGCGACCGTATCGATCTCCAACAGCACCAGCCACGAAAAGCAGGCTCGCAAATAGCAAGGTATAGGTATTCACAATCCAAGTTAAGTCTAGTTGTGAAAGGTTCATATCTCGTGCCATGTCTGGCAAAGCCATATTCAAGCTTCCGTTAGCAATCGTCTCCACAAACAGCGCCAAACAAAGCGAGCCTAAAATCCACCAGCGACGCTTGTATATCTGCGGCTTAATACCTTCTTTGGCAAGCTCCGCGTCAGTCATGGGCGGCTGAACAACTTTTTTACTCTTATGTTTACGTTTCATCTGTCTCCTTCAGCGCAGCAAACCGAGCCTGCATACCAGGGTTGCCGCGGGTTAACTTCTTTATTGATAGGTCTTGTAATTTATTATTTGCAAGCCGTAGATTATTATCACTACTAAGTAGTGCTTTTTTGGTCTTCTCTAATTGCGCTATAGTCTTATCGATACCCTTGATTGCTTCATCAAAGCGGCGCCCAGCCAGCTCGTAGTTGCGTGCAAACCCTTTTTGAGCTGCCGCCAAATTCTCTTCAAACTGGGTAATATCACTGTGCTCTTCTCGAGCTATCGCGAGCTCTTTTTTAGCAGCCAGCGCATTCATGGCACTGCCACGCAAAATAGTAATCAGCGGAATAAAAAATTGTGGCCGTACGACATACATTTTCTCGTAACGGTGTGATTTATCGACAATACCGGTGTTATATAGCTCACTGTCTGCCTCTAACAGCGATACCAGCACCGCATACTCACAGTTTTTCTCGCGCCGGTCTTTATCGAGCTCTTTCAAAAAGTCTTCGTTGCGTTTTTTAGTGGCAGTCTGGTCTTGCTCATTCTTCATCTCGAACATAATCGACAGAATCTCAACACCAGATTCATCTACTTCGCGGTAAATATAATCACCCTTGCTGCCGCTGCTAGCATCATTATCTTTCTCGAAATAAACGCCACGAAATCCAGTCGCACGTAGCTTATTAAACTCATTTTCACAGTGTTGCTCCAGGCTTTCACCCACCATCTTGGTTGATAGTCGCGCTTTCATATCTTTACGCAAAGCAATCTCTTCGTCCTTCATGGCAATTATCTGATCGCGAGTTTTTATTTCAGCATCAAACTCACGCTGCAGCGCCACTTTATCAAGCTCAGCCTGAACTTGCTGCTGCGTTAACTGATTCTCTGCCGCCAGCAATTTTTGCTGCACCGCAGTAGTAGCTTCTGTCACACGTAATTCAGTCTGGCTCGCTGCCTGAGCGAGTTGTGCCGTCAGCTGTGCAATTTCCTGGTCTTTTTGCCGAGACAGGTCGTGCAAAGCCTGCTGGTTCTGCTGCTCTAGTTTAAGCGATGCCTGCTTATTTTCGGCCGCCTGCTCAGCTAATCGCTGCTTGGCATGGTCGGCGTATCGCGCCAGCTCTGCTTTCTTGTCTTGTTCAAAATGAGCCTTAGCTTGCTGCAAATCTTTTGCGTAGCGCGCCTCCAGCCGAGCCGTCTCTTTTTCAAATTCCTGGCTCCGAACTTGTTGAGCAATTGCTGCATACCCAGCTTCATCCATTGGTATAATTGTGCCACAATGCGGACACCGAATTTCGTGTGTTTCTGACATCTGCTCCCTATTTTAGCTATTTAATCACTAGCTCTTTTAGCATAGCACCCCTGAAGGTTTCGGTGCAATAAAACTACGTTTGAGCACAAATGTACGCAGCTAGCTTAGCGGCGCCGCAAAAAATAAAAACCAACCACCATTGCAATAATGACACTACCAATGGTAATCTTCCAAAACATCGTGCCGTCTTCCGCGCCTGGCACCGGCACATTCATACCAAACAGCCCCGCAACCATCGTTGGCACCGTTAACGCAACTGTCATCACCGTCAGCAAGCGAATTGTTTCATTCAGCTTAGTATCCATCACCGCCCGGTAGCTATCGCGCACATTGGTGATCGTACGCAGCAAACTTTTACAGCGTGAGATCACCTGCTCTAAGTCTATCGAAATATCTTCCACATCATCTTTATCGTCTTCTTTCAAACGCAGGCTGCGGTTAGCAACCAGCTGTTCAATCGCCCAGTTCATTGGGATAAGAGCATCAAGGTAGTCATTTAACCTCCGCTCATACTCTGTTAGCACCACAATATCCCGCGCTCGCAAGGTGTGGATATCATCAATCGCTGCTCGCATTTGGCGGTTAATAGTTGCCACCCGGCGCTGATATTGCATCGCCACGGCTTCTGTCATCGCCACGATTAACGCCACACGGCGGCGCGTTGAAATCCGTGTTTTATCAATAAATGGTTGCCACAGTTGTGAAAGACTATCGCGCGAGAGCGTGACCACATAATCTTTATGCATACCAAACAACACTGGCGTCGTAAAGTCGTTAAATGCATCATCCGTGCTTGGAATACGCACAATCAAATAGGTCCAGTCATCCTCAAAATCAATACGTGGCACCTCATGTGGGTCGAGCGCATCACTCAGCGCGTCGCCGTCCATACCAAGAGTCAGTAGCTCGGCGAGCTCCTGCTCGCTTGGCTGTTCACAGCGCAACCAAGCACCCGTTTGTAACGTTTTATGCGAACGAATAATCTGGTCTTGGTCCGACTGCAAGTATTGAATCATGGGTACGATTATACCATACAAACTGAAAAAAGCAATAGAAACTTAGTGGTTACACTTGCCCTAATCCATAAGCCATTATTTAAGCGTGCGGCGCAAAACACCAACCAGCACAAGGCAGAGGCCAATCGCAATGATACCACCACCAACGAGATCTTGCACTGCTATGTGCGTATGCTCACTTAAAGTGCTGGCGTAGTCGTTTAGTATTTGCTGCGCCTGCTGCGGATAGTATCGATGCACCCAATGCAGCGTCAAACGTCCCACCAATATGTGCAGTCCGCCCACTATCATGAGCGAAACACCACTAAGTGTCCATAGGGACACCCGACGACGCAGCCACACCAATAAAAGCACCGCCGCTATAACAGTAAGCAGCAAAGGAATATACATCGACTGTACCCAGCCAAAGGTGCCTGTTAGGCGTTGAATAAGAAATGTGTACGCTGTAGAAAGCACACTAAATGCAAAACCAGCCAACCACAGCTTCTTGCGAAGCTTTGGCAGCATCATCAGTGCATAGGGTACCCACACTGTTCCTACGCCGCCGGCCACATATGGCCACCACACCTGCTGGTGCGCAGTCCTCTGTACGACAATTATGTTCACAATAAAGGTGGCTGCCACTGCCAAAACACCACCGACTGAACTAATAATAAATACGGCTTTTTTGATTGCACCCACACCAAATTTACCTGCACCAACGACGCCGCTGACTATACCATGGCCAATAGCCGCAGGTTGAGAAGCAGCTGCCGATGTGATCTCTTGGGCAGGCTGCGGAGACTGCCAGGCTGATGCTGACGCGCCGCTTAGCAACTCATCTACACTAATACCCAGCTCTCTAGCTAGTTGTGGCAATAGCCCAGCATCAGGATACGAGAGATCTCGCTCCCATTTTGACACCGCCTTGTCACTTACTCCAAGCCGGTCCGCAAGTGCCTGCTGTGTCAATCCTTGTTCACGGCGATACCGAGCAATATGTCCACCAATTGCCTGTCTTGTCATCACGTATATCCTTTCTTCAATATGCTCTCACTATGTCACACTTCTATCCTTGCCGCAACATACCACTGGTTTACTCTGCAATGCCACTATGTTCTCAACTAGCAGTTTAGAAAAATAGCCCTGACTTCTGCGTCAAGGCTATATTCACTTACTAAGCACCTCGCTATGATGCCACAATGCGTGTGCCAGCTTGGCCGGCTAATGCCGCCTCAGCCTTCTCAAGTGAAGTCACAATTGCCTGCTTGCCAGGGTTATGCTGAGCAAATGCGGCAGCTGCCTGCACTTTCGGTAGCATTGAGCCTGGTGCAAAATGTCCAGCGTCCGCATACCCCAGTAGCTCTTCTGGCGTTACCTGCGTGAGGCTTTTTGCTTGCGGCGTATTGTAGTTTATTTCAATACTGTCTACTGCCGTTAGGATTAGTAGTGTATCGGCATGCAGTACGCGCGCCAGCTCAGCCGCAGCAAAGTCTTTATCAATCACTGCTTCTACGCCAACAATAGCGCCGTCCCGCTCAATCACAGGCACACCACCGCCGCCAGTAGAAATAGTGACGACACCAGCATCTACCAGCCCTTTTATTACATCGGCTTCCAAGATGCGCTGCGGCAGTGGCGATGGCACAACCCGCCGCCAGCCACGACCAGCATCTTCCTTCACCGTAAAGCCACGCTCGGCAGCCACCTGCTGAGCTTCATCAGCAGTGTAAAATGGGCCGATTGGCTTCGTTGGGTTTGTAAAGGCTGCATCCGCCTCATCAACCAGTGTTCGCGTTACAATTGTCGCTGCCTGCTGCGCCATTCCCTGAGCAGAAAAGGCATTCATAAATGACTGCTGCAGCCAGAACCCAATCAGTCCTTGGCTCATCGCCACACCATCATCGAGCGGCAAACTCGGTACATCGTCAGTGTTAATCGCCTCTTCATGCAGAATAATATTTCCGACTTGTGGACCATTACCATGCACAATAGCAAGCCGGTGCCCTGCTTTTACTAGTGGTATGAGCTGCTCTGCAGTGGCAGCTGCTACTCGCTGCTGCGCCTGAGAGCTAGCTTCGCCCTGGCGCTGCAGCGCATTTCCGCCTAGTGCTACTACAATCGTCGCCATTATCGTGCCCCCATAAGGCCAAAAATGGCAATAACAATAATACTAATAGCCGCAAACACGATCATAATTGGCAGCGTTCGCTTCAGGTAACGGCGATACGATACACCAGCCAGTGCCAAACCGCCCATCAGCGAGGCTACTGTTGGCGCCACCATGTTTAGGAGCCCTGATGATGTTGCAAAAGCTGCAATAATCACCTCTTTACCAACACCAACCAAATCTGCAATCGGTGCCAAAATTGGCATTGTAGCGGTCGCTAAACCTGATGATGATGGAATGAGTACGCTCATTGGAATATAGAAGATATACGCGATCACACCAACCAAGCCACCGCTTACCGACTTCAGCAGCGCTTCACCACCATGAATTACGGTGTCCTGAATTGCCCCGTTATTCATGATAACCGCCACACCTGCAGCAACGGCAATCACCAGTGCTACTGACAGCATATCTTTAACGCCATTTACGAAGGTATCCATAACAGGAATTTCCTGACGACGGAATTCTCGGTAATAAATTGCGACAATCACCGCAGTCGAAATCAAGAATAGCGTTGAGATTTCATTAAAGTACCACTCGCCAAACGGCACGACATGGCTCAGCCCAAAGAGCGCGCCAATCATTGGCAAGTTAGCCAGCCAGTGGTGAAGATCTTCAAACACCGTAATATTAAAGGTGCTATCGCTCCACGGAATAAGCGACAGAATCAGTAGCACAAAGGTTAGTCCAAATACCGTCATTACTGCCTTGCGGCGACCAGTAAAGTCAAGCACGTTGCTCATGTCGAGCGTGGTAGCTACCGTCGGTTTGTCTCGGCTGTCTTCGGCATATTGGCCAGCCTTTACTTTTGCGGCATAGCGCATTGTAAATATAATGGCCGCAACTAAACTAACAATCAAGATGATCGCCTGCACGCCCATCACGCTCGATAGCGGTTGACCTGCAGCACTTGCGGCCACCCCGGTAGAAAATGGGTTAATTGTTGAGCCCATCACACCGACACCGCCACCCAAAACGATCACTAGCACCGCTGTCATAGCATTGTAGCCAGCTGCCATCATCACCGGAATGACCAGTGCATAAAAGGCCACCGCCTCTTCCTGCATGCCGTACGTGGTACCACCGATCGCAAAGAAAATCATAAGAATCGGAATTAGCCATTTTTCCTTGCCCTTCATTTTTTTCAAAATTGAGCCCAGCATGGCGTCAAGCGCACCAGTCTTCATCACGATACCCAGGAATCCACCAAGCACCATCACAAAGAAAATAACCGGCAACTTTTCACTCATACCACTTACCGAGGCTACAAAAATATCCCAGGCACCTTGGCGTACATCAGTTTTCTTTTCTTTATCTGTTTTTTCGTCTTTTTCGGTTCGCACCTTATCAATGCGGTGATAGGTACCCGGCACGCGCACTGTTTTTTCAGCATTATTTGGGTCGGGCTGGGTATTATACATACCCGATGGCACAATCCAGGTTAGAGCGGCCATCACGACCATCACCACAAACAGCCCGGCAAAGGCCGATGGTGAGCGAAAGACTTTTTTCTTTTTTGTCTCAGGTGCTGCTTTTGTCGCAGCACCTTGGTGAGCTGTAGCTTTTTTTGTAGCTACTGGCTCTTGTTTTCGTTTTATCATAGTTCTTCTCGTTAGGTTGCTTATAGTGTCAACGCAATCACTGCCTTAATGGTATGCATACGGTTTTCAGCCTGATCAAACACAATCGAAGCAGATGAGCGGAACACTTCATCAGTTACTTCCATAGCATCGAGGCCGTACTCTTGCTGAATCTGCTTACCAGTGATTGTCAGTGCATCATGGAAGGCTGGCAAACAGTGCATAAACTTCACTGCTGAATTGCCAGTGCGCTTCAAGAGTTCGGCATTTACCTGGTATGGCTTCAGTAGTGCAATACGCTCTGCGAACTTGTCTTCTTCACCCATCGATACCCACACGTCGGTGTATACAATGTCAGCATCAGCTAGCGCTTCATCGAAATCGCTGGTAATTGTAATCTTCGCCTGACTATCTGCTGCAAACGACTGTGCAAGTGCTACCAGCTTTGGATCTGGGTGCAGCGATTCTGGTGCTAAAATGCGGAAATCAAGCCCCATTTTAGCAGCACCAATCATCAGACTATTTGCCATGTTGTTGCGGCCATCACCCACAAACACAAACTTCTTACCACGCAGCGGACCAACGTGCTCTTCCACTGTGAGGAAGTCTGCCAAAATCTGCGTTGGGTGGAATGTATCAGTCAATCCATTCCACACTGGCACGCCAGCGTGTTGCGCTAGCTCTTGCACTGTTTGGTGTGAAAAGCCACGAAACTCAATCCCATCAAACATACGACCAAGCACCTTGGCAGTGTCTTCAACTGTTTCTTTCTTACCTAGCTGGATGTCGTCCTTACCCAAATATTCAGGAGCAATACCTAGTTCATTAGCCGCCACAGTAAATGCAGTACGGGTACGCGTACTAGTTTTTTCGAACAACAGCGCAATATTTTTTCCTTCATGAATGCGGTGTGGAATACCAGCGTATTTAAGGCGCTTATATTCTCGTGCCGTATCAAGCAGCAGTCGAATTTCCTCTGGAGTGTAGTCCGCTAATGTTAGTAATGATCGGCCTTTTAGGCTTTGTGCCATAGTTAAATCTCCTCTCGTACCAGTGGCATGCTCATACATCGTGGACCGCCTCGCCCACGACCTAGCTCAGCTCCTGATACTTCAATTACGGTAATACCTGCTTCACGCAGCTTCTGGTTGGTAACATAATTACGGTCGTAGGTGACAACGACACCTGGCGCGATAGCCAGCGTGTTACTGCCATCATTCCACTGCTCACGAGCCGCGGCAATACTGTCACCGCCGCCACACTCGATCAAGCGTACTGCTGGCAGCTCTAGCGCATCTGCCAACACTTGCTCTAGGTCGGTTTGCTTGGTGATTTGTGGGTACTTCTTACCCTCTACTTTATCGAGGATAAAGCAGTCGATCTTACCACCGTGGTCACGAATCTCTGGGTGGATCGTAAAGGTGTCATGGTCGATCATTGTAAAGACAGTGTCGAGGTGCATAAATGCGTGGCTTTTTGGAATCTGGATAGCGATCACCTTAGTAAAATCTGAACCAGCAAATAAATTAGTTGCCAGCGTTTCAATAGCTTCAGCGGTAGTGCGCTCGCTAATACCAATCGCTAACGTGTGTTTATTTAGCACTAGCTCATCGCCACCCTCCATTGAAAACTTGCGATCACGGTTGTACCACACTGGCACCTGTTTACCTGCAAAGCGTGGGTGATGGTCAATAATATAGCGCATGAATAGCGATTCACGGCGACGTGCTGGCCAGTGCATCTTATTAACAGTCAGTCCATTACCGATCGACGCTGCTGGATCGCGCGTAAAATACAGGTTTGGCATTGGGCTTAAATAAAATGGATACTGATGCGAACGATCACAAATCATATCATGCAGCTGATCTTGATGCTCTGGCGGCAAAATAACCTCGTCCTTACGCACGCCAGCCATAATCTTGCGCACCATTTCTAGATTTGGCATTGCTAGCAGATAGTGACGCAACGCTTCAAATGCACGATGTGACCCCAGCTTTGAAGCTTTTAGCATATCGTCAACAAACTGCTCACGCAGCTCATCAGACCACAGAGACTCTGCAGCCAGCTGGTCAAGATATAGCACTTCGACGCCATTATCGCGCAGCACTTGTGCAAACGCATCATGTTCAGCCTGCGCCTGCTCTAAATATGGAATATCGTCAAACAATAGATCCGTTAAATATTCAGGTGTTAGATTTTCGAGTTCCTCGCCTGGACGATGTAATAACACCGTACGCAGCCGACCAATCTCAGAATTAACACGAATTGGTTGGTCCATCATTCCCCCTCATTTTGTTAATGCTATTTCACTTTGTAGTGTAGCATAAGCGTAACAAAAAGCAATCTGCCTAGTGTCATATTTGCGCAGTATACCACTATGGCGGTGCGGCTGAATTACCCCTGCTGCGCCTCGGCTGCTCTTATTGAGCCTTACGGTAGACCTTGCCTGGTTCTCCCTGACCTAATAGTTGTTCAATTGTCACCATTGCAAACCCACGAGCACGCAGCCCTTCCACAATACATGGCACGGCATTAACGCTTGTAAGGTGTATGTCGTGCAACAAAATAATTGACCCTGGCGTTGCGCCATTAACTGCCCGGTGACATATAAGATCGCTGTTATGATCTGCCCAGTCACGTGTATCAACATTCCACAGCACGGCACTCATCTGGCGCGCAGCTAGTAGCTTCAGCACCCGGTCATCATAGTCGCCATAGGGTGGTCGCAAATATCGAGCTGGCCGGTTAATAGCCCGCCGCATAGCATCGTTTGTGCTATCAATTTGCTGCTGTATCTGGCTGTCAGCTAGCGTGCTTAATTGGGGATGATTCCAGGTGTGGCTTGCCACCGTATGACCAGCCTGCAGTTCACGCTGCACTAGCTGTGGATAGCGGTCAATCTGAGTACCCACTGCAAAAAAGGTAGCTCGCACCTGCAGCCGATCAAGCATATCTAATAGTCTGGCAGTATACTGTCCTGGGCCATCATCAAACGTAATCGCAACACAATTGCCACACCCTTTTGCCACTGCCGAGGTGGCTGCCGGTTTTAGCTGAGCTGGCTCTGGTGGAGCTGGCCGAGGTACATCAAGCAGTAGCCGAGCGGTATCGTTTTGCAGCATATCCATAACATCTGCAACAGCTACCTCTATAATTTGTGAGCGCTCTTCTTGCCACCCCAGCGGTCGATAATTAACAATTACTCCAAATGAATGAGCCGACAACCGAACAATGCCAATATTTTGATCAGCACCCAGTAATTGCCCCGATTGAGCTTCAAGTAGTGGAGCTTTTGCTTCAGCCGTTTGCTGTGCAGCTTTTTTACGCACAATCGTACTGAGTTTTTCATACGCGCCTGCCTTGTCTGCCACTAAATCACGCAGTTCTATAACTCGGCCAGGCTGACCATCTTTAGTATCAGCTCCGTTAAACGTCCACACAAACTGCCGCCAAGAGGTCACTTTGCCATCAATAATTCGCTCTATAGAAACCCGCAAAGAAATAATATCACCAGCCTGATGGTGCACGGCAAACGTGGCTCGCTGCTGCCCTGGCCGGCTACCACCTCCTTGCTCAGACACAAACTCGTGATACTCTGCCTCCAGCTTAGCTGCAACCATATTGTTGAGCCGCTCCCATTTCGTAACCGGGTAATCAAGTTGGGCCTGCACCTCGTGATTACGCATATCAACGTGCCGCACCCGTACCCCAGAATAGCCAGAATCACTTATCTGTTCTTGATATGAAGCGTCTGTTTTGGTGGCCACTGGCTGATTATCATAGGCATAGGTTTTTAGCATCATGTACACGATGCCTCCAATAAGAAGCCCAATAGCACAAAAGAGGGCAACTACTTCAAACCAGTACCAGCGGCTTCGGCTATGCAGCGCTGTAGTAGGCTGAGCTTTTTCAGTTCTCATGGGGCTTAGTATAGCACAATTACCGCAAAACTAGGCCTACCACGTGCTATGCACTATTCGGCTCGTTTTTCCTGGTGGCGCTTGAGCTCAAGCTCTCGGATGAACAACGTTAGCACAAATGCCACCGCCAACATGCCCGCCGACACTAAGAATACTGTGTGCAACGATTGTGCAAATGCATTTACCACAGTGTCATGGAATTCACGCTGCTGCTCATCAAATTGTCGTAGCGCCTGCTCTTTCTTTTCAGTAGCAACAGCTTTTGGTATATTCGCCGGCACCGGCGCCTGCTGGATACCCTGGTGTGCCCGCTGAGCAATCACCTCCTGCATCTGATTTATATTTAATGCAGTATTAGCATCAAGCTGTTTATCGCCAAGAAGCTGCTGCGCCTCTGGGGAACGCTTAACAGCTTGCACGTAGGCGTGGTCGGCAAGCGGCGCTATTTGCGTCGTAATACCTGCGGTTAGCAACCCGCTCATTATCGCTACCCCGATAGTTGACCCCAGCCCTCGGAATAGCTGCGTTGACGCAGTCACTGCACCAAGATCCTTTTGGCTAAACTCATTCTGTACGGCCAGTGAGGTAATTGGCATCACGACGCCAAACCCAAGCCCAACTACAGCGATGCACAGCGCCTCTTGCCAATATGGCGAGCTAGCAGTTAATGACATCATAGCAATCATGCCAAGTGAACTCACAACAATGCCTGACCCCAATATCCACTTGTAGCGACCCAATTTGCTAACTAGCCATCCACCGCCAATTGATGTTGTTGTAATACCAGCAATCATCGGTAGTAGCATCAATCCAGCCTGGGTAGCATCCGCCCCAAATATCTGCTGATTAAACTGAATAATATACATAGCTGTGCCTAAAAACGCACCACCAAACAGGAGCAAAATCGTCATAATAACGACAAAATTGCGGCTCTTAAAATATGCTAAAGACAGCACTGGCTCTTTCGCCTTGCGCTCCACACGAATAAACATACCAATCATCACTGCTGCGATGCCATACAACGCGCCCTGAATAACTGGCAAACTCCAACCCTGATCAATTAGCCCCTTAAATACCGTATCGGTGTTATCTACTGCCAGCACCAACGCCGCCAGTGCTGTAGCTAGTGTTGTCGCTCCCGCGTAGTCAATACGTGGGCGATCTTCCCTGCGAATCGCTGGACAGCGTAGCGCGATAAGCAGCGCCGCAACGATGCCAACTGGCACATTAATCCAAAATGTCCAGCGCCAATTCGTCTCCATACCAAAAATCATGTGGCTATCTGTTAAAAAGCCGCCTAAAATCGGCCCCACGGCAGAAGCAATCGCGAACACCGACCCAATAATACCCTGCCACCGACCACGATCTCGTGGTGCGAACAAATCACCAACAATAGTAAAGGCATTAGCTGTAATAATACCGCCGCCCAGTCCTTGTACGGCGCGCCACAGCACAAGCATCTCAATGCTCTGAGCGCTACCACTCAATAGCGACCCTAACGTAAAAATACTCACACCCGCTAATATAATTGGCCGACGACCAAACATATCCGATAATTTACCGGCAATTGGCACAGTTACTGTTGAAAATAGCAAATACGATGTAACGATAAGACCGATGCTACCGTAACTGTGAAATTCACCAACGATCGTCCCCAGTGCAGTCGAAACAATCATCTGATCAAGCGCCACCAAAAATAATGCTGCCATCACTGCAGCCATTACCACGGCTTTGCGCCGAAATGGAATATGATACAAATCCATATGCAGTTAATCTTCTCCAAACTTTTGTGTCTATTATTTTAGAAATATCGTAAAAAGTATATGATATATCTGTTTTCTCTATTGTAACACCTATTGTTATATAACAATAATAAATTTATACCATAAATGATATATTTACTCTGTTAATATGTATATACTGGCCACGTCACTCTGGCTTGTGAAAGATTGCGAGACTCTGCTCACTTCGCACCTGCAGCGCATACCGCTGTGCCCATTCGTGTACTGCCTGGGCTGCACCAGGTAAGGCTTCATTTGTGTAATCATCCACTATAATGCACGCACCTGGCTGCAATCTTGGCCAAATCAGCTCAAGCGGATCTAAAATAGACCGGTAGTAGTCACCATCTAAAAAAGCAAAGGCAATCTGCTGCGGCAATTTATGCGCTGGAATCTCATTAAACCAACCTTTATGAATACGTAGCGGCACTTTTCCGCGCCAGGGCCGAATATTACGTTCCAGCTCTTGACGCGATGCATGCAGCTCTCCAGCAACAAACTGCTCTCCTGCTGGGCTAATGTCTTCCCTGGTCTTCTCTGGCAAGCCAGAAAATGAATCGTATAAATATAATGTCCGCACTGGCTGCTGGCCCGCTAGCTCTTCAGCTAATATAACGCTCGTAGTCCCAACGTAGCAGCCAAATTCAGCAACATCACCCGTCACCCCACGCTGCAACGTAGCCCGCAGTTCGCGTTGAATAACCTTCAGCTCCCCTTCTGTCATTTGATCAGATAGTAATTTCATGCCACTACTATACCATTTTACCTGTGTTGTTGGCCTATAGAACGTTGTTTATTTTACTTATACTATTCTCTAGCCAGTGACTACTGTACCGATGTATTTACAACAATATTATTCCCCAGAAGCTACCCAGATATTTCTACCATATTGCTTGCGTTTTAGGGGCACTTATTTTACTATACCTGCAGACCACAATCATTCGATAGATTACTTAATGTTACAAATGACGGACGACGGGAGGATTCATGAAGAAAACGGTGGTTATCTCGGCGGCAGCAATTACGCTTAGCGCTGTGTCAATCCCATTACTGCAAAGCACTAAAGTTGCAGCGATGGCACAGACTCAACAAGTGATTTTGCCGGCATATAAATACCCTGAACAGCAAAATAACAGTAATGACCAGTACTGGAAGGCGGTAAGCGACAAGGCAAAACCAGAAGCCGGACAGTCGACCCCAATGGCCATTATGAACGTTAACAGCGGACCTGGTGAAAAGGTTGATCCAAACTACACCAAGCAGCTCGCCCAAAATGAACAGGACGGTATCAAGAACCTTGGTTACGTACGTACTGGTTACATGACTAAACCAATGGACCAGTGTAAACAAGAGGTGGAAAAATGGGTTCAGCTGTATGGCGACAAAGTACGCGGTATCATGCTTGATGAAATTACTCATGACACACCACAGCAAAAGCAGTACCTTAAAGAGATTTACCAGTACATTAAGTCTCAACATCCAAACTTCCTAGTGATTGCTAACCCAGGTCGTCACATCCCAGACGATATTGCGGGCTACAGTGATATCTTTATTACTGCAGAAATGACTGCAGACAAGTATCTTGCAGCAGATTATCCACCAGCAACTTCAAAGTTTGAAACCGACGAGGCTAACGTAAAGCGTAACTACCACATCGTATACAACGCTAAGACTTCAGACTACGAGAAGATTACGAAAGTCTCGAAAGAGCGTAACGCTGGTTACGTATTCATCACAAACGATGAATTCCCAGACCCATTCAATGCGCTCCCTGGTGACTACAACCGCATGGTAGATTTGGCTAACAACGGCGCTAACAAGAAGCAGGCGTCAGAGCCAAAGCCAGTTGCTCCAGAAAAGAAGCCAGCCGAAGACAAGACTCCAGCAGCAGAACCAGCACCAGTTAAGAAGGACACTGAACAAAAAGATCAGTCTACTCCTTCAAGCACTCCTACAGAAGAGCCAAAGCCAGCTAAGCAAGATTCGCTTGCTGACACCGGTATTAACTCATTCTTGATTGCCGGAGGTGTAGTAGTACTACTTGGTCTTGGTACAGGCCTCATCATCTTTAACAAGAAGCGTATTGCTCATAAAAAATAGTAGACACGTGCCTCGGTAATCATTCCGAGGCACTATCTACCATAATTAGCACCTAAAACCTCCCCCTTTGCTTGGCGTTGACCCGGTGTATCTTATTATAGTGCTATTACTTTTTGCCTTTCAGTTCCCCCCTGGAGGTAAAGCTCACGGGTGATAGCCAAAGATACCTGACCGATTTATTGTTTACTACTGAAATCCCCCTTTCGTACAAACACGGTCAACGCCAAGCATGAACTTATTTATCCATCACACAAACGATCCCCTTCGTGACTTGCATTATCGATAACTGATACGTATTATACGGTTATACGTTATTGCAAATAACACGAGGGGGATTTTTTATGAAAAAACGTGTATTTTTTGCTGCGGCGGTGGGCGCAGCTGTTATACTATCTTTATTGCACACAAACTCGGTAGGGGCTGTCGCACACTCTCAAAGAGTTATCGTGCCAGCCTATACTCACCCAAAGCCAGCTGGTGAGCCCGATCCATATTGGTCCACACTAAACGCATTATTTAAAAAAGACCAAGGCAAAACCGTGCTAATGACAATCGTTAATGTCAATGATGGGCCCGGCGACAAAGCTGATCCAAACTACGCCCGGCAGCTAATGGATAACACCAACAACGGCATCCGGAACATCGCCTATATTCGCACTGGCAACCACACAAAGCCACTTGCTGAAGTAAAAGCCGAGATCACTCGCTGGCTAAGCTTTTACCGTAATACCATCAGCGGCATCATGCTCGATGAGGTGGTAGCGACGCAGCCAGACCAAATTGCCTATCTAAAAGACATTCATGACTACATCCGCAAAACCTATCCATATTTTGTTATTATCGCTAACCCAGGTGGCCATATTTCAGATGCTGCAGCGTCGTATGCTGATATTTTTGTCACTAGTTCTACTAGCGCCGTTCGCTACCTAGGTGCTGACTATACACCAGCTACCTCGGCTTTTGAGACAAGTGACGAAACAATCGAACGCAACTTTCACATTATCTACGACGCAACACCATCGCAGTATCCAGCAATTATTAAAAAATCACGTGAACGTAACGCCGGCTACGTGTTTATTACTAATGCAGCTATGCCTGCCCCATTCACTACCGTGCCAAAGGAGTTCGATCGCGCTATCGCTCTCGCCACTGCTGGATCGCCAAACCCTAAGGCTTACGTTTTGCCAGGTTCACCAGAAACGAGCCCAAAACCAGCACCAGCAAAGCCGCAGCAAGACACTAAACCACAGCAGCACAATCCACAAGCTAGCCCGGTGCCACAAAACCAAACTGCAGCGGTAGCGTCAACGTCAAGCCAAATGCCACATACTCAGGAGTCACACAATGGCCAGCACAAACCAAACGACGACCTAGCCGAAACCGGCAGCAATGCAATCATCTTAGCTGGCGCCATCATAACAATGATTGGAATCGGCCTACTGCTTACTGCTTGCAACGCGTATCGTCAGCGTAGCCGACGCTAGCTAAACCCACGCCGTGATTTTCCCTATTGTACTCCTGAACTATATGGTGTATAGTTGCGGTATTCATTCATCTTACCAAAGTGGTGGCAACCGGCCCTACTTGCGAGAGAAAGGATGATATGATGAACATTCTTGTAGTCATACCCCTGGTATGGATCTTCGCGGTACTATCCTGGTTTTCGGCAGTAGGACTTTTTATCGTAGCCTCGGAGTACGTGCATACCGAGAAATTATCTGCTCGGTTTGATAAAGCTCACTATTGTCGGGAGTTTGGCCGTTTTGTGCACATAGGGACCATAGCGCTTTTCCTTCACATGCTCCTACTAGCGTGGGGATTCGCGCTTATCGAGTATGATTTGACTGACTGGAGTCAATTAAGCTCTATCACTGCTATTATGCTCGTTCTTGAGCTGATTCCACTTTTCATAAGTGTATCACTGCTTAAAGAACACCGGTATCTTGTGAAAAACCTTCACGACCTACCTTCCTCTATGCAACACGAATACTAATACTCACCACGAACAATTTGTTCATCGCCCCACCAACGTTGCGTTACGATGTAGCTTGGTGGGGCTTTTACCTGCATCTCTTGCGTCAATAGACTGTATCATGTATAGTTGCAACTATTCATTCATCTTACGTACATAGTGGCAAATAGCCCTATCTATGAGAGAAAGGATGATATGATGAACATTGATTGGATTACGCCTACAGCACTGCCCATTACAATCCTACTTTGGTTTAGTGCTCTGGTACTTCTGATGATGGCTGCGGAAGACCGTAATCATACACCAGTGCTCACAAGTGAATTACAACACAGCAAGGAGGTGGGCCACTTTATTTATACTGGAGTTATTGCTTCTGGCCTGCATATTTTACTTGCAGGATTTATTCTCAAACATATTGGATGGGGATATCTAAACTGGAACCAGTGGTTTTATGCCATTATTGTGGCGATGGTTATCGAGGCAATACCCTTGTATATTGGAGCATCCTTGCTAACCGACCATTGGCAGTGGCTAAAGGAAATACGGCTAGAAGCCTAACGTATTATCTGTTCATCACCCCACCATGCTTGCGATTATGACATACGCAGCTTGGTGGGGCTTTTCTTTATGGGCGCTACCTGTGTGGTATAATAGCAACATGAAAATGCTGATTACAGGTGGTGCGGGATTCATTGGGTCGAATTTCGTTCACTACACCGTTACACACAAGCCCACTTACGATATTACGGTAATCGACAAGCTCACCTACGCCGGTGACACTGCAAATTTGGCCGGCTTGCCAGAGGACAAGGTACATTTTGTACACGGCGATATTTGTGATGCAGAACTGATGGATAAACTTATCGCTGATACTGATATTGTGGTTCATTTTGCGGCAGAAAGCCACAATGATAATTCCCTGCGTAACCCATGGCCATTTGTCGAAACAAACGTCATTGGCACCTACACCATCTTGGAGGCGGTACGTCGCCATGGTAAACGCTTGCATCACATTTCAACCGACGAAGTCTTTGGTGACCTCGAGCTAGACGACCCAAACCGCTTCACCGAAACAACGCCATACAACCCATCAAGCCCATATAGTTCTACTAAAGCCAGCAGCGACATGCTAGTGCGCGCCTGGATACGCAGCTTTGGCATTAAGGCTACTATTTCAAACTGCTCAAACAACTACGGCCCACGCCAACATATTGAAAAATTTATTCCTCGCCAAATTACTAACATCCTTAGCGACATCAAACCAAAACTATACGGCACTGGTGAGCAGGTCCGCGACTGGATTCATGTAGACGACCACAATGCTGCCGTACACCTCATCATTGAAAAAGGCACCCTGGGTGAAACCTACATTATTGGTGCTGACAATGACCACGTTAACAACAAGGCCGTGATTGAACTAATTTGTGAGCTGATGGGCAAAGGCAAAGACTGGTATGACCACGTCAATGATCGCCCTGGCCACGACATGCGCTACGCTATGGACAGCAGTAAACTGCGCAATGAACTTGGCTGGCAGCCGCAATACACTGACAACCAAACTGGCATGCGCGATGGCCTTTTGCAAACTATCGAATGGTACAAGGCTAACACCGACTGGTGGAAAGCTCAAAAAGAAGCAGTCGAAGCAGCCTACGCCAAACAAGGACAATAACTCAGTAAGCGAAAGGAGTCATTATGTTTGACCCAGCAAATTACAACGAACTTACCGTTACAGAATCGCCAATTCCTGGTTTGTTCGTCATTACCTTGCCCGTACATGGCGATAATCGTGGCTGGTTTAAAGAAAACTACCAAAAAGAAAAAATGGAAGCACTGGGCCTACCATCGTTTAACATTGTGCAAAATAACATTAGTTTTAATGATAAAGCTGGTGCAACCCGGGGCTTGCACGCCGAACCATGGAACAAGTTTATTTCAACCGCTAATGGCCGCGTCTTTGGTGCTTGGTGCGACCTACGCAAAGGCCCCACTTTCGGCCAAACGTTCACTCACGAAATCAACCCGGGCACTGCTATTTACGTACCAAAAGGCGTTGCAAATGGCTACCAAGCTCTCGATGATAACATCGCCTACACCTACCTCGTCGACGCCCACTGGTCACCAGATGCGCAGTATACGTTTGTGAACCTTTTTGACCCTGAGCTTGCAATCGACTGGCCAATTGCCAAAGAACAGGCAATTCTCTCGCAAAAGGATATCGAGCACCCACTGCTCGCTAATGTCACCCCAATGGAGGTATAGTAATGGACGATAGCACATTCTTAATTATTGGTGCCAACGGCCAATTAGGCACCGCACTGCGCCAGCAATACCCACGAGCACGCTTTGCTGACCGCATGGAACTTGATATTGCCGACCCAACTTCAGTGCAAAACTTCGACTGGTCTGGTATTACCACAATCTTAAATGCTGCTGCCTACACCAATGTAGACGGCGCTGAAACCGCAGAAGGGCGCGTCGCAAGCTGGCAAATTAATGCCGAGGCAGTTGCTAACCTAGCAGCCATCTGCCGCCAAAAAGATATAACGCTGGTTCATATTTCGAGTGACTATGTATTTGACGGCACAATAGAGGGTCCTCACACTGAAGATGAACCATTTAGCCCATTAAGCGTTTATGGCCAAAGTAAGGCCGCTGGAGACCTACTAGCAGCCACCGTGCCAAAACATTACATTTTGCGCGCTACTTGGGTTATTGGTGAAGGTAAAAACTTTGTTGGCATCATGCTTGGTTTGGCTGAAAAACACATCGAGCCAACCGTTGTTACCGATCAGATCGGTCGCCTCACCTTTACAAGCGAACTAGTGCGTGCCATTGACCACCTACTTCGCAGCAACGCTGCTTATGGCACTTATAATGTCACCAACGACGGCCCGCTGGTGAGCTGGGCTGACATTGCTCGACGCGTCTTCTCGGTAGCCGGTTACACAAATCTCACCGTTACCGATACCACAACAGCAGAATACTTTGCTGGTAAAGAAGGCATTGCACCACGCCCGCTAAACTCAAATATGAGCCTTGCTAAGCTGCACGCAACCGGCTTCCAAAGCCGAGATTGGCAGGATGATCTAGAACGCTACATCGCGCGTTACACAGCTAATTAATTGTTTAAAGCTAAAGCAAAACCCCACATATACTCTATGTGGGGTTATATTTTTCTGCTCGCTTACGCCTCTTCGCCGCTAGCTTGGTTGATACGAGTTGATGAGTCTGCCTTTTCGCTACCACCAACGCCATACTTCATGGTGATATTGTGCCGCTCACACACCTCACGCTCTGGCACGACTTCTGGTGCGCTACGGTCGCCACCGTTAGCAAAAATCAGCTCATCACCAGGGTACTGCCCCGCGATCATATCAAGCGTCTTAATAACGGTTGGATCTTCATCGATCGCCAATACCGTTTGGTCCACCTGCTTCAACGAGCGAAGTAGACGCAATCGGTTTGCCTCATCTAGGATAATTTTACCCTTCTTCAGCATTTGCTGCACATCGTTGTTAACGACAACAATAACCTTATCACCCAACTCTGCTGCTGCTTCAATCATATCTAAATGACCACCATGAAGCGGGTTAAAATAACCACTCACAATTACTATTTTCATATAAACCTCCTCGTTATTGGGATGTAATTTAGCTCTAGTATACCACGAGTCACTATAATGCAAGCCATCTTATAAAAAAGCTCTGCGCGCACGCTCGCTACGTGGAAAACCCCTTGTCACACACCGTGCAACAAGGGGGCTCCTCTCGGTTTATGCAGAAACGACGGGAACACCTTCAGTTGGGGTATTATCCACTAATTGTTTCAGACCGATCTAGTATGCGCTCGACGGGTGTTTCGGACACGGTACAAGCATTCGACGAAGAATGCCCTCCTGTGGCAGTAGCTGCCACAGAATCAGAATCAACCGGAGCCGTCACATTGTCATACTGATCGATAACCGACGGTGATACAGCATGAGTGCTGTCGCTAGTAACATTCCATTCAGACCATACAGCGTACAGTTCTTCAATCTCTTCAAGAAGATCCTGCCAGGCGTTACTAAGCGTTGAAAAGCGATCGATTTTCTCCTGATAGTTACGCCGCTTTTTTATGGCCTCATTATGCAGATTCTCTGCAAGTAATAGCCTTTTCGCTTTTTTATGAGCATTTTCAGCAGTACGACTTACTTTCTTGTTACTAGCCTTTACCGTCCTAGACATCTGACGATAAAGCCTGCGCGGCGCCTTAAAGAATGCATATGCTACACGGCGACGCTGAACAACAACTATCCTCTTTTGCTCGTGCTCTTCTGCCTCGACAGGATTTTTTTCAAGGTTATACAACCGATCATAGTAGTGTATCGCCTTCGTAAAGTCATCCTGTTGCTTATCGTATTTCTCAACGATTGGAGAAAAGTATTTTCGCTTCTTATCAAGCGCCTCCTTCTGGCTAAGATGCTGCTCATACGACTGCAAGGCAGTATTGTACTCGTTAAGAGCCGAGTCACTCTGTTGCCGAGCACTGTCTAGCTTACGCTTAGCCCTTGAAACACGCTTGCCAGCATCATCAAGAAGCTTCTTTAGCTTTGATGACTCGTCATCTGCAACCTTACACAGTGTGCTGAGCAAAAGCAATAGCTCTTGCCACTTTTCCCTGGTTTTCGGGAAAACTGCGCTACGAGCTATGTCGTAATCTGGTTGCTTACCGCGCAATTCACGTATAGTGTCTAGCACATGGGCCGGACTACGTAAATTCAACATTACATCAGAATTACCTCCAGATGAACCATCAAGTGCACTGCGCACTTTTTCCAAAAAAAGAGACTCATGGTTCCCTGCTGGCACATTCATACCATCACCTATCTTTCATTTGTCAAAGGAGCTGCCACACGTGACTCGTGTAGCTATCTTTTATTATACCCCTTGCATAACCTATCAAACAATAAACCAGCCCATTTTGTGGCACCTCGTCAATCCTATGTATTGCATGATTCTCTGGGGTAATGAGGGCCTTACGCGTACAATCAGTATTCATTATATTTTTTACATCAACTATAGGTTTAACAGCTTATTTTGCCATCAATCACATATATATTTTATACAACATTACCTAAATATTCCCTGCCACAGAAAGGCAAAAACCCTTACTGTACGCTACAGTAAGGGCCATTGCTCCGGAAGATTTAGGTAAAGAGAGACTCGCGTATATGTCATGATTTACCATTCTCTACTATGTAGGGCGCAGCTGTCTACGCCGCTACTTTTTCTCGATGTCGAGATTCTAATGCTACAGGCTGTCGCTCGATAGACTGAGAAGTCTGCTGCTTTTTGTTGCGAATAGCGTACTGAACAAGCCATTGAGACGGCAGATCAGTAAAGTTCTGCGGGCCATGAGCTTCACCAGGTTTGCGATCATATAGTACTTTACCGCTTGCTGGACTAATAATTTGGTGCCCGTGGCCTTCTGGAGACCAGTCTATATCTGCTGAACCATCTCCGCCTACAAATATATGCATAAGATGCATATTACGGTCGTACCTGAACTCTGCACTTAAACCATTTGAAAAATTAGCCTTTTCCAAAAGATCCCTGCGCACATCAGAATACTTTTGCATCACTGTCGTAAAGCCATTACCGTACTTATCAAGCATCTCTTGATCTGCATGTGTAATAAGAAAGCAGAGATTCTCATATAGCTGTTCTTGGTATCGCTTATGATATGGCTCTACCTTGTACTTGTTACGCTTACGTTTTTTATGTGCTTTTGGCACATTACGCAGTAAAACACGCAAAGGTTTAGACCCTGGCGACCTCTTGCTATTGCGATAATTAGCCCGGTTCACCTTGATCTGTTGGCGTTTCTCTTCTTCATCAAAACAGTTTTCACTGCGCTGAAGCTCCATCAAGGAACACTCTTCAAGATGCGTACAGTACCGCTGAAAGTACCGTCGAATATCGACGACAAACATATCGGTAAGCTCAGGTATACTATCGCTGTAGCCAGTAATGAGCCAATACAAGAAATCAGCCATAGTAGGAAGCTTCGGCGAAGCTTCCGGGTCATGGCTTACTGCTGTCATCATCTTCACCTAACTTTCTTTTCTCAAGGAACAATGTCATATACATGCGGCTGAACTGTATCGTTCGCCATGCAGTATATCTGCTACGAGTATATCACTACGGCGTACACTTATACAAAACGTATACCACATTGTTGATAAGTTAGCTAAAACATTACCGGTAATAACCACTGATAATAGCTATCATAACTAGGCTAGTTACCATTGTGCTAATAACAATAAATACCTTGACTTGGGTGTGTCGTGAAGATGATATACTTCGCACTAACAGCAGCACACCCGCGGCTGCATATAGTAGCACCGGAATAAAGTAACGCCCTTGCACACCCTGAATATTACCGCTACCAATTGGGTTAAAGATAAGATACATCAACACGTAGGTGCCGACGCACGTAGCAATGGCTAGGCCCCACAGGAAAGCAGCGAGCACCTTGCGGCGACGGCGAGATAGCGGCACGGCAGCGTCATCTGGCTGACGCACAAAGGCCGCCAGACCCAGCGATACATAAGCAAGCGCAACCGCCCAGGTTGGGAACGTCACTTGCCAGTCGGTATAGCCTAATCGCCCAATCATACCACGCTGCACATCACGGTCGTTATATAGCAGCGTATTAGCCAAAAAATCACGCGTAAAGGCTGGTAAATGGCCAGCAATGTACTGCAGCTGCCCCTTTGATGAAATCGTCTTCTGCGTTGCTTCATCGAAAAATAGCGCCTGACTATGCTCAATGGCATCATGATTAACACGTGACCAAGCCATGTATGACCCACCCGCAACAAGTCCCGCAACTAAAATAGGAATCAATGCCAAGGCAGTACGCCCCCGAATCCGGCGACTTTTAACGCTCTTTACAAACCATAGTGCGCCAAAGGCTCCCAAAATAAGGGGCAAATACACCACCTTACCCAGTGCAATAACGGTGCTGGCTATAATGAGCAATGTAATCTCCCCTGCCGACCACTGCATAGTGCGACGCACCAGTATATTCATAAACAACGTAAACGCCACGATGGTCGCTAGCAGCGTTGGCGTATCGGCTGATAGCGACATAGCCTGAAACAGAACCATCGGCAGCAATAGCACAACAAAAACAATGTAAGCGCCTCGTTTGATGGTTTTCAGAGCCCAGTAGCCCACAACAATAAACAGCAGGTAGTTCATGATGCGGCCAAGCAAGATGAGCCACACCATTGGTAGCTGCAGCAGTAGCGCCAGTTTTATACCCAAAGCCTGTGGCAAATACACAACAGGCGAATATACAGCGGCACCATTATATAGCACCTGTACTTTTTGGCGTTCGTCTGGACGCTGACCGGCTAGTGGGCCGCCAAATAGCTGGTATTCATTACCCTGGCGCGCCGTCGGGTCTTGAAAGGCATTTTGCTTATTGCCATACACATACTCCGCCAGGTTTTTAGGAATAATTGCACCATATTTTTTATCAGCCTGACGATCTGTCTTCCAGTTTCCCTGTGCAACTTCATACGCTCGGAAAAAATGACTCTCTTCATCTACTACTGTCATCGGTGGGTTTAGCACCGCCAAAGCCGCACCAATTACAAGTGCTAGTACTATAAATAACCGTGAAAGCGGCACCTGCGTGAGCCGCTGCAAAACTCCCTTCATCATGTCTTTAGTATACACCTTCTGGGTGGGATTAGTAAGCGACAAGGCCTTACCGTGCTCTACAGAGTGCCAACGACCACCCTCTTTTATTTATTCTCTGGCGACTCTTTCATTGTTCTTCCGCTGTAATATATCTATTGCCGCTAAAATTCCTTCCCACAGGCGACTATTAGTGGGGGTTGCCTTCAACCGAATAGCGTATTGGTAGACAATGTTAGCAACAGGGATATACTCGGCGTCTCTTCCTGGACTATAGCCGTCAAATGGAGCGATCAATAGATCAGCCACTGCATTTGCGATTCGTGGGTGCGCCATAATAGTATACATCCCAAGCAGCTTGATTGTTTTTGCACACTGGTTAAGGTAGTTATTCAGCCCTTCCTCTCTATCTCTTCCGATCCTACGATTGTACGCTATGCTATCTTGTAAAGTGTGCACAAACTCTAAGAGCTCTATGTCCGGATCAAAATCTTCTTCATTCTCTGGTGCATAATTTACTTCATACTTAAACTCCTTAATTAGCTTAAGGAGTACATACCAGTCTGCCTTACTGGCAGTGCCACGTATTGTAACATTACCTAGGTTATCTACGTGCTTTAATATTGCATAAAGCAATGGATATTCACAAGGCTGGAAGAAGCCAAAATCTCCACGTATCTTTTCAAAAAGACGAAGCACAACCTTTCTACTATACTCATCATCTTTTATTAGTACACTAATATTCTGTCGTACTTCATCAGCCCAATTGTCCAGTTCCTTGATCAGATTGTCCTTATAGTCATCCAGTAAATCTCGATATTCGTTGTACATCACTCCTCCTTTGCTTGCGTCCACTATATACTATCTATTTACCCTTATCGTACTAGGGAAGTCCCCCCCAAATAAAAACAACCCCTCAAACGAGGGGCTACTTATACAAACGTGGCTCCCGCGACTGGGCTCGAACCAGTGACCTATTGGTTAACAGCCAACCGCTCTACCACTGAGCTACGCGGGAATACAGTGGTAGTATACTAGCTGGCCATATTGGCGTCAAGTAGTTTTTACTCCCCTACGGCTGCGCGTGCTATACTAACAACACATGCTACCTGTAACGAAAGGATTATAATGCAGCAGCCAGAAATCTTACTCACCGGTGGTGCCGGATATATTGGATCACATATTGCCGTTGAGCTGTATCAACGCGGCTTCACACCAGTGATTGTTGATAATTTTAGTAATAGTTCCCCAGCAATGCTCGAGCGTATTGCGCAAATTACCGGGCACAAACCTCGCTGTTACACCGCTAATGTACGCGACCAAAAGGCGCTCGCAGCTATTTTTTCAGCGCATTCATTCCAGGCAGTTATTCATCTTGCCGGGCTCAAGGCTGTTGGTGAATCGGTAGAGCAGCCTCTGCATTATTACACAGAAAACCTTGAATCAACCCTGTCACTCTTGCAGACCATGCAAGATTTTCAGGTGCCGCACATTATCTTCTCGAGCTCTGCCACAGTGTATGGTACGCCAGAAGAATTGCCGCTTACCGAGAACTCACCAGTTGGCCGCACCCTCACCAACCCATACGGTCGCACGAAATACATGATCGAGGAGATATTGCGTGATGCTACCATAGCTAACCCAGACTTGCAGGTAACTATTTTGCGCTACGCAAACCCTGTCGGTGCGCATGCATCGGGCTTAATCGGCGAAAACCCACAAGGACGACCAAACAACCTACTGCCGTTCGTCGCTAAAGTTGCGACCGGCTCGCTGCCAGAGCTTGGTGTCTTTGGTGATGACTACGATACGCCAGATGGCACCGGTGTTCGCGATTATATTCATGTGGTAGATTTGGCTACGGGCCATATTGCCGCACTCGAAGCAGCCAACTTCACCGGCCACCGCGTATACAACCTTGGAACTGGCAACGGTTCTTCTGTGTTAGAGGTAGTCAAAGCCTTTGAGAAAGCTGCGGGCAAGCCAATTCCCTACACAATCCACCCACGTCGCAGCGGTGATATTGCGAGCTGCTACCTTAGCCCTGCCAAAGCAGCCCAGGAGCTTGACTGGAAAGCCAGTCTTACTATCGACGATGCGTGCCGCGACGCTTGGAATTGGCAGCGCCAGAATCCAAACGGCGTTCAATAGCCTGGCATTATCCATAGTACACCCATTTACTTTTTATACTATTTATGGTAAAGTAGTCTCACATAGAGCTGCGTTGGTACACTAGTAATAACGCAGCTTCTAACGTTAGATAAATTTGAAGGAGCCCTCTATGAAAGGTATTATCCTGGCAGGCGGTACCGGTAGCCGTCTCCACCCTATTACAAAAGGTATCAACAAGCAGCTGTTGGCCGTTTACGACAAGCCAATGATCTACTACCCGCTTTCAACGCTGATGCTCGCTGGTATTCGCGATATTATGATTATCACCACGCCAGCTGACCAGCAAAAATTTAAAGACGCACTGGGTGATGGTTCACAATTTGGTATTCAATTGTCATACGGCGTGCAACCAGAGCCACGCGGCCTAGCGGAAGCATTTGTGATTGGTAAAGACTTTATTGGCGATGATTCAGTAGCGCTGATTCTTGGTGACAACCTCTTTTACGGTATCGGCATGGGCCAGCAACTGGCACGCTTTACACCAAAATCTGGTGCAACTGTTTTTGCTTACCGTGTCGACAACCCACAAGCGTTTGGTGTAGTAGAGTTCGATAAAGACGGCAAGGCTATTTCGGTTGAAGAAAAACCAGCCAACCCAAAGAGTCACTACGCTATTCCAGGCCTATATTTCTATGATAACAAGGTGGTTGAATATGCCGAGCAAGTACAGCCATCTGACCGTGGCGAGCTTGAAATTACCAGCATCAACGATATGTACCTACAGCGCGGCGATCTTAATGTAGAAGTATTGCCACGTGGTACAGCTTGGCTTGACACCGGCACCTTCGATTCAATGGCGGATGCTAGCGAGTTTATTCGTATTATCCAAAAGGTACAAGGGCTCTCAATCGGCTGCCCAGAGGAAATTGCTTGGCGCAAGGGTTGGCTCAGCGACCAACAGCTAGAAGAACTAGCCACTCCGCTGATTAAAAGCGGCTACGGACGCTACTTGCTTGACCTGCTGGCAGAAAAGCAGCACATGAGCCGCTAAAGGTATCGTACCGCACAAAAAAACACCACTGTGGATATCTGCAGTGGTGTTTTTAATGTTGTTTTTAATGCATAAACGGGCCGTGCAAAGTAGCCCGCGCGCGTAATAGTTTCTATTTTTTAGCCTGCTTTTTACGCTGCTTACTCGCAGGAGCAGCCTTGGTAGCTTTCTGCTGCTGAGCCTGCTGCAGTTCATATTCAAGCAGAGCGACCTTACGTGCAAGCTTTACAAACCGGCGTTCATCGTGCTTTTCCTTCAGGTAGTTGTTCATTAACATAAAAATGAAAGCCACCACAGTGCCATATAGCAATAAATCAGCGCCACGGCCAATGCCAATGCCATGCGCCAGCCAATTTAGCATTTCCGGCACAAGCACCGAAAAGATAGCGACCACCGTAAACACCACCAGCCCCAGTTTTTTATAGGCTTTGGTTTTGCTGGTACCACGGTACATCAGCAAATACACCATTGCGGCGATTAAAATAAGAATAAGTAATATCTGTGCAATTATCATTTCTTTGTCATCCTATCTAGCGTCACATCAAACACAATATTAATCGCGTTAATCATCGCCTGGCCCTTACCACGCGAGTAATCGGTGTATTCAATCACCACTGGTACTTCTTCCCAGTTCATATCCTCTTCAGCGATGCGGTGAATAATCTCTGAGGCGTGTGAGAAGTCTGGCATTTCTAGTTTCATACGCTCAGCCGCTTCACGTGTCATGACGCGGAGACCATTGTGCGTGTCCGTCAATGTTACACCGGTAGTTTTATTTGAAAAGGCAATCGCCGCCTTCAAGATACGCTCTTTCGACTTTGGCATATTGATCGTCTTGCCCAGGAACCGTGAGCCGAGCACGATATCAAGACGAGGATTTTTTTCCATATGCTCAAGCATGGTAATCACATCTTCAATGCGATGCTGACCATCGGCATCGAACGTCACAATATACTGCGTATGTGGATTCATTAGCGCTGCTTCAATACCTGTCTGCAATGAAGCCCCCTGCCCCAAGTTCACCGGGTGAGAAATAATAGTTGCACGTGACCCAGCTAGCGCCTCAAGAGTGTTGTCCTTACTGCCGTCATTGACGACAATAATCTGCGAGAATTCTGCAGGAATACTATCAACCGTTGCCCGAATCACCGACCCTTCATTGTACGCCGGAATGACAAAGGCAACTTTATCATCATACTGTTTTGTCATGCCCCCATTATAGCATAGGGGCGGTAGCAGTAAAGTTTGCTCGCTTACTTCTTTTGGTCGGGAAAAATGAGTTTTTGTAATAATAAATAGTTCCACACGGCCACGCTACCCATCACTAAAAACTTAGCTACAAGTGGGTGGAGGCCCAGCCATATCAGCCCCTGTAGCAAGAGTGTACTCAATAGCAAGTTTATTAAGGCAAGCGCGATATATTTAGCTAGCTGCGTGCTGGTTTTGCCATCATGCTGAAACACCCAAAATTTATTAGCAGTAAAGCTGATAATGAACCCAAGGGTAAACCCAACAATATGCGCCACAATTTCAGAAAAATCAGTTTTACCAAATAGCGTAATGCCGAGCAAAAATGTGCCATATTCAACAATGGCAGCCGTACCACCGGCAACTAAAAACTTTAACACGCGCTGATGTGTACGAATGGTTGAACAAAAAAATTGTATCATGGTGTGTATAAATAATATCTCTGGAAAACGACAAACAGCACCACTGCAATTGTACACAGCAATGCTCCTATCAAAACCCGGTTACGTTTATGTTCTTGCTGCGGCGAGATATGCAGCAGCGGACTTATATATAACGGCAAAACGATGAGCAGCGGCAAGAAATATCGCCCTTGTACGCCATAAAACGTAGAAAAACTTGTCGGTGTATACGTAAGATACATCGCGCCGTTCACCGCCATAAAGTAAGTGGCGCCAATTATCAGTAGACCAATCGTTTGCCACATACGTAGTGGTCGAGTTTTCTCGGCACCGGTACATATCAAAAGTCCTAATAGTAATAGTAGCACACCATAGAGCCACATTGGCAAGGTGGTATCTGCTGTACCAAAAACCCCCAGCACGCCTACTGTTTGACCATCACCAAATTGGTTCATGTACGTATTATGCGTAACGCGCAAAAACTCAAATGGATCGTGCACCAGTTTGTCTATTTGTACCTGCTGGTTAGCTTCAGACGGCCCATTCATCCGCACAGTTGGATACAGCCGGTTTAGTAGCACGCACTGCCCAGCAAACACAGCCAGCGCCATGACCACTATACTAATCACCGGTAGTATGTGGCGGCGGCCACGGATTAAGGTAAAGGCTAGCGCAGCAGCCAGCACGAGCGGCAACTTAACAATTGCCAGTGCTACCGCAGCTAAAGCTAATAGCAGCCACTGCCCCTTATGCACAGTGCGCTGCTCACGAAGCCGCACAACATAGCTCGCAAACAGCGCTGTTACCGCAAACGATAGCCCATCAACAGAAACAACTGCATTTTGGAACAATAGCATAGGCACGAGCAGCACTGCAGCAAAGGCCCACTTTCGACGTGACGCAAGCCGCACCGCCACAGCAAATAACATCACGATAGCCACCAGAGATACCACGCGGGCTGCATACAGTGCAACAAGCGGAGAACCACCCAGCCAGTGTACTACTGCAATAGCCGCTGCAGCCGGCAAATATAGCACAGGATTATATACATACGTATTTGTAGTATCTACCCATACCGACTGGCGTTCCTGTGGCGTATCGATAGTATTTTTTAGTTCAGCCTTAGTGTGCCAGTGGTTGTATTTTTTACTTGGATAGCCCCGAATTGGGTTATCCTGCACCGTTTGCTCAACCATACCTGGTACTGCACTTGGCAACTCTGCACCCAACCTTCCTGGTTTCTGCGCAGTAACAAGCTTCAGCTTTCCAGTGGCCAGCTGATATGCCCGCAAGAAGTGAGCATCCTCATCCGGACCATGGAACGGCGGAGTGATAGCAATGAAGCTCATCCCCACAATCAAGGCAGCTACCGCATACGCAACATGCGGCTGCGCTATCCAGCTAAATAGGCGCTGGAATAATGATAGCTTTGGTGTCGTAACTTCTTGCTTCATGTGTCTTTATTTTACTTGACTGCCCCACGTTCAAACAAATGTAGCAGTTGGTTACTATCAATTTGCAGCAGGTTATCCGCATTGCCACCAAGTGAGCGGAACGTTTGCATACTACGAATCGGGTGCAGTGTTATGGCATTTCGCTGATAAATCGTGCCGTCACTACCTCGCAAAAAGCCTGGTAATTCACCTGTCTTATGGTTAGCAAGCGCCTGCTGAGTACGCTCATCAAGCGGCAGTGGCTGCATTGACCCTCGCAGCTCCTGTGCATGGTATAGCTTTCCGCCCGCGGCGATATAGCGGCGCTGACCAAAGGCAATGTACGCTTGCAATTGCCCTGGAGCAACCGTATAGCCCTGTAGCTGTTCCTTGGCGAATGAGCGAACCGCCAGGGATAGCCCAAGCTCTTTTGCCGGAGCAAAGCTCGTTAGTGGAATTAGTCGTTCAAATCCATCTGCCATATACACCGTCGCATCCTGGTGAGATTTTATCAGCGCACCAGGCGCTACCAGTAAGCTTGCTTCTGGTAAGCCATTTACCGTCACCTGATCGAGCGTTGCAATAACTGGCTGCCGCTGACCCGTAATACCAGCCAGATCTTGCATACCCGGCACTGGTCGGCGCTTGCCATGTATAAATGCATACACTGTCGCATCTTGAGGAGATTTAATGAGCAGCGGCCGAGATGCGGTAGGACCTTTACGCAATAACTGTGCAGCAGCCGGAGTAATTTCACTCACGCTGCCCGGGAAGTCATCACCCGATGCGAGCGGTAGCAGCTGCCCGTTTGCAAGCAAATAATGTTGCCCAGCCACAACCACCTTATCCCATATTCCCTGCGTGCGTGGCGCTAGCAGCACGCTCTGGTGTGAAAATCGCTGCAGCGGGAATTTACCAGTAAACGCCAGACGTGCGTTCTGCGTAGCTAGCCTATTTAGCCGCAGCGCACCATCTACATAATACTGCTCACCCGTTGCATTATCTTCAACAATAGTATCTGCCTTAAGTAGCGGTGGTGCTAATTGTAAATGCGCAATACCACTTGCATCAAGGCGGTTATACACCCCACTAAAGCCCTGCTGCGTAAGTGTTTGTTGGTCAAAGGCCTCGTATTTTTTACCACCACGAATACCATACAGCGAACCACTCGTAGTCATGTAGCTATCTGTCATCATCGGACCATCACTAAACCGTGCTAGCTGGTTATCGCTCAGCCGAATCGATTGCCCACAGGTGTAGCCATAGTCGGCAATTTGCTGGCAGCTACCAAATGGTAGCTTAATATTCGAATCATAAAAGTAAACTGTGCCGTCTTTTGATCGAATCAGCCGCGTCAGTGAGAATCCGGTTGTTTTACCATCAAGATACCCCTGGCTAACAAACTGTACCTGCCCTAGTCGTGATGCTGCCGACACAAAATGCATCGCACTAACGGGATATTTGGTATCGTCAGAAATAAGATACACCGTGCTGTCTCGCTCACTGCGCACGAAACTAGATGTCACCCGCGGCGCGCCAAACCATTCATGGAAAAAGAAGAAAAAGTTACGATTTCCATACGCCCCACAATGCGTCTCACCAGGGTATGCGTTCAGCGCTGCATCACTTGGCACATATGGCGTATAAATATACAAACTAGCCGTCGCTACATTCTCGATGTAGACGTTCTTGCCGCCACACGCTGGGTTTGGATTGTACTGAATGTAATTTGTGCGACCTGGGCGGTATTGGTATTCATGAATATGTTCTTTATAGCGCTTAAGCTGCCAGGCTGCCAGGTGAATTTGCTTATATAGCCCACCCTTTGCACTGGCGCAGTTTGCCGAAAAGCCAGGCCCACTGTCTGGGCAGGCATAGCCCATAGCGTATTTATATTGGCTTTTCAGTGGCCAATCATCAGTAAAGAGCGACCCTTGCTCTTTTTTGAGCATCACCAGCAAGACTTGTGGATTAATGCCATTTTCTTGAGCTGCTTGCCAAATAATTTGCGCTGTCGACATACCGCCTGGAAATGCGCCGCCACCCCGTTCAAATGAGGTTTCACCAGTCTGTGGATTTTCATGATAGTGCTGCAAACACGGATACGGTGCTCCGTGCCAGCCGCGGCTTCGGGCATACTGTTCGCGGGTGCCATTACCATAGCGTTGCCGGCCCCAGGTATCACAAGCTGGCACGTGCTGATCTAAAAAGGTCTGAATTTCTGCCACGCTCATGGCGTCTTTATTGTAAAATACCGCATCATCGATGATATTGCCTGGCCGAAAATCTCGTGCCATTGCCGCATGCGCTGGCATACTAAACAAAACACCACCAATAATGCTAGCGATAACCCCCAATATAATGCTGATTTGTGTGAGGCCGCCTCCCCCTTGGCGCCCCCACATTACAGTTGTATCTCCATCGTATTTAGACTATTGCCTTGCACTCCAGGGGAGTCGTACTCAAGCGTCACTGCCCAGGTACCACTACCTAGTTCACTTTTAGCAAAGCGTACAGTGCGGCAGGTTGTCGAGCTTGGATTAGCAAGGCCGCTACTATTCTTTACTACTCTACGGTCCTTTTGCGAAAAGACAAACTTACATTGGCCACCTTCTTCAGCAATCGTAGAAATAAATCCGCTGACCTCCACAGCATCGCCCTCTACGCCAACGTTTGTCACTGTGGCGTAAGCTTTGCGTTTACCATTTTCAGCGCTAGCTGTCGCCTCTGCAGGACGATCAGTTTGCGCTGGCGTCTGCTGCTTTTTGTCTGGGTTATGAGCCAGTTCCTTCGTCTGTCGCTGCTCGTCGGCATTGCGCTGCGTGCTTCGCCCTTCTTCGTCACGCGGCGTCTCGCTTGAGGTACCACGGTGCGGCTGGCTAGATTTTGGCGTAAATAGAAAAACACCCCCAACAATCGCCCCCGTAAGTACAATACCTGCGGCGATCACGGTGAGAATGCCTTTCCTTGATATAGTGCTTGTTGATTGTTTGTTCTTGTATTTCATGTTGGCTATATTGTAGCCGATTCAATCAACAAGAGCAATGCTACTTATGCTTGTTCTTGATAGCCTGGCGCCCTTCAAGCGACCGTGCTGCATTAGCTACATCATCATCAACATCAGCGAGTGCTGCCGCTCGCACGCCGCGCCACTTCTCGATGTTGTAAAGCGGCGCAGTAACAACGCCCCAAATTTTACGCTTCCAGCCGTAGTGGCCATCGCGCAATGTCCAGAAAATATCACGAATCACGCCACCAATAACTGCCCGAATAATAAACCGTTTACCCGGCACTGCCACCTGAATACCAACTTTGCGCAGCCCCATTGTTTCATCAAACATGCGGTGCTTGTACTCAAACAAAGTAAAGTCATTTGAGTGCTGCACATTGCCGCGTGAGGCGTAGGCTTTCATGTAGCCAGCGTTAATGATATCGCGGCCAAATAGCTGATCTTCGGCGTACGGCACATCTTTATATGGCAGTTCACCAGTTAGATAGTCACGCCGCGCCGCCGAGTTAGCATCTGAATAGAAAGCAATTTTATCGTAAATTTCCTGATTTTTTACAAAATCATCTGCGTAAAACAACGTTGTTCCCTCATCTGGTCCAAACGAACGAAATACCGAAGTGATCTCACGCTTCAAAAGTGGAAATGTCTTTGGCCGTGGATCTTGCTTGCCCACCACACCAATAATTCGTGGCGACAGCTCAAATGGTTTCGTCATTTCATACAGCCAACGGTTGTGCGCTGGTACCGCATCTTGCGAGAGATACACCACAATATCGCCCTTCGCATCATGAGATGCAGCCGCACGAGTCTTGCCATGGCCATACTCTTCCTTAGTAATAGTCTTCCAGCGCAAATTAGGATGCTGTTTAGCATATTTAGTAATGATTTGCGGCGTCTTGTCTTTCGAGCTCGTGTCATAAACCAGCACTTCTACCGCTTTATCAATCTTCTGGCGGAACACCATCTTAAAGAGGTCATCCAGATACTTTTCGCCAAAATAGGTTGGCACAAACACGGTAATATCATACGAATCTTGTGCGCGCTGCTTACCAACAGTTGGTGGCAGTTCATCGTGCTTTTTACTGGCTGGCTTGGCAAACTGAGCAGGTTTTTGTGCGGCAGCAGACTTTGCTGGCTTCGTATCTTTTGCTTTCGGCGTTGGCTTACTCTGCTTTGGCACCGGCTTAGTCTGTTTCTTTTGCGCAGCCGCTTTGGTTGGTTTCACTGATTTCTTCGCCATACTATTCTCCTTGTACCTCACGGCGCAAAATAGCTTCTACCTTCGCGTATGACGCATCCCATGATGCATTAGCTACACTATCGCTAGCTGCCTGGGCATAGGCAGTCAAATCGTCTTTCTCAACGATCTTACTGAGCTCTGCTGCCATTTGGATTGGTGATGCCGGTACATAGTGAATGTAGTCATTCTCACCAAGCACTAGGCTATTGTTTTCACCTTCATTCATAACAGGAATACAGCCCGCCGCCAAAAGCTCCAGCGGAAGGAGTGATACATTTGTTAGTGATAATACCAAACAAGCCTCTGACTCGTGGTACAAGCGTGCTACATCCTCGTGCGAGAGAATGCCACGGTTTTTATATGGGAATGGAATTTGGTAGTTACCAGTATCCCAACCAAAGAACTCAATCTCGTATTCTGGGTGTTTTTTATGGAAAATATCTAGTGCAATAACGCCTAGCTCAAACGCGCGGCGCTCCGTTACCGGGCGAGCATAGAAACAAATCTTCTTCTGCTTTTTAACTTCTGGCTTATAGCGGTAAATATCCATATCAGCACCAAAGTTAAAGTAATCCGCCGCCATACCGTATTCCGATACCTTCTTTGTTAGCCAGCGGCCAGCGGTAATGCCATAAAAGCCCATACGGTAGGTGTTTTCAGCCAGCACCGCCTTTGAGCCAAGCCCATAAAAGAGTGGTTCAAAATCTTGCACAAAGTAAAACTTATGTGCCTTGGTATCAACGTTAAACACTGGGTATGCTGTCTCCCAGCCAGTTGCAATCAAAGCATCCGACTCTTCATAATCAGCAATTTTCTTCACCTTGACATCAAAGTGGAAACTACTGCGTAAAATGTCCACCGCCTGCGCAACACTTTGTGGGTGAATTGCCTCGTAGAGGTAAAAGGTGACATCGTGCCCCTGCTGCTGCAAGTAGCGTGCAAAGCGACAAATTGTATTTTGACCACCACTACCCGGGCTTAATGGGCTCAGTACCCAACCAATCTTTAGCTTCTCTTTTGATCCAATTTTTGGCGGGGCCGCATATGGATGATCAATGTAATTAGCGCGCTTAATATCTTCAACGGCAGCCATCACATCAATTGGCTGTTGGAAAATCGGCTGTTGCTGCTTTGCCACATAATCACGTGTCTTTTTTACTGCCTTGCGAAGCCCCTCATTCTTTGCGTAGGTGTAGAATTTATACAATTTCTCTTGTTTACTCATATCACTCCTTATTGTTATCACTCCTGTCAGCTGCCTTATTAAATACGCGCAGGGGTTTCGTCACCTTCCACGATAGTGACTCTTGCATTTGATTATAGCGCGTTTCGATATTTTTTAAATGCTCTACTGTTTCAGACAAGCGCTGCTGCGTTTCCTGCTGCTTATCTTGCAACGTATCATTAGCTTGTTTTACTGCAGCTAGCTCTTGCTCAAGCGTATCACGCGCGAGCAGAGTTGCATCTAATTTTTGCTGTGCAGCGTCACGCACATCCCCTACCTCAAACATGGTTTGCCCCAAATTTTTCACGACACGCTGCATAGCACTTGTATATTTCTTTATAAAAATACCTGGCAGCGGATGACCAGCAATCGCTAGCGCGTATTTGCGACAACTTCGTCGCAGGTCGACCAAGGCAAAATCCTCATGCGTGCGAATCTTTTGGTCTTTTGGCCACTGCCAATCTTTACTATAGGTGGTGTACTGCTGCTTAAGCTGCTTGTCGTATTCGCGCGGCACAGGAATAAGCGCATCCTCAAAAGCCATCTCCTCGCTATCCCATTGCTCCTGCGTTAAAAAACACTCTTTGTGTGGGTTTGCCACATTAGCCGACCACCCAGTAACTTCCGGGTCATACCGATTCATTAGCTCATAAAGCTGCTGCACGAGTTCACGCGTTGACTCTTCACCGTCATCAAACAAACGCTTGCGATCAAGACGACCACGCAGCTCAAGTATTTCTTGCACAAATAATTCCCGCTCGGTAGCCTCTGCCGGCACACCAATAACCGGAAACACATCGACAAACACACCAGTAAAACTCTCTGGGAACGGCAGTAAATTATACGATGTGAACATAGTTCGTTCATCGTGAAATTTACCCACTAACTGATCTGAATGACGCGCGCTCACCCCATCAAACCAAGCATGACCACGCGGTGAGCGTTTCATCATGAGCTCGCCCAGCCGTTGATAATCACGCCACGGCATCACAATATCAATATCATCATCCCAGGGAATAAACCCCTGCCAGAGTACCGCACCAATTTTTGTGCCGCCCGCTGCGGCAAAAGTCAGTCCGTGGCTGCGACAAAAATTGCTAAACACACGATATGTCGCAAGAAGTCGCCTCTGGATCTCAGTTAGGTTGCCAGGTTCCTTTACGTGTAAGTAGTCCATTGTCACCTCGTTTCTGGTTACGAATTACAAAATGTAAAATTTGCTTCTCCCCCGTGAAGGCATATGGCACAAGCTCACCATTCTTTGTCTTGCGGAATAGTGCAGCTGTTACTTCAAAATTACGATCGTTAAACCCTGTAAGCGGCAGCGTATAGGTGTAGCTATAGGTGCCCTTTTTGGTTGACGTAACTGCTGGCGCAAAGTCCTCGTCAACATATCCATCATCAATAACCGAACTAGCCCGGTTAGTCACCTCATCGATGACTGAAATTCCAAACCCAACTGGCACATCCTCATGCACCGTATAGGTTAGTTTGATCTTCAGCTCATCTTCGTTTGATAGCACTGTCTTAGACAGAGCTTCCAGCGTAATCTCTGGTCGTGGCCGATCGTCGTCCTCTTTCTTTTGCTGCTTTGGCTTAACCTCAAGGTTACTTAGCGTGTACCGGTTCGCCACTTCATCTGGTGTACCGTCTAGCACCAGCTTACTCTTTTCGATCAAAATAGCGCGGTTACAGAACTTCTTAACCGATGCCATATCGTGCGTCACTAGCACAACCGTCTTACCATTGCGCTTTAGTTCTTTAAAATATTCAAAACATTTGCGCTGGAAGGCTTCATCTCCCACCGCCAGCACCTCGTCGAGCACCAGAATGTCTGTATCTGCCTGGATGGCGATTGAAAACGCCAAACGCACCTGCATACCACTTGAGTAGTTCTTTAGCTTTTGGTCCATAAAGCGCTCGAGCTCTGAAAAGGCCACGATGTCATCATAGCGCTCTTCAATTTCTGAACGGCTGAAACCGAGCAATGCCCCATTCAAAAAGACATTATCACGACCAGATAACTCTGGATTAAAGCCTACGCCGAGCTCAATAAACGGCGTCAGCTTACCATGCACGTCTACATGACCACCATTTGGCGTATAGATTTCTGAGATAATCTTCAGCAGTGTACTCTTGCCACTACCATTACGCCCAACGATACCAATAAAGTCGCCCTTATACACAGTAAACGAAATATCATCGAGCACCCGCTGAATTTCGTAGCCACGCTTATTAAAATTAATTAGGCGCCCTTTTAATGAATTCTGCGACTCGTGTGGCAGCTTAAATTCTTTTGTTATGTGCTGCACATCAAGCGCGACACCTCGTGTCTTCCCTGTCATTTACAAATTCTCCGCGAAAAACTTTGATTCTTTTTGGAAATATAGCCAACCACCGACAAGCACCACAAGGGTAAAGCCGACTGGCACCACAATCGCAAGTGGGTTATGCCACAAGTCGAAAAAGCTGAGTGTCTTGTCACCAATGATTGCATCGCGCACTCCTTGAATAACTAGTGCAACCGGATTGAGCAGCAGTAGCTTCTCGAGTAGCTCGTTCTTTACCATTTGCAGCGGGTAAATAATCGGTGTTGCGTAAAAACCACCCTGCAGAATAACTTCCCAAATGTATGACACATCACGGAACTTTACATACAGTGCCGAAAGCAAGAACGAAAAGCCGAGCGCCAGCAAATACAGCCAAATAACATACACTGGAAATAGCAGCACGCCAGCCAATGTGAGCGGCACTTGGTTAACGACCATAAAAATAGCCACAATCACCAAGCTCAGCAAGAGGTTAATAGTCGCTGAAATACTGGTTGAAATCACCACTGTCCAGCGCGGAATCTTAATCTTACGAATCAAATCGCTGCGGCCAACGATCGCCCCAACGCTTTGCACTGTCATCTCGGTAAAGAAGTTCCACAGCACGATACCAATCAAGAGGTAAACCGCGAAGTGTTGGATTTCATTACCAACGCGCAAAAAGTTAACAAATACGACATACAAGATGCCAAATAGCAGTAGCGGCTTCAGCAGCGACCAAACATATCCTAAAAGCGATCCCTGATAGCGTAGTTTAAAGTCGGTCCGAACTAATTCTGCCAGGAGTGCTTTATTTTCTTTTGTTAGAAAATTACTCATATGTCTGCTATTATAGTAGTAAACTATGGAAAAGTCCAATACTCCAAACACTGCTATTATTGTCTTAAACTGGAATAATGCCAGCGATACTATTCGCTCTGTTCATTCCCTGTTACAGCAGACTGTGCTCCCTAAAATTGTGATTGTCGACAATGCATCGAGTGATGATTCGTTGCAGCAAATTCATCAAGAATTTGATGACACCGACCACGTTCACATTATTGCAAATTCTGAAAATAGTGGTTTTGCTGGTGGTGTTAATCGCGGCTTCCACTGGGCATTGAAACATGACTACGCCTTTATTGGCACGTTGAATCCTGATGCCACCGCTAAAACAGACTGGCTCGAACAGCTATTACGCGCGGCTGATCAGCAGCCAAAAGTTGGTATATTTACTGGGCTATTTCTAAATAAAGCTGGCGATACTATCGATTCTACCGGTGAACTGATGACTACCTGGGGTATTGCCGGGCCACGCGGCCGCGGTAAACCAGCTAGCGACGGAACTGCTATGCCAACGAGTATTTTCGGAGCGAGCGGCGGCAATGTGCTGTATAGACGCGAATTATTACGCCGCGCTGGCTTGTTCGATGAGCGATTCTTTATGTATTTTGAAGACATCGACCTCAGCTACCGTGCACAACTGCTCGGCAACCAAGCATATTACCAAGCTTCGGCTATCTCTTATCATGACACTGGCAGCAGTAGCCGTAAAATACCTGGCCTAACTACTCGCTACTTCTTCCGTAACACCCCTATGGTCTTTTACAAAAATACGCCGCTGCAGCTACTACCGCGCTTATTGCCACTATTTTGGTTAAGCTACCTCTTATTGTTTAGTAAAGCCATCGCCAGCGGACGAGGCGGACCAGCGCTTATCGGCGCCCTGCAAAGCCTCTTGTTATTGCCACACACTATTCGCGCCCGTTGGCAAATTCAGCAATGGCGGCAAATCGAAGCCGAAGAACTCTACTCACGCCTTCACCCCGGACCACTCGATAGCCAAACTGGCCTACACCGAGTGCACCGCTTGTTTACTACTTTCACCAAGAAATCATAGGAACTACCATGTATCACATCGCTATTGACGCTCGTATTATTAGCAGCTCTACAGGGCGCTATGTCGAGCGGCTACTGCACTACCTAGAACAACTTGATCGCACCAATCGCTACACTATTTTAGTGCGTGCCAAAGATAAGCAATTCTACCGGCCAACCAACCCTAATTTTCATATTGTTGTAGCCGATTACGCAGATTACTCTTTTGCCGAGCAGCTTGGTTTTAAAAAGCAGCTCGATGAGCTTGGCGCGGATTTAGTGCACTTTTGTATGCCGCAGCAGCCAATTTTATACCGCGGGCTGCACGTTACCACTATTCACGACCTTACGCTACTTAAAACCTACAATTCAGACAAAAACTGGCTGGCTTTTCACCTGAAGCAGCTGGTGGGGCGCGGTGTCTTTCGCTGGGTTAGCCACAGCAGTCAAGCCATCATTGTGCCAAGTAAATACACCGAGCAAGATTTATTATCGTTCACAAAAGCTGCACGAGGCAAAACTTACCTTACCTACGAAGCAGCCGATGCTCTTGCGCTCAATGAGCTAAAACCATATCCAGAGCCGCTTGGTGATTTTATTCTGTATGTCGGCCAGCAGAGCGACTATAAAAACATCCGCCGCCTTGGTGATGCTCATCAACAGCTACTCACCCATCGGCCAGAGCTGAAATTAGTCCTTGTTGGGCGCAAAAATGCCGCCACCCAGCGCAACGAAGCCTACTTCCAAAAGCAGGGGTATCGTAACATTATTTTCACTGATTTTGTCGAAGATGCGGTACGCGACTGGCTATATGCTAATTGCCGCGCCTATGTGTTTCCGTCGCTCATGGAAGGGTTTGGCCTCCCTGGCCTAGAGGCAATGCAGTATGGCGCACCGCTCGTTTCCAGCAACGCCACCTGCCTGCCAGAAGTCTACAGTGATGCCGCCCACTATTTTGACCCATATGATACAAACGATATCGCCCGAGCCATTACTGACGTGCTCGATGATGATATGCTCTGCGACACCCTCGTGCAAAACAGCCAACGCGTCCTGGCCCGCTACTCATGGGAAAAAACCGCCCGTGAAACACTTGCTGTCTACCGGGCTGTTCTACGGACGGCGAAGTTGAAAGAGAGGCATACATCACCGTAGCAAGCACTAGCTAGCCAACACTAGAATTTCAACCTTGTACTATTGCTTGGTTGTTGATATATTCTCTTACAACCTATAAGAGCTAGTATCTCTAAGTTAATTTATATATGTTTATGAACACCCCGCCCCTCAATCTCCGTATTCAGCGTGATAGAGAGATCTTTTGGTCACATGCGCTAGCAAAAATAACCAATAAATCATCATTGCAGCGTTTTGTCCGTAGTTACCTATTATTTCTCGGGCGTGAGTATGACACGACTATCCTGCAAGCAATCGCTCAACTGCAGCATGTACCACATAAAAACCAACTGCCACTTACGGCCAATATTCTTTCTCTTGCTGCGCAGCTGCAGCGTCAACCTACTATGGCTGGTCGGTTGCCGCTTTGGCAGCAACTGGCTGAGCTGGTTGACTATTCGACGCCCATCACTACCTTGGAAATCTCACTCCACACCAGAGCGGAGGTTGCAAGCTACTATAAAACACTACTATCGTGCGGCTACCGGGAGCTATGGCCCGTGCACGACATCGCCTATAGGCTCGTTAATGTCATGGCACACTATGATATCGCGCAAGATAAGACCCTTTATGAGCTCTGGGACCTTGCCACAGAATTAGAAATTATGAGTATGGATGACATTCAAAAAACCGGCACCTGGGATAAGCTAATCCGTAGCGCCGGCACGTTGTAGCTCGGCTAGTCTACTCCTACCCGTCCAGCTCTTTCCGCAGGGCGTTCGCCACAAATTCGGGCTGATCTAGCTGGCTGAATGCGTAGCTTTCCGGCACGGGAACCACGTGCGCATCC
>JABCOR020000008.1 GCA_013333495.2 Candidatus Saccharimonadota bacterium | reverse complement strand
TCAGCCTTTTGCTGCTGCTCTTGGCTAGCTTTTTCTTGTTCTGCCCGAGCCTTGGCCTGCTTGGCCTCTTCACTACGCTGAGCGATAGCTTCCTGAGTTTCTTTTGTTTTGGCCGTTAGTTCTGCCTTCTTTGCGGCCTTAGCATCATCTGCAATAGTTGATTTTTTTGCCTTTGTGTGTTCACTGTCTTTCATGACCGTTATAGTATCATAAAAAATGAATTAGCGCAAGCAATAAAAGTTTGGTATACTGGTGGTGAGATGGAGAGGTGCAGGAGTGGTTGAACTGGCTTGTCTCGAAAACAAGTGTGCCGCAAGGTACCGAGGGTTCGAATCCCTCTCTCTCCGCCATATGAAGGAATTATCGCCATCTCGCCCTAGTGCCAGGTGGCAATTTTAATGATAAAGGAGCACTATAATGGATAGCCAAGAGCCGTCAATTTTTACCAGGATTATGCAAGGTGAAATTCCAAGCTACCGCGTATATGAAGATGATGTGGTATATAGCATGCTCGATATCAACCCGTTAAGTGATGGACACGTGCTGGTTATTCCCCGCCAGCAGGTTGCTTCACTGTGGGAGCTAGACGTAGAAACGTATAGTCATCTGTGGGCTACAGCGCATATGCTGGCGCGACATATGCAAAAGGTGTTGCAGCCACAGCGCGTTGGCGTAGTGGTAGAAGGGTTTGAAGTGCCACATGCTCACATCCACCTGGTTCCACTATATGACAAGACAGTGTTGCAATTGCACCACGGCTACCCTGTACACAGCGAGCCAGACCAGCTTGCAGATATTGCGCAGCAGTTAGCGCAAGGGCTGCAGTAGCCTATGATTACTATTGCTGCGATTGGTAAAAAACACGATACAGACCTAATCGCTGCTATTACCGCGTATCAGTGCCGATTGCGGGCGCCCTGGGGCGTGCAGTGGCGTTTTTTGCCACACAGCCACCTGGAAGGCGATAACGCGCGTCAGGAGGAGTCTCAGCGCCTCATAAAGCTAATTGATAGCTATAAAGAGCAGCCTTTTGTCGTGCTGCTAGATGAAGTTGGTAACAATGTGTCATCACCAGAGCTTTGCACAAAGCTGTTGCAGCCGCTCACCAGTGGTCGTCCGGTGGTGATTATTATTGGTGGCGCCTATGGTGTTACCAAGCAGTTGCAGCAGCGGGCTACCTTTGTGTGGTCGCTTTCTCGGTTGGTGTTTCCTCACCAGCTAGTAAGGCTGCTGCTGGTGGAGCAGTTGTACCGCTGTCAAGAAATTGCTCGTGGATCACAATATCATCACATGTAATGTGCAAAAAACAAGATTATCAAGGCATAATGTTGACATAAATCAAAAACAATGCTAATGTAAGAGCATTACCAAACATAACACAAACAAAGAGTAACCAAGATGAACCATAACATTACGGGCGCCAGCCTACTGGCAATTCTTTCGATTGTCACGGGTATTTTGCTCCATGAGCCCAAGTTTGATACCGTGACAATAGTCAGTATCAGCGCCCAAAGCAGCAGAGATAAGCCGCGCAGCGAGCCGCACGGTCCGCACCACGACCCAGACTTGTTTGGACGAGAGGATAGAAAACAGTTCGGGTTTGGGCGAAAGAATAGTGGCCATGATGGCTACAGCGGCGGCCCACCACCAACGGGCTAATAATGTACCTAGACAATGATTCAGTAATTGATGAATGACAGTGAGTGAAGGAGTATTACTTTGGCGGTAGCTGGAGTGATACCGGTGTATTTTGAAGTGTGATCCTGTAGTAGGCTGGAGGGCCTGCGTGTAATTACAGTATTTCTTTTTGGAGCGTGCCGCGTGAGAACGGCATAGTAAAACCCCAGGTTGGAGAGCCTGGGGTTTTTGGTTGGTCTGCGGTTATGAGACTGCTTCCAATTCGCGTTTCAACCGCTCAGCAAGGTGTTCCTGGTCTAGTAGCTGCTGGCGAGTTTCGACTACCAGGTGCGTAGGGGCTTTATCTACGTAGTTTGGATTTGTAAGGCGGGCTTCTAGTTTTGCGATGGCTGATTCCGCCGCAGTCAGACGTTGTTGAAGATTTGCTTTATGTTCGTAGAGTGTATCTTCGTCTACATCTAACCAAGCTGAGCGACCACTGCTAGCGATACGCAGTCCACTTGGGTGGTCCACTTGTGCTACTGCTTGGACCTGCAATAGGTGGCGCAAGGTTTCATGGTTGGCGTCTAGCAGAGGATCGTCTTGGTATACGATGCGATATTGACGTGAGGTTGGCAGTTCACTGAGCATAAAACGGGCTTCACGCACGAAGTGTTGCAGCTGCTCGAATGCTGCCGCTTGCTCGGCATCATAGTCGTTGGCAATAGGCCAGGTCTCGGTGATCAGCAGGTCTGTGGTGAAGTCCAGCGACTGCCAGATGGTTTCAGTTACAAACGGAATAAATGGATGTGCTAGCTTCAGGCTGGTTGAGAGCGCCCACGATAGAACTGGCAGGTTTGGTGCGGCCTTTGAACTTTCAATATACCAATCTGCAAGATCATCCCAAATCGTGTGATATACCAGCTCCATTGCCTCGGCAAAACGATAGTGCGTAATGTGCTGCTCGATCTCCTGGGCGGCAGTGTTTAGCTGGCGAATAATCCAATGGTCGGCTGGAGTTTTTGGCTGGATTGGACCTACCTTGTAGTCGCTGCCAAGTTTGCTTTCGGTAAATCGTGCAATATTCCATAGCTTGTTACAGAAATTGCGCCCTGCCACGACTTTATTTTTTGCAAATGCTTGGTTCTGCCCTGCACTGCGGTTAACGATAATACCAAAGCGTAGCGCATCTGAGCCGTACTCGGTGAGTACGTCCATTGGGTTAATGACGTTGCCTTTACTTTTGCTCATTTTTTGGTTGTGCTCATCGTTGATCAGACCATTCAGGTATACGTGCTTAAATGGTACCTGCCCTGTTCGGTATAGCCCAAGCATAATCATGCGGCCAACCCACTGGTACAAGATATCTGCACCGGTTTCCATGACGCTGAGCGGGTAGAAGCGAGCTAGGTCGCCAGAGTCTAAAAAGTCGGTGGTAATAAATGGCCACTGTCCCGAGCTAAACCAGGTGTCGAAGGTATCCTCTTCGCGGATATATGTTGTACCATTTACATCAATCTCTTTTTGATCAACACGGGTGTCAAAAATCCAGTCAGTGTCGTCGCCTTGTTTGTGGAAGGCCGGAATTGGAATTCCCCACGGAATTTGTCGGCTGATATTCCAGTCGTGAACATTTTCTAGGTATTGTACCAGCGCCTTGGCACGGGTGGCTGGCGTGAATGAAATTTCCCCGCGCTGAATAGCTGCGATAGCTTGCTTGGCAAGCGGCTGCACGTTGATAAACCACTGCTCTTTAAGCATTGGTTCAATAACAGTTTTACATTTGTAACAATGACCAACGCTGTGCTCGATAGGTTCTTCCTTAACGAGCGCGCCAGTTTCCCTTAGCTTGGCAACGACTTTAGTGCGAGCCTCTTCCAGGGTGAGTCCCATAAATTCATCCGGTACGTTTATCAAGTGGCCATCGGCGCTAATGATTGAAACTGCTGGCAGGTCGTGCCGCTTGGCTATTTCAAAGTCATTTGGATCATGCGCCGGCGTTACCTTTAAGGCCCCGGTACCGAAACTGGTGTCAACGTAATCATCAGCGACAATTGGCAATGTGCGGCCAACAATTGGCAGGATTGCCCGAGTGCCAATGAGCTGTTGGTAGCGTGCATCGTCTGGGTGCACAGCAATCGCGGTGTCACCGAGTAAGGTTTCTGGGCGGGTCGTCGCGATAATAATTGGCGTTCCCTGCTCTGTTTGGTAGGTGATGTGCCACAGGTGGCCTGGGTCATTTGTGTATTCAACCTCGATGTCTGAGAAGCTTGTTTGGTGTGTGGTGCAGTAGTTCACGATCCGCTCGCCTCGGTAAATCAGGCCATCGTTCCATAGTTTCTGGAAGGTGTCGTAAACTGTTTTTGTCACTTTAGGGTCGAGGGTAAAGGTCAACTTACTCCAATCGGCGCTTGCACCCAGGGCGCGCAGCTGCAGCTCCATCGGGCCACGTTTGCTGGCAACAAAGTCCCACACCATATCGTAAAGCTGCTCACGGTCGTAGTCGAAGCGGCTTTTGCCCTGCTTTTGTAGCTCCCGCTCAAATACCACCCATGTTTCAAACCCTGCGTGGTCTGCGCCAGGAATATAGACAGTGTCCCTGCCCTGCATGCGGTAAAAGCGGATTAATATATCTTGCAAAAAAGTAATGTAGGCATGCCCCAGGTGCAAATTTCCGTTTGCGTTTGGTGGTGGCATGACGATGGAATAGGGCTCACCTTCCCCTTTTGGTTTAAAGGCTCCACTGGCTTCCCAGAGGGCATAAATATCTGGTTCGTAATTATTTGGTTCGTATGATCGTGCCAATTTCATGACGAGTGCGTATCCTTGCTCTTATGATGGTGCTTATGTTAATTTCACGTGAAATAAGCATGAGCGTCACCGTATCATCTGATACGCTCCCAAAGAAGTAAAAGCCATACCCTCTCACGTCGGTATGGCCTTATTATAGCACAGGTTGCAATAGTTACTTGCGGCGCTTCTTTAGTGTACGGCGCAATGATTGATAGCATCGGTATATGTGGTAACGCAATGGCTTTAGCGGTTTATCCCAAGCCCCAGGGTAGGCCACGCTTTTGCCGCCAAATGACTTTTTAAACTTTGTAAAGCCAGCCCATGGGTGGTTTGGTTCATTTTCGGGTGCAATACCATACAGGTCGAAGGTTGTTTTGCCGGCGTGCTTCGCATCGATGATTGCATAAGCTAGCAGGGCAGTGCCGGCAGAATATTTACGATATGTGTCGTCGGCAGCAGCGTGCGCGTAGGTGCGCGTGTCATCGCTGTCGTACATGAGGGAAGCGGCAATTGGGGTGTCTCCGAGCGTAGCGTAAAAGAGGGTGGCAGCTTTATGTGGCAATAGTGCCTTTGCCTGTGCTTTAAAATAAGCATCGCTGTGTGGAGTGATGTGGTTACGCTGAGCAACCTGACGGAGGAATGTTAAGAGAATTTCAATATCTTTAGGATTGTGAGATTTGTGGATTGCTATGCCTTTTTTGTGATGGTTGCGATAGAGATTGCGGGTGTTTTGTGACATCTGTGCAATAATTGCATCTTCATCCTGAGACAAATCGATGAGCTGCGTGTGAGCTGGCTGCAACTGATTATAGGTAACCTTTCGATAGCCACGGGCACGAAGCTCGCTGTCGCTAATAGGGAAGGTGGGCTCGATGCGCACAAAAGTTGCACCGTGCTGCTTGGCGTCTTGTTCGAGCGCAGTAAGTGCCGCGTCGAAAGCTGCTGCTGAATCGGCGATTGGTCCATATGGGGTGTAGGCCCTGGTATTGCCTGTGCCGTGTTCCAAAATAGCTTGGTATCGCCAACCATCGCCATTGCGGCTGATGATTTGGCGTCCCTGTGTTTTTTGGAATGTGCCCCAAGCGGGTGACTGTAAAAATGACATAATTAGCTCCTTTTGTCTTCAGGTAAGAAATTTGATATTAGCTATGCAGTAGGGTGATCGGCTGCTTGGCCCCAAGCTGTTTGGCTCATTGAAATGCTCGGAATAACCTCTAGTCCGTATGGTGAACGAGATTTACCAGCCACATGCATATAATAGCCTAGTGTGGCGATCATGGCAGCGTTGTCGGTGCATAATTGCACCGGTGCGTAGTTGATTGATAGCGGCAGACGACGGGCTAGCTCTTCGCGAAGAGCTTGGTTGGCAGCAACGCCCCCGGCAATAACAACTGATACCGGATTATATTTATAAAATGCTTTTTCTGTTTTGTCAACAAGTGTTGCTATTGCGGTACGCTGAAAGCTAGCGGCCATGTCTGCTTGCAACGTGGGCGATACAAGAGCGGGTAGCTTGAATGATGGATACGAAATATCAACGCCGACTTCTTTTTGAATGGTGCGCAACACGGCAGTTTTTAGTCCAGAGAAAGAAAAATCAAATTCACCAGATAGTCGGGCCTTTGGTAGGGTGAAGGCGGTCTCGTTGCCACTGGCGGCAGCTTTAGCGATGGCTGGGCCGCCAGGGTAGGGTAGACCAATGATTTTGGCTACTTTATCAAAAGCTTCACCAACGGCATCATCTTGAGTTTGGCCGAGCAGGGCATAATCACCATGGTTCTTGAAGAGTACAAGCTGAGTGTGGCCACCTGAAACGATAAGTGCCAACAGCGGAAATGTCGGTTGCGTGCGTGGCAATGAGAGGCCTTCTAGGCTTGGGTTTGATGCTGCCGCTTGGGTGATGAAATTAGCATATACATGAGCTTCAACGTGGTGAATAGCGTAGAGCGGCTTATGGTGAATAATGGCAAGCGAGCGGGCCGCTAGTGATCCAATGAGTAATGACCCGACCAGGCCGGGCATTGTGGTCACCGCGATACCATCAATATCATCCCAACTAAGGCCGCTTTGGCTGAACGCCTCAGTAATCACTGGCCGAATAGCTTCTATGTGACTACGGGCGGCAATTTCAGGAATAACGCCGCCGTACTCAGCATGAATATCAATTTGCGATTGTACAACATTTGAGAGCAATTTTTGCCCGTTTTCAACAATTGCGGCTGCTGTTTCATCGCAGCTACTTTCGATTCCCAAAATCTTCACCATAACTCTAGTCACTAGTATAACAAAAATCTGGAAAAAGTGGTAAAATTGGTGACATGAAGCAGAAGATTGTACACCTAGTCCGTAGCAGTTTATCACCAAAACTGGTGCGGCGGATTGAGGAATTGTATCGAGTGGGGCGCGTCAAGCTCGTCAGTTTGCGTTATGGTAACCCGGCGAAAAGCCTTCAGGTTATCGCGGTGACTGGCACAAATGGTAAAACCACGACGGTAAACTTTATTAATAATATGTTAAAAGCAGCAGGCAAACGCACTGCTATGTTTTCAACGGCACTGATTGAGATAGCCGGCGATAAGCAGCTGAATGATTTAAACGCCACTGTCGGCACTACTGCACGGATGCAGCAGTTCTTTAAGGCAGCTAAGCAGGCTGGCGTCGATTATGTCGTGCTTGAGATCACCAGCCATGCACTTGATCAGCATAAGCTTGATGGTGTGCCGATTTTGGCGGCGGTGATGACTAACGTAACACAGGACCACCTAGACTACCACAAAACGATGGATAACTATGCGGCTGCCAAAGCGAAGCTGTTCGCTGGTCGTCCACAATATATTATCTTGAACCGCGATGACGAGTGGTTTGAGCACTTTAATAAATTTGAAGCTGGCACGGAAAAGATTACCTATGGTAAGACCGAGGATGCTCAGGCGCAGATTGGTGATAGTATTGCCCAGCCAGATGGCAGTCAGGCACGGATTCATTTGCCAGGCGATGCGCCAGAAGATGGCATTGTGCTAAAGACACATTTACCAGGCGAGTTTAATATATATAATATGACAGCCGCAGCGGCACTTTGCCGCGCGCTTGGTGCATCGGATGAGGCGCTGGTGCAGGGTGCAGCACAACTGCGAGGCGTACCTGGCCGATTTGAGCGTGTGCAGGCAGGGCAAGATTACGATGTGATTGTAGACTATGCCCACACGCCAGATGCACTTGAAAAAATGCTGGCAAGCGTGCGCGAGATCACGCCGGGTAATGTATCACTGGTGTTTGGTTCATGTGGTGATCGTGATAAAGAGAAGCGTCCGATTATGGGAGCGATTGCAGCCAAGCAAGCCGATGCGATTTATTTGACAGATGAGGAAAATTATACTGAAGATGCCGATACAATTCGTCGCATGATTTACGAGGGTATCCAGCAGGCTGGTGGCGAACAAAAGACGACTGAAATCGCTGATCGTCGTGAAGCTTTGTCACAGGCGATTGCTGCAGCCCGGCCAGGAGATACCGTGCTAGTGACTGGTTTGGGCCATGAAGTGTACCGCATCATGAACGGCCAGCGTATGCCATGGAATGATGCGGACGTGGCACGAGAGATAATTAAAGAGCGTATGGCGGCGAAGCAGGAGTAGAACGTGCACAGATTATTATCTAAAATTAAAAAACAATTATATTTTGTCGTAGCTGGGTATTTTCGTTTTTGGGCAAATGTAAGTTTGCGGCGCTGGAAACCTACTATTATTGCGGTGACTGGTTCTGTGGGTAAAACTACCATGCTGCACCTGCTCGAGCTGACGCTTGGTGAGCGTGCACATTATTCACACAATGCCAACAGCGCCTTTGGGATTCCGTTCGATATTGTTGGGACCCACGGTATTTATGGGTCGAAGGCACGGTGGTTTAAGCTCTTTTTGATAGTGCCGTGGCGAGCGCTGACCTTTACGCATTCGCAGCAATACTACGTGGTTGAAATTGACGGCGAGCGGCCGAATGAGGCGACTTTCCTGGCAAATTGGTTGCGCCCGCACATTACGCTATGGGTTAGTTCAGCTCGTTCGCACGCCATTTTCTTCGACCGCCAGGTGCGCGAAGGGCGCTTTAGCACCGTGGAAGAGGCAATCGCCTACGAGTTTGCTAGTTTGGCTCGTGCAGCGCGTGATCTTGTTGTTATCGATGGTGACAATGAGCATATGGTGCGCGAGACAGCGAATATCTCGGCGAAGGTGGCCGCAGTTCATAAGAGTGACCTCACTGGCTACACTGTTACGCCGCAGCAAGCAGAGTTTACTTTTGGTGAGACCTTGTTCACCATTCCATATCCAATGCCGCGTGAGATTAGCACGCAACTTGCAATGCTACTGCAGCTGACGAACTACCTGAACGTGCCGCTGCCGCAGCATATGAATGATTTTGTGATGCCACCAAGCCGCTCGAGTTATTTTACGGGTGTGGGCGATCAGGGTCAGCTGCATTTAGTAGATAGCACTTATAATGCTCACCTTGTCAGTATGCAATCGATGTTTACGATGATGCAGGACATGACCGTGCCTGGTGAGAAATGGCTAGTAATTGGTGATATGACAGACCAGGGTGAGGGCGAACGCGACCAACACGAGAAGCTCGGCCAGGCGGCTGCACAGGTGGCGGCTGACCGCTACGTGTTAGTGGGTCGACGCACAAAGAAATATACCTTGCCGCAGCTAGAAAAAGCTGGCAAGGGTGATAAAACTGCTGCTTTCACTAAAACTGAAGACGCACTGCAGTATATTCGCAAGCAAGCCCCAGATCAGGCAACAATCATGCTAAAGGGAAGCCAGTACCTCGAGTGGATTGTAGAGAAGCTGCTTGCAGACAAAGCAAATATTACGAAACTTGCACGTCAAGACGCTGCCGCTAAACGGCGTCGTGCAAAATGGGGACTGTATTAGTATGAAGACAACACTTGTGATTGCTCACGGATGGGCATACTCAATTAAGCCATGGACCAAGACAGTAGCTGACTTGCGAGCACGTGGCATTGAGGTAAAACAGCTACAAGTTCCAGGACTGACCACACCAAGCAGCGAGGTCTGGACTATTGACGGTTACACTGCTTGGCTAGCGCAGCAGCTGCAGGGGATTGAAAACCCAATCGTGCTTGGGCACAGCAATGGTGGACGTATTGCGCTGAATTATTTAGCGCAAGGGCATGACAATGCGTTTGCCGGGCTTATTTTACTGAATGCTGCCGGAGTATATGAGAATCCGGGTGCAGTATCATTTAAGCGTCGGGTATTTCGAGCTGCTGCTAAAGCGCTAGCACCACTAAAACATGTGCCATATCTAAAAAAGATAGTGTATCGCCTATTGAAGAGCGACTACAACCGTGCACCAGAAAATATGAAAAAAACGCTTCATAATATGCTAGAGAGTGATAAGGCACTTGATCTCTCGCGTGTGCACCAAGACAATATATTTGTAGTATGGGGCGAGGATGACAAAGTGACGCCGCTCGGTATGGGTAAGAAGATGCATCAACAGCTAGCTGGCTCGCAGATGAGCACGTTTGCCGGATGGCCTCACGCACCATACATTACTCACCCAGAGCAACTGGCAGAAGAAATTGCTCGTATTGTGCAGCAGATTGAAGCGCAGCCGAGCAGGGAAGGCGCGGGTCGATAATGCTATTTCAATCAGTTGGATCACAGTACACCTGGAAGCAAGCCTTGGCGCATCTATTTGCCATTGGTGGACGCCGGGACCGGTATAATTTAGAGATGGCGCTAGCTCGCCGATACAAAGGCCATGTGACGCTTTTTGCGCGCGGCCGAACCGCGCTAGCTGAGGCGGTTTGGGTAGCGACTGGTGGCAACGGCAAGGTAGCAGTGAACGCATTCACGTGTTACAGCGTAATTGAGGCAGTCGAGAAGGCTGGCTGCACGCCGGTGTATGTTGATATTGCCCTAAATACACTGCACTATGGCGGAGAGCAGTTGCAGCAAGTGATGCAGCAAGAGGATATCAAGGCGGTTATTGTGCAAAATACACTTGGTATGCCAGCCGATATTACTGGTATTGAATCAGTGGCTCGCCGGCAAGGCATACCTATTATCGAAGATTTGGCACATGCAGCTGGTATGCGGTACACCGATGGTCGAGAAGTTGGTACCGTTGGAGACTACACGATGCTGTCATTTGGCCGTGATAAACTACTAGATACAATCAACGGTGGCGCACTTGTTACCCGTGTGCCAGGAAAAATCGCCTCGGTGCGGCAGCCACATAGCGCGCCACGGTTTATTGACCAGTTGCGCGATCGTATTTACCCGATCATGGCGGTAGCTGTTCGTGGTACCCACGGAATTGGGCTTGGTAAATATATTTTAGCGGCGGCCTATAAACTAAAACTGGCCATTCGTTCGGCTGATGGCCCGCTGGATCGTACGCGCAAGCTGCCAGCTTGGCAGGCAAAGCGGGCTTTATGGCGATTTGAGCAGCTAGATAGTGACCTAGAGCGTCGGCGCCAGTTGGTGCAGCTGTACCGCAAGGCACTTGGCGGTGGAGCAACGATTTTACCATTTGCGCTTAAGGCTGGTAGTGCTCCAGTGCGTGTACCGCTGATCTCAACAGAGCGAGATGCAATTATTGCACGCCTCAAGCAGCACGGCTTTTTCTTTGAAGATATTTGGTATGATAAACCAGTTTCGCCAGCTCGGTTGTACGGCAGCGTACAATTCAACGAAGCAGCATACCCAAATGCTGTGATTGCAGCTGGTTCGGTTTATAATGTGCCAACGCACCAATTTGTGACAGCCCAGCACGTACAGCAAATCGCGGCAAGTATTACGGGCAACGCGGGAGGTAATTCATGAGTGGTGGAATAGCAGATTTCAGTATCACCGACGCAACGCAGCAAGATTGGCAGCAGGCACTGCTTGCCTATCCCGAGGCAAACTTTTTGCAGTCATGGCGCTGGACGGCGTTTTACGAGGCACGAGGTAATACTGTGCTGCGTAGAATTGTGCGGCAGGGTACTGAAGTGGTGGCTATGTGGAGTGGTATTGTGCAAGATGCGCGCCGAGGCCGCTACTTAGAGATAGCGGGTGGTCCACTGCTAGACTGGAAGCATCAAGCACTTGCGGATGTTGTGCTGCGCGATATAGCTCAGCAGGGTAAACACCACCACTGCGTTTTTGTGCGTGTTCGACCGCAGCTACACGAAACACCAGATAACGAAACACTCTTTGTGGATAGTTTGCAGCGACTATCACACCGTGTGCGCCGCTCACCAATGCACCTGCACGCTGAACATACGAATATATTGGATATCACAAGCGATGAAGAGACGCTGCTTGCGGGTATGCGCCGACAAACGCGCTATGAGGTGCGTCGTAGTGCTCGGCGCGACGTTGTGGTGACGAGTCGCCCAGCTGCTGGTAATATTACAACGTTTTATGATATGCAAGCAGACACTGCTCAGCGACAGGGGTTTGTACCACCAAGCCGGTCATTCTTGGAAACATACGCCGAAACCTTTGGTGATGCTTTGCAGCTATATACCGCTGAAAAAGATGGTGTCATACTAAATGCTGCCCTTGTCATTATTGATGGACCAGAGGCGGTATACCATGAAGCGGCCTCAGTCCCGCAAGCTCGCAAAGAGCCGGGTGCGTATGGATTGCTTTGGCAGGCGATTCAAGATGCCAAGGCTGCCGGTGCAAAGCGGTTTAATTTTTGGGGAATTGCTTACACTAGTGACCCAAACCACCGGTACGCTGGTGTCACCACGTTTAAGCGTGGTTTTGGTGGGCAGGATGTGAGCTTTATTCCGGCTTATGATATTATTTTGTCACGGCCAAAATATCTAAAGAACTGGATTGTGGAAACAACGCGAAAGAAAAGGAGAAAATTATAAATGGCGCGAGAAGTCAAAGATATTACAAGCAGAAAGCAATGGGATACATTTGTTGAGTCTCATCCTGAGGCAAACTTTTTGCAGGCGTGGCAGTGGGGTGAGTTCCACAAAAGCCTTGGGCATGATGTTGTTCGTCGCGGACTGTTCGATGGCAAAAAGCTGATTGGCGTGTATGAGGGTTATGTTGAGCCAGCTAAACGTGGTCGTCACCTGGCGGTTGCCGGCGGGCCAATCGTAGACTGGGACGATATGGACGCGGTAACAATGCTGCGTGATGATATGCGTGAGCAGGCTGAAAAACTGCGTTGTATTTTTGTGCGCGTACGTCCACAGTTGACTCGGTCGGCATCGCACCTGCGGTTATTCGCCGACCTTGGCTTCCGCCCAGCACCGATGTACCTTAGCGTTGAGCTAGCCGGTGTGCTCGATCTTGAGAAGAGCGAGGAAGAGCTGCTTAAAGGTATGCGTCAGCGGCTTCGTCGTGCACTGCGCAAGGCGGCCAAGAACGATATTCAGGTAGAAAAAAGCACCGACCCAGAGCGTATGAAGGAGTTTTACAATATCCAGCTGCAGACTGCTGGACGACACGGTTTTGTGGCGTTTTCGGAGGAATTTTTCAAAAAGCAGTTTGCTGCTTTTGCTGAGACAGGCAACGTAGTGCTGTATACTGCTCGCTACAACGATCAGATTTTAGCGCAAAATTTCATCATTTTTTACGGTAACGAGGCTTCATATCACTATGGTGTGAGCACCGAGCTAGGTACAAAGCTATCTGGTGCGCCGCTACTACACATGGAAGCGATGCGCGATGCGCGTGAACGTGGTATTAAGCGCTACAACTTCTGGGGTATTGTGGGCGAAGATGAAACCGATCACCGCTTCTATGGTGTGAGTGTGTTTAAGCGCGGTTTCGGCGTGGAAGAGCTTGCCTATGTGCCAGCGCAAGATTTGGTGATTAAACCACTGCAGTATCTTAAGCCATGGCTTATTGAAACAATTCGCCGCCGTCAGCGTAAAGTATAACGGTAGCCAGATAATCAAGAAATTAGCACTCTTGCAATATGAGTGCTAATTTTTTATAATAAATCTTAGATATCATCGAACATAAACATCCTAAAAGGAGGGATTATGAGTACAGCAATAACACCGCTCGGCGCTCGTGTCGTAGCTCAAAAACAAGAGCAAAAGGCGGCTACCAGTAGTGGTATTTTTTTGCCGGATTCAGCAAAGGAAAAACCAGTAGCAGCCCGCGTTGTGGCGGTTGGCCCAGAGGCAAAGCAGGTGCAGGTTGGCGACCAGATTATTTATAAAGAGTACTCGACAACCGAGCTGTCGGTTGATGGCCAGGACTACTTGGTCGTTGCAGAAGAAGATATTTTAGCAAAACTAGCTGCTTAAGCGGCAGATATAAGGAGGAGAGATAGATGGCGAAAAAAGTATTTTATAGTGATGATGCTCGTGCTCGCGTTCTTGCTGGCGCCCAGGCACTATACAACGCGGTAAAAGTTACCTACGGACCAAAAGGCGGCAACGTAGTTATTGGTAAGCAGTATGGTGGCCCAACTATTACACACGATGGTGTGACTGTGGCTGAAAGTATTGACTTGCCAGAAGATGACGATGCAACGCTTGGCCACAAGACTGGTGCTGAACTAATTAAGCAAGCAGCCAGCAAGCTTAATAAGGTTGCTGGTGATGGCACGACTAGTGTAACTGTTCTGACATACCACATTTTGAAAGAGGCTAACCGACTTATTGCTGCTGGCCACAATCCACAAGAGCTGCGCAAGGGTATTGAAGAAGCAGCCCGTGAGGTGATTCACGCACTCGATAATCTAAAGGAAGATGTCGCGGGTGATAGTAATAAAATTGCAGAAGTGGCGACAATTTCAGCTGGTGATGCCGAGATTGGTAAGCTAATTGCTGGCGTTATTGAAAAGATTGGTAAAGACGGCATCGTGACGGTTGAAGCTGGCCAAGGGCTTGAGCTGCAGGCTGAAGTGGTGGAAGGATTTACCTTCGAGAAGGGATGGATTAGCCCATTCTTCGTAACCGACCCAGCCCGCCAGGAAGCGATTTACGAAAAACCAGCAATTGTCATTACTGATCAGAAGATTAGCAGCGTACAAGAGCTATTGCCACTGCTTGAAAAGCTGGCACAAACTGGCAAGAAGGACGTGGTGCTGATTGCCGATGAAGTTGAAGGTGAAGCGCTCAGCGTATTGGTACTAAACAAGCTAAAGGGTGTACTGAACACCGTAGCGGTGAAGGCGCCAAGCTTTGGTGACCGCCGCAAGGAAGTGCTGGAAGATATCGCAGTACTCACTGGCGCAACAGTTATTAGCAGCGATAAAGGTATGACCTTTGAAAATGTTGGCCTTGAGGTGCTTGGTAACGCCCGCAAGGTGATCGTATCAAAGACCGACACCACTATCGTAGAGGGGGCCGGAGATCAAAAAGCAGTGCAGGCACGCATTACCGAAATTGCTGCAATCGCCGATAATGCTACAAGCGACTACGAGCGCACCGAGAACGAAAAGCGTGCAGCAGCACTTTCAGGCAAGGTGGCAGTCATTAAGGTCGGTGGTGCTACCGAAACTGAAATCGACGAGAAGAAATTCCGTGTTGATGATGCGGTTGCGGCAACCAAAGCAGCGCTTGCTGAAGGTATTGTAGCCGGCGGCGGTGTGACACTTGTTAACCTAGCTGCTAAAATCGCCGACAAGGGCTCTGACAGCCACGCTGCGGGCCGCCAAATTATAAAACGGGCATTGACTGCACCTTTTGTACAAATCATGCAAAATGCCGGCCTAAATGCCGAAGCACTGCTTGCGCAGGTAGAGGCAGCAAAGCCTGGTCATGGTGTTAACGTGATGCAGCCAGAAGAAGGTATTGTCGACCTTAAGAAGGCGGGTGTGATCGACCCAGCTCGCGTAACTAAGGAAGTAATCCAAAACGCTGCATCGATTGCCAGCACCGCAGCAACGATGGGTGCTTTGGTGGTAGAAATTCCAGAGCCAGAAGCACCAGCTGCTGGCGGCGGCATGCCTGGCGGCATGGGCATGATGTAGAAGCCCCAACGTATTACACAATATACAAACACCTCTAGGCATAGAGGTGTTTTTGTATGTGTTGACAATAGGGCAATCCTGCGTTATAACAAAACTGTTAGCTGGTATGCATGGTTGAGCTATTGTTGGCTCCCCGCAACCAATGGACCTATACAAAGAGAGGATGAGTGCAGTGAGCGCTGTTAAATGTCCAGATACACAGATGTCGGCAAGCCTTGCGGAGGATAAGCAGGTTGTAGACCTGTATGTTCAGCTGGTAACCTTAGGAAGGGAGAAAGGGGCTGTTGTTGATATTTCTAATAGCAGCACAGGTGACAATCGGGTATTTGATCAGTGTAAATATCACTTTCGTCAGCTACCGTTTGATGTTTTAGATATAACAGAGCGTGGCGACGAGAAGGCTAGGCAGGTAGCTGAGATACTTGCTAAGCTATCTGAAGCTGGCATTTACTACCGCCCCTTTCCTTTTAACAATGAGGATGACAGGATGCAGTTTTATCTGAAGGAGTTCGCCCCAGCTGAGCAGCGATTAAGTAAGAAGTCTACGGCAACGGTATCGCTTGGTAGGGTGCCATCTAAGCTGGTATTTACTAATCGGCATTATCTACCCCAGATGGAGACGGCAGAGAAGCAATCGCTTTTCTCACGATGTTATACCGCTGTTTTGCGCTTCTTTGGGCGAGTATAGCTCGTAGTCTAATCCTTATTGTATAGACCCCGCATAGGTAATACTATGCGGGGTTTTTCTTGGATGTAAGGTGGGCACGAGAAATCAAAAACCTCCCGCGTGGGGAGGTTTGAGCTATTATTTATCTTCGCGTGATTCGAAGAAGTCAATTTCTTTAATGATGTCGAGCAGTGCTTGTGCGCGGCGGCCTTCATCTTCGATGGCAATTGCTGCCTCGTGTGCTGGCTGAATCAGTGATTTGTCATCAGTCGAACGCAAAATAAGCAGATATGCATCAAACTTATTCTCGGCAGTTGCGTCTAGCTTGCTCATGATTGGGTGCAGTTCAAGGATAGCCTGCTGCTTAATATCACCAAGCGCTGCGCCACCTGCTAGTGGAGTTGGTTGAAATGTATTCTTTGATTCGTTTTTTGACATAGTCGCCTCCTTCGATTCTTCTGCAGTGTCCAACTGACCAATTGTTTTCTGCGTTGGAGCTGGTGAGTTCATTTGAATATCAAACTCTTGTGGCTCGTCTGGATTAATACCAGCCAATACCTTGGCCAGTTCTTGGTCGTCACTAATCGACGATTGCGTGTCTTGATTCATAAATTTTCCCACCTCTTAAATTAAACTTATGGTTTTCTTTAGTGTATCATAAAAAGAGATGATGATGCAAGAAGGACGACACCCTTTGGACGAGATGGTCGCGCGCCACAAAGAGGCGCAGCGGGTGTGCGCTGCTTTTTTGGAAGTGCTGCGAATGGATAATGAGAGTAGCCTACAGTGGCGTGGTGCATGGGCTGAAAAGACACCAGCGCGGCAGGTGCTACTAATGGCCGATGGAGCCACGTTTCCCGTGGTGGCAAGTGTGCAACAGTGGCTACTTAGCTGCGCGTCAACTCCGGTGATTGTGCATGCAGCAGGCCAGTTGCCGGCTTTTGTCGGCCCAGATACGGTAGTACTTGGCATTTCTTATAGCTCTCAGCCTGGAAGTAGTGGCACTGTCACGCAGCTATGTGCTGCTGCTCGCCAAAAGGGGGCTCGGGTGCACCATATAATAATGCATAAAGATGGGGGCAGCTACGATGTTACCGATTCGCAGCTTGCCATATCTTTACACAAAGCAGTGCCCTGGCAAATACAGACCATACGCCTATGGTGGTGGGTTGCGGCTGCATTGCAACAGCTAGGGGTTATTACTGGCGATTTAGTTCAGGAAATTAGTGCAGCTCGCCAAGCAGCGACTACCTTTGCAGAAACGTTGCTACCACACGTGCCACTGCAAGAGAACCTTGCAAAACAAATTGCCGTACACAGCTACGGTAAGGCAGGTGCGTTTTATGTGGCGCCAGAGCTGGCTTCACTAGCGGCGATTTGGCAGCAGGCGTGGCAGGTAACGGCTAAAACAGTAGCTACCGCTGAATATTATCCAGTAGCTTATAATGCAGCACCTGGGTGGACTGGCCAACCTATTATGAAACCATTCGCAGTGATAGATATTGCCTCGGAACATACGGGGCAGAGCACAGCAATGAAGCAGCTTGCGAAAAAATTAAGTGGTCAGCGCCCGCAGCCGATGCTGGTGCTCGTGCCTGGCAAAACGATGGCAGCGCAACTTATGCAGGGTACAGTGTTGGCTCATTTGGCGGCTAGCTACACCGCAGTATTGCATGGAAAACCGTTGGCCGCAGATGAGGTAATGCGTCGGCTTTTGGCGTAATACTACGTGATAATTAAAAAACCACTCCTTTTGGAGTGGTTTTTGCTATGCGCAGCAACCTAGAATGGACGGCGCAAAGATTCGATTGGGTCTTTGCGTGCTGCTTTAATAGCAGGGTAAATACCAAACGCAATACCAACAACGAGTGCTAGTGCGAGTGAAATAATTGGCACATTAAAGCTAAAGCTTGGTGCAAATGGCAACGAGAAGCTGAGGATAACAGCAGCTACCATACCGATTAGATATCCGGCGATACCACCACATAAACTAATCACGATAGACTCAATGATGAATTGCCACATAATATGGTTGTTGCTTGCGCCAACCGCCTTGCGGATACCGATTTCTCGGGTACGCTCAGCTACGTTAACCAGCAGGATATTCATAATACCAATGCCGCCAACAATCAGTGAGATGCTTGCAATAATAGTTGCTACAAGTGAGATTGTATGGAAGAGCTGGCTAGTTGGGCGTGAGATATCCTCCCCGGTGAGTACGCTAAAGTCGCGTTCATCCTGGTGGTTCTTTAAGATCGCAGCGTCTGCTTGTTTGATAGCGTTTGTAAGCTTTTCTGGGCTTTGACTCTTAATATTAATCTGCTGAATTTGCGTTACATTTTGGGTAAACTCTTTCAGCGCTTGCGTGCTCATCATTGCCGCGTTGTCAAAGTCGATGTTCGAGAAGTTAACTGGCTGGTTAGTCTTTTTTAGTACGCCGATAACGGTGAAGTTCTTACTATGGAGCTGAAGCACCTTACCAATAGCGTGTTCGGTGCCGAATAGGTTGATAGCGAGCTGCTCACCAAGCACAACGGTGCTGGCATTTGAGCCTTCGTCCATGAATTGGCCTTCACGCAAGGTTAGGTTGTTAATTTTAGCAAGTTCTGGTGTTGTTCCGACGACGCTGTATGCTGTGTTTGGGTTGCCGTTGCTACCGCTTTTAATAGTAGTGCGGATGCTGGCTAGCGGCGCAACCGATTCAATCTCTGAAATCTTCTTGAGCGACTGTACGTCATCTTCAGTGAGCGTTGCTGCAGCGTAGTTGGTTTGTGTTGAGCTAAAGGTTTCAGCTTGGTTTTGGCTTTGAGCGCCTGATCGCAGTACGGCGATGTTGCCTTGCAAGTTTTGGATTTGTCCGGCAATAAGTTCACTTGCTCCGCGGGTGATTGATAAGATCGCGGTCACGCTGGCAATACCGATTGTCACACCGAGCATCGTAAGAATAGTACGCAATCGGTGCGCAAGCAGCGATTCTATAGCGTTCTGAACATGATGGAATAAATTAATATCACGCAGTGGCATTACTTTCGGTCTCGCTTTCGCAGGTTTTTAAGTTTGACTTTTTTCACCTTGGTGGCACTACCGACTGGGCCAGTTGGGCTGTCGCTGTTGTCTAGCTCAGCAACGGCTTCTTCTGTAGTCTTTTCAGTAGTCTTGGTTGGGTCGAGTACCTCATTTTCAACTGGCTCATCAGCATCAATGCTCAGGCTACGTTTACCATCGCTGGCTGATGGTTCTGGCGTGTAATCTGCAGTATCCGAGTCGATAAATCCATCCACCATGTGAATAACGCGGCTTGCATAAGCAGTCAGGTCTGGGTTGTGCGTCACCATAATAATTGTGTTGCCTTGTTTGTGCAGGTCGGTGAGCTCCTGCATAATGAGGTGGCTTGTTTTTGAGTCAAGGTTTCCAGTTGGCTCATCGGCAAGAATGATCGATGGGTTATTAACGAGTGCACGAGCAATCGCAACGCGCTGCGTTTGGCCACCAGATAGCTGCCATGGCATATAATACTCACGCTCCGATAGGTGAAAAGTGCGCAAAATTTCACTAGCACGCTTAAGGCGGCGAATTTTGCCCATACCGGTGTAGGTAAGTGGTAGCGCGACGTTCTCGATCACATTAAGGCGCTGCACCATGTTGAAATTCTGGAAAACGATACCAATACTCTTTGAACGAATGCGAGCTTTTTTCATCGTCCCAAATTTGTGAACAGGCTTGCCGTCTAGTAGGTATGACCCCTCGGTAGCTCGATCGAGCAGGCCGAGAATATTTAATAATGTTGTCTTTCCGCAACCACTTGGCCCCATGATTGCAATAAACTCACCCTGATTAATCGTAAGATCGATGCCACCAAGCGCGAAGTTCTCAGCGTTGCCAACGCCGAAACGTTTTTTTAGGCCTCGTAATTCAATTACTGGTTTCATGTGTTTCTTCGTCATTGATTTACATTATAGGTTTTTTGTTTTATTTTTGCCACCATGAAATACGTTTTTTTTCACAGCACCGAAAAATGGTAGTGGAAAACACAATATTGTGGTGGATATTTGCTGTAGTTAGCGGTATTTTATGGGTAGCTTGCCGCGCAAGCATTAAGCTGGGCGCCTGTAAAGTACGTTGTTAAAAGTACGTTTTGAGCATAAAAAAGTCCTTGCCATAAGTATATATAGCGTATTATTCTTATAAGTAAGCACCACATGTGCAGTAAGACAACAACATACACTAAATAGCAAGGCCCCGCGTTGGTGGCGGGGTTTTGTGTTACCAAAAAGGGGAGGGGCCATGAATGCCACAAAGGAATCGGCGCAACTAGACGAAATAAAACGCAGCGTATTAGCGGTTAGTGAGGGGGTGCCTGGCCAGCTAGAGAAGGTGGCGGTGATAACTGCCGAGATGGCGACGATGCTGCTGCCAGATATGAGCCAGCAGCAATGCGAAGAGCTGATGATTCAGGTGGCGCTACAAAACGTTAAAGACGACCCAGACTATGATCGGATTGCGGCTAGACTACTCTTGCGCCAAATATACCGCACCATCGTTGGCCCGTATGAAACGCCGCAGGAGCTGCGAGAGCGCCATGCGGTAGCCTTTCCAAAATTTATTGAAGACGCAGTCGCGCAAGGGCTGCTTGATAAGCGCATGAACGATGGACGATTTGATATAAAGCGGCTAGCTGAAGCGTTAGACCCGGCCCGTGATGATTTAAGTAAGTATCTTGGCGTGGTGACCAACCGCAACCGTTATGCGCTGCGTAAACAAAATGGTGAACCGCTAGAGACGCCACAGTTTACCCATATGCGTATTGCTATGGGAATGAGCTTGCAGGCTGAGAACCCGACTGAGGCAGCACTTGAGTTTTATGAGCACATGAGCAACCTTGATTATGTGCCGGGTGGGTCTACTCGGGTGAACGCTGGCGGAGCTTTCCCACAGCTATCGAACTGCTTTGTGATGGAAGTGGGTGATGACATGGAGTCAATCGCTAAGTCGATTCGTGATACGATGTGGATCGCTAAGGGAACGGGCGGCATTGGCATTGGTATGACGCGGCTGCGCTCGTCTGGCAGTCCGGTGCGTACCACTAATACCGAAAGCACTGGGCCGATTCCTTTTATTAAGATGCTTGATTCGGCATTGTTTGCGGTGAGTCGCAAGGGTAAAAAAGCAGGCGCTGCAGCAATTTACCTGGAAAACTGGCATCTAAATTTTCCGCAATTCCTCGATTTACGCCAAAATTCAGGTGACCCCTATTTGCGTACTCGGTTTGCAAATACCGCGGTGTTTTTGAGTGATGAATTTATGCGCCGGGTTGAGGCTGATGAGCCGTGGTATCTGTTTGATCCGGCAGATGTGCCAGATTTAGTAGATGCTTATGGTGAGGAGTTTAGCCGACTCTATCGCCACTATATTCAAAAGGCGGAAGCTGGTGAGCTGCGTGAGTTCGATACGGTACCAGCCCGCAAGCAATATCGGGCAATTTTGACTAGTTTGCAGGCGACGGCACATCCGTGGTTAACCTGGAAAGACGCGATTAATGTGCGAGCACTAAATAATAACACTGGCACAATTCATCTAAGTAACTTATGCACTGAAATAACATTGCCGCAGGATAAAGAGAATATTGCGGTGTGTAACCTGATTAGCATTAACCTGGTGCGGCATTTAGAGGAGGGCGCCTGGCAGTGGGAGCGTTTAGAGCAGAGTGTACGTAGTGCGGTGCGCCAGCTCGATTACTTGGTGGATATTACTGACTTGCCGGTGCCTGAAGCGATGCACGCTAATAAGCAGACCAGGGCGCTTGGCTTGGGCGTTATGGGCTTTGCTGATGCTCTGGAGCGACTTGGCATTAGCTATGATGATGTGCAGGCGCTAGAGGTGATTGATGAAGTGATGGAGCGCATTAGCTATTATGCCATCGATGAATCGGCGAACTTGGCGCAGCAGTTTGGCAGCTATCCGGCCTTTGCGGGTAGTGGTTGGAGCCAAGGGCTATTGCCAATCGATACTGTGGCTAGGCTAGCTAAGACTCGCGGCCAAGAAGTGGAAGTTGACATGACGCAGCGACTTGATTGGGATGGTTTGCGCCAAAAAGTGCAGCGCGGCATGCGCAATGCAACCTTGCTGGCGATTGCACCGACAGCTAATATCGCACATATTGCAGGCACGACCCCAGGTATTGACCCACAATTTTCACAGATTTTTAGCCGTAGCACCTTGAATGGCAAATTCCTGGAAGTAAACCCTAACCTGGTGCGAGCGCTCAAGCAGCACGGGCTTTGGGAGCAGCTGCGCGATCAACTACTAATTAACCAGGGTGATGTGCAGCAGCTAGCCGAGATTCCAAAAGAGATTCGAGCGATTTATAAAACGAGTTTTCAGCTGTCGCCCTATGCGTTTATTGATGTCGCAGCACGGGCGCAAAAGTGGGTTGACCAGGCGATTAGCCGCAACATTTACCTCGATACGCGCAATATCGATGACTACGAAAAAATCTATTTAGCAGCGTGGCGGCGGGGCCTTAAAACTACATACTATTTGCACGTAAAGCCACGCCATCAATCGGAGCAGACGACGGTGGCGGCCAATCGGTCGGCAAAAATTCAGGCTGAAAATAGCCGCAAGGTGGGATTCGGCTTCCGGCGGCGCGGTTAAGCGGCATGATCAATAAGAAAAGACAAAGGAGGGAGACATATGAGCAACGCAGCAGAAACCAAAGGAATTTTAGGATCAGGCCTTCGTGATGGCTTGCAGCTTAAGCCAGTGCGCTACGATTGGGCCTACCGGCTATACAATCAGGCGGTGGCAAACACCTGGTTCCCAAATGAGGTACCACTGGGGAGTGATTTGGCAGATTTTAAAAAACTAACCGAGGATGAGCAGCACGCTCTTAAAACGGTAATTAGCTATTTAAACCCAAACGAGCTGCTGATTAATAAATCGCTGGCATTTGGTATTTACCCGTATGTGAATGCTGCCGAGGCGCACCTTTATTTATCGAAGCAGATGTGGGAAGAGGCTAACCATTTCATGACCTTTGAGTATATCATCGAAACCTTTCCGTTTGATCGAGAGGAGATATACGCTGCCGGTTGGGGTAAAAAATCACTAGCAGACAAGGCGGCTTTTCAAACAAAATATGTGAGCCGCATGCTAAACGACCGGCTGGATATCACCACCACTGAAGGTAAGAAAGACTTTTTGCGCAACCTGGTGGCTTATAATATCGTGCTGGAGGGAATTTGGTTTTACAGTGGCTTTATGGTGGGTATGAGTTTCCGCCGCCGCAACCTGCTACGCGGCGTTGGCACGCTGCTAGACTGGGTCACGCGTGATGAGAATTTACACTTGGAATTTGGCATCAACCTGCTCCTGACGGTATTAGATGAAAACCCAGATTTACAAACCGAAGAGTTCGCTGATGAGATTCGTGGGCTTATCGTGCAGGCGGTGGAGCTGGAGAAGGCCTATAACAAAGATATGCTGCCGCGGGGCATTTTGGGCCTTAGCGCCGATTACGTCAACCAGTATGTTATGTATATGACGGATCGCCGCTTGGAAGAGCTGGGCTTTGAGCCGGAGTATCACGTGGCCAACCCTGCTAAGTGGATGGCAGCGGCTAATGACACACTGGAGCTGGTGAACTTTTTCGAAAGTACAAACACCAGTTATGAGGTAAATACGACCACCTAAAAGCATAAGCGGTGATATACTATAAGTAAACGGTGGAAAGGGGAATATTATGAGCGATTTTATTAAAAAACATATACTTGGAGCACTCGCGGTAGTGGATGAGTATGGTCGTCCGTATAATGTTGCACTGCATTTTTCACATGTTGGCGACAAGCTAGTGTGGTTTTCGAGCCCTGTTGCGCGGCACAGCCACTATATTGCGCAGCGGCCGGCTGTGAGTGTGGTGATTATTAGCAGCGACCCAAAAGAGGCGGTGTATGTTGAGACGCTAGCTCATAAGCTTGATGATACGGAGCGTGAACGACTATTGCACCACCACGCTGGTGTTATGGGCGTATCTCCAGAGACGCTAGACGCCTGGGATGCGTATGCGGCGCCACTGGGAAGCAGAGACGAGCGCAAGTCTACTAAAAGCAGCCACTACTATGTATATACAGGAGAATAATATGAATGCACGTGAGATTATTACTGAAGATATGACATTAGACGAAAAGCTAGCCGCTATCGACGCCATGATGGAGCAAGCAATGCGCCGCCAGCAGGAACCTGCTGAAGAAAGCGGTGTGTATGTGCCACGTGACCCGGCGCTACTAACCATTTGTGATGGCTGTGAATAAGCTGGTTGCACGTAAAAAAACTACCGCCAGGTGTTGGTGGTAGTTTTTATATAGAGTGGTGCATCCAGCGAGGCAAAAGAGGTGTATACTAATACTATGAAGACGAAATTATTGATTTTTGGCGTGACAGGCGATTTAAGCCGCCGCAAACTATTACCAGCGCTCCGCACGATCGTGAGCAGTAATCTTGTGCCCGAGCTGCATATTACCGGCATTAGTCGCCGGCAGATCGATGGCCAGCAGCTCCTCGCTGGGTATCCAGAGCTAGTGCCGTTAATGGACTTTTTTACCATGGATATGACGGACCCTCAGGAGTTCTTGCGACTTAAGCAGCAGGTGCAGCTGCAGCCAGATGAGCAACTTGTGGTGTATCTTTCGGTGCCACCAAAAGCCGGCACAGCCATTACCGATGCACTTGGTGAGGCGGGCCTGAATACACCGAATGTAAAGATTTTATTTGAAAAGCCATTTGGAGTTGATTTAGCCTCGGCGCAAGATATGATTGCGCGCACTGGTCGCTACTTCGATGAAGCGCAGCTATACCGCATTGACCATTATCTTGCTAAAGAAATGGCTCAGAACATTATTGCGCTGCGTAGTGGCAACGCACTATTTAGTCATATTTGGAATGATAGTGCGATTGATGCAATTGATGTAATTGCGAGTGAGTCGATTGATATTGAAGGTCGCGCTGATTTTTACGAGCAGACTGGAGCCTTGCGAGACCTGGTTCAGGGGCATTTGATGCAGCTACTGGCGTTAAGCTTGATGGAAATTCCACGAGATTTTGCTTGGAGTGATGTGCCACGGCTACGTCTGCGGGCGCTACAGCAGTTGCAGCCAGCTAGTATTAGTACTACTGTTCGTGGGCAATATGAAGGCTATAAAGATGAGGTTGCTAATCCTAGCAGCCAGGTGGAGACCTTTGTCAAGGTTGGGCTCCGCACTACCGATCCAGCGCTAAAGCATATTGCAATTTCACTAGTTACCGGCAAGGCTCTCGCTGAAAAGAAAACTCAAATTCGGGTACATTTGCGCAAGAAAGATGCGAAACAAAGCGGCTGCATTATCTTTAATATTCAGCCAGATGAAGGCATTACGATTGAGCTGTTCGTTAAGAAACCTGGCCTGACGCGTGAATTTGCGCGGCATCAGCTCAGCTACCGTTACCCAGAGCAGGCAGTGTTGCCAGACGCGTATGAGCAAGTGTTAGTTGATGCTATCGCTGGGCACAAAAATCTGTTTACCAGTGGTGACGAGGTGCTAGAGAGCTGGCGTATCCTGCAGCCACTGCTCGATGGCTGGGCTCAAGGCGAAGGTCAGCTCGTATCATACGCCAAGGGTACCGCGCTGGAAACGTTGTAGTCCTTTTGGCCGCCTCTAGGATGCGAGGGTGCTTTTTGCTAAAATGAGGCTATGATTGAACAACTGACTGCGTATATATCGGCGCATTACGATATAGATATAACACCAGAATTAAGCCGTCCAGATGCTGCTTTTGGCGATATTGCCACCAATGTGGCACTGCAGCTGGCTGGTCGGCTGAAGCGTAATCCACGCCAGATTGCTGAAGAGCTTGCAGAAGTTTTGCGTAGCAACCCCGACTTCGCTGAGGTTACGGTGGCTGGTCCTGGGTTTATCAATGTTCGCTTATCAGATGAAGCATTGCTGCAGCAATTGCAGGTATCAGCGCCGCAGCAGTATGCAGATACCAACGTTGTTATCGAGACAAACAGCCCAAACCCGTTTAAGGCTATGCACATTGGCCATGCGATGAACGCAGTTGTGCCAGATGCAATTGCTAATATCCTAGAGCGTGCTGGAGCACAGGTACACCGGGTAAGCTACCACGGTGATGTGGGCTTGCACGTTGGCAAGAGTATGTACAGTTTGCTGAAATACGCTCAGGGTGACGTGCAGCGCATTGCGCAAATTCCAAAAGCAGAGCGCAATAGCTTCATGAGCCGCATGTATGCAGAAGGCGCTGCTGCTTACAAAGAGTCGGAGGAGGCAAAACGTGAGATTGATGCTCTTGCCGCGCAGTCGTTTACATGTGAAGACCCGCTATATAAGCAGATATATGAGCTTTGTCTGGAGTGGAGTTATCAGCAAATTGATGAAACTGTTGCCCGCTTGGGTAACAAGCCAATCGAGCGTCGCTTCGTTGAAAGTGCGGCTGACAGCCGTGGTGTAGCGATCGTCAAGCAGCATACGCCGGCCGTATTTACACAGTCGAACGGCGCCTACATTTTTGAGGGTAGTAAATACGGTAGCTTCGATAATGTTTTTGTTAGCAGCAACGGCCGTGGTTTGTATGCGGCGCGTGATCTTGGACTGATGGAGCTAAAGAACGAGGCCTTTCACCCCGATAAAAGCATTATCGTCACCGGAGGTGAGCAGGGGCAGTATTTCAAGGGTGTTATCGCAGCGGCTGAGTTGTCTGATCCGTCATTGAAGGGGCAAACGGTTAATATCCCAACGGGCCTGGTGAAGCTCACTACAGGGAAGATGAGTAGCCGAGATGGTAATGTCATCACAATTGACTGGATTTTTGATCAGTTTAGGCAGGCGATTGAAGCTCGTGGCGCTGTTGCCACCGATGCAACAATTGCGGGTGCGTTGCGGTACCAATTCCTGAAGGTAAAGATTGGTAGTGATGTAATTTTTGATATTAATGATGCAGTCAGTATCACCGGTAACACAGGTAGTTACCTGCAGTATGCACATGCGCGTGCGAAAAGTATTTTGCGTAAAATTGACCACGCCGAAATTAAGCAGTTGCAGCCAGAAGACCGCATCTTGGTACGCAAAATGGGTGAATATAGCGACGTGGTAGATCTTGCGACGCGCCAGCTTGAACCGCACCATATTTGTCAGTATTTGTTTGAGCTCGCGCAAGAATTCAACCGCTATTACGAGCGTAACCGTGTTGTTGGCAGTGAGCTGCAGGTGCACAGGGCAGGGCTGGTGGCTGCCTATGCACAGATTTTAGCAGATGGTCTGGCGCTGCTTGGCATTCACGCTCCAGATGAGCTATAACAACGAGCGTTCAATCAGGGATGATGCCGCCCCAGTCAGCTACTATATGATGGAATCGCTAGTCAAACGCCACGCTTTGTAGTGGCGTTTCTGTTGCTGCTTGACAAAAAACGCATCAGGTGGGAGACTATAGGTATAACTTTTGTGCATATCGCACAAGTGTTTGTTCATTCAGTTCGGTTATCTATTAGATAACCCCTAGTAGATAGGAGAAGATGATGTTCTCATCATCACGCTCGTCGGAAGATCCGCTCCATCACCGTGAGAGCTTTCTGTCGATTTACCCGCTTGGGGTTTCAATTAAAGACCCTGTAGGGGTGCTCAAATATCATTATGGTGATGGTTCAATTCCAGATGGCGGCGTGCCGCCGGTAGCGCTATCGCTGGTAGTAGTGTCACCAAATGGTGATACTACTTACAGTTTTCTTGATAGGACGAAGGAACTTCATTCTGTTGACAATAGGGTGGCTGGTCCGTTATACTCTGACGATCAAGCGCGTATACTCTATGAAAACGCAGTTGGGACTATTGCACGCTTACGTGTATCACGGAACGCTAGTTATAAGGGACAGCCAAATGGCCCTGCCGTCAAGACAGAGCGCGCAAAGCTGATAGCAGAACAAAATCAGACATTTTATCTGATGGTAGCCCACCGTATGGACTCTGTCTCTGTCCCTGTCGTGGTAGATATATTCTGGCGGAAGAATAAAGATTCTTCTTGGCAGTCGATCTGGTGCACGATGTCCGACGACGGTATTGAGGTACGATCTGAGTTTGAGGTGCCACCTGAGTTTGAGGGGCATGCCGAGCAATTGACCAAGAACCAGAAGGCTACGCTACAGCTGTGGTTTAAGATATTCTTGGCTGAACTTGATCGCCGTGACCCAGACTCACTCGATCTGCGTGAGGGCCAAGAGCCCATTAACATCTCCACTACGAACCGATAACGGCTCCACCATAGAAGGCTCCGAGCATTCCGCTCGCCGGCTATGGTCGGAGCCTTCTTTTTATGTAGCAGGGGTTATGTTGTAGTTTGTGCATCGAGAATATATTGTATTACGGGGGTGATTGTGTCATAATAAACATTTTGTGGCATATGGCACCTTTCGTCTATGCTACAATGAGCCAAAATAAGTAAATAAAGGAGAACATATATGAAGAAGTCGCCACTTGCTGGTTTTGCAAACTTTATTCGTGAACAGGGTGTTGTTGGACTCGCTGTTGGTTTGGCAATTGGTACTGCTGCCGGTGACACAGTGAAAAAGCTGGTAGAAGGATTCATTAGCCCAATCGTACAGTTTATTGTTGGATCACAGGCTGGTCTTGAGGCTGCAACATTCCACATTGAGCTACTTGGCCGTAGCGCAGACTTTAAGTGGGGCGCCTTTGTATCGAGTGCTATCACCTTGATTGCAACTGCATTTGTTATCTACTTCATCATTCACGGTGCAAAGCTAGACCGTCTTGACAAGGATAAGGAAGACAAGTAAGCCTTAGGTTTGTAAAATTTACTCCCGCTTGCAGCTTGCCGGCGGGAGGTTTTATATGGCTTTTACTGCTGCGTGGTACAATGTAGCTATGAAAGCGAATTTTTCACCAAAACGAATCGTATGGGTTGATTTAGAAATGACCGGTCTTGATCCAGTGAAGGACGAGATTTTAGAGGTAGCGGCTATTATTACCGATTGGGACTTAATGCCACTTGCTACCTATGAGGGAGTGGTGCGTCATGATCCGGCGAAGCTAGGGCGACTTCTTGATGCAAATGCGGCCTTTTGGAACGCAAATCCGGAGGCCCGCCGGGGGCTTGAGCAGCAAAATAGCACCGGCCAGTCACTAGGGGAGGTAGAGCGGCAACTAGTGGCGTTTTGCCAAGAATATTGCCCAGAAGATAGCACCTGGCTGCTTGCGGGTAACTCTATTCACCAAGATCGCCGCTTTATCGATCATTGGTGGCCGGCGTTTGCAGCGCGGCTACATTACCGTATGCTAGATGTGAGCGCCTGGAAAGTGGTGTTTGATGGCAAATATGGCAAGCGGTTTGCTAAACCAGAAGAGCACCGGGCCCTAGACGATATTCGGGGTAGCATTATGGAGCTAAAATACTACTTAAGCAAGGTGCAGCCAGGCAAAAAGTCATGAGCCGGCTGACGCATTCGCAGCTTGAGGAGTATATACTGTCGCTGCCTGGTGCTTGGTTAGATTATCCGTTTGGTGAGCAGGCTGCGGTGTACAAGGTTGGGCATAAGGATATACCTGGGCAAAAAGAGCGGATGTTTGCGTTGATTGCCGAAGGTACCGACCCGGTGCGCGTGAGTCTTAAGTGTGATCCGGCGTATAGTATTGCGCTGCAGGAGCGGCATAGTTCGGTTTCGCCAGGGTATCATTTAAATAAAAAACATTGGATTACGATCGCCTGCGATGGACAATTAGCAGAACGCGAGGTGCAAGAGCTGGTGCGCACGAGCTATGCGCTGGTAACAAAGCAGCCAGGGGCTATAAAAAATAACTATGGAGATGGTAATGATAGCTAAAGAAGCAATTGAACAACTAGCCCGAGATATGGGCCTAACCGAGCGGCCAGAGCCACTTGGTGATGGATTGCGGGCTTTTGAATGGAATGGGCAGCTAGTGATGGTGCTTGATGATCGCCATCAGCCGGTGCGGGTTGATTTACGGTGTGATTCGCAATTAGCGGGCGTGCTCCGTGAGCGATATGAGTCTGTGCTACCATCGAACCAGTTGCACCCACGCAAGTGGAATACGGTAATTTGTAGCGGTCAATTATCGCTGCCAGAGGTGCAAGATTTGGTGCGCCATAGCTTTGAGCTAGTGCAGTCAGAGCAAGCTGCAGATGAGGTTTAATAGCGAGCTGCACGTGCTAAGCCAAACCAAAACTACGAGCCGGGGCGTTATTGCGCTTCGGTGCTTTTTTGGTAGGCTTCAATTTGTTGTCGAGACTGTGAGAGGTTTTGGTAGTTTTTGTCGAGAACCTCTTTGGCATTTGCATCTTTCGAGCCAGCTTTTGCCTTTAGCTCGTCCATCATAAGTAGTAGTTTATCAAGCTCAAATTCCATTTCACGCGAATAGTTACGGTCAAACAGGGCATTTAGCTCTGCTTCTTCAAGCCGGCCTTCAAGTTCTTCTTTCGACTTTTTCTCATTTGGGAATTTTTCTACCAGGCTACGTGCACCACCGTCCTTGCCGCCACTTGCTTGGCTAGAAAGATTGCTGAGCGATGTTGATAGGCTGGCATTAACTTGGCTTAGGCGGCCACTACGAATATTTCTTTGGGCATCCTTCGCTACGTCGCTCAGGTTGAGCGCTCGCACAGCTACCGCATCGAGCGAGGCGCTTTGTGTCTTTGTTTTGTTGTTACCGCCAAGCATTGCAAAAACTGGCAATACTAGTAATACAAGCGCAGCAGCAGCGCCAAGAATTATCATCATTTTTTTATCAAGAAAGGCTGGCTTTGGTGGTGGAGCTGCAATTTCGTTCAGGTAATCGATAGAGTATTGCGGGGCATGGTTAGCCGGTCCAAAGTGTGGAGCGCCATAGGCATCACCTGGCTGAGGGTAGCCATATGGTGCTTGCTGGTTAGTTTGTCCGTATGGGTAAGGCTGCTGCGGTCCGTATGGTGACGGCCCTGGGTAGCCAGTTTGTGGAGCGCCATAGCGCTGTTGTGGCTGAGCATAGGTGCCGCGGGCTTGTTGCTGGTGGGTGGCGCTGTTCATGCTGGCATAGTGCGCCCTCGTTGCCTCGGTGGTAGCAGTTTGCCCGAGTGTGGTTACTGGCGCAGACGATGCTTGTGGCGTTTGGGTAAACGATTCATCAATAATACGCTGGCTATCAGCGGTTGAGATTGGCTGCTGCTGGGGCCCTGGTCCCGAATGGAGGGGCGTGGCCTGATCGCGATCGGGTGAGGTTTGTGGATTCATAAACTCCTTCCATTTAAGCATAGACGCAATGGTGCTGTAAAGGTAATTTGACTGCTGAGCCCGTAATTTACGCAGGAAAATGCTACAATAAAGTCATGCAAGATGCAAAAGAAGAGGTGCGCGCTCGCCTGGCAATTGAAGATGTCATTGGTGAGTATGTGGAACTTAAGCGGGCTGGACGTAATTTTAAGGGGTTGAGCCCGTTTAACGATGAGCGTACGCCGAGTTTTGTAGTGAGTCCAGATAAGCATATTTGGCATGATTTTTCATCTGGCAAGGGTGGTGATGTATTTAGTTTTGTGATGGCCATGGATGGCATTGATTTTAAAGAAGCCCTTGAAAAGTTAGCGCGTAAAGCGGGGGTGGATTTATCGCTGTACCAGTCTGCGCAGCAGGGAAAACTTGGCAAGCAGAAGGCACGGCTCCGGCAAGCACTGGATATAGCGGCGCGGGTGTTTCAGCGTGAACTGCTTTTGCATAGTGCGGCGCGGCAGTACGCGGTAGAGGCGCGGGGACTGGGCCGCAATGTGATTCGTGATTTTTGCATTGGCTATGCGCCACCGGGGCGTGACGGCCTGGTGCAATTGCTGCGTCGCCGCGGCTTTAGCCAGCAGGAGCTAGTGCAAGCTGGGCTGGTCAACCAATATGGTGGTGATTTATTCCGCGACCGGCTGATGGTGCCACTTATGGACGCTAGTGGGCGAGTGATTGGGTTTACCGGACGACTGATTCATGATGATATCAAGGCTCCGAAATACCTTAATACACCAGCTACGCTGCTATACGATAAAAGCCGGCACGTGTTTGGCTTGTCTCAGGCAAAAGCAGCGATTCGAGAAGAAGGTTTTGCGGTCATTGTGGAAGGCAATATGGATGTAGTGAGTAGCCACCAGGCGGGGGTGCGCACCGCAGTAGCCACGGCAGGAACAGCTATGACCGAACACCACATTCGGGCTATTGCGCGCCTGAGCGGTGATATTCGCTTGGCCTACGATAGTGATGAGGCTGGTTTGGCGGCAACGGAGCGGGCTATTGTGTTGGCGCAAACGGTTGGGGTTGAACTGCGCGTTGTAGGGCTGCCAGCAGGCGTTAAAGATCCAGATGAATTGATTCAGCGTGATGCAGCAGCCTGGAAGCAAGCTATTGCAGCTGCGCGCCCGGCAGTGGAGTGGGTGCTTGATCGCTACGCGAGCCAACATGATTTAACGGCGGCAGCGGGTCGGCGGCAGTTTAGCACGGCAGCGGCAGCGATTATTCAAAAGTTGCAAGACCCAGTTGAGGCGGAATATTACTGGGAATTAGCAGCTAAGCGCTTGCAGATTGCACCGGCTATTTTAAAGCAAAAAGCTGCAGCTAAGCCGGAGGTGGCTCCAGTAAAACGGCCTCGCTCACATCAGAAACAGGAGCCGGAAGATACTGTTCAGCGTGCACAGCGGCAAGCCGAGACAGAACTCCTAGCTGTGCTACTGCTGGAGCCTACGGCGCGCCCACAGCTCGCGCAATTGCCAAATGACTTTTTCACGCATCCCCCAGCTCGGCAATTAGCTGAATTTTTACAGCACCACCAGGCGCCACTAATGGGCGACGAACTGCCGAAAGAGTTGCACTCAGCTGCTAATTATGTAAAAATAGTACAGTTATACGCCGACGAGAAATATCATTTCTGGGATTCGCCCGACCGGGTGCGTCTGGCAGGTGAACTCGTGCAGAAGGCACAGCGGCAGCACAAACAACAACAAAAGCAACAATTGGAAGCTCAGCTTCGTGATGCCGAAGAACTTGGTGATACCGATCGCCAGGCCGAGGTTCTACAGCAAATACAAACGCTAATACGAGGAAAATAATCTATGCCAAAAGATGAACCAAACAAGCCGCTTGCAGAGGATGCTATTCAGCCGGTTGATGCTGTGGAGCCAGAAGAGCCAAATCTGAGTGATTTGGAGAATGATGAAGACCTTGAGGAAATCGAAGCAAGTCTGACCGATGGGCAATACATGGACGATATCGCCGATGATTCGGTGCGACTGTATTTGCGTGAAATTGGTAAGATCCCACTGCTAACTAGTGAAGAAGAGTTAGCGCTGGCTAAGCGCGTTGTCGAGGGTGATCGCCGGGCAAAGGATAAAATGGCCGAGGCGAACATGCGCCTGGTGGTAAGTATTGCTAAACGCTACAGCGGTCGTGGGCTTGATTTCCTTGATCTGATTCAAGAGGGAAACACTGGGCTACTGCGCGCCGTTGAAAAATTTGACCCAGATAAGGGCTTTAAGTTTAGCACCTACGCAACGTGGTGGATTCGCCAGGCGATTACCCGTGCGATCGCCGACCAGGCCCGCACTATTCGTATTCCAGTGCACATGGTGGAGACGATCAATAAGCTACTGCGCACCCAGCGCCGCATGACACAAGAACTGAACCGTGAGCCAACTGTTGAAGAGCTGGCCAAAGAGCTAGACATGGAACCAGACAAGATTGAGTATGTTATGAAGATTAAGCAGGACATTACCAGTTTGGACGGCGCAGTTGGTCGCGATGATGATGAAGATTCAGTACTTGGTGATTTTATTGAAGATGAAGATAGTGCTACCCCTGAAGAATCGGCGTCAGTGCAGCTTCTGAAAGAGCAGGTGCAAGCAGCATTGGGCGCACTCTCGGATCGTGAGCAAAAGATTATCCGCATGCGCTTTGGCCTTGATAACGGCAAAAGCCACACCCTTGAAGAAGTGGGGCAAGAGTTTGCTGTAACTCGTGAGCGTATTCGCCAAATTGAAGCTAAGGCCCTTGCGAAGCTACGCAAGCATAAAGATGCTAAAAAATTACACGAATATTTGCAGTAGCCGCCACACAGCTACCGTGCTATGCTAAACGGTAGAATGAAGCAAATAGTAATGCCCGGCCGCCTAGTGGTGGTGTGTAACCCGAAAAGTTCACGCTTTCCTATAGTGCAGCGCCGGGTTTTTGCACGCCTGGATCGGGCTGGGTTACCGTATCAGCAGTATGAGTTTGGCCATGAACGCTATGGTGATGCTATCGTGCATTTAGCTCGGTTTTTGCAGCCCAGTGACACGGTACTCGTGGCAGCTGGTGATGGCACGGCTAATTCTGTATTACAGGCGGTGCGGCAGTCGACGGCGCCGAATGTGCGAGTTGGCTTTTTGGCGTTTGGTAATTTTAATGATGCTGCGCATAATTTTGGCCGCGGCCTGCGTGGGTTTAGGCGCTATAATCCGCTGCAAAACCCGCTATATGTGCTGCGCAATAGTACGCTTCAGCCAATATACCCACTGGTAGTAGAGCGGGGTGGGGAGACTAAAGCGGCGCTAATTAGTATTTCGCTTGGCTGGACGGCCTTTGTTGCAGCCGAGTTCGATAGTAAGCTGCGTGATACGTTGCGCCACAGCATTAGCCATTTGGTAACGAGTTTGTGGCATATGTTGCTACTGCACCGCCGCACCGCGCGGCAGTATCAGTTGCCGGCGATGCACCGTAATCACCGGCCGATTCACCGCCGGGAGACAGATGTACTGTGCATTAATAGCCGCAGCTTTGCTGGTATTATGCGCACAGGCGATAGTTATGGGGTGGGGGATACATTTTTGCTGCGTGGCTTCGATGCGCGTTCGTTTTGGCGTAGCTTGCCGTTTATTGTGCGGAGTGTATTGTTTGGCCGCATGCGTGGGCAGGCGGTGGCGAGTTGCCACATAGCATTTATGAATACGGAAAAAGAATATCACGTGCAAGTCGATGGTGAGCCGATTACCTGGCTGAGCGATCAGCCTCTGGTGGTACGCAAAAGTAGCCGGCCAATTATGGTGCTGTGCACCAGAAAGCTGCGGTAGCCTGCACAAAAGAAATAGCCCACCACCAGAGTGGTCAAACCCGCGGCAGGTGATAGAGTAAAATCCTGATAAAAATTAATAGCCAAAATAAAAAGCCCACCGTAGGAGCTCAAGCCGGAGCCTCGAAACTCGAAGGCGACAAAATATAAATAATAAAATTTTGTAACCGAGTTGAGCTTCTACGGCGAACTTATTGCCAACAGTGGGTGAATACCCTTTGCTACCAGTAGGTAGGTGCCTCTAGGCGGTATCATACAACATAAGTGGTATGATTGCCGAGACAGTTGTCCCAGGAGAGAATCGTTTCTATTGGCCATCGCGTTCATAGCACTCTTTGTCGTCGTCACGACGAGATTTTACATATGAAATCATGCCTTTGCAGTAGCTACCGCACCAGGGTTACCAGTGCTTTCTTGCATTTCCTTGCTGTCTTGCTTATAGCTTTCCATAATCTGGGCAGCCAGCATAGCAGGAACGACAAGGGCCAGCTTGCTAGTGTGTACTGCAGCATCTGCAATCTTAGCAAGAGTCGACGTATTCTCAGTGGAAGTGTTGTGATTAGTAAGGGTCGTCATTTGGACCATCTCCTTCAATATAGTAGGGATACACGATGTTAGCGGCGCTAACACGGATCAGCTTGGTCACAAGTGATGTCTGTATGCTAGCACAAAGTTGCCAGATCGTCAAGAAAACCCCGCAGGGGTAGCTGCGGGGTGAGATTACTAGTGGCAAGATGCGTTTAAAAATGCAGTTCTTTGCACGTTTTGGCAATATCTTTGTGGAATGTATCAAGGTCGCCATTATTGCTAATGTAGTGGTCAGCAATGGCGATTGGGCCACCTTTTTCTAGGTGTTCTATTTCATTCCAATCTCGTTCGTTGGCTTCTTTCTCGGTGTATGAGCGGCCAGGGCGGATGGCGAGGCGGTGGTGACGCAGCCGCTTTGGTGTCACGATAGCGACGACGTGCAATTGTGGTCCAAATTCTTGCTTCAAGATTTTATATTCAGTCCAGCTATATAGTCCATCGGCTACGATGCGCCTCTCGCCGGCAGCGATTAAATCGTGCAGCTGCTTCACGATACGCTTCACGACAAAATCCTTACCTTCCTTTGCGCGAATTTCTTCACGGAATTTGGTTTCGCTGGCAGCCGTGCGCTCGATGCCAGCTTCGGCCATAGCTTGGTAGATGACGCCGCCAAAATAAACTTTTGGATAGCCCTGTTCGGTCAAAAAATCAACAGCGGTGGTTTTACCGCTGCCTGGCAGGCCAACAAAGGCTAAAATAGTGGCAGGTTGTGAGTGTGCGGTGGTTTGCTTCATCCCTTTAGTGTATCACGATACTCTCGCTGGATGATATACTAAATCTATGAAACGACGCCTGGTAGTGATAGATGGAAAATCAGTATTTTATCGTGGATATTACGCGATGCCGCACCTTAGCACGCGCGATGGCATACCCACGGGGGGTGTCTATGGCTTTACTCGCCTAGCGCTTGAGGTGGTAAAGCAGCTGCAGCCAGATTATGTCTATGTGGCCTGGGATAAAAAGGGCACTAGCATTCGCCGCCGCCTAGCGCTGTTGCCAACGTACAAAGCAGGCCGCACGAGGCCGCCACAAGATTTTTTTGACCAAATTCCGATGCTACGTGAAGTTGTTGCGGCACTGGGGTGGCCGCTGCTGGAAGCTGATGATTACGAGGCAGATGACATTATGGGCACGCTGGCTCACCAGGCTGAAGCGCAAGGGGTAGAGACCTGCTTAATCTCGAGTGACCTTGATATGCTGCAGTTAGTCTCGCCGCAGACGCATATGTATGCCATGAAAAAAGGGTTTGCGCAGATTGAGCAATATAATCCTGAAACCTTCACGGCGAAATATGGCTTGCGTGTGGCGCAGTTTCTTGATTTTAAGGCACTAAAAGGAGACAGCAGCGATAACATTCCTGGCGTGCCGGGTATTGGTGAAAAAACTGCCACGGCGCTGCTGCAGCAATGGGGCAGCCTGGAAGCTATCTATGATCATGTGCACGAGCTTAAGCCGGGTATTGCTAAAAAACTTCAAGATGGCCGGGAACTGGCACTACTTAGTCGCCAGGTAGCTGAGATTATGCGAGATGCACCGGTGCAGTTTAATCCAAATGAACGTGCTACTAGCGATGGCCAGCGCCTGCGCGATACACTGGAGAAGTATGATTTTCAGTCGCTTATGACGCAGCTACCACCAGAGCTAAAACAGGCGGTAGACGCGGCAAGTAATGCGCAGATGGCGGCGCTCGATCAGCCAAAAGAAATTACCGAAACTGCCTGGCGGGTGAATGATGTGGCGGCGGGTGAACTAGTAGCTGCCGCAATTGAGGGCGGAATGCTTCACCTGGCACGAGCAGATGGCCGATACATGAAGCACTCAGTGGCAGATGTTCCTGCTGAAGATTGGGCGGCGCTTGGTCGGGGGCGAGTTAGCGCATATGACGTTAAAGAGCTATACCACGCGCTGAGCAGAGAACTTGCCGGCAGTAATTTGGCAGCGTTTATTGCCTTGCCGCACTTTAGTCACGTGCATGATGTGCGACTTGCATCGTTTTTGCTGGAACCACTCCGCCGTGACACTAGCGTGGCTGCGCTAGTTGGCCACCCGGGAGAGGAGCTTGATGCGCCGCAGCAAGTTGTATATCTGCAGCGCACTGCGGCAGCACAACAGCAGGCGCTGGTAGATGATCCAAAGCTGCAGTATATTGCCGAGCAGCTAGATTTTCCGTTAATTTGGTCGCTATTCCAAATGGAGCGAGCCGGCATTACAGTAGATAAAACGGTGCTTAGTGCGATGGACAGGCAGCTAACGAGCGAACTAGCGGCACTTGAAGCAGAGGCCTATCGGCTGGTGGGCTATGAGTTTAACCTTGGTTCGCCGCGGCAACTATCAGAAGTGTTGTTCACAAAGCTACAGCTACCAACAACCGGTATTAAAAAGGGCAAAACTGGATATTCCACTGGCAAAAAAGAGCTTGATAAATTGGCGGGGCAACATCCGATTATTCAGATTATTGAACAGTGGCGTGAACTGGCAAAATTGCAGCACACTTATGTGCGGGCCTTGCCAAAAATGGTTGCGGCTGATGGACGAATCCACACCACCTTTCACCAAGATGTAGTGAGCACTGGGCGGCTATCGAGTAGCAATCCAAATTTGCAAAATATTCCGATTCGTTCAGCGCGTGGGCGGGCTATTCGAACAGCTTTTGTGCCTGGGCCGGGGCGCGTGTTTGTTAGTGCAGACTACTCGCAATTTGAGCTGCGGCTGGCGGCAGAACTAGCTGGCGATCAAGCCTTGATAGATGATTTTGCGGCTGGCGTCGATATTCACTCGCGGGCTGCCAGCGAAGTATACGGCGTGCCAATCGACCAGGTAAGCAGAGAGCAGCGGCGGGCGGCTAAGACTATTAATTTTGGTGTGCTATACGGCATGAGCCCTCACGGGCTGGCAGCCGCTACCAATATGAGCGTCGCTGAAGCAAAAAAGTTTATTGATCATTATTTTGCGCTGCGAGCCCCAATTCGGCAATTTATCGATCACACTCTTGAGAAAGCTCGCACGGCAGGGTATGTTGAGACTTTGTTTGGGCGACGGCGTCCGACCCCAGAGGTGAATGCGCGTAATTTTGCCGTTCGGGCTGCGGCTGAGCGTGCTGCTGCTAATATGCCAATTCAGGGCACCGAGGCTGATATTATGAAGCGCGCCATGCTTGCGGTCGATGCGGCATTGCCGGTAGGAGCACAGAGTATTTTGCAAATTCACGACTCTATTATGGTAGAGTGCGGTAAGGACCAAGCCGAGGCTGTGGGTGAGCTGCTACGCACCACTATGGAGCAGATTGCTCCAGAACTACGTGTACCGCTAAAAGTAGATATTTCTATTGGTGATAACTGGGGTCAGGCCTAGGCGGCGTTAGGCCCGAGGCTGCGCAAAAACCTTGCGACTAGCGGTAAAATGTGGTACAGTCTCTATCATGAATAACCGTAGTAAAATTTCTCGTACGATGCCGATTATCATTGTCGTCGTTATTATCATTATTGCGATTGTGGCGCTGGTTTCATTGGCACGAGCAATGTTTGGCGGTGCAGACACAAACAAGCAGGGCAACCAAAAAACAGACGTCAGCCGTGAAGCGTTACTAGCTAGTGATCTATCACGATCAGTGCGTATGACAAAGCGTGGGCCAATTGTCGCAAATGAAAACCACCGCTCATACCAGATTACCGTGACGCCAGAATCACGCACCATTACATCGTATGAGGGCTATCTTGAAAAAGAGCTGAAAAGCAAATCATATGACAACAACGTAAAGGCTTACGAGCAATTTACCGCAGCGCTTGATAAAGCAAACCTGGCTAAAGGCGTGCAGTTGACGGGTAACGCAGACGATACGACTGGTGTGTGTGCTAAGGGTAATTTGTATGAATTTGAGATTTTGCAAGGAACTCGTGCCGTAAAACGCCTCTGGACAACTGATTGTAGTGGTTCGAAGGGGTCGTTGCAGGCTTCGGTGCAGCAGCTGAGTGAGCTGTTTATGAACCAGGTGCCAAACGCACAAGAAGTGTTGGAATCTGCTGGCCAGTCATCAGGTGAAATTAACCTACTTAACTTTTAATGGCATATGAAGCAGCCTACGGCTAGTGTTGTAGCATTTGATTGTGATGGCGTATTGTATGCTAATGCAACGCAGCGGCTACTAGGGCTGGTGCCTTTGCACAAGCAGCAGGCGGCTAGTGATATTGATGCGGCGTATCGTCATGGCTATATTGATGCAGCAGGATATACACATCAACTGGCTGAACTAACAGGGCTATCGCAGGAGCGCATCACGCAGGAATTATCAGCAGAGTTAGCGCTGGATGCAGCGATGATGGACATTGTGCGCCAGGTACATGAAGCTGGAGTTGGTGTTGCATTGTTTTCAAATGCTTCCCGTGAAAAGATTATGCAGCTATTTTCACCCGAGCAAATTGTACGGTTTGAGGCAGTGGTGCTGGCTAGCCCAGAGCTTGGCATCAAGCCAGCAGCTACCATGTATCAGGCATTGCAGCGAGCTGTGTATCCTAAAAAGCACATAATCCTTATCGATGATAGACCAGCAAATATTACAGCTGCAGCAGAGCATGGCATGGTGGGGCATCAACACACAGAGGCCCAGACAACTCGCCAGTACCTGGTAGATCTTGGTATACTATAAGTATGCCAGAATTACCCGAAGTTGAAACGATTGCCCGAGGATTGCGGCAGCTGATTGTGCGCCGCAGTGTTGCATCGGTAGAAGCGCGTGCGGCCAAAAGTTTTCCAGTTAGCCCAGACGATGCGCAGCAGTTTTTATATGGCGCCACTGTTCAGGCAGTGCGTCGGCGCGCAAAAGTACTCCTAATAGAACTATCTTCGGGGTATAGTTTGATGATCCACTTAAAAATGACCGGGCAGCTGGTTTTTGTGGGTGAGCAACGTTTTGGGGCGGGGCATCCAAATGATAGCCTCGTCGGACATTTGCCAGATGCATCGACGCGGGTGATTATTACGTTTACCGATGGGTCACACCTTTATTTCAATGACCAGCGCAAGTTTGGCTGGATAAAGCTTATTCCCACGGCTGAGATTGCTCAGGAGCCGTTTATGAAAAAGGTAGGACCTGAGCCACTGGATGCATCATTTACTGCGGAGGCTTTTGCTGCTCGGTTTACGCGGCGCGGTAGGAGTAACATTAAGGCTGCACTGCTCGATCAGTCGGTGGTGGCCGGAGTCGGTAATATCTACGCCGATGAAAGCTTGTGGCGAGCGCAGCTGAGTCCAACACGGCTAGTAGGGTCGCTTAGTCAGGACGAATTTGCACGATTGTTTACGGCGCTCCGAGACGTGATGCAGCAGGCTATCGATCAAGGTGGTAGCACAGACCGAACGTATGTTAACGCTGCCGGAGAAAAAGGAAATTATTTGACATTTGCTGGTGTGTTTGGACGACAGGGGCAGCCGTGTCGGCGCTGTGGGACGGAAATCAAGAAATATAGGTGGGCTGGACGTGGCACGCATGTTTGCCCGGTGTGTCAGCCGCTCGAACCAGGGGCAGATCTAAAGGAGATGCGGTAGATGCCGCTGCATGTATTAGTAGGAAAAAATACCTTTGAGCGCTTTCAGGCGGAGCAGCAGCTGGCGGGTCCATCGCCGCGTATTGTGCGAGCTCCTGAGCTAGCGCCAAGTGAGCTCCCGAACCTGCTGCTCGGTGAGACACTCTTTGGCCCGCCACAGCCGCTGGTATTGCGCGACAGTGATGAGGCTACCGCGTTGCAGCCACTACTAGTGAAACTATTAGACGAGCCTCGTGAAGATGTGGTAATTCTTTCACAAAACACGCTTGATAACCGAACCGCCTTTGCAAAATGGCTGAAGCAGCATGCTGATGTGCAGCAGTTTCCGCTATATAACGAAAAAACGCGCCGCACGTTGCTTGATGTAATGCAGCAGTGGGCTCAGCAGCAGGGCGTGCAGGTAACGCGAGCAGCTTTATCGGAGCTGGCAGTGCGACTGCAAGATGATCAACGGGCAATCGCCAATGAGCTTGAACGCCTACAGGTGGAAGGGGATATTACCGAAGAGCTGGTGCGTCAGCAGCTCCCATTGCCGCCAAGCAGTAATGCGTTTTCTTTGCTGGATATGGCTGCTTCGGGGCAGGTGAAGCAGCTCCATCAACGCCTTGAGGAACTAGGGCGCAGCCCGCTGGTTAATCCATATCAAACGCTAGGGCTGCTGTCTTCGCAGTTGATGACCGCTTTGGCTGCAGGTGCGCTAGGTGCTCCAGCGGAATCAGAGATTGCACGTGATTTTGGGCTGCCTGCATTTGCGGTGCGACGTTCAGCCGCACTGGGCCGAAGGCTATACGCGGGCGCCACCACCGAGCGCCAACAACGCGAGCAGGCACACAAGCTGGTGCAAGCCCTGGCGGAGGCAGACCATGCTATGAAACGCTCGGTGGACCCTTGGCTTGCGCTGCAGCAGGCACTTATGCATATCGTGCAGATTACTCAGGTCTAATTTGTTTAATATTGGCAGGGGCGCGGAGCCTGACATGCAAGCTATACTAAAAAACCACCCGCTACATAGTGGGTGGTTTTAGTCGCGCTGTGCAATTAGTTTGCGTTCTTCGCGATTGCAGCAAGCTTGCTCTTGCGGCGAGCAGCAGTGTTTTTCTTTAGTAGATTCTTCTTTACTGCTTTGTCGAGCTCGCTGTAGGCCTTGGCCAAAGTATCTTGAGTCGGGTTGGCCAGGAAGGCTTTGGTCGCGCTTTTGATATCTTTTTTGATACCAACGTTACGCTCGCGGCGAGTAGCCGTTTGCTTGGCGCGTTTAATAGCAGATTTGATGATTGGCATGCCTATCCTTTTCTTTTATCTTATTAGGGTTAATGTCTACAATCACCACATAGTATAGAGGAAATCGCTTGAAATGTAAAGCAATTTACGCAGCTAGCGGGCGACTAATTGACCAGGACAACACCCTTATGCTAAAGTGGTAGGTAATGAGTGGGATTTTTCCCCTATGGAATTAACATAAGAAGTAGGATGGGACTTCTAGCGAAATACTATGAATAATGCAAAAAAAGAGATCGTTGAGCAGATCCGTGGAGTGACCAATATTTTGGTGACTGTAGGAAAAAACCCAACAATTGACGAACTAACTGCTGCACTTGGTTTGACCTTGTTTTTGAATAAAACTGAAAAGTACGCTACTGCTGTGGTGAGTAGCAAATTGCCACAGTCGATTGCCTTTTTGAAGCCACAAGAGGCATTTGAGACGACTGTTGATAGTCTGCGTGATTTTATCGTGTCGCTGAACAAAGAAAAGGCTGACCACTTGCGCTACGTAGTAGAAGGCGATGAGGTGAAGATTTACATTACGCCATACCGCACGACTATTACTAGCAAAGACCTAACTTTTGAAAAGGGCGACTATAATGTGGAGCTTGTCATTGCGATTGGCGCCGCTAACCAAAAGCAGCTCGATGATGCTATTGCGTCGCACAGCCGGATTTTGCAGGATGCTCATGTGGTGAGTATTAGCGCCGGCAAAGCTGCGAGCGAGCTAGGTAGCGCCCGCTGGAACAATCCACAAGCGAGTGGTGCTAGTGAGATGGTGGCTGATCTTATCGATAGCCTGAAGGGCAATAAACAGCTCGATGAGCAAATTGCAAACGCACTGCTTACTGGTATTATCGACCAAACTGAACGCTTTAGTAACCCACGCACTAACGCGCGCACGATGACGATTGCGGCTAACTTGATGGGGTCGGGTGCTAATCAGCAGCTGGTTGTTTCAAAACTGGAAGAAGACAAGCAGCGCCAACGTGACGAAGAGGCCAAGGCTCGCCTGGAGGCCGAGCGGGCTCGTTTGCGTGAAGAGTTAAAGCGAGAGCAGCAGCGTGAAGCTAAGGCGAGGGCTGCAGACCGAGCTGCGGCAGAAAAACGCCGTGGTGGTGAAATTAAGCTGAATGACGGCACAAAACCAGCCGCACGCAAAAAGTCGAAGGGGGATATATCGACGCCAGCTGACACAACCGATAAAGGGGGTGAAGGCGGCAATATCAATTTAAAACCCGGCGCCGCGAAAGGTAGTAACGCACCTGTCGCGGCGGGCGAACTAGTTATTTCACACTTTCCAAAGAATCCATCTGCAGGAGGGGCACCAGAACGTAAGCCAGCGGGGCCACGCGCTGCAATTAATGATGTTGTAGCGCCAGCTGCGCAGCAGCCAGAGCCAGCTGAGCCAAAGAGTGTGGCTGCAACGCCAACGGAGACTGATCCTTTTGATTTTGATATTCCACCGTTGCCAACCGAAATGCCAACCGATGCGCCTGTGCCGTCGGTATCACGCACATCGTCGCACGAAATAGAAGACCTCACGGCCGAAGTGGAGGCCCGAGAGATGGCTAATGCAGATAAAAAAGCACATCGGTTTAGTGGACTATTTAGCAAAGATGCTGCCGAGGAGGCCACTCCAGACGTACCACCACTATCAGATGCGTTAGAGCATGCACTGCCAAGCCCAAGCTTTAGCAGTGATCTTGGTGATTTTATGGAAACACCGATGCCGCCATCGGCTGAGATGCCTGCTGATGCAAATCCATTCGATGAGCTCCAAAAAAGGCGTCGCACTGGTAAAATTATCAACCACGAAGGGGCTACTACCACTTCAAGCGAGCCACGGTTTACTGCGCCAATAAACAGCAGTGGTACAAAAGATGGTCCGGAAAGCGTTGATGGGCTAGCAGAGAATAAAGATCGTGGTTTGGATGGTGTGCCACGCAAATCATCACCACAACTTACCGTGCCAGATAGTAAAGATATTTTTGCTGAGGCTAAACAGCAGCAGGATGCTGCGCCGGGAGTTGATCCTTTTGCAGGCAGCACTATGCCGTTTGATTTAGGAGCTGTTCCAACGACGTCACAGCCACCACTGCCACCATTGCCAGACTTTTCGACGTTGCCACCACTGCCAGATATGCCAAACTTCCCAGAAGGGCAGGGCGGTTTGCCGCAGGGCTTTATGCCACCGGCACCAACTGAGGTGGGCGGCACGGACACTAAAAAACCACAAAAACCCACTCCAGGACAATTTCGTATACCAGAATAGACAGTAATTTCACAGTACATGACCGAACCTCACCCGACTATGCCATCACCGACCAATCAGTTACCAGGGCCCCAGCAGGAGTTTACAGGGGCTCTTTTGGTAGACAAGCCTGCTCATATGACCAGTTTTGGTGTTGTGGCGCGCGTGCGCCGTCTCCTGAGCCAGCAGGCGGGCCGACGCATTAAGGTGGGCCACACTGGCACGCTAGACCCATTTGCGACTGGTCTTATGGTGGTTGTAACCGGCAAGATGACCAAACAGGCTGAAACCTTTACTAAGCTAGATAAAGTATATGAAGCGACAATTATGCTTGGGGCTGAGAGCTCGACCGGAGACCCAGAAGGGGAAATTACCCAAGTTGCTGGCGAACAGCCCACGAGGGCGGCGCTAGAGGCGGCGCTGGCGCAGTTTACCGGAGCTATTCAGCAGCAGCCGCCAGTTTTTTCGGCAATTAAGATTGATGGTCGCCGGGCCTATGATCGGGCGCGCAAGGGAGAGGCGATAGAGATGCCGACGCGGACAGTCCACGTGTATGAACTAACGCTGCTCGACTATACGTATCCGGCGGTCGTAGTGCGTGCCCACGTGGGCAGTGGCACCTACATTCGAAGTCTTGCGGTGGATATTGGCAAGGCGCTTGGCACGGGTGCTTATTGTGCTGAGTTGCGCCGCACCAAGGTCGGGTGCTGGGACGTGGCTCAGGCAGCCACGTTAGATGAGCTTGGCATTAACTCCTAGCTGTTGCGCCACCAGCAAACCTATAGTATAATGCGGTGGTATGATTACTAAAGAGAACAAGGAAAAAGCGATTGCTTTGACTCAGGTGAACAAGAACGACGTTGGTAGCCCACAGGCTCAAATTTCAATCTTGACCACTCGTATCAAAGAGGTGACAGAGCACCTAAAAGCCAACAAGCATGACTTTATGGCACGTCGCGGTCTTGTTCAGATGGTAGGAAAGCGCAAGCGCCTTCTGAAATATCTTGAACGAACCGATTTTGCTCAGTACAAAGCAGTTGTTGAAAAGCTTGGCCTCCGCCGCTAACGGTTCGAGCCATAAAAATACCCCACAAGTTAGGTGGGGTGTTTTTGATAGGCGAAGGTGTTAAGTCCCTGACGGTACTTGCTCGGCGACGATCACATCACGGCCATCGGCGCTGCCGGCCAGAGTGCATGAATAGAGCGTCATGATATTTTTGCCAGGCTGCGGAGCCTCGATTTCCACGGCACTTGGCGCAACGCGGTGAATCGTCGTCACACGGTAAGTGTAGCGTTTGCCCCTGTAGTCAACGATGATGGTGTCGCCCTCTTTCACTCGATCAATCGTGTAAAAAGGTGATTTGCGCTGCGTTTGCTGCGGCGTGGTTCCCATAACAAAGCGGTGGGCAGCTACCACAAAATTGCCACCTTCTGCAGGGTTGCCGCTCGTTGGTGAGCGCCACCAGGCGCCATTTTCAAGCACTTTGGCATCACCTTTGGCATAGGGAACATTGACATTGATTTTTGGTATGTATAGTCGGTCTTCGGTAATTTGCTCTTTAGTGGCAGCCAGTTTTTGTGTGGTAGCATTATTGGTCGGGTTGGTTGTCAGGCTGGCAGTCCATGGAGAAAGCAGGGTATACAGAAGATAGCCACCACCGGCGAGGAGCAAAAAAGCGAGACCATACAATAGATAGTCTAGCGCGCTGCGGCGCGGCCGGGTGTGATTAATACGCATGTGCTTAGTATAGCATGAACCCCGGGGTGCTGTGATAGAATAAAAGAGTAATAGAGCGCGGAATGTGATAGAGAAGAACGTTTGCTATATAGGGTGATGCACGGCAAGCAGTTTTCTCTGTTACCTTCCGCAGAAAGGAAACCAACATGAGTATTATTAACCCAAGAGGGAAGGAGCCACTATCGGTTACGACCGAGTTTTGTGGTCGCCCCCTCACCTTAGAAGTTAACCGCGTCGGCTTTCGCTCAACCGCTAGTGTACTGGTGCGCTACGGTGATACCGTTGTGCTGGGTACAGCGCAGGTGGGTAAGCGCCCGGTAACGCTAGACTACTTCCCGCTAAGCGTTGACTATGAAGAAAAATTCTACGCAGCAGGCAAGATTAGTGGCAGCCGGTTTATTAAGCGTGAAGGCCGACCGAGCGATGAAGCAGTGCTGATTGGTCGCTTGATTGATCGACCAATTCGTCCACTCTTTCCAAAGGGCTACCGCCAAGAGGTGCAGGTGGTGGCTACAGTGCTGAGCATGGACCCAGAGTTCCGCCCAGACATGGTGGCGATGATTGCCGCCAGCAGCGCGCTTATGCTCAGCGGCACGCCATTTGATGGTCCGGTGGCAGGGTTGCGCGTTGGCCGCGTCAATGGTGTCTTCAAGGCTTTTTTGAGCCCTGAAGGGCGCGAGCAGTCTGATCTAGATCTTGTCGTTGCCGGTATTGAAGATGGCATTACCATGGTGGAAGCTGGTGCTAAAGAGGTGCCAGAAGAGGTTATTATTGATGCACTAACCTGGGCGCAGGCCGCTTTCCAGCCGGCAATCGAACTGCAGCAGAAGTTGGTGGCAGCGGTGCAGCCAGAGCAGCAACAGTACGAGCTGGTTTTGCCAGATGAGGCAATTCAAGCAGAAGTTGATGCTTGGGTGGCGGGTAAACTTGGCGATAAGGTGCGTGCACCATACCCACAGCGCAATGATAATGTTGATGCAGTGCGTGAGGTTTTCCACCGGGCTATGGAAGAGAAATACGGCGAAGAGTACGAAGAAAAACGTGCCGAGTATGATGAAGCCTTTACCTTGGCTGTGCACAAAGACGTGCGTCGCGGCATTGTGGAGGAGCGTATTCGCCCTGATGGCCGCGCCCTCACAGAAATCCGTCCGCTCTCGAGCGAGGTTGGTATTTTACCGCGTGCTCATGGTAGCAGCCTATTTACCCGTGGGGTGACGCAGGCCATGAACGTTGTTACCCTAGCACCGCTCAGCTACGCACAGCTCGTCGATACCATGGAGGTGACAGAAGGCGAGCGCCGCTATATGCACCACTACAACGCTCCAGGCTATACGGTGGGTGAGGTAAAGCGCCTCGGTAGCCCCGGTCGGCGTGAGATTGGCCACGGGTATCTGGCGGAGCGCGCCCTGACGGCGGTATTGCCGAGTGAAGAAGAGTTCCCCTATGCCATCCGCAGTGTCACGGAAATTATGAGCCAGAACGGCTCTACCAGTATGGCGGCCACGTGTAGTAGTTGCTTGGCCCTGATGGACGCTGGCGTGCCGCTTAAGGCACCGGTGAGTGGTATTGCCATGGGCCTGATGATGGATGGTGACACGCCCTACGTACTGAGCGATATTGCTGATGCTGAAGACTTTGCTGGCGACATGGACTTTAAGGTGACGGGTACCAGCAAGGGTATTACCGCCCTACAGATGGATATGAAGGTGCATGGCTTGCCCGTGCAGGTGCTGCGCCAGGCGCTGGAGCAGAGCAAAGCTGGCCGTGCCCACATTCTGGAGCACATGCTGAGCGTGCTGCCAGAGCCACGCAAGCAGCTCAGCCCATATGCACCACAGATTGAAAAGCTTAAGATTAATCCAGAAAAAATTGGTGCCGTCATCGGTAAGGGTGGTGAAACCATCAATAAAATCACCAGCGAAACTGGCGCTGAAGTGGACATTAAAGAAGATGGTTTAATCACAATTTCGAGCCCAGATGCCGAAGCTATTACAAAGGCCTTGGCGTGGATTAAGAGCCTAACCGAAGAGCCAGAGGTTGGCAAGATTTACGAAGGCACCGTTGCCTCAATCAAAGACTTTGGGGCTTTTGTGACAATCTTGCCTGGTATCGACGGCATGGTGCACATCTCGAAGATTGCTGATCGGCGCATTGAAAAAGTCAGCGATGTGCTTAAAGAAGGGCAAACTGTTCGCGTGAAGCTGCTAGAGATCGATGATCGTGGCCGGCTTGCACTCAGCATCAAAGACGCCAACTAGGCACCGTAGAAGCTGCTAGCAGCCATAACACCTCGGGGCATACCCCGAGGTGTTTTTGTTGGTAAAGAAAAAGCCCCTCCTGCCACCGACGACGGTAGCGAGAGGGGAGCATCTAATTATTCATCACACAAGCGGTTGCACTGAGCGCTGCCAAGAGCCCCAACCGTTGGATAGGCGCTCGCGATACAGAATAGCAACATATTCATCGTTTGGCATACCGTTGCAGTTACGACGATCCTGATAGGCCACAATATCCTTTTGCAGATCACGCATTGGTTGTTCATCGGTTTGTGGCATTGTAGCCAACAATAATGACCCAAATATCTGCAGTAGCGACGGATCCTTCTGGCTCTGTGCTGCAGGATTATCTGTTAGCAGCGACTTCGTAGCATGCGCAATAGTCAGCAGGTTACCATTAGGGGTAAATGCGCGTAACTGTCGCCTATTAGCTAGGCTGTCGCCTTCTTTTGCAATGAGCTCGATGCGGGCAATGTTGCCGTATAGAAAGCTACCGTATAATGTAGCAATAATAACATCGCGGAGTGCCTCCGGTTTGAAGCTGATCATCGGTTCAGCTCCTAGATTATTGCGTGTCGTCAGTGGCTTGATAGTTGATGAAGATGCATCAGGACGGGCCACAGTATGGCCTCCTTCCGGTTGAGCCTCGTCGACTGGCGGGATTGCCAGGACATAAGCTAGACAAAATTATAGCATATATCACCAAAAAGCCAAAGAAAATAGCCCGCCAGAATGAGCTACAAAGTCAATATGACTCAATGTGAGCTATTTTCTAGCGGGCTGGGCACTACATTCTGCAAACAGTGCTATAGGTTGCCGTCTAAACATCTATCTCAAGTGCATAACGTACCGAACGAGAGTGCGGCCACTCTTTGACAATGAATATTGTCAGTGTTATCGTTGCAGATAGGGAAAATATGCCGATCAAGTGAGCGGCATATACAGAGAAGGCGACCCAGGGACTTTGGAATTGTATTCCTACTTCCATTAGGATCTTGAAGAAGATAATCACCGCTACGTAGTAGATGGATAGAATAATTGCAGCGGCCACGACGCGAAGCGTATCCTTTGCGTGAGTCTTAAACCACATATAACCGACAAAAAGACCGACAGACACACTTATAGACAGCAAGGCTGCCAAAGTCAGTGTACTTTCGTTTGCAGAAGTAATAATGTCCATCATTTACACCACATCCTTTCAAGTAGGCGACCGTCTATAGCTGCTATAGACTACAAATCGCAATCAATGGATAAAATGAACACTTTAATAATACGGTGATTTGGGGAGAATGTCAAGAAGCCCAGTGCCAAAAGGGAGGTAAACCCGCCAGCTGCGCATAGTGCAAACTGGCGGATGCAATAGATACGTGGTTATACCTTTTGGAGGGCAGCAAGAGCTCCGTTGGCAAGACCTCGCTGCCACGTGCGGTCGCGGGTCAGTTTGCCGGTTGGCTTGCCGCTACGATCAAGTCGCTCCCGTGAGACAACTATGGCGTAGCTATCACTGTGGCTAGGGTAGGCGTCCTTAGGGTTTTCTTTAGGAACCGTCTCGAATATAGCGGTAACCATGTCTTCTGAGACACCACAGCGCAGTAAGATACAGCGTAGAAGCTGCCCATTAGAGCCGCCGCTGACGCGTGCTTCACGTGCATGGAATAGAAGGTTACCGTTCATATCGTAGGCCAACAGCCCACTGTAGGCGGGCTTTGGACTGTTCTTGTGCCAGATGATTTCTAGCCGTGCTAGCGGCCCAAGTCGCTCGGGTTGATGGCGACCGAATGGTTTATTCATGCCATCTAGGAGCGACGCAATGACCTGCTGCGTCCACTTGCTTGTTCCGGTGAACACTGGTGTGTCACCTCTGCTGAAGTGGAGATAGCCACGCTTTTCCTCGCTAGCTAACCCTGCAAGATATAACCGTTCTGTAAAAAATACGTTACTCGAAGTCGACATACGTCACCCTTTCGAATCGCTGCCTCGCTCAACACCGGCCGGTGGAGCTGTAAGCATAGCTATAGTATGGGCAAAGTGGCCTATAGTGTCAAGCACAAGAAAAACCCCGATACAGATGAGAAATTGTCATCTGTATCGGGGGCGAAAGGGAATTACTGACTAAGCCGTATAGTTCGTACGTTCCACTGCCTTTTTTTGGAGATACCCCGGCTGACTAAGAACTTTTTCCCAGAACAATCTGCTAACTTTATCCGACCATTGTTGTCTCTTATATATTCGCGGCTGAGGATGATGGCAAAATCACTCCTATCTGGCTGATCCCAGCAGTTGTTCATTTGACTTTGCACCATCTCCGGAAGGATATGCCTAGGCTCTTTGCGGTTTGGCCGATAGCACGGCACTTTTGCGAGCAAAGCTCCTAGGCGCACAATTAGCTCTGGTAACGGAAGCTCCTCAGCTGTTTCCTTAGGCATTATCATCTCTGGACGAACCTGCAAAACAGCTTGCTGCGCACGGTTAAAGGCGTGCAGCCAGGTTTGCGGCTTGGCTAGCCGGTTGCCGTCTTTATCGTACGATAGGCATGTTAGCTCAATGCGGCAAATTTGCAGTGGTGCAAACAGCGGCGCAAAATTCTCATCCTGAATACGCAGTTCTGGGCCATACGGCTGTACGTCATCCGGCAGATCTTTTGGAAGTTCATCGCGGAACAACGCACCAATTAGGTGAGTAATGCGGTGAGCTTCAGCAACTGGCTCAGCAGGCGCTAGATTCAGTGCTTCACGAATCAGGTTATCCGTGATGTCCAGTGTATCACATAAGCGCTCTATGGAAGGAACATCGGAAGAATCCGGTGGATAGTTACTTCCTTTTTGCGTGCCAAACAGAGGTTTCTCCTGAGAGTGGGTTACGTAAATATTTTGTGAAGGTTCGTTCGGTGTCAATGAAACATCCCTTCTCTCGTGCCTCGTCGACTGGCGGGATTGCCAGGACATAAGCATTGCATTTATTATATCATAAATATGGCAATATGTGGTCTAGGCGCAGGTGCTGGGCAGGGTATAATCGATGGCAAAGAAAATAGCCCACTAGAGTGAGCTACAGAGTTAATATGACTCAATGTGAGCTATTTTCTAGTGGGCGGGACATTAGTTACAGCTGCTCTTCTACGACTAGGTAAGTAGTGCTACCACCTGGTCGGGCCGCCTTAACGGCGTTGACTACACCTAAAACTGTAGCGTATATACCGGCTGCTCCGCTAAAGCAGAGGAACGCCGTTGCTCGTGTTCCGTAGACCTGAAAGAGTGCAATCGCCGCTGCTATATGTGTAATGAGGCTAGCAATATGCACACCGAATAACAGGTTGTCTGGCTCTGCACTGTTTCGGTTCCGCGTAGCGCTGAAAACGTCGATAGCCATACTGGAGAACCATAAAACGATCATGGTACCAGTAAATACAGCAGTCTGAGTATTATTAGTAACAATGTCCATCATTTAAACCACATCCCTTCGGTAGTGCGACGCCTATACGCTACATATAGGCTACAAATCGCAATCAATGGATAAAATGAATACTTTAATAATATTGTATTAAACGTGATATGTCAAGTGGTGGACAAATATGAAAGCCCCGCCGTAGCGAGCATCTATACTTACACATAACCTGTGCAAGTAAGACGCCCACTAGGCGGGGGTGTACCTGGAGTGCTACTGCTTTAGCTTCGTTAGTGACAGGTGCGGTTTTTCCACGAGCCATTGTGCCGACGACTGTGTATTACGAGGGCTGGCTTGCCAAGAACCATTGTCACGATAAAACGGCCACGGCATAGTATACCATTCGCCGAAATCGCCCCATACATCATACTTCTCACTGATGATGTCTCGCCAAAAGTGTTCCTCGTTTTCGGTAAACCCGAGCGCAGACAGTATCTGACGCTCAAGTGAGCTATCATCGCGAACGAGGCTTTGACGTGAGGGCAGAAAGTTCATAATATGAACGATCAACCGGCCATCCTCATCATAAACTGTTAGGCCACACACAAACGGCTCGCCTTTCTTGGGCTGCTGATATATCACATACAGCAGCGCTGGCTTACCAAATTTAGTATCTGGCACAAATTGAGGAACCTTCTTGCGCCGGCGGAACTCAGTTACAAAAGCGCCTCCCTTGTCTTTTGTAAGGCAGGGGACGAACTCCGGCTTTTTCTCGGTGAGCAGCGACAAGATATGTTCCGTCACATCTTGCTCTTGTGCGTTCAGACACCCTTCGCCCTCATCTGGCACTGGCAGAATCACCGGCGCATATGAATAGCTTTTGTTCTTGTTGGTGTTGTAATTCCAATAACCGACAAGTTGAGGTTTGCGTTTGGAGCGACCAACAGGTATCAGCATAGACGGCGTGTAGTACATCGCAGAACGATTAGGTATAGGCATATCGCCAGTTCGGTGTTGCTTTAGCTTTTCTGGAACTGACTTTTTCCATTCGCATTGCTCTGGAGAGACAGTAGTCACTGTGCGATTTTTAGTGGTAGGTACATAATAAGCAGCCATGATGGCTCCTTTCTCTCGTGCTTCGTCGACCAGCGGGATTGCCAGGACATAAGCGTACGTATATTTTACCATAAAATGAAGAAAAGTAATAGCGTCTGCTATGGGGGCGGTTGCTGCGTGCTATACTAATGCTATGACAACGATATCAGCCGAAGCCCAACTAGAGGAGTTGCGCCAGCGACTATTGGCAGACAATCCATGCCCAGAACTGGCGGCGAGTGCAACGCAGCTAGTGTTTGGCGTCGGTAGTTCTACTGCAGATATTATGCTTATTGGCGAGGCACCAGGAGCCAAAGAAGACCAGCGCGGTGAGCCGTTCGTGGGGGCGAGTGGAAAGTTTTTAGATGAGATGTGCAGCGCAGCCGGATTGCAGCGCAGTGATGTATATATTACAAATATCGTCAAATATCGTCCGCCGCACAATCGAGACCCACTACCAGAAGAGAAGGTGGCGTTTTGGCCATATTTAGCAAAGCAGATTCATATTATTCAGCCACGCGTAATTTTACCCCTCGGCCGGCACAGTGGAACATTATTTGTACCAGGGCTGCGTATTTCGCGTGACCACGGGCAGCCCGTGACGGTAAACGTGGCCGGGAAGGAACGGCTAATTATTCCGCTGTACCATCCGGCAGCAGCGCTGTATCGTGGTGATCTGCGCAGTACGCTGCTGGCTGATTTTGTGCAGGCAGCACAACTTGCGCGCCAGGCTACCCAGGAGTAGCGGCGCGATTTACTCGGCGATAGGCTTGTGTTTTTAGTGCAGGCTATGGTAGTATGAAAGTACTATTACAAAGGGGCAATAAGTAGACAAGTGCATATATCACGGTAGTACGCGCCCTGTGTCTGTATATTTATGCAATTAATATATGCGCCCAGGGTGGCGTGTACTTGATGAAGGAGAACATATCTATGGGCCAGCGACGAATCGCAACGCCAAAACAAGATGAGCCAGTAAAAAAGCAGAGTGCCAAACGGGCGAAACGATCGAATATTCCGGCACTAAACGCGACGAATACGCGCAAGGGCGAAGTATTTCGAGCGCAGCGCCGCACCAGTGAAAATGTTAATACACGCGCAAGCCAGCACCTCATTTCGATTCCGGTAAATAAATCGGTGTACAACGGCTACGATGGACAGCAGTTTAGTGTGAATATGTTACCAAAGCAGCAGCGTGGCGTGGTAAGTAAGCCAAAGGTGCGGGTGATTCCGATTGGCGGCCTAGGTGAAATGGGTATCGGTAAAAATATGGCTGCGATTGAGTACCAGAATGAGATTGTGGTCATTGATATGGGCTTTTTGTTCCCAGACCGTGCTGACTATCCGGGCATTAACTACATCACGCCAGATATTACCTGGTTAGAAGAGAATAAGCACAAGATTAAGGCGCACGTATTTACACATGGGCACCTAGATCATATTGGCGCTTTTCGTCACTTGATTCATCGTATTCCGGCGCCAGTGTACGCAAGTAAGTTTACGATTTCGATGTTGAAGCGCAACATGGAGGATGCACTGACTCGGTTTGAGCCAGATTTTCGTGAGCTTGATCCAGAAAGCCACGAGATTGTGCAGGTTTCAGACCATCTATCGATAGAGCTAGTGCGGGTAAACCACTCGATTCCAGATTCAACGGCAGTGGTAGTGCGCACGCCAGAAGGAGTGCTCATTGATACCGGCGACTGGCGTTTTGAAGACGATCCTGTTGACGGCAAGCAGTTTGACTTGCGTCGCTTAACGGAAATTGCCAGCAAAGAAGGTATTATGCTGCTGATGAACGAATCGACTAACTGTGAAAGCGAAGGCACGCACACCCATGGTGAGCGAGACATTCAGCAGAGTATTGGCCAGGTGATGGAAAAATACCAGCATAGCCGCATCATTTTAAGCTCATTTAGTAGCCAGCTTCACCGTATGCAGCTCATTTTAGAGGAAGCCAAGCGGCACGGCCGTAAGGTAGCGTTTGCTGGGTATTCAATGATCCAAAACCTTGAGGTAGCCTTGCGCTCGGGCACGATTAAGGTGCCAAAAGATGTGGTCATGAAGATGGAAGATATTATTAAGCTACCAGATAGCCAGGTGGTGGTCGTTTGTACTGGCTCACAGGGTGAGTTTAATGCAGCGCTTAACCGCATGGCGAGCGGGGCGCATCGACACATCAAGATTAAAAGTACTGATGTAATCGTCTTTAGTTCAAACCCAATTCCGGGTAATGAGAAATATGTGGTGCGCACTGTTGATGGCTTGATGCGTGAAGGCTCAGAGGTGATTCAAAATGGCAAGAAACACCTGCATGGTATTGGGCCATTGCACCTTTCGGGGCACGGCTACTACGATGATCACGTGAAGCTGATCACCGCACTAAACCCGACGTATTACATGCCGATTCATGGTGAATTTCACATGCTTGTGCACAACGCAGAGTTAGCCGAAAAAGAGTGTGGTCTGCCGCGCCGTAATATTTTCGTCTGTGACAGTGGCGACGTGATAGAAATTCAGGGTGGTAAGGCTAAAAAGCACGGCCGCGTGCATGTGGGCGGTATTATGTATGATGATTCAGGCCAGGAAGTGTCGGAAGTGGTATTGAAAGACCGCATTCACATGAGCCAGGAAGGTATTTTTGTGGTGATGCTCACCTTACAACGTGGTACCAATCGCCTACTTACCAGCCCAGACATTATTAGTCGCGGCTTTATCTACTTGCGAGATAGTGAAGAGCTGATGGGGCTGATTCGTCAATATTTGAAGCAAAAGGTAATGCGTGCAGGCAACGGACGCCGCATCGATATGGAAGTGTTCAAGAAAGAGGTAAAAGACGAAATCACCCATCTCTTGTACGACAAGACACGCCGCACCCCAATCGTGATTCCGGTGATTAATGAAATTGGCGGCAGCAGTGCGCGTAAGGTGCGCGGTGAAGCACCAGTGGCTCGCAAAGAGGCACCTGGCCGCACCGAAAAGGACAAGGCGGCTACAAAGCCAGCTGGCAAGCCATTGCCACGTAAATTCCCACGCCGAGCTGTGCCGGATACCGAAGCGAATGACACTAACGCGCGTCATGCCGCGCCAACTCGAGCCTACTAGCAGCCTGCGGCAAACGATGAGCAAAGCAATTCTATCAATTTGATGTGCACGAAGGAGGCGGGGTCTCATGCAAGTGAGCGATAGTTTTACTAGGTACCGTAAGCACTATCCGGCCGAGGCAGCCCGCCTGCGGTTGCTTGCAAAGCAGCTGCAGTGTGGCGATGGTGAGCTAACGCAGCGCACTAACTTTGTTGGCCACGTGACTGCCAGTGCGTTTATTGTGAACCCGGCTACCAAGCAGGTGCTGCTACTGCAGCACAAATCGCTTGGCACGTTGCTGCAGCCTGGTGGGCATGTGGAGCCAGCCGATAAAACTATTTTGGCCGCCGCCGAGCGTGAGGTTATGGAGGAAACGGGGCTTGACCGTAGCCAGTTGCAGCTGAGGAGTCTACATGCCGACAATCCCCAGGTGCCGTTTGATATTGATACGCATTTTATCCCAGAAAACCCCAAAAAGGGTGAGCCGGGCCACTACCACCACGATTTTCGGTACCTGTTTGTAACTAAAGAAACCGGCGTGACGATTGATCCCGATGAATCAAGTGGGTTTGCGTGGGTCGGCTGGGAGACATTTCGTACAAGCCCACGCTTTGAGTCGGTCGCAATAAAAATAGATAGGTTATTGTAAAGGGAATTGGTATTGCTGCGTAAGATGTCGGGCTGAGTGGGCCGGATGTTAATACGGGCATATTAGCAATATTAAAAAGCAGCTGGCATACACGCCAGCTGCATGAGTATATGAAGAAGGTAGGTTAATTATCGCGCGAATCGTCAGCGGTATCAGCTGGCGATTTAGTTTGGTCTCTGGTTTCTAATAGCCGTTTTACGCTGTAAAGTGTGCGGCTTACCCAAACAACCCACCACACGAGACCAGCCCAAAAGGTAATAATTAGTAAAGTGGGGATGATGGTAGCAGCAAGCACAAGTATATTATTCATAAATTCTCCATAATTAAGTCATGTTTCTAGATTAATTACGGTGCATGAAGGGCTAAACACCCTTCATGCACCAGTTAGTCATAGGTAATTACTCTTGTGTCACGGTTTCACGACAACCCCATTCGACACTTAGGTCACCGTGGTGTTCAGCTCGTGAACCTGGGTGAGTGTCGTTGCAGTATGCCTGGAAATCGGGTGGTCCTACGATATTAAAACCACCGGGAAGTCCTAGGTCATAGCAAAGAAAGGCGTTCTGATCGAAAGGGTTGTACGACAGGGCGCTGAAGTGGCCCTGATGCTGACACGCTTCGATCGGGTAAACCCTATGGATGACATCGTAAGAGCCGGCCGCACTCGCAGGCTGCAAGCAGCTTCCTGCTAAAGCAGCAGCCGTAGCTGCAACCAATACCTTCTGATGTAACGTACGCATGCGATCTCCTAAGGTGATCTAAGTGCCGATGTATTTCACCGGACACTGTCAGCATGACACCCCCACTATAACATTGGTAGTTGTTGCCTGGTCAATGCACTATAGGTGGTGGTATAGTAATAAAGTTGTATAAATTACGCTATTACTGTGGTAGGTGGAGTAACTTATGTAAGATTGTTTATGTATAATTAATACAACGAATGATATAAAAACTTGAAAGAGTAAATGTTAGGTGGTTGCTAATGTTAAAGTGAGTCTAACTAGTAATGACGGGTGGAGGGCGCTAGGGTCCCTCCACCCGTTTTGTCAGGGGCACGAAGTTATTATGCAACTTCCTCCACTACCTCATGTTCTTCACCAGGCTCGTACCGAACACAGTACCAGTCGTAGATGCTGTTTGCTGTGTCGTTCAGTGCGACTGAACCGGGGTACCAGGCATCGCAGACCTTCTGCACATCTGCAGGTCCCTTGCTGTGAACGCCGTCCTGAGGGTTGGCGTCGTAGCAAAGCACACCGAGCGGATCATTTTCATTGGTCACAGCGGAACCAAGGAAGCCCTGCACAGAGCAGGCGGAACCTGGGTATACGTGGTGCCATGCTCGATCCTTGTCGTTATCAGGATCAGCAGTCCAGCGAAGGTCAACTTGATCCCGTGCCTGCTGAGCTGGCTGTTCAGTTACCGTCGCAGTGAGCGGGGGTGCTCCTGCCGTGCTAACTGCTGTTGCTGCAGGCATAGCAAGCCCTGACGCAACAGTCACAAGGCCAAGGATGAGTGCCATCTTCTGACGTAATGTACGCATGCGATCTCCTAAGGTGATCTAAGTGCCGATGTATTTCACCGGACACTGTCAGCATGACATTCCTACTATAACATTGGTAGTTGTTGCTTGGTCAATGCACCATGGGTGGTGGTATAGCAATAAGGTTGTATAAATTACGCTATTACTGTGGTGAGTGTAGGGTAAATTATATACAATAGTTGTGTGTAATAACACAACAGATATGACAAAATTACAATAGTATGGAGCGCTATATAAAAGTAGGTGCAGGGCTCTTCAAGGAGCCCCACACCTATTAGTGCGCCAGAGTGGCGGCGTAGCGGCTAGGCCTTAGCGTGGTTTTGCGCGCGACGGATGTTGACTACAAGCGACAAAAACTCGCTGAAGTCGAACATCCAGGAAGCATAGTGACCAAGGTGCGCCTGTGCAGCTAGCTGTGGGTTGTCATGATCCTTGTAGCGGCGCTTGAGCGCCGGTGTAAGCAGGCCGCGCACGGTTAGCTGTAAGACGCGGTAGCCGGCTTGCCACAGAAGCTGCGGCACGCCAATCAGGGCTACAAGGCTTGTGACTGCTGATACTTTCTGACGAACGTTCATGATTCGCTCCTATCTTTTTCGGTAGTGCACCGGTTGGTGCGGGCAGAACATGAATATATGTATAATATATGCTTTTCGTGAAAAGTCAACTCCTTACCTCTCCTCTTTGCGGCATCTCTGGTAGTTTACGGGGTAGCTATGTATAATGGAACACAGTTATGGTTAAAAAAAGAAATACAACAAAGAAGAAGTCCGCTCCTAAGAAGTCTACTGCCAAAAAGTCTGCTCCTGCTGCTCCTCAGCACGCACTTCCAGAAGGGTTTTGGTCGCAAATAGCTGCCGTCGGGCTAATAGCATTTTCAATAGTAATTATCGTAAGTTGGTTCGGCAAGGGTGGCCCAGTAATTGATTGGCTGCACCAAATGCTGTTTTGGTTACTTGGGTTTGCCTCGTATATTTTGCCAATAATTTTTGTATTTATTGCGGTAAAAATTTTCCAATCAGAAGGGAATAAGGTGCCGTTGGTGGTCAAAATTGCTGGCACACTAGCAGTGCTATGGGTGACGGGTATTGTCGGTATCGTGATGGCGGGCGTGGCCAATGGGCAGCCTGCTGGCGGCGTTGTTGGGCAAGGCTTGAATGGTGGCGCATTGCAGTTAGTCGATGCACCAATTGCTGTATTTTTATATGTGCTACTTTTGTCGGTCACAATTATGTTTATGCTCAGCAAGACACCACGTGAGGCGCTGGAAGGGGTTAAAGGAGCGCTGGCAACTAAAACTGCAGCCGAAGATGAGGCGAATGCAGCGCTGATTAAACAAGTAAATGCGGCAGATGATGCCGAAAAAGCCGAGCCAAAGAAGCTCTCGCGCCGAGAAAAAGCGGCTCAAAAGCGTGCTGAAAAGGCTGAAGCTACTGGTGATTCACCAGAGGTGACACTGAATGGTCCGGTGCAAGATGCGGCGCCAGAGAAGCCAAAGCGGCGTAGTGGCCCGCCAATGCGCGTTGAGCGTGATAAGCAGGCGGAAGCTGCTGCCGCTCTAACAGCGGTACATGATGCCAACTGGAAGGCGCCAAGCCTTGATTTGCTCGAGAGCAAGCAGAATTTACCTGATCCTGGTGATGCGCAGGCGAATGCAAAAATTATTCGTGATACCTACGGTGAATTTAATATTAACGTAGAAATGGAAAGTGCTAATGTTGGGCCACGGGTCACGCAGTATACGTTGAAGCCACCAACAGGGGTAAAACTGAAGCGATTGACGGCACTGGAGTCGAATATTGCGCTCAATTTGGCAGCTTCAAGCCTGCGTATTGAAGCGCCGATTCCGGGCAAGCGTGCAGTTGGTATTGAGGTGCCAAATGTGCGGGCAGCAGACGTCCGACTATATGGTGTGCTGCATAGCAAGCAGTGGCGCCAGGCGACTGAACCGCTTACGTTTGCTGTGGGGCAGGATATTGCTGGTGAAACGGTTACCGCTGCGCTTAATAAGATGCCGCACCTGCTAATTGCCGGGCAAACTGGTTCTGGTAAATCGGTGATGATTAATACGCTGCTGACGAGTCTGCTGTACCGCAATAGCCCAAGTCATATGAAACTTATTTTGGTGGATCCAAAGCAGGTGGAAATGGCCTCATACCAAGATATTCCACACTTGCTAACCCCGATTATTACGTCTCCGGAAAAGACGCTTAGTGCGCTTAAGTGGGCAGTGAACGAAATGGAGCGCCGCTATAAGTTAATGGCCGATTTGCGTATCCGTAATATTAAAGATTACAACAAATATATTAGCCAGAAGAAAACCAAAATCACCGTGGAAGATGGCAATAATCCAGCAGCAGATTCGGCAGCCGAAGAGGGAGCTATGCCGTATATTGTGATCGTGATCGACGAGATGGCCGACCTGATGATGGTGGCAGCGCGTGATGTTGAAGCTCTGGTCGTGCGTATCGCCCAGAAAGCGCGTGCGGTTGGTATCCACCTGGTGCTTGCAACGCAGCGCCCAAGCGTGAACGTGATTACTGGATTAATTAAGGCCAACGTGCCAGGCCGTATTGGGTTTACTGTTGCGAGCCAGATAGATTCACGTACTATTTTGGATGTTGCTGGCGCTGAAAAGTTGCTTGGCCAGGGTGATATGCTGCTGCTGGATAGCGGTGCGCCGGGGCCACTGCGCGTGCAGGGTGCTTGGGTGACCGATGATGAAGTAAACCGAGTTTGTGACTATTTGCGCAATCAAATGGAACCACAATACAACGATGAGATTGTATCGCAGCAAGTGCAACTAGGTAAGGGAGGTATGACAATGGATCTTTCTGGCGGCAGTGACGATACCTATCGTGAGGCACTGCAGCTAGTAATCAATAATGGCGGGGCCAGCACGAGCTATTTGCAGCGGCGACTGCGCATCGGTTACGGCAAAGCTGCGGCACTCCTCGACCGCATGGAGGACGAGGGTATTATTGGCCCAAAGAACGGTTCAAAACCACGTGAGATACTCGTTAGTAGCATTGAAGGACTGGGCGACGACTAGCCGCCACCTAGTGTATAATCAGCAGCCCATTTGGCATGGGTAGGTATCTTTGTTATACTAAAATGTATATAGCAACCAAAGCTTGCGCGTTGTCGTAAGCACCCGTTCATAGCGGGTACCGTAAAGGGAGAATCTATGAAGAATTATGAACTGACCGTTCTTATCCACCCAGATCTTGAGGCCAACTTAGAGCAGGCACTCGAAAAGATCCGTGGTGTTATCACCGAAGCCGGTGGTGAAATCATTAAAGAGGATGTTTGGGGCAAGAAAAAGCTTGAGTACAGCATTCGCCACGAAAACTTTGCAGTGTACGTATACTTTGATGTTGCGTTGCCAGCAACTGCGCCACTGCGCATTTCAAATGTCTTTAACATTACCGACGAAGTGTTGCGTTACCTCTTGGTAAAAACCGACGAGCGCGCTCGTGCGGCACTTGAGTCAGCTAAGGCTGAAAAAGCAGCTTCTGAAGCTTAATAACGAAAGAGAGAACCTGTATGGCAAAGAGCATCAATCAAGTTATTGTGATGGGGCGCCTCACGCGTGACCCAGAGACACGCACAACTCCAACTGGAAGGAGCGTGACGAATTTTGGTTTGGCGGTGGACCGCCAGGGCCAAGACGACCAAGCTGACTTCTTTGATGTTGCAGCCTGGGAAAAAACCGGTGAACTGGTTAGCCGCTATCTGAGCAAAGGTCGTCGCTGCCTCGTGCAGGGCCGGTTGCGCCAGGATTCATGGGAAGACAAAGAGACCGGTAAGCGCCGCAATCGCATTGAAATCGTGGCAACTGATGTGACTTTCCTTGATGGTCCATCAAGCGGTGACACAAGCGGCAGTAGCGCACAAAATGGCGGCTTCCAAGCAGGTCAAAATAACCAATCTAGTAATCAACCAATCGCTGATATCGATGACAACAAGCCAATCGATCTATCAGAGATTCCATTTTAGGAGATATAAACTATGGCAAAACGATTTAAAAAGGATGTTCCAGCATATTTCGACTACAAGGATGTAAAAACCTTGCAGCGTTTCATTAATATTTACGGCCAGATTGAGCCAATTTCAAAGACTGGTTTGAGCGCAAAGCAGCAGCGCCAGCTTGCAGTAGCGATTAAGCGTGCACGCCACCTTGCATTACTACCATTTGTTAGCCAGGGGTAGTGCATGTACCAGCCAACTGATTTGAAGAAAGGTGTGGTTTGCCAGATCGATGGTAAGCCATACCGCGTGATTGAATATGGCCAAAAAGTGATGGGCCGCGGTGGATCAATCGTTAATGTGAAGCTAAAGAACCTTATCGATGGCAGCGTGATTCCTAAAACCTTTAAGGGCCAGGATAAGATTGAACCAGCTGACGTACGCAGTAAAGTGGTGCAGTACTTGTATAGCACTGGTGATAGCTACCACTTTATGGATCCAGAAACGTTTGAGCAGTTTGAGCTTGGGCAAGATATTGTTGATAGTGCAGCAGACTACCTAAAAGAGGGTGAAGAGCTGCATTTGCAATTCTTTGATGAGCGAGTTATTAACGTGGAGCTGCCAAAAAATATTTACCTGGAAGTGACATATACTGAAGATGTCGTTAAGGGTGACACTACCAGTAGCGTGTTAAAGGATGCAACACTAGAAACTGGCAAGGTAATTAAGGTACCAGCTTTTATTAAGGTGGGCGACGTGGTGAGCGTCGATACGGCAACTGGCGATTACCGCGAGCGTAAAAAATAATGGCTACAAAGACTCGCTTGGACCACGCGCTACTTGCAAGTGGCCAAGTGCGCAGTCGTTCTCAGGCTGAGAACTGGATTCGTCTTGGCAAGGTAACGGTCGATGGTCGCATCGTTACCAAGCCAGGGACGTTTATTTCTCCAGATAGCCGCGTTGAGCTGCAGGCTACGCAGCAATATGTTAGCCGGGCTGGCTTGAAGCTAGCGAGCGTGGCACAGGCGTTTAACTTGCAATTTGCGGGCAGTATTGTACTGGATGTCGGCAGTAGTACCGGTGGCTTTACCGATTATGCCTTGCAGCATGGCGCAAAGCTGGTGTATGCCGTCGATGTTGGCACAGACCAGCTGCACCCTAGTTTGCGTGGGGATCAGCGCATTGTGCTGTACGAAAAGCCCGATATTCGTGATTTTATTCCGCCTCAGCTGCCTGATATTATTGTGGGCGACGTGTCGTTTATTAGCCTGCGCCAGATTTTGCCACATATTGCAGCTCACGCCATGGGGCCGCACACGACATTAGTGGCGATGGTTAAGCCACAGTTTGAAGCTCAACGCCACCAAACAACGAAGGGCGTAGTTAAAAATAACGCAGTGCGCCGCAAGATTTTAGCAGATTTTGAGGCTTGGGCGACGCAGTATTTTGTGATTATTGCTAAGCGCGATAGTCAAGTGGCCGGCGCTAAGGGTAATGTAGAGCGTTTTTATCAGTTGCGGTTGCCACGAACTAGCCATAAACATAGGACTCATTAGAAGAGTCCTATTTGTTTTGGCGTTAGCGATAAGTCGGCTGATTCTGCAAAAGTAATGGTGACTGGGTAGCCGGTAAAATGGCTGGTCGACATTAGCAGGGTGCTACCACGGTAGGTTGTGAGTAGCTGGCTACCAAAGGCGCTGAGCGGCACTCCCGAAAGGATAGATGGTGGTGTGTAATCGGTGAGGTCGTAGCTAGTCTGCGCGTGGTGGTTGGCACTAAAATCGTGAAAGGTTGGAGTAAAGGTAGTGCCAAGGGCTGCCTGGATGCGGCTGAGCGCTTGGTGAAGCTGCTGCTGAGCCGTTTCGGTGGTGTATTCATGAGCTAAGGCGGCGGTTTTTGCACTAGTGGAGACCGTCTCTTTAATGCCGGGCAGCTTGGCAATGGCGGCTTCGTAGTGGCGTGCGCTATCAGCGTTCGGAAAAACATCGAGAATTAGTGCGCTGCGGGCACCTTGCTCGAGTAATCGGCCAAGGCCACGACGCTGCTGTGAGATGCCAACTTTTAGTACCTCTGCACTAAAATATGCCAGATACAGCGTATGAGGCGTTGCATTTAGCTGCTCTTGCTGCGGAGAAATAGTGCTGCTGTGATAAAATGCAGGGTTAAAGCCGGTGCGCTTTTTGCAGGCAATGCAGGTATCGTAAGCTGGAGCCACCATGGCATTATCTGGGCAGGGGTGCGAGATGTGTTTAGTGATATCGCGCCACCCGGTGCAATAGCGCTGATCAGTAGAGAAGGCTAGAGTAATGGGGCGCGGTGAGTCAGCAAAAAAGGGCACAGCCTCCTGGCTCGTGATGATCCAAGGAGTGAACTGCGGCGTATGTGGCTCCGCTACTGATGCCACGCTATGCTGCAGCTGGCGCCACTGCACGCCCAAAAAGAGGTTAGACATTAAACCGAAACTCGACGACATCGTCGGGCTGCATAATGTAGTCTTTGCCCTCGGTGCGCACCTTGCCGGCGGCTTTAGCGGCCTGTTCGCTGCCAGCTGCTACGAGGTCTGGATAGCTGATGATTTGTGCAGCAATAAAGCCTCGTTCGAAATCGCTGTGGATTGCTCCAGCGGCCTGTGGGGCAGTGGCGCCCTGAGGAATGGTCCAGGCACGAACTTCTTTTTCTCCAGCTGTGAGGTAGCTTTGCAGGCCTAGCGTGTGGTAGGCAGCTTGAATGGTCTGTTCAAGGCCGGAAGAAGTGACACCATAGCTCTCAAGCAGCTCAGCAGCTTCTTCGGCTGGTAGGCCTTTAAGCTCGTCTTCAAGCGCAGCACAGACAAAAATAGCCTGGCTTGGCGCGACTAATTGGCGCAGCTCATCTTGCAGGGCTGCATCGGTAAGGCCAGCTTCATCTACGTTGAACAAATAAATAACTGGTTTAGCGGTTAAAAGGTGTAGATCGGCAATTGCCTCATGGTCGAGCTCTGGCAATTGCGACAGTGGCGTACCAGCGCGTAGCTGCTCGGCAAGCGTTTCAAGGTAGGCAATGCGTGAGCGTACTTTTGGGTTAGCCTTAGCTTCCTTTTGTAATTTAGGAAGACGGTTTTCGATTGTTTGTAAATCAGCCAAAATAAGCTCGGTGTTGATAATTTCAATATCATCTTTTGGGCTGGCCTCGGTAGCGCCATCATGACGCATAATGCCGCCGCCGCTGAAGGCCCGCACAACGTGCAATACTGCATTTGTTTGGCGAATGTTGGCTAGGAACTTATTACCCAGGCCTTCGCCTTGGCTGGCGCCGGCTACGAGCCCAGCAATGTCTACAAACGTGACGCTAGCAGGCAGCACCTTTGCCGCACCATACATAGCTGCGAGCACAGTAAGACGCGCGTCAGGGACGGGCACAATGCCGGTATTTGGTTCGATTGTGGCAAAGGGATAATTTGCCGCCAAGATATCATTATTCGTTAGGGCATTAAATAACGTTGATTTTCCCACATTAGGGAGCCCCACAATTCCTATACTTACCATGTCAATATTGTAACATATTGTAAAATAAACCACTTTACAGTGGTAAGAGTGCGTGCTACTATCATGGCATATACAAACTATGTTTTGAGCGCCTGTCAAGTACTGGCTCGTCTCCATGGCATGTATATGTACCTTTTATCCCTACAAGCGAAGGAAACGTATGATATAGTACAACAAATTCTTTTCACCCGAAAAGATAGACGCTATAACACACAACGACAGCAAAGTAACACGACAACCCACTTTTATAAAAGTAACCCGCTTTTATAACCGACCTAAGGAGTCATTATGGGAATGTTTTCCCGCATCCACCGCAAGGCTGCCGCGGCTGTTGCCGCAGCATCTTTGCTTGTTGGCTCTGGGCTATTGCCTACGGCATATGCTAATGCTAATCAGCCCGTAGTAACTCAGGCTGAGCAGCGTAACCCGATTACTGGCTCATCCGCCCACCAGGGCGATGGGATGTTTATCGACCAGCAATGGGCCCAGAAAAATACAACCATTGATGCTGGTCCTTGTGACGCTGGTCACTATCACTTCATGTATGCTTCTCCGGACAGCGCCTGCGTGTTTATCCACATTCGCCAGGATGTGTACAAACAGCTGCAGGAGCATGACTACAAAGTTCATGTACAGATGACGCGTACACGTTTGCTTGACGGTAAGAAAATCGCGACCGATTATGAGCGCGAGGGAAAGATCGTTGAGCAGAACGACAAAGAAGTAGTCATCGGTATAGACCAGTACGTTGGTGAAGAGAGCCTGATCGAAGAGATTGGTCACTACCAAGACGAAACAGAAGTTGAAATCAAGTTCGTACGTCGTCTTCCTGGTGATCAGCTGTACAAGCTGGAGCTCTACTTCAAGATGATGACGGTATACCCCAGCGTTGAAGCATTAAAGAAGTATCGGCAGGATTATCCGTATCCTGGTGTTGTGTACATGCGAGTGATTGATTTCACCGTGTTGCCCATCAACGATAAGAATGTGAACGCCGGCTTTGAAAGCATATTTGCTAAGGACGATCAAGTAATCTTCCGTATGCCCAATGTGCTTGATCATGCTAAAGAGTTTGGTGTGAAGTGGGAACAGCAGTGGCCGAAGCGATGGGTTGACCCAACTCCAGAGCCTCAGCCGACTGACCCGCCAAAGCCTGCTCCGGAGCCTACCACTCCGGCGCCACAGCCAACGCAGCCTGCTGATCCATCTCCAGCGCCAAAGCCGATCGATTCGCCAAAACCGGCTCCCGAGCCAAAACCGACGAATCCATCGGTGCCAGTGCCTGCGCCCGAGCCCAGTACACCAACTGTGCCGAGCGTGAAGTCTCCCTTTAAGGATGTTACTGCAGATAACCCATTTGCAGCTGACATTGCGTGGCTTCAGCAGCAGAATATCACCACTGGCTGGCCAGATGGTAC
>JABCOR020000007.1 GCA_013333495.2 Candidatus Saccharimonadota bacterium | reverse complement strand
GATGAGCCAGGCTTTGCGCAAATTGACCGGTATTATTAACAAGAGTAAGGCTACGGTTATCTTCATTAACCAGATTCGTATGAAGATCGGTGTGATGTTTGGCAATCCAGAAACAACTACCGGTGGTAATGCGCTGAAGTTTTATGCAAGCCAGCGTATTGATATCCGCCGCATTAGCCAAATTAAAGTAGGTGATGATATTGTTGGAAATCGCACCCGCGTAAAGGTGGTGAAGAATAAGATTGCACCGCCATTCCGTACGGCAGAATTTGACATTATGTACAACCAGGGCATTAGTAAGGAAGGGGATATTCTGGACCTCGCTGTGCAGCATGGTGTTGTTGGCAAGGCCGGTGCGTTCTTTAAATATCATGATGAGACGATTGGCCAAGGTCGCGATAAAGCAAAGGCTTACTTGCGCGAAAACCCAGAGGTGCTGCAAGAGATCGATACTAAGGTGCGTGAGCTCGTGAAAGAGGCCGAGGTCTAACTCTGACGGATACTCATAGTATGCACCCGGAGGAAAATCCTCTGGGTGCATTTACTTTTATCTTGATGGGCAGTGGTTGTGCCGTTCGCGCATAGCTGATCGATCGCGTATACTAGAAGTATGAAGGTGACCGCGATTACTCAGCAAGTGCAGAACAAAGGCCGCGTTAATATTATGATCGATGGGCAGTATCGGTTCAGTCTGGACGTGTTTCAAGTGGGGCAGCTGGGGCTGAAGGTCGGCCACGAACTAACTGAGGAAGATATTGCAGCACTTGAACAGGAGAGCCAATTCGGGAAACTGTATGTTAAAACACTAGATTGGCTGCTGTCACGCCCACATAGTGGCCAGGAAGTACGAGAGTATCTGCGCAAGAAAACGCATGATAGGCCAGTGCGTCGACGAGATGGCAAGGTTGTGGTGCGTCAAGGAGTGCCACAAGAGCTGGCTGATCGGGTATATCAGCGGCTTGAGCAGAGAGGCTATATTGATGATGCAGCATTTGCGCGGCATTGGGCTACGTATCGTCATCAGCGCAAGGGTGTTAGCCAGCGGAAGCTTGCACTCGAGCTGCGAGCAAAGGGTATTGCTGAGCCGCTTGTTCGGCAGGTGCTGGCCGAATCAGGACGCAGTGACACGCAAGAAATAGATAAAGTGATTGCTAAAAAAGCCGCCCGCTACGCAGGGGACCGGCAAAAATTCATTATATATTTGCAGCGTCAAGGGTTTTATTATGATGATATTATTCTTGGGCTAGAGCGCTACGATAGCTAAGAAGGCAAAGGGCCGTATCTCAGCCGCACACACAGGGTGGCTAGGCGTCTGAGTTTGGTTGATTATTGCGCTGCCTGAAGGGGTTGTTGACTATTGGCACTGGCATGATTCGGGTGGTAGCGCGGTGCTGCGGTGATTGCGCATAGGCATCATGAACAGTGATAGCATCGTTAGTAACAGCGGCAATTTGTGAACGGCGAATAATTTTTTGAGCTTCGGTAAAGCGCTGCCAAAATGGTGGCTCGACGGAGATTTGCTGCACAAGTAGGCTGCTAGGGTCTACGGCATAGCTTGTCACGGTACCAAGCTGCTGGTCAGACTCTGTTTTTACGCTAATTCCAAGCAGCTCAAACGAAAAATTAAGCACAGTTTGTAGTTCAATGATATCGTCGGCTTCCACAAGTTCGTCATTTGAATCAATAATGAGACCAATACTGCTTACTTCGCGGATGTCACGCACGAGAAGATAAGCCCCGTGTTTTTGTGAAAGACGATTGCCACGCAAAGAAAATGCCATCACCGAGAGCGAGCGAGGGTCAACAATGGCCTCGTCAACATGTGCAAGTGTGGTGCCGGTTTGCAGGCTGAGCACAGGGGTATTAATAAACTCAGAGATTGGTGTAAATATCATAATATGCACTTTTATTGTACTAAAAAACTACTGCTTTCGCCACCAAAAGTAGCCGGGCGGGGGAGCGTTTGGTATACTAATGCTATGAAATGGGAGACACAGGTTCACAATGAAGAGATGACACGCCAGCTTGCGGATCAGATTGCGCGTCAATTAGCAGCTCCGCTTGTTATAGAGCTAGTCGGTGATGTAGGTGCGGGTAAGACGACCTTTACGCGGTATCTTGCTCGGGCGCTTGGTGTTACTGAACCTGTGCAGAGCCCAACATTTACGTTAAGCCGTATGTACGATGTTGCTGATGGTCGTCGGCTAGTGCATTATGATTTTTATCGGCTGGGTGAGGCTGGCATTATTGCTGATGAGCTAGCAGAAACGAGTGCAGATAATACCACAATAACAGTGATAGAATGGGCTTCATCGATTGATGCAGCACTACCAAAAGACAGGCTGGTGGTACATATTGTTCCACGTGATGAGCAGGTGCGTGACATCTCGCTTCACAGTAGTGGGCCTCAGTCTGATCGGGTTATCCGTGGGCTATCTGATGCACCTAAACATTATGTATTAGCAAAGATGAGCGATGCCTGGGCGGAGCTTGCTATTGTGGACGCCCGCGGCAAAGAGATTGCAGCGCGCCACTGGGAGGCTGGGCGAAGCTTGGCTCGCGATTTACACCAAGAGCTGGAGCAGCTTGCCATGTTTGATGAAAACCACTCTTGGCAAGATATTGCAGGTATTGGCGTGTATGCTGGCCCGGGCAGTTTTACCAGTTTACGCATTGGGCTGACGGTGTTTAATACATATGCGCATGAGCTGCGCCTTCCAATTGTTGGTGTTCAGGATGATGTAGACACCTGGAAACAGCGCGCTCTCAAGCGCTTGGTGGCCGGTGAGCACGATGAGATCGTGATGCCACAATATGGTGCTCCAGCGCACATTACCGCTCCACGGAAATAAAACCAACCCTAGCAAAAGCGCAGAAAAGTTGATCCCAGGCGCTAGTGTTTTTACAGTATACACGCTATAATTAAAGGTAAGTAGCGCGTAGTGTTTGAAATAATACAACGGGCGCTGCCTTCGCGTGTTGAATTGGACGTTAGATACACAAAATTGGTTGCTAAAAAAGTATTGCTGCTGTGTAGTGGCTATCTTGTGAGTACACAAAAAAGAAAGGAATCATATGGAATTACTACTAGGTGCTGTAGTCGGCTTAGTATTTGGTGGTGCATTGACCGGACTGCTGATGCACTATCGATTCGTGCGAGTGCATGGCGCAATTGCTGATATTATTGCCGGTGCCAAACACGAGGCTGCAGACACGATAGCTGAAGCTAAAAAAGAGGCTGTACGGCTTGAAAATGAACACCGCCGCGAGTGGAAAAAAATGGACCACCGGCTGATAGACCGAGAGCAGGCACTTGATGCGAAAATTGACCGGCTTGACCAGCGGGCTGAGCAGCTGCGACGCAGTGAAGCGGAAGTTGAAGATTTAAAGCAAGAGATTCGGGCAATTCGTACTCGCCAGCAGGATAAGCTAGAAAAAATTGCTACTCTTTCGAAAGAAGAGGCTAAAAATAAACTGTTTGCTATGACTGAGCGTGATATTAAGGGCGACTTAGTCAACCTGATTGGAAAAATGCAGCGAGACGCTATCGACGATGCTGAAGAGCGTGCTCAGACCATACTACTAACTGCCATGGAACGTATGAGTAGTGAGGTGACGGCAGAGCGTACCGTGACCGCAGTAAAGCTGACTGATGACGATATGAAAGGCCGTATTATCGGTAAAGAAGGCCGCAATATCCAGGCGCTGCAGCGTGAAACCGGCGTTGATGTGCTCGTGGACGATACGCCAGGCATGATTGTGCTGAGCAGCTTTGACCCAATCCGCCGCCAGGTAGCGCGGCTGGCGCTCGAGACACTGATGAAAGACGGTCGCATCCACCCAGGCCGCATTGAAGAAGTGGTAGCCAAGGCTAAAAAACAGATCGATCGTGAGATTCGTGATGCGGCAGAGAGTGCAATGCGTGAAACTGGTGTCGTTGGTATCCCTAAAGAGATGCAGCGGCTACTGGGTGAGCTACGATTCCGTACTAGTTATGGCCAGAACGTACTAAAACATAGCACCGAGATGGCGCAGATGGCAGCCATGGTGGCTGAAGAGATTGGTGCTGATGTGCGAACGACTAAAATTGCTGCGCTGCTGCATGATATTGGTAAGGCAGTTACTCATAAAATTGAGGGCAAACACCACCACATTGGTGCCGAGCTGGCGCGTAAATACGGCATGAGCGAGGCTATTGTACATGCCATCGAAGCACACCACGACGACGTTGAGGCAACGACACCAGAGGCCCTGGTGGTGCGCGTGGTTGACGCAGTCAGCGCTGCTCGGCCAGGAGCTCGTAATATTTCAGCAGAGAACTTTGCTGAGCGTATGCGTGATCTTGAGAATGTTGCGAAGAGCTTTGACGGCATCGACAAAGCCTATGCTATATCAGCTGGTCGTGAGGTGCGCGTCGTGGTGCGTCCTGGTAAGGTTGATGACCTTGGATCGATTAAGCTTGCGCGAGATATTGCGACAAAGATCGAGAGCACAATGCAGTATCCAGGCACTATTAAGGTGAATGTTATTCGCGAGACACGGGCCATTGAGTTTGCAAAATAAAATTAATTAGTGTGACATAATAAACTCCCGCTACTACGCAATGGTAGCGGGAGGTATTGTATCAGAGGGAAATATGTAGCTGTAAAATGCAACCGTAAAATATATAAAACCACCGCAAGAACGGTGGATTTGTATACAAATGGTCGGGGTGAAAGGACTCGAACCTTCGACCTCACGGTCCCAAACCGCGCGCGCTAGCCAACTGCGCCACACCCCGATGGATACATTTATGATATCAGGGGTAGGGCAAAAAGTCTAGTCTTTTTTGTACTTTTTCAGTGGGTATTACCGTGGTAGAATTTTTTGCACCAATGGGACATTGATTAATGCCCATACAATAAGTACGACACCGGCGGCAATAGCACTGTTAATCAGTATATTTGTTGATGGCTGAATGAACGCTACGATAGAGATGAGTACAATACCGTGAATACAGTAAGCTGTCAGCGAACGCTGGCCAAACGAGAGAAGTAGCCAGCCCAGCAGTGCGGCGAGCGGTTTGCGCAGGTAATGGAATACAGTAAATAGTCCACCAAACCAGATGAAAGCTAGGATGATCGTTTGGATAGTGAGGGGATCATTAGTAAAGATAGGGTCTATGTGGGTGCGAATTGCCACATAGGTATCTCGGTCCATGAGCGTCCAGTCTGGGTTTTCTACCTTATCCCAGCCGTGTACAAAGAAGAAGCTGAGTAGCATACTGAGCGCAGTAATAAGTACTATGCTAATAGCTGATATGCGGCGCACTACGGTGTGTTTTTGCAAGAAGGTGATGAGTGGCCGCAGGAAGAAACCAATTATTGCCGCTCCAAAGAATAGCGGACTCCACAAAAAAGCAGGTTCATTAATCTTCCAGCCGATCAGGTAGAGCGCGGCGATACCGGTAGCGATGATAATCCACTGTTTTTTTCGCACTAACCACAGGAAGACCGGAGAAAATACGAGCATAATAGCGTACATGCGCAGGAAGTAAATCCATGGGTTAAAATCTTGCATAGTTAGAACATTCCAGATGTAGGCCAGTGGATTAATGAGCGGACTTGGTGCTGGCAGACGTGGAAAAATATCATGTGGTGGCAGAAGCACTAGCGGCACCGTTAATATAACAGTGATAATCATGCCCCACAGGTATAGCATACCGGCACGTTTTAACAGTAGTTTGGTGAGGTGCTTCAAAGAGTACTTTTGCCCTTTGTAGGCGCGAATATAGCCAATAAGCAGCCCAGAAATGATAAAAAAGCCTTCGGCTGCGGTCACCCACAGACGGCCTTCGCCGGTAGCATAACGGAAGATATTGGGCCAAAATTGTAGATGGTCGATAATAATCATTACCATAAAAGCGCCACGTAAGAGGTCAAATTCAATGATACGGTCGGGCCGATGACTGGCTTTAGCGATGATAACATCAACAGGTCGCCAGCGTCGCATGGCTTCTAACAGGGAGGAAAAAGTGGCAGGCATAATGAAATTATACCTCGCAGTCTCGCGCTATACTTCTCGCTTTGTCGGCTAATGTGTCGTCGAGTGGATCGCCAGTGAACTCACCATATTTATGAAGAGCTGCTTGTTGAATTAAGAAATCAGCAATGGCTGGGTTTTTAGGCAGCAGTGAACCGTGCAAGTAAGTGCCAATAACATTATGCGTAATAGCACCCTCAGTGTTATCTTCGGTGTTGTTGCCTGATCCTTTAATAACGGCACCGAGTGGTGTTGCTTGTGGCCCGAGAGTTGTTTGCCCGCTGTGGTTTTCATAGCCAATAATTTCGCCAAATTGGTCACTTTTAGTCACAATATTACCCACAAGACGTTGGCCTCCGGCAACGGTGTGCGCATCGATAAGGCCAATGCCAGGAATGGTTTCGCCGGTAGCTGTAGTAAAGTCGTGCCCAAATAGCTGATACAGACCACACACCATTAACATTGGAACGCCGTCTTCTGCGAGGCTGTGCAATTGAGGCGCAATAGCTTGCAGGTCTTTTTCAATTCGTTTTTGCCCAGAATCTTGGCCACCACCACCAACAATAATATCAATAGTACTTGGCAGTGTGTCACCAGGGTTGTAGTCGATAACCTCTACGTCGTATCCATATCGTTCGGCACGCCGCTTGAGGGTTAGTGTATTACCCCAGTCGCCGTAGATATTCATATCTTTGGGGTATAGCTGCATAATAGTGAGTGATTTTGTCATGAGATAGTCTCCACATTAGTAATCTGGGCTAGTTGTTTGCGCAGGGCAAGCATGGCAGTATAGGTGCAATAGATGCGTTTTGGCCCAGCCGAACTTGCAAGGAATGTTTGTAGTGCCTTGGCTAAATCTGGCTCAACAGCGGTGAACGGCACTTCGTCGTAGTCGAGGCGTAGTGCCATATCGTATGCTCGGCGGCCGCTTACCATTGCTACACCATTTTCTCGTAGGCTGTCGAACGGCACGTCCCACAGCCAGCTCATGTCGCGTCCATCGGCATAATTATCGTTGATAGCGATCATGGTACTGGTGCCGGCTGCATCAAACGATGAGAGTCCAAGGCGGAACCCACTTGGATTTTTTACGAGCACGAGCTCGAGCGGTGACCCATTTACGGTAAGTGACTCACCCCGGCCAAAGGCAGGTTGAATATGAGCTAGTGTATCAATTAGTGGCTGCATTTTGAGCTGGTCGCCACAAATTTGCGCAACTAGTGCAAGCGCTGCGGCAGCGTTGAAGGTGTTGTAAATACCACGCAAAGCAAGCGGTGTAGTGACGGTGTGGCCAGCCACTGAAAAAGTACCGGTGTGAGTGGCGTTGTCAAGCGAGTCAAGTGTAACAATCGCTGTAGGTAGGTTGCTACTGTCTACCGCGGCTGTATGTGTCATAGCGTCATCTTCTGGGAAGAGGGCACGGGTCTCATCAGATAGACCATAAAAGGCGGTTGTTAATCCTGCTCGTTCGCTTTGTGCTAGCTCACCAATGGCCCGCACGCGACTATCTTCTCGGTTAACGGTTAGTGTTTTTGTGGTGGCATTAGCAATTTTTTGCAGAAGTGATGCGGTGTAGTCAATTTCACCAAAGCGGTCTAGCTGGTCGCGCATAACGTTGAGCAGCAGGGAGTGCGCCGGACGAACTTGTCGCACAAAGTGAACCGCATGGGCTTCATCTAGCTCCAGTACGGCGATATCAGCTGATAGTTTGCCAGTAAGCGATAATTCTGGTAGAAGCGCCGCAATGACACCACGCACAAAGTTACTCCCCGTGCGGTTGGTAAATACGCGCAGTCCTTGTGATTCAAGCAGTTCGACCACCATTTTTGTAGTGGTTGTTTTGCCGTTCGTTCCAGAGATAACGACGACGCCGTGCGGCAGCTGCTCGAGGGCTTTTGGTAGCAGATGAGGGTCAAGTTTTTCAATAACAAGTCCTGGCAGCGCTGAGCCTCCACCGCGCCAGCCACTGATACGTTTAACTAGTTTGCCAATCAAGATAGGTAGAGTGTGTTGCATTTTTATAGTATAGCAAAGTTCCGCAAAAAATGGTGTAAAATTATAAAACAGCGTGGCTCCGCCGATAGCTTCTGTGGTAAAATAGTGCTTATGTATATAGTTGCTATTCTGTCATGGTGGTATACCAGGGGGCTTATGGAGCAGGTGCGGCGACAAGGGTCGCGGTTAGCTGGTGTCATCGATTTCTTCTCATTTACGCTGATACTCCGAACCTTATTTGCACCATATAAACAAATCTCAGCCGGTTCAGTGCAGGGCAGTTTGCCGCTGCAGCTGCAAGCATTCACTGATCGGCTGTTCTCGCGGGGCATTGGTTTTGTGGTGCGACTACTATTGTTAATCGTCGGCACGGTGTGTTTGGCTGGAATGGTATTGTTTGTTGCGGCTTGGCTTGTTGGTTGGTTGCTACTACCATTGGCGCCGGTTGCCGGTGGAATTGCCTGGGCGCAGGGGGTACGTATATGGTAATGCGGCTAGAGATTGATGTTACGAGTCGTCGGGCTAAACTGGCTCGGCTTGGCAGAGCGTTAAGTGGTTGGCGACTAGCTATGTGCTGGTTAATCGGGATATTATTAGGAGTGCTCGGCGTATTACTGCTACTAGAAGGGCAACCTATTGGTTGGCTGCTTTTAGGTAGCGCGAGCATTCCTTGTATGGTACTTATCTGGCGCTCGCAGTATTTGCTTACGCTTCCGCCAAGTAGTCCTGATACAGCGGCTAGTGTTGATGCGGTGCTGGCGGCTGAAGTACTTGGTAGGCTGAAGCCGGGCGAGCCAGTGACAGTGCCCGCATTAGCTGCAGCAGCTGCTCAAACGAAGGCCGCAGGTTTTATCGGGGTGCGACTGGGCCTTTCTCCTAATAACATTATTAGTATGGCGAATAACCCTCAGATTACAACTGAGGCTGTGTATAGTTATGCCATAGCTTTGCAGCAGAGTCTAGGAGAGCGCGAGGTAAGTAGTGCCATACTTATTGCAAGTATTGTCGCGGCGTTTCCATATAAAGAAGAGATATTGGCGCAGCTACATCTAGATGAAGCTGATGTATTAGAGGGCGCGCGGTGGTATCACGAGTTCCAAGAAAGTATGCGGCGTCAGCAGCAGCCACGCCGTGATGGTGGGCTCGCTCGTGATTTAGCGTTTGGGTTTACTCCACTACTGCAGCGGCTAAGTAGCAATATTAGTCAGCAAGTTGGTGGCGGTCAGGTTGGCGTTGAGGTGCCAGCTCAACAGGAAATTGTCGAGCGAATGATTGATGTTTTTGCTGCTCGTGGTCGCCAGAACGTGACGTTAGTCGGCAGTAGGGGTGTCGGAAAGTCTACTATCGTGCGTATGTTTGCGCAGCGATTGATGGACGGACGCAGCCGGTTGCCTGCGCATTTGCAGTATCACCAGGTAATTTCTCTAGATGCAGCAGCAATTATTTCGGTTGCGCCGAATCGTGGTGAACTCGAGGCACTGGTGAACCAAGTGCTTATTGAAGCCTATAGCGCTAAAAATATTATTGTCTTACTTGAGAATGCAGAGCTGTTCTTCGAAGAGGGGGCGGGCTCGGTTGATATCGCAACAATACTGCTTCCAATTTTAGAGGCTGGCCGATTGCGAATGATTTTAACGATGGATGAGCAGCGACTATTGCAAATTGCTCAATCTCGACCAGGAATTATTGCAGCACTTAATCGAATTACAGTGCCAGCAACAGACAAGCACCAAACGATGCGTATCCTAGAAGACCAATTGCTACTGCACGAATATCGTCGGGGTGTGCGATACACCTATCAGGCGCTGCAGGAGGTTTATCGACTGAGCCAGCGTTACGTACAGAATAGCAGTATGCCGGGCCAGGCACTGCAACTACTAGAGTCGGCGGCCGGTTTCCCAGAACAAGGGCTCGTGACACGCGGGTCGGTGCAGCAGGCTATCGAGCAGACACTTGGTGTTAAGGTTGGCGATGCGCAGCGCACCAATGAGCGGCAAAAGCTGCTGGACTTAGAGTCGCTGCTTCATCAGCGAATGGTCGGCCAAGATCGGGCGGTCTCGGTGGTAAGTGATGCACTGCGGCGAGCGCAGGCTGGCGTGCGTAATGAAAACCGCCCAATCGGCACCTTCCTGTTCTTGGGCCCTACTGGTGTGGGTAAAACAGAGCTGAGTAAAGCGCTTGCTGAAACATATTTCTCTGGTGAACAACACATGGTGCGCATCGACCTTAACGAATATGTTCAAGAAGCTGATGTAAGCCGGTTGATTGCTGATGCTGCTCATGACCCGGGCAGTCTAGCCGCACAAATTAGCAAGCAACCATTTAGCGTTGTGCTGTTAGATGAAATTGAAAAAGCTCATCCGCTCGTGCTAACAACGCTACTTCAGGTGCTTGACGAAGGTATTTTGCGTGATATCAACAATGCAGCGGTGAGTTTTCGTGATGCGATTATTATTGCGACATCAAATGCTGGCGCCGACTATATCCGTGAGCGTGCCGCACAAGCTGGCAATATCTCGCAGTTTGAAGAGCAGCTGGTAAATCAATTAATCACAACTGGCCAGTTTAAGCCAGAATTCCTAAACCGTTTCGATGAAATTGTGCTGTTCGAGCCGCTCCAGAAGGATGATCTGCTGCAGATAATAGATTTGATTATTGCAGGAGTAAATCGCACGCTGGCGTCACAAAAGGTGGCGATTGATGTGGAGGAGGCCGCTAAACAGCTTCTGGTAGATGCTGGGTATGACCCTCAACTGGGTGCTCGTCCAATGCGCCGCATTGTGCAGCGTGCAGTAGAAAATTTGGTAGCACGTAAAATGCTTGCAGGTGAATTGACGGCCGGGCAAACGCTCCATATCACAAAAGATGATGTTGCGAGTCAGCTAGGTATATAGCCAAAACCTACTTTTTATTCGATTTATTTGAGTTTGATTCGCGCACGATATCCTTTAGGAAGCGGAAGCTTTGTTCCATATCTTTTAGGTTATTTTCGGCAGTTGCTTTGTCATCTGCTCCGGCGATGATTTGGTAAATAGAGTTATCGCTAATAAATGCACGCGATACGAAATACATACTAACAGGGCATTTGTTTTTTGGCTGCTCGCTGCAATCTGCCTTGTAGCGGTTGATGGTTGCACGCACGCTTGGCGAATTATGGAAGGTATCGAGCTGGCTTGTGCCAATTAGCTCTGCGTCGAGGTCTTGTGCAGTTTGCAATGAAGCATCGTGCAAATAGGTGCTTTCTTGGTGGTCGGTGCGAATATTTTCTGGTGGCAGTGGAATGACGTTAATTTCATAAAACTTCGTTGGCTGGCTAATAGTATAGTAATGGGCTGGCACGAGCTCGCCCTTATTTTTTGTATCCCGGTGGATGCGCGGGCTATTACTTTCAGATGGCTGTCCTGGCATATTGAGGGTAAAATTATATTTTTCAGATGTAAATGAACCACGTTGCACAACAGCCTCTTGCTTGGTGGCTGATTCTTGCTGTTGCCCAGGCATAAATTTGTTATCACCAAAAAGCCCTGCGGCGTAAAAAAGCGCAACCAGGCCACCAATAAAAAGGAGACCAATAGCGACGAGCAGCAGCACGATCCAAATAGGCAGCCCGCTGCGAGATGAGTTTTGTGACGATGAGTTAAAAAATGACATAGCGATATAAAATAAAAGTTATTCTAGTTTGGTACCCCGGGTAGGGATCGAACCTACGGCCAAAAGCTTAGAAGTCTCTTGCTCTATCCACTGAGCTACCGGGGCTTGATGGTAGTATAGCAAATCACCACAGGGCACGGAAGAGGTGTGCCACGCGTTCAGCACATAAGAAAAACCTCTTATTGTAAGAGGTTTTGTCGTAGTCATTCTGTGGTGCGGGCGGAGAGAATCGAACTCTCATCACTTGCTTGGAAGGCAGGTATATTAAGCCATTATACGACGCCCGCGTAACACTAATTAGAACTATAGCACAGAGGTTGGCTGCTGCGCAAGTAGTTTTTTACCCTAGCAAGTGTGCTATAATAAAAGTGATGTAATGATCTTATAGCTAAAGGAGGAAGCCTATGAAAGATTTCGGACCCAACCCATATGTGGTTGATATTGAGGAACTAACGCTGCAGAACGATTCATTTAGGCAGGCGGCATGGACCGGCGCAAACATGCAAATGACACTAATGACCATTCAGCCAGGTGACGATATTGGTCTAGAGGTGCATGAAGATCACGACCAGTTCCTACGTATTGAGCAGGGTCAGGCTAGGGTAGAAATGGGCCCAAGTGAGGATAACCTTGATTTTATACGTGATGCAGCTGACGACTTTGCTATTTTAGTGCCAGCTGGTACGTGGCATAACGTGGTTAATGTTGGTAGCGAGCCACTGAAGCTGTATTCTATTTACGCACCGGCAGAGCATCCACATGGCGTTGTTCACGAGACAAAAGCTGAAGCGGACGCCTACGAAGCTGAGCACCACGGTAAGTAAAGAAGGCTGCCAGGGAGACGAGTAAGGGAGGCGAGGCTTTCAAGAGTGCCCCGCGTGTAATTTCATTATGTATCGACAATTCGATAATGGGTTTAGTCCGACCCCTTCGGGGGATAGAGGAGTACAGCGTGCTGCCGCTCGCAGAGAAGCAGTAATGAAAGGCATAAGGCCTGACTTTAGAGAGGGTTATATGCCCGAGCGGCGTTCGCGAAAGACTTCGGAACCAACGCCGCGGACAAACCGAGAGGGGCTTATTCGAGCTCAGCGAGAGCAGCAAGCTCAGCTTGTGGAGGCTGCTTCTGATGGGTATCAGCCTTTGGCTGGTGGGCAGCCTTGTTCGCTAGCGTATCCTAGCGGCTCTTCAGGTCAGCAGACGTCCCATGCTCAAGGAAAAGCTGTTAAACGGGTAGGCCGGTATCAGTCGCAGTTAAATGCCCGCAAGAATACCGGGGGGATACCTCTGCCTTCGTCGTCGTATGCTCGTCTTCAGGGCTGTGACGCAGCTTCTCAGTTACTTCACAGGGCTCAGCGAAATCAGCGTAATAATACGCAGTAGTGTGGTGGCTTTTCTTCTTGTGTTTTGGCGCCTCTTATGCTAAAATTATAATCACGTGGCGGATATAGCTCAGTTGGTTAGAGCGCTGGATTGTGGCTCCGGAGGCCGTGGGTTCGAGTCCCATTATTCGCCCCAAATTGAAGTGGATACCCCTTGCAAGTATGTACTGTCTTTTTTGCGCAAGGGGTGTTGATAATTCTGTATGCTTGGCATAATCTAGGCTATGCACCCTAGTACAATCAAACATAAAAATAACCCGGAATGTCCGGGTTATTTTTTGTAACTATTGCCTGGCTCTAGTTAACCAATGTCGTGATGTGTGCACCAATTGTATTAAGGCGTGCGGCCAATTCTTCGTAGCCACGGTTAATCGAGTAGACGTCTCGCAGGATAGACTCACCAGGAGCTGCCAACATAGCTAGTAAGATAACAACACTTGGGCGGAGCGCTGGAGGCGCAACCACGTCTGCTGGTTTCCAGTTGGTAGGGCCTGAGATGTACACGCGGTGTGGGTCAACAAGCTCAATGTTAGCGTTTAGCTTGGTAAGCTCGGTAAAGTAGATTGCACGGTTTTCGTAGCTCCAGTCGTGCAGGAGTGTTCGTCCTTCGGCCGCAGTTGCAATTAAGCCAAGGAATGGAAGATTATCCATATTAACGCCAGGGAATGGCATACTGTGTAGTTTGTCTTTTGGCGCTACTAGCTTCGACTTATGCAGCGTGATGTCTACTAGGCGAGTTCGTCCGTTGCGAGCCTTGTACTCAGGGCTTTGTGTGTAGCGCAACCCCATATTTTCTAGAATAGATAGCTCAATTTCGGTGAACTCAATTGGCACTCGGTGGATGGTAATTTCCGAGTTGGTTACGACTCCCGCCGCAATAAAGCTCATTGCTTCAATTGGATCTTCACTTGGTGCGTATTCAACGTCTACATCGATGTGTGGTTTACCAGTAATAGTTAGCGTTGTGGTGCCGATTCCTTCGATCTTAACGCCCAATTTTTCCAGGAAGAAACAAACGTCCTGTACCATATAATTCGGGCTGGCGTTGCGGATGATGGTAGTGCCATCATAGCCAGCTGCTGCCATAATGACATTTTCAGTAACGGTGTCTCCACGCTCAGTCAGTAGGATTGCTCGGTCAACGCGCTGAGGTGTGGTTTTTACATCGTAATGATCACTAAGGGCTTCTACCTTCATACCAAACGGTGATAGCCCGGTGAGGTGTGGTTCAACGGTGCGCTTACCAAGGTTGCAGCCGCCAGCAAAAGGCAGCGTAAAGGCTGGGTACTGGTGCAGTAGTGGCCCAAGGAACATGATAACGGTGCGTGTTCGCTTTGCAGCGGCAACGTCCATCTTATCGAGTGCTAGCGTTTTTGGTGGGATGATTTCCAGGTCGTTGCCTTCGTGCCAGACGGTGCGTACACCGATGCTATTAAGCACTTCAATAATACGATTTACTTCTTCGATGCGAGCAACGCGGCGGAGCAAGGTGCGACCCTTATTGAGTAGCGCCGCGCAAAGCAGCCCCACTGCAGCATTCTTGCTTGTTTTAACCTCAATCTCACCAGATAGCTCGTGGCCACCTTCAACTTTAAAGTTAATCTTACCAGACTTATTTAGCCGCACAATATCACGGGAAAGTACTTCACTAATGCGCGCCACCATTTCGATGCTTAGGTTTTGGCCACCATTCTCGATGCGGTTGATTGCGCTTTGGCTCGTGCACAATTTTTCTGCAAGTTGCGCTTGTGTCAGGCCTTTGGCCTGGCGGTTATCTTGAATAGTTTTACCGATTTTGCGGAGATAATTATTCGTATCCATACCAGATATAATATATCATGTATGATATAAAATCAAGATAAGCGACGCGTAGTATGGGCAAAAAAGGTAAAAAATGCTACATTAAAAGGTATGAAAGATGAAAAAGTTGCAGAAATATTGAATAATGAAGTTTTGCGGCAAACAGAGGGGTTAGAGCTAATTCCAAGTGAGAATTATGTGAGTAAAGATGTACTGACTGCGCTGGGGAGTGTGCTCACAAATAAATATGCTGAAGGCTATCCGGGCCGGCGGTATTATGGTGGACAGGAGAACACTGATGCGATTGAACGCTTGGCGATTGAGCGTGCGAAGAAGTTGTTCGGCGCTGACCATGCCAATGTGCAACCCCACTCTGGCGCGGCAGCTAATGAGGCGGTGTATAGTGCTTGGTTGAAGCCGGGCGACACAGTGCTCGCAATGGATTTAAGTCATGGCGGTCATTTGACTCATGGCGCAGCTGTGACACGATCGGCTCAGCTGTACCGGTTTGTGCGGTATAAAATGAAAGATCCAACGACTGGAGAGATTGACTATGATGAGCTGCGACGTATTGCCCACGCGGAGCAGCCAAAGCTTATTTTAGCCGGGTTTTCTGCCTATCCACGCCAGCTAGACTATGCTCGGTTTGCAGAAATTGGTCGGGAAGTTGGGGCGCTATTGATGGCAGATATTGCGCACATCGCGGGGCTGATTGCTGGTGGCGTAGCTGATAACCCATTTAAGTATGGGTTTCATGTAATGACTTCGACCACACATAAGACGCTACGTGGGCCACGTGGAGGACTCATCCTCAGCAAGGGGATTGTCGGTAACCCTCTAGTAAAGCCTCCAGTCGCGCTGGAACACATTCCAACGCTAATCGATCGCGCTGTTTTTCCTGGTATGCAGGGTGGACCACACATGCATACTATTGCTGCAAAAGCAGTGGCTTTTGGTGAGGCGCTGCGGCCCGAGTTTGCCGACTATGCTCGAGCGGTGGTGGCTAATGCTCAGGTACTTGCGCAGGAGCTGTTACGGCGAGGGTTTACTCTTATAGGTGGTGGTACAGACAACCATTTGCTACTTATTGACATGGTAGCTTCACGGGGTGTAGATGGTAAAACTGCAGAACGAGCACTAGATGCTGTAGGGTTGACGGTGAACGCCAACAGTGTGCCGGATGACCCAAGGCCACAGTTTGCGCCAAGTGGCATTCGCCTGGGGACACCGGCAATTACCACCCGGGGAATGCAGCCAAAAGATATGGCTATGGTAGCCGGTTGGATTGATACGGCAATTACCGTGCGCGATAATGCGAAAGCTCAACGGCAGCTTGCACAAGAGGTGCAGGCGGTTGCACGTCAGCTAAAGGCTATCGCCTAGCGGGAATTGTAGTTTAAAAAATACCACGCTGGCATGTGCAGTGTGATATTTTTATTAGTGTCTTCGTTAGTTAAGCGGTCGGACCAATCTCTAGCGGTTCTTGCTCGATTGTGATACCAAATTTCCCACGTACTGCATCAATAATATGCTGACGAGCCGCAGCTAGGTCGCTATATGAGCTGGCTGATTCGTTAATGAGCACCAGGGCATTCGCTGGATTAACGCGCATGCCGTGCAGTAGTTCACCTTTCAGGCCAGTTTGCTGGATCAGCCATCCAGTTGGGATTTTTATACGGCCATCTGGCATAGGGTAATGCGGCACTGATTCAATATCTTGCTGAAGGCGGGTAAATGTTTCTGTATCAACAATAGCATTTTTGAAAAACGAGCCAGTATTGGGCTGCAGAGCTGGGTCTGGCAGTTTTTGGGCACGAATAGCGGTAACGGCTTCGCGGATTTGCAGCGGTGTTGGGTGCTCGATGGCGTGCTCGTCTAAGTATGTTTGAAGTGCCGCGTAGTAGGGTGGTTGTGGCGGTCGTTTTGAGAACTGCATGGTAACGGCATAAATGCAGTAGCGGCCACTTGCTTCGCCTCGAAAAATACTGTATCGATACGAAAAGTCGCACTGCTGGGCAGATAGTGTGACAAATTCACCGCGTTGGCTATCGTAGGCGTGCACTTTGGTGATAACATCGGCTGCTTCTTGGCCGTAGGCACCAATATTTTGTACTGGCGCTGCACCAACGGTTCCTGGGATAGCTGACATTGCCGCAATCGAGCTGCTGCCTTTAGCGGTTGTAAATGCACAGAGCTCATCCCACACTTCGCCGCCGCCAACTGTAAGGCTGAAAAATGAATCAGTTTCTTCTAGCAGCTCTACTCCGGTGATCATCATCTTGCCAACGATACCATTAAACCCTTCATCGTGCGCGAGTACATTGCTGCCACCACCGAGGATGTAAGTAGGCAAGGAATGTTGCTTGGCAAATTCATAAAAACGGGGAATGTCTTCTTTGGTGGTAATATCAGCCGTTAAGTGGGCTGCTCCGCCAAGCCGCATAGTAGTAAGTGTTTGTAGGCTAACTGCTTCTTGAATCTTCATACTATTAGTATAGCACCGGTTTTATTTATCGCGGTAGAGTATTGCAGGGTGATTCACTGCGTGGTACAATACTGAATGTGAGCACCCGTAGCTCAGTGGATTAGAGCACTGGTCTTCGGAACCAGGTGTCGTACGTTCGAATCGTACCGGGTGTACCAAGAATAGAATGCATAACCCCAAACACAACTCGTTTGGGGTTTTATGTTGTTTGTAAAAAGAAGCTATTGTTATATTTCGGGCACTAAAAAACTCCTCTGGTGAAATGAGGAGTAGTTTAGTGTAAATTTATTATCTGGAGGGCCAGGAGGGGCTCGAACCCTCGACACCCTGCTTAAGAGGCAGGTGCTCTAACCAGCTGAGCTACTGGCCCATCTGCAGCTTGCGCCGCTAACTTTTTGTATTCTACCAAATAGCTAGCGGCTTGTAAAGGGTATTCGCTGCAAAATAACGTAAAGGCTAGTTGTTATCTTTCTTCGCCTCTTTTGCTGGTTCGTCACCGATGATCGTTTCGATAGCCTCCTCAACTACAGTGGTTTCATTGTCAACCTCAGCTGGGTCGAAGTCTGGCGTATCGAGTCGAGCAGCTCCGGCCGATTCATCCCAGCGACTACCGTCGAATGCCAACCAAATTAGCCAGACAATCGGCAGGAAGATAGCCCACAACACAAAGACACCTTCTTTTTGCAGCTTACGGCCAATAGCGTATGCAGCTAGCGCCCAGAAGACATAGTAGGTAATCGAGCTGCCGGCAAGAATGATATTGCCAAAGATCTCGATTGGTGATGGGTCGAGTGATGAGCCAGACGAAGGTAGTGTAATAATGCCGACAAATGTACTAGCTACTAGAGGCAGCAGCACCCACCAGCCGTATTGGCCACCAAGTTCAAGCAGTCGCCAGGTATTATATACAGGAATCCATGCTTTCCAGCTTTTTACTCCAGCCTTCTTAAAAATACGTGATAATAGGAATGAGTTAATGATATATGAAGCGATAGCTCCAAAGACCACTAATCCCAGTAGGAATAAGAATATAGCAACAAAAGCTGCGCCCTCAGCCGCTCCTGTCGAATACGAACTATGATACATGTAAAAGTCCTTTCGTTACTTTATGAAAGAAGTATATTATACTTATATAGTATATGACAAGAGTACTCAATGGACAGGAATTAGTAGATTTTATTAAAGTTCGTCAGCTGCGTCAGGCACGAAACTTGCGGCAGCAGCATGCGGTTATACCGACGCTTGCTATCGTGCATGATGGCAAGTCCCCGGTGAATACAAGCTACCTAAGGGTAAAGCAGCGCTATGGCGATGATATCGCGGTGGACGTTCGTGAAGTTGTTGCTACGCAGGGCACCGTGATAGATGAGCTTCAGAAATTAGCTAAGGACAGCAAGGTGCATGGAATTATTGTGCAGTTGCCGTTTGAGTCTGTAGATATTGATGAGTTAGTAGCGGCGATACCCCCGAAAAAAGATGTTGATGGTCTGCGCGCGGATAGCGTGTTTATAGCAGCGACAGCTCAGGCGATTGACTGGCTAGTAACGGGATACAACGTGACACTGACAGGCAAAAAGATTGCTATTATTGGCCAGGGACGTCTGGTAGGGGCTCCACTAGCTGCACTGTACAAAGGGCATGGCTATGATATTACGACCTATGAAGAGGGTGATAGCCTGAGTTCAGTAGCAGAGCATGATATTATTATTACCGCCACTGGCGTACCCGGACTTATAACGAATGAGTTAGTAAACCAGCGTGCGGTCGTTGTTGATGCAGGTACGGCCACCGAGGACGGCCGTATCGTGGGCGATGTAGCAGATAGCGTGAGGCAGCGCGACGATGTGACAATTACTCCGGTGAAGGGTGGAGTGGGGCCACTCACGGTCGCCTCACTATTCGAAAACGTATTGCATGCAGCAAGATTACAGAAGGATGATGGTATAGCGCAGTAATATTAGGTGCATATGGCAGGCCCGAACGACAAATAGCGTTCGGGTTTTTGTGTATGTGTAGGTTAGGGCGGCCTATGCAAAACATAAAAACTACCCTCATGAAGAGGGCAGTCTTATATTAGCGTTCTAGTGTGACTAGTTCTTCTTACGTGTTACAGCGTACAATGCTGCTGCGGTAAGAGCACTTGCGCCAATACCAACGCCAGCTAGGCCTACTGCACCTGTTTGTGGTAGCGCGTCAGGATTCTTTGGCGCTGGTGGTGCTGGGTTTACTGGGGTAGTTGGAGTTGGGTTGCAGACAGCAGTATCTGTTGTGTGCTTGCTGCTGTCAACATCTTTTTCGTTGAGTGATACGATTTGACCAGTGGTCTTATCACATACCTGTACTTTCTTCTCAGTTGGTTGTCCTGGAGTAGGAGGGGTTACTGGAGGTGTTGGTGGTACAGTAGGGTTTGTCTTACAATCTGCAAGATTCTTTGAGTGCTTTTTACTATCAAATGCGCTCTCGTCGATAGTGACAACCTTCTTGGTAGTTAGATCACATACCTCAATCTGCTTTTTAGCAGGCTGTTGTGCACAGTCTTTCTCGTTCTTTGAGTGTTTCTTGCTGTCAAAGTCTTTTTCGTTGATTTCAACGATCTTCTTTGTAGTCAAGTCACAAACTTTAATCTTCTTTGGCGCTGGTTGGTCACACTTCTTAGTTACGGTTACTACAGCAGTATCCTGCTTTTGGCCGTTATCGGTGCTGACTTTTGCAATATTAGTTAGTGTGTTGACACCACAAGCGTCTAGTGCATTATTGTCAACAACCTTAGCGCGGAAGGTTACAAATGCGTTTGAGTTTGGTGCAAACGAGCCAAGGTTAAGGCCGCCGTTTACTAGGCTGTTTTCATTAACGGCAGTTAGCTTACCGCCGGTCTTTGATGAAGCAAGCTTAGTGCTGCCTGCAACGTACTGCACGCCCTTTGGTAGCTGATCGCTTAGGACAACATTATTTTGCTGCACAGTACCGGTGTTTCGGTACTCAATCTTGTATTCAACTTCATCGTTTGGATTTACTGCAATATCTTCAGCAAACTTGTTCTCACCTGCTTTTGAAACAGTCTTATTAATGTTAAAGTTTGGCTGATCTACAGTAAATTCAAAGGTAATGTAGCCGGCGTATTGATTACAGCCAGGCAGGTTGCCATCAAGCTTGTCATAGCCAAGTGGTGTACCATTTTTGAACAGGTTGTCTGAAAGAGCCTGCCCATTTATTGCACCATTGCTAAAGATTTTGGCAGTTCCTGGTACGTAACGTAGTGCAACGTCTCCGTGGCTAGCCTTACCGTATGCTTCGTCCCATACCATCTGTGGTTTTGCGTTGCTAGCGCTAATAAAGCCGTTTAGGCGAGCTGATTCGCCCTTCTTTACAGCTGCTGGCATTGCAAAACGAGCAGTTGCGTTTTGTGCAACACCCTTGTGGCCATGCGCATCGTCGTTTAGGTTACTAGCCGCGTTGTTGTGGTAGTACATCATAACGGTGTACTTCTTGCCTGGGACAAGATCAAAATTATCAGTGTAGGTATTATTAGCTGCACCACTCTCTTTTACGCGCACGAAATTACGCTCATCACCGTAGTTTGGCGTGTTCGTCATTGAGTTAAATGTTACATAACTCGCTGGTTTATCGTACGTGAATGTCGGACGGTCCGATGGTCCCCATGCATTTGCTGCAATTGGTACTGCTACAGCCGCAGCGACAACCGCTACTGCAGCGGTACGCTTTGGTGAGCGACGAATCACATCAAAAAACTTTTTCATTAACGTGTTTCTCCCTTGTTGTAAGGCCTAGCGGGGGCGCTAAACCCGACGTGTTAATTACTAGTCAAAGATAGCACAAATTGCAAGTAAGCGTCAATATATCTGCTGCATGCGCTGCGTGCTACCGCATGACGGCTGGCAGGGAAAGTTTCACATATAGAGTATACAAAATCATTCGCCCACCAATAACGTTCACTACAAGGCAGATTGATTAGCATATCATCACATAACTAATAATTATCAAGGAAAGTGAGTGTAGCGTATAGAGCGCTACACTCGAAATAATGCATCAACACTCGCAAGAGAGCTGACATATAGCTTGCAGAATCTGCAAGTGTGTTTTCCGGTCATGACCCGGAGCGGGGCTTCGTACACGTGGAGACCAGGGGTGTAGAGCCGAAATCTATAGTACTGATAAGTGATATCAGGCTTATCAATAGCTATGGATTCCAACGCGGTAGGGTATCTAGAATTCCTACTCACTTGCAGCTGCAATAGATAGTGGTAAAACCACTAAAAGTACGGCGACAACACCACTGGTTGTGGTGGGTGGCAGCACTTTAGGTAAGACGACTCACGCCTGGATGACGCGAGAAAATCTCTATTCAGAATTTGGCGGTGCAGTCTCTGCATTGCCAGGCGAAACGGTTGCAGTATTAACTGCTGCAGCGGGAGTTTCTACTTCACGAGGTGAAGCAGGAGTTGGCTGCGTGGTGGCCGTTTCTTTGTGTGGGTTTGGGGTGACAGGAGCTGATGGGATAGAACTAGTCTGCACAGGGGCAGGTATTTCTATCGGCACAGGTGGTGCACAGTTGCAGGCTCGATATTCGGTACCAGTCTTCTTAAGATCAACTGGCTGAGTATCTTGCGGCGCGTTTGGTACCTGAACGGAAGGAGCCGAAGGTGTGTTATTGAGGGTTGGATCCTCGATAATACCTTCAGTTGGGTGTTGATCATCACCAACGATAGGTTGGTTCTGCTCAATAATTACCTTACCGTTGTCATCCTTCACCGGTTCTTTAGCAGTCGGCACTTGTGCCTGCTTGGTTTCCTCGGTGCGTGTTGGCGCATTCGGGGTCGCCTCAGGTGCAACAACTTGCTCACTTGGTTTTGCCGGATCAACCGTAATTGCGCTACCCGGAGTTACTTCGGGTTTTGCAGGGTTGGTCGGTTCAGCCGGAGGAGTTGTTTCAGCTTGTGCAGGGTTGGGTGCCGGAGCGGGATTGATGCCTTCGTTGCGGATTCGGTCGTTCTTCCCGTCCTTGGGCGTTAATGACTCACTCGGTGTGGGCGTTGGCGCAGGAGGGGTAGAGGTCGACGGAGTCGGAGAAGGCGTCGGTGTTTCGCTCGGAGGCGGAGTCACCGAAGGAGTTGGGTTTGGGCTAGTCGGAGGAGTTGCTGGTGGAGTAGACGGCTGCGGAGGAGTACTCGGTGTGGGTGTCGGGCTTGGTGAGCTCGGCGGCACCGGCTTGCAGGCGCTATCCTCAACATCTCGATGATGACTTGCATTGTAGTCGCGCTCGGCTATGGTTACAACTGCACCAGTTTCACTATCACAAACCTGAAGCTGCTTGGGCTGCTCGACTTTGGGCGCAGGCTTTACTGGCTCAAAAACCGAGGGCTGCTCAGTCGGCTCAGGTTCAATATGCTGAACAGGGTTCATGCAGTCAGCACGGACAATGGTACCGGTATTCTTGTGCACGGCAAATTCAGAGCCTTGCGGGACAACAACGCCCGTAGCTTGCTGAATAGAAGATGCAGTTTGAATATCGGAAACATTCTGTACATAGCTCATGTCTACAGCCTGGTTGCCCTTGGCTGCATAGCAAGTAACCCAGTTGTCTGGATTAGAGAGCTCCTCACGGGAAGCACCACTGGTTTGCATCAAGTGCTCCTGATAGCCAGGAATACTATTTGCAGTGGCAACAAATTCTTCGGCAGTTTTTGGTTGTGCTTCAGAAAAGGCGCCATACCCAGGGTTACTCTGGTGCTCTACTGTATAACTATTGCGACAAGTAAGGCCCGTCTGACGTTCAACTTCCTTTAAAGCGTCAGTCTTGCTGTCCGTTGATGACGGCGCAGTAGAAGGCTGAGTAGCTTGCTTAGGGTGAGCAGCTGTAACCGCAGGGTTACTGGAGGGAGACGCTGGATACGACTCCGCAGTTTGCTGCGAGCTGAGCGGGAAGAAGAGCACACCAAGAACAAAAAGTGCTACTACTCCGAGTGCACCTGTAAGTAAATACCCCAGGTGTCCCCGGCGATTTTGTGTAGCGGTAGACACTGGTGCGTCACTTTGCCGTGGCGGCTCCTTATGTGAATAATCGGCATTAGCTTGCCGATGTTCATGCGATGACATAGTAGTGTCATCACTCCTTTCAATCTCGTATACAAATGGCTACAAATGATGGGAATAATTGGAAAATACATCTTGAAGATATAGTACAAGCGTATACATTGTCATCAGACAAGTGGACGCTGGGCTAGCTGCTCGACCAAAGTCTAAACTTTAGAAGCAAGCCAGCATAAAGCGCAGAACGCAGGAGGGTAAGTGCAGGGGGAATGCGAAAGATAATCGGTTGCAGTTTATTCCGCAGGGGGATGAGGAATAAAGAAAGGGGGATGCGCACCGAATAGCATATATAAAATAACAACAAGGGGGAAGTACAGGGAGATGTTCTACGCTCAATGCTAGCTTACAGGAATAACAAACAGATAGCCACTTATATCACAGAAGATGATATTCTAATCAATCTGTCTTGTTAATGAACGAGTTTCACCGCCGAGTAATAACGGCGGCGGGAACTGTCTTTATATTTAGCATATATTTGCAGAAAAGTCAACAAATTTTGAAACTCTCATCAATGAGAGAGAAACGGAAGTATAGCAAGTATAGCGCAATAGCTTTTCGTATGTTTTTCTAATGTATTAACTATGCCACCCTTTAGATTAATGAACTTAATAATAGTTCCGTGCTCCATTCCGTCTAGCAACTCCATATCTTCACTAGAAAGTGCTCCTAACTTGTAGGATTCATGATCTTTGTCGTCCTGTATAGCCTCATCTAACTCACTATTGTCTATCACTCCGCCGGTGGCTGGCTCGCCAGCTTTAGCTGATGAAAAAATATCTCTGGAGTGTACTCCAGAGATATTATGTGGTCCATCCTTGGTTGTGTATTGTAACATCGCGCAACCAAGATGTCAAATAACAACTACTATTACAACCTCATTGTCTATTGTTGGTGTTGTCGTGCACCGGCTTTATATCTAGACTTATTTATAGTACGATAATTATATATGAATAATCGTACGCATAAAATCAATACAAACGAAAGTCTTATTGATGAGGCATTATCCCGTTCAGTAGCTGAAATTCTACCAAGCAAGAGAGAACTTAAAAAAGAACTACAAAGCGGTAGGCGATTGACGTTCTATCTAGGGATTGATCCTACCGCCAGCTACGTTCACCTCGGACATTCGACAAATTATTTGATGCTTGAGCGCTTTCACGCCCTAGGTCATCGAATTATTGTATTGATTGGTGATTTTACGGCAATGATCGGTGATCCAAGTGATAAAACTTCAATGCGCGTGCAGTTAACACGCGAACAGGTACTTGATAACTTAAAAACATTTAAACAACAGATCGGAAAAATCCTAAACTTTAATGATGCCGATAATCCTATAGAATTTAAATTTAACTCAGAATGGCTTTCGAAGCTAACGTTTGAGGATTCTGTCGAGCTGGCCTCAAATTTCACGGTTCAGCAGATGCTTGAACGGGATGCATTCAAAAAAAGGGTTGCTGAGGAGAAGCCCCTTTTTGTGCATGAATTCTTCTATCCATTAATGCAAGGTTACGATTCCGTGGCTCTAGATGTTGACGTGGAAGTGGGCGGCACTGACCAAACTTTCAATATGCTAGCTGGTCGCACACTGCTGAAACGTTACAAACAGAAGGAAAAGTTTGTAATTACGACAACTCTATTAGTTAATCCAGATACGGGCGAGAAGTTGATGAGTAAGAGCCTTGGTACTGGTGTAGGATTGGACCTTGGCGCCAAAGAGATGTTCTTCAAGATCATGCAAATATCAGACGCCGGCATCTATCAGTGTTTCGTGGACTGTACGCGTCTATCAATGGGCGAGATTGCCGAAATAAAAAAGCGGCTTGATAGCAATGAAAATCCCCGTGACATTAAAAAAGAGCTTGCTCGAGAAGTGGTGTCTATGTACCACGGCAGTGAGGCTGCTTTTGATGCCGAAAAGCGATGGGTATCTGAAGTTAGCAATAAGAATTTAGCTCAAGATATTCATACTGTTCAAATTGGTTTTGACGAGTCAATTGTTGATTTGATAGCTCGTCTAGATATAGTTAAAAGTCGCGGCGAGGCCAGGCGTCTAATCAAACAAAATGCTGTTAAAATCAACAACGACAGAGTGAATAGTGAAAATGCAACCCTTGTTAGCGGTGATATCTTGCATATTGGAAAAAAGCACGCTTTTAAAGTGTCTGTTGTATCTGCATAGGTAGCTTATTATGAATGAGGCTGACATCATAAATTTGCTTCGCCAAGATAATGAGTTTATGAGAGTAGCTAGAGGTATAAATTCACAAGTACCACCCGATTGTAGTTGGTGTATATTTTCTGGCTTCGTGCGCAATAAAGTGTGGGACTATATCCATGGCAACACCACTCCTACTAGAGCATTAGATATTGATGTCGCCCTCTATATGCCAGGCGATAATACGATGGCGATAAACGTCAAGCAGAAGCTAGAAGAGTTATATCCGACCTATAGTTGGGATGTTTCGAACTTCGCCTATAGCCATACTGAAAACAACGACAGCCCTTATGTGAATTTGATCGACGGATTGAGTAAAGAGCTCGAGACGATCACAAGTGTTGGTTTAACTCTTTGCTCAGACGGCTCTCTGGTAATAATCGCCCCCCACGACATTAGTGATCTTGTTAAATGTATTATTCGTCCTACGCCTATCATCTATGCAAATCCAGAAAAACGACAGCTGATCGTTGATCGTATATCAAGAAAACGCATGCTTGAAAAGTGGCCAAAGCTACAGGTTATTATATAGAATTTTCGGTATCAAAAATTTTCTTGGCGTTAATTATGTAATCTATCAAATAATTAATGGTCTCCACAGAGCAGTTCACTCCAAGTAGAACTATACGAAATGCTACAACTGGTTTACCATTGTGGTTGTAAAATGATGCCGAGGATTTGCTGAAGGCTATCTTTGGGTTTTTTCCTTCACGATCAACAAACCATTCGTAAAAGTTGCTGGTGTATTCTGTATTTGCCGCTAATATATTGTCGTCATATAGTTCCTTCCGGTGTTCGTTCTGTACGTCGGAACCTGTAACTATGGAGCGTAAGAATATGTCTGTGGTCGCGGAGTTTTTATTCTCAATAATCATACCAGCAGCATTAATATCTTTCTCGCGATCAACAAATGCTTCGCGCATTTCAAGTGCATGCCCCAACAGGACTTGATAGCCCTCTTTGCCGATAGTTTTTAGCGTTACCCATGTTGCGACTATATTGGCGACAGATCTTGATGTTTCAATAGTGTATATACCAGGATTGTATTCATTTTCATCATGAAACAGTGGTGTCATAATATCTTTTTGACGCTTCAAAAAATTAAAATCATCTTTATTCTTTAGAATAACTATGCTTGAATTATAGGGCGTGTAGCCTGTCTTGTGAAAATCTACTCCAAGCGAATCAGCAAAGCAGAACTTTCTCGCCATGTTGGCGTTGTGCTGCGCGCTCTTGAGGGCTCGTACGCTAAAACCGAGAGGGTTCTTATCAAAATCGTAATCTATAAAATTTAGCCACACCCAGCCCAGGACGCTATCAACATGTATGTGCGGCGTGTAGCTTAGGCTATATTCTTTAATTAGTTGTGAACGAAGTTTATATATCTCTTCCACATCATCCATACCCATGCTGGATGTGGTTCCGCCTACAGCCTCAATGCAGGCGATCTTTTTTCCGCTATCAAGCGCTCGTCGACATACTTTTTCAAGATCTGAAAGATCAGTTGTCTGATCAATATTTGTCTTTACTTTCAGATAATTATTCTGACCAATGCCTGTCCAGTTTGCTGAAGTTTGCTGACTATAATGTGATGCTGCGTTACCTATTACTACAGTATCATTGTCAATTACGCCCTCCAATGCATGTTTTGGTTTAGCCTTGGCTAGCCCTATCTTTACTGCGTATAGGTTTGTGCCTGTTCCTCCAAAAGTAAATACACCTGATGCTTTTGTGGGGTCCATTCCGGCCATCTTAGCAATAGCTGACGCACAAGCTAATTCATCCTTGAGAGCCTCGCCAGCATCTTCTCCGGTAACCGCATTACCCATATACAATGACGTTGCTACGTAAGCTGCCAAATAAACAAAGTTTGGCTGTGGAATAATATTTTTTACCATTAAGGGACTGTGTACCTTGACTGAGCGCTGCATCTCATTGGCTACTTGTTCGACAGTGGTGCTGTGAGAAAAGTTATAACGCTCAGGTATTGCAGCTGAGCTCATAACGTCGGTTATGGAAGTGTCTGAATCCGAAGGGTAAATTGGACCGTCACCCTGTCGTGCAATCATTGCCGCTACGGCGTTTTCAACTAGTGTTATAAGCTTACTGCTGTTGTCTCCGTTTTCGCGTAGAAATAAAGACTCTTGCATGTCTGATAAAATGTCCTGATATCTATTTGTCATAATTTTAACCATTAGTTTCTTAATACTATCTAATAACACCACACTGTTATCGTTCTGATGTAGTCAAGCTAATTGTTTACTTTTATGATATAAACTATACCATGGTTTCCTTTTTAAGCTACAATGTTGGCGGTGCACAGCAGTACGACCATGTGCTGGCAATTGCCAGGCTACTCCGTACAATAAATACATCTATTGTCTGTTTGCAAGAAGCTAAATGGGCAAATGATGAATCGTTTGTAAACGATTTTGTCAAAAAATCAGGCTATAACAACTGTCGTATATGTCTTTCGTCTCGCACAGACAGCCACTCAATCGTTCTTTCTAATCTTCCCGTACTAGGAATGATTCCATTCAACCAAATGGTAAATTCCGGCATTATAGTTGATATAATGGCGAATATGCCAGTACGTGTCGCGGCTCTTCATCTTGCTCCCTCGCCCGAGCAACAACGTGTTATTGAACTAAATTCTATCCTGGGATACCTAAGCAATGATATGAATGTCGTAATGGCGGGCGACTTTAATGCGATCGCACCCAATGAGCATGCCCCAGTTCTAGGTTTGTCTAGCTCTGCTAAGCCAGAGTCTGTAAAACATGACGCAATCCAACTACTTATTAATTCCGGTTTTCATGATATCGGGAGAGAACATACTGTCAGCCCCATAGCCACGGTGCCTCTCTCTGCCGATAGGGGTGTTACGTATCAAAACCTTCGACTAGACTATTTTTTCGTTAATACTAAGCTTGCTCCATTAGTTCGTTTATACCGTGTTATTGACACGCCAAAAACTCAAAATCTATCCGACCATCTCCCTGTTTTTATGCAGCTAGGCGATTGACGTAGCGCGGTATTTATACTATAATCGGACTATGAGTTTTAGTGAGAAGTGGTTTAATCGTAGCAATGAGTCTCTTGAGGGTATTTCAACTGATGAATTCATTGGCTACGTTCAACCGAAAACACAAGAAGCAATAACAATGGATGGCATACGTGATCAACTTGACTCCGGGCGTCCTTTGAATGTTAAGTTTGGCACTGACCCAACTGGGCCAGATTTACACCTAGGTCATGTTGTTCCAATTCGTGTTCTTGATTTGTTTAGTCGTGCGGGTCATAATATTGACCTTGTATTTGGTGACTTTACAGCAAAGGTCGGTGATCCTAGTGGACGATCTAATGAGCGCCCTTTACTTTCTGATTCAACAATCTCTGAAAACGTTTCGACTTTCCGTGATCAAGTAGATAAATATTTCGATACACACGCCTCAAATGTAAAAGTTTCCAATAATAGTGCCTGGCTTGATGAAATGTCACTATCTGACGTCTTTGAATACTTACAGGAAATGAATTTAAGTGAGGCTATGCAGCGTCGTGATTTCCGCAAGCGCATACTAGCTGGCAAGGCTATCAGTTTAGCAGAAGCGTTTTATCCAACAATGATGGGTATCGACTCAGTTGAACTCAAAACAGACATTGAGGTTGGCGGAATTGACCAGCTATTAAACTTTCAACAAACACGTAAGGTTCAACGTAACCAAGGTCAAGTTCCAGAAGATGTTATTATGACTCCAATTCTTGAAGGAACGTCTGGAGGTGGTGTAAAAATGAGTAAGTCTCTTGGTAACTACGTACCTCTCAACGCTACGCCAGATGAAGTATATGGCAAGATGATGTCTATTCCTGATGATATCGTATTGAACTATATAACAGCTTTTGCGCCCGTGCATACTGACGAGGTTTCCGGGCTGAAGCAAAGCATCGAATCTAGACCACTTGAGATGAAGAAACAACTGGCAACTTATTTAGCTGCCTTGTCAATTTCTAATATGGATGATGGTCTTGCCGCGAGAGAGCGGTTTGAGCGGCGCTTTGCAAGAAAAGAGTTTACCGAGGATGATACTGAGAAACTTGTGAGCGGATCTGCTTTAATTGATTCACTTACCGCGACTGGTAAATATAAGTCGCGTAATGAAATTCGTCGGTTAGCAAAACAGGGTGGAATTAAACTCGACGGTACACCTATTTCAGAAGATGAGGTTATGTCAACTATTCCTCCTGCCGGAGCGATTATTACTGTTGGTAAACGAACCGTTTTTTGTGTTGCTATGCCCGAGGAATGATATATGGAATTTACAAATCTAACAAAACGACAAAATGAGGAATCTGTCGCCCCGGAGACTATTGATATTAGTTTAACGGGGCGTTGTCAGCTTGATTGCGCGTGGTGCTGGGGTGAGGAGCATACTATCGGCGTTAACCATGAAGCCAATGACTGGAACGATCTTCTTAACAACTTTGCATCTGAAGGCACTTCACACGTAGTATTTACCGGAGGTGAACCTTTAATGGTTCCTTTTCTGCCAGATGTAGCGAAGCATGCAAAGAATATTGGATTGCGTACTACTCTTTCAACCAATGGTATATTGTTGCCTAAACGCCATGAGTCTGTTATGCCACACATTGATGACTTAGGACTACCTCTTGATGGTCCAACCAGTGGTGTCAATAAAAATATGCGTAAGGGTCGTATAGATAACTTCCTGAAAGTTATAGAAAGTGTAATGCTGGTCCAGGAACAATATCCAGACACCTCGCTTACGGTTCGTACTGTTATTGCCCGACCAAATATCAATTCTGTACCAGATATCCCTGAAGTTCTTGAGCAGGAGGGGGTCGACCTTAGTAGATTGCGCTATAAAATGTATCAAGTGGAACCGATTGGACCTCGCGCTACCGAAACAGCTACTGACTACTGGATGGTTGATGAGGCAGAGTGTTTAGAGGTCGCTAATCAAATCTCTCAACGCTACCCAAATCTGCAACACACCCTTCAACTTTATCGAAACACATCTGGAAGATACTATCAGATAATGCCTCAAGGTAACGCCTATGGAACATATATTGATAGCAAAGGTACTCCGCATATGATAGAGTTGGGGAACCCAATGACAGATTTTCGCAATGCTCTCGGCATGATAGCTACTCGCTACGCGTGCTTGTATTGATTCATAGCTTGACGCATATGATCATTGTAATCACGAATCTGCTTATATGTTTCGCTGAACCGTGGGTAAGTATCAAGATACGTCCAAATATCTTTGGAATATATGGAAAGTTGACTCGTTAGTTTAGGATTTCGAGGCAGAGGTAATATCCAAAAATGCACACTCGCTGGTTTAAGATATTTTTCGTCGTGGTAAATATGCGAGGTCTCGACTCCTAATTCAGCAACGTTTTCCTTAACTCGCTTAGCAATAATCATGCAATGATCAAAGTATTCTTGCGGCATCTTATCAATACTGCGATAATGTTTTTTTGGACTAACTATATAGAACCCAGGTATTGCATATTTTGCGTCTTGTCGAACTACTAAATCCTCGTCTTCATACACTGGAGCCAGAACGTCATCTATTTCATTTGTAAATTTATCTAAAAACTCACCCTTTGACATAGTATCATCACATAAAAAGGCTTGGAAGTTCTTTGCGCCACCAATACAAACATAGTACTTTTTTCCTACCGGTGCCATAGGTAGTTCTAGTTCATCGTCAATTTCAAGGATTTCGTCAATGGTAGTCTCGTGCCATTCCTGGTCATACTTTTTGTCGCCACTGGGTTGATAAGGAATTGCGTCACAGCCCCTTGCTTGACCCTCAAAACACCGTTCAATAGCATTGTCATATTTTATCACATCTTGCAAGTCATGGGCGTTATAGCTTTTAATGTACGATTCAATGTGCGGCTGGTACACTTCTACGTCAAAACGACTTGCCAATCTACCGATATGAAGCGGCAATGTAATACTTGTCACGGGTTGTCCTGTATACTCTTCAATATAAAGTCCACACAATGCTATATTAAGACTTTTTAATCCAATGCGTAATTTACGTTGATAAGACGCTAGCAATCTTACCTCATCGTCAGATAGATCCGTAAATCGCTCTACGCCACTCACAGGATTAATCGCGTACATACCAGGAACATAGCTGTCTTGCGCCTGCTGTATGGTAAAATGCTCACCCAGTTTCCTCGTATTACGCAATTTTGTGGTTTCCTTTCTTTTGCAGTTTTACAATTATTTCCGCTGCTTTTGTTTGCAGATCAGATTCTGACTTTATATTGGTTGCATCGTGTATTATCGTAGCGATATGTTCACGTATATTCTTGACATCCAGTTTAGACTTAGTGTATAGAGATATTAAGCTTGAGGGCGATTGTTCTACGATTGTGTTTATTGCCGCCAAAGGAGTCTGCTGGTGTGAGGCGCTCGCTATGGCACTAGTAGATAGGTTATCATCCATAAGCGCAAGTAATCCATTCATTACATAATGGTCTATTTTTTCACGATCGCCGCTAGACCAACATTGCCTGACAAGTATTGACTCAAAGCGATTGATCACTCGGTATCTCGCTTCATTACGGCGTCGTACTATACATGCTGAAATGTCATGAAGTATGTCAATTTCGGTTGGATATATATCTGCAATAAGATGTCCTAGATCGTTTGGGCGAATGCAGTGTTTTTGCATTGATCGTACGGGCATCTCTGCGTCGAATACGATCTGTTCAATAATATCTCGTAAATCGCTATTATCAGTAAGATATCCTGTCATATCTTTGAATGTTTGCTCATAACGAACAAGTTGGGGTTCTTCTAACTTATATTCAATTATTTTACTCAATAGTTCTTCAAGAATATGTCTATCAAATAAATAGCTCCAGTTTAGCAAGAAGTTCGTGTACCACAAGCGATTGAGTCGAACTGACATATTTAGCTTGCTAAGCACAACATCCTCGAGGTCTAGCAAATACATCTCGTTATTAACCTCTATAATGTTGCGTGGCAGGAACCCTGAGTGTACAATGCCGCGACCCATTAGGAATTCAATAATTTCAATGTATTGTTTGGCTTCCAGCTTAGGAAAGGCTGCCTCATAGGATAATGTATTTAAGTCCTTACCTATAAATGGCAAAACTAAGTACGCTTGTTTAGTATTTCCTACCACATCAATTATATCAGGCACTACTACTCGTAGAGTCATCCCGCAGATATTTGTGCCGTCGATAATCTTACTGGTGCGAGCTGACTTATTTAATTCATCCCTAGCCTTGATTCGATCGCATCGTTTTGCTATATAGCATATACCGTTATATTCGAACTTACGAAAACGATCTTCTACGTCGTAAAACCAAACACCAGGATTATATTGTTCATTATTATTGCTATAGGCTTGTTGTGTACGTTCTTCTAGGGTTAAGGCACGGTTCATGTAAATACGCTTGCTTTTCTTATGAGTGACCATATGGTTTATTATATGGTATTATTTTCTTCTAATATTATCAATAGACAGTAGGGGCGGTCTCATTCAGTCCTTAACTTCTATACTAAATATAGCAACGTCCATACTTACCCCACTCACTCGACATACGCCTTGCTGGCGCAGTCAAGATGAGCGGATGTAAGAATGAACGAGCTTAGGTTGGAAGCTGGCAAGATTAGTTGATGGATTGTTGCCTTATTTCATAAAAAGACAAGCCAGCTAGCGCGTACTGCGCTGGCGCACAAAACACGCCATCTGTCTGTCATTTGTGAAATAAGCCTAGTTCCAGAAGCTACGCGGCGGCTTTCGTGCGACCATTGCAGGCTCGCTCGAGGCGCACCTTGCAATCATCACACGGCCGATTGACACACATCCAGCCTCAAATTTATTCACAACTCATCTAAGGAAAGAAGCTCGCTAAGCTCGTCAATATTCGACCAAATCACAGAATCTTCACCCATCAAATTCTCAGCCGTCGCTGTATATACCTCAATTTCATCATCCAAGTCAAACCGACTCCGCACGGCATGAGCAGCGCGCCGCAAGCGGTTTTCTGCGGCTGGATTTTCCAGTAAAAACAGGAGCTTCGGCGAATCGCTGCCAGTCACATCCCAGCTGCCGTCATCAAAAAATTCCATATAATTTACCAGGCGGCGATTGATTGCGCTGGGCGGCGTGTCTTTAGATACGACATCAAAGAAAAATGGATGCACGACCAGCTAGTCAAGGCGCAGTTTGATGGATTGGTTAGCATCGAGCTTTTTAATGAAGCGAATCGAGGGCGGATTTTTGTGGAAATTGATAGTCGCGACATGATAACTATCAAACATAGAGCTGTGCCTGAGCACCTGAAAAATAAACAAATCTACAGTCCAGAATATCCGTATAAGCAAGTCGTTGCTTGCCCGAAGTGTGGCAAAATTCTTTCTGGCAGCGCTTCGCGCGGCAAGATGGGCGCGTATTATCCGGCGTATCATTGTAGCCGCAATGGGCATTATTTTTGCGTACCCAAGCCCGAATTCGACAAGACGCTCGAGGATTTTGTACGGACTATTACCGTAAAGCCGGAATACGTTGACGACATTATCGCTGCTATTGCCGAACTGTGGCGCGAGCGCCAAGTAAAGCAACTAGAAGCCAACCAACAGCGCCTAGAGTACTGCCAGAGCCTGCAAAACCAGATTCGGGCGACCGTGGACAGAATGCGCATTGTCACGAGCGAAACGGCGCTTACGTACTTGGAAGAGGATATTATTAGCACCGAAAATGAGCTAGCAAAACTAGACAAAGAAATCGCCAATCAGCCCAACCTACAAGCCGAATTCGACCAAGTCTTGCAATACGCCAAATATATTTTGG
>JABCOR020000006.1 GCA_013333495.2 Candidatus Saccharimonadota bacterium | reverse complement strand
ATCGAAGAAGCTCTTCTGTTCTGCTGCAAATACAGTGTTTGCAGCTTCGCTATAGACAAATCGTTTATAGTTTGTACCTTGAGAAGGGAAAGAAAAATGGCAACCGCTATCACTACTCAGCCCACCGGTCCCAAGAGGCTTGGTACCGTCAAGTTGGTCGACCCTGCAAAATACAGCAGTGGTGAAAAGATTGACATGGAATGCTGGGCTTCTCCGGTTCCTAAGAATAAACTACGGCCAGGCTCTAAGGCTGATCTTGCCGTAGATGTTTGTGCTGGCATCTCTTATGGATCAATACACGGCTATGAGTTTCGCGTGGAGCTTGAGGATGACTCATCGAATAGCTACGTTGGTCATGAGTATGAGGTCTTCGTTACAGACCAGTATATGGGAATACCTCGCCCTCGTGAGTATATGTTTGCTTACAATCATAAGAGTAAGGCCACCTTTGATCATGATCCTATTCCGCTTACGGTGGCGGTGGAGCAGATGATTGGTGCTGCGCTGTACTATCTCTTCATTGATAGTAAACAGGATGACTCAAGTTCGGCGGAGATTCCAACGTTCCAGCAGTGGCTTGAGGAGTGGCATGAAATCATCCAAAAAAATGTATGTGCACAGATGGCACAGTTTAATCCAGCTCGCGGCTAGTGCAGTCTCGGATGCCGTGTAGGCACTAACCTGGTTTTTCTTTCCCGCTCATAACCCCCGCTTAACGCGCGTGGCTTTTACAGGACAGAAGAACTGCCTTCAAAAAGCCCCCGTTATGGCGGGGGCTTTTTCTTTTGTCTTGCACGCGGTTTATAGCGTGAAGGTGGCGCAAATGGGCAGGTGGTCTGACTGTCCTTTACGCAGCGTCGTGACGTTGGCTATCGAAATGGCACGTGAGGCAGTAATGAAGTCGTAGTGGCCTTTGAGCCAGCGTGAATACGTGTGGCGATCGCTGCGGTGCAGGCTGTAGCCATCACGGTCAAGAATGCGTGAGAGCTTTTTTTGGAACAGCGGATAGTTATAGTCGCCGGCCATAATGGTCGCAGTCGTCGGCGCTGGGCGCTGCTTGGGTGCTGTTACCGGCTGTGGCTTGCCTTTTTTAGTTGTCGGCTGTTTGGCGGGTAGTGAACTATTAAGTGACTGCATAATGTAGTGAGCCGCAGTAATTTGCTGGCGGCGTATTTTATTACGTGCCGATAGTGGAGAGGCGTGAAAGGAAGCCGCTACGAGCGACTGCTGACTTTCCCGAAGAATGAGCCGTGCGGCTAATACTCGCTCACTGGCGGGGCTTAATACACGGTCGTGCAGCGATTTTTTCAGCGCAAAACTACCGGTATTTTCTAGGTCAAAAATATCATGATTGTAATACAGAGCGAGGCCAAGCCGGTTATTGTCGGTCGCACTAGCCAGAGACAGATTGGCAATAGTGCTCGGCAGCTGATCGGTGATGGCCTCCTGCAGGCAAAGAATGTCTGGCTGATGTGCGTAGACGAGGTCGCTGATCTCATCTTCAGCGCGATTCTCCCATAAATTGTAGCTAATAAGCGTTAAGTGTTCCATGAATGCAGTACATTATAGCATGAGGTTGCCCCGAGGGGAAAGTGTTCGGTTGCCTGCCGGTTAGCTAGCGCTAGATTTACCCTCAAGGAGCGGCTCAGCTAGCGCTGTTAATTTTTCTGCAATATCTTGGTAGCCGTACTCACGGGCAAGTGGCACGTAGAAGTCTATAGTCTCTGCCGCTTTCTTTTGCTGTTTGTGTAGTGGCATAGCAGCAATAGTACGTAAGTTGTGTAGCCGGTCGGCGAGTTTTACCAGGGCGGCACGAGAGTCTATTTTGCAGGCTTGCTCAAGCTTTTGGTGAGTCGTGGTTGCCTCTGGGAAGAACGTATCTGGATCGCTTGTTTCAGGAGATGCCGGCAGCTTTGTGACAGCGTCGACCAAAAAGGCTACTTCACGTCCCCAGCCAGAAGTAATATCAGCCAAGGTTGCCGGCGTGTCTTCTACGGTGTCATGTAAAATTCCTGCAATGATGGTTGTCTCGTCGGCGCCAGACTGCACAAGTAGCTGCGCAACGGCTATAGGGTGCGTTATAAATGGGCTGCCATCTTTGCGTAATTGTCCGGTATGATGTTGTAGCGCGAACTGAACAGCTGCGAGGAGCGGCTCGGCATGTAATAACACTGCGTCGGGTTGGTAGGGTAGTGGTACTGTCATATGTAATAGGTAGTGTAGCATGGCTTGGCACTGAAGCATAGGCGGCGCGGCTACCGTGTATTGCTGCTATGCACAGTGGTGTGGTAAAATTAAAGACAACTGCGGCAGATAGTAAGCTCTGCCGATAAAATCTAAATGAGTAAGTGGAGGGCGAGGGACGAACATGGCAAAAAAGCGAATTGCGATTAATGGGTTTGGACGAATTGGACGTAATGCGTTTAAAATTGCCTTTGAGCGTGATGATATTGAAATTGTTGCCGTCAATGATTTAACTGATGCCGAAACGCTTGCGTATTTGCTGCAATATGATAGTAATTACGGAAAGTACCATCACCAGGTAACGCACGATACGAACCACATTATTGTTGACGGTGAGCCGGTGCGGGTACTGGCTGAAACGAGCCCAAACCGGTTGCCGTGGCGTGAAATGATGATTGATGTGGTAGTTGAGGCTACAGGACGCTTCACGACACTGGAAGGAGCGGGTGGCCATCTGCTGGCCGGTGCTCGCCGAGTGGTAATTAGTGGTCCGACAAAAAGTGATGGCATTGATACCATTGTACTTGGCACAAACGATGAGAAGATTGGCAGCAGTAGCGCTATAGTATCTAATGCTAGTTGCACGACTAATAGCCTGGGTGCGGTGATGGCGATATTGGATGCGAAATTTGGTGTAGAAAAATCGATGCTAACGACCATTCATAGCTATACTGCCAGCCAGGCACTTCAGGACGCGCCTAAGCGAGACTTGCGAGAGGGTCGTAACGCTGCAGAAAATATGGTACCAACGACGACTGGTGCTGCTATTGCGGTGACGAAAACCCTGCCGCAGCTGGCTGGTAAATTTGATGGATTGAGCGTACGTGTACCAACACCTATTGTTTCACTGAGTGATATTACAGTGCTACTATCGCGCGACGTGACTGAAGAGCAGGTAAATGAGGTATTTAAGGCTGCCGCAGCTGAGCCATTTTACCAGGGTATTTTAGGGGTTAGTGAAGAGCCGCTGGTATCGCGTGATTTTATTGGCAACCCGCATTCTGGCATTGTAGACTTGCCGCTGACAAAAGTGGTTGGCGGTAATCTGTTAAAGCTTATGGTGTGGTATGACAATGAGTGGGCATATAGCAATCGCCTGGTAGAACTTGTGGCCGATATTGCAGCAAGTGGCGAGTAAACATAATGAAAAGGCCCCATGGTGCCGCTTTGTAGTGATTGCTACAAGGGCATTCCATGGGGCGTTAGTATGCGGGATTAGCTAGGCATCTCATGACGGCCGACTACAGATAGTCGTCGTAAATGACACGGATGGACTCCAGCCAGCGCATACGGGGTAGGTAGCCATTGTGGCGACCTCGCTCATACCAGGCAATGAGCCACGGCAGAGCTAACCCTAGCACGGTTGCTGCTAACATAAGCAGTGTTACGACGCGCAGAGTAGTTTTTAGCGCACGATTCATAATAGTACTTCTTTCTGTCGATGTACAAACGTGCTGTTTTAGTCATTGTACATAATGCTAAAACACTTTTTAGTATATCATGCGCTATAGGTGCGTGGATAACGTGCGCAAGATAAGAAAAGTGGGCACCCCGGCGAAATAGTATTCTAGCCAGGGTGCCCATCGTATCATTGTGCGCTAAGGCAGGAATGATACTAGAGCCTGTTCATTGCTTTTGCATTACGTCGACAAGCGGCGTATTTATGCTCGGGAACAACTTTGCCGTTCAGCCAGCAGACAGAGGAAGAAAGAGTCGGTGTTTGCTCTTCTTCTCCGTAGGGAACAGGTTCGGGCGCATTATTATATGTAATTTCCGCGGCACGGTTGTAGCGCATTAGATATAGCGCTGCTGAACCAAGGGCAATAGCCCCCAGCCACACTTTGTCTTGAGTGGTTAACTGGGAGGGGTGAATTATTGATGCCAACGACATGGGTATCATCCTGCTTTCTTAGGTCGTAAATGTACAAAGGTATCTTTGCGCCGCGAGTGGGGCTGCTAAAAGATAGTTGTAGTATAGTATATAGATTACAAATAAGCAAGACTATTATTTTGTATATAAAATAAGGCAGGATAGCCGCACTTGAGGTAGGCCGGGGTGGCCTGCAAGTGTAACTATCCTGCCTGCGTTATGGCAGTGCGAATTAATACGTACTCTCTTTAGCTTGAGTAGCCCGCAACTTGCGGTAGGTTTGTTTACATGACTCTACTACGTCGCGGCGGCCCGGTGTGGTGCACAAATAATATGCTAGTGCCGCCACGAGCGCGATAATGATAGCTAGCAGTAGCAGTGTATACACGACTACATGCGTGATACAACGGGCAAGCAAGTCACCTAGCCAAACTAGACAAAGTATTGCTAGCGATACAACTGATACAACGCTACGTACGAGTGTAATTAGCGTGGGGAACATTGTATCATCACTTGGCTTTGACAAATGAATTCGCTCAAACTCTTTCATTAGGTCTCGCTGCACATCGGTTGGCCGCCAGGGCGGCTCCATGGGGATGTCGGACACCAAATTGCTAGGCCGAAGCAAAAACTCAAGCACTGTGATGAGAATCATGAGATTATCCTTTCTCGCGGAACTGTCAATGAACTATTTTATAGGAGCAAGGTTGGGGCAATATATGCACAGCGTGTTAGCTTGCTACACTATAAAAATTAACCATATTTTAGCAGGTATGTTACCGGCAAGCAAGTGCTAAGCCCGGGGTGAACTACTTTGCAAAAGTGATGCATTTCGCTTATACTTACTGTATGAATATCTATGTGGGGACAGACCATCGTGGCTTTTACCTTAAGGAGCAGCTTCAGGAGTATCTTGTGGCTCAGGGGTATACGGTGGAAGAAGTGGGGAATACAGTGCTTGATCCGGATGACGACTTTCCGGAGTTCGCGCAGCGAGCTGCAGAAAAAGTGCGAGCGGGCGCAGCCCATGACGCACGAGCAATTCTACTGTGTGGCGGGGCGCAGGGTATGGCAATGGCCGCTAATCGATTTCGGGGTATTCGGGCCAGTGTGGTTTGGGATAGCACCGAAGCGCGGTTAGCCCGTCATGATAATGACAGTAACGTGCTTTGTCTGCCAGCGCGGCTTTTGCAGCACCATCCTGACATTTGGCAGGCTATTGTACGGACCTGGCTTGAGACACCGGCCTCGGATGCGCCACGATATAAACGCCGCAATCAGCAGCTTGATAAATTTGGCATCGATGGTGGCGGCCACATAGCATAGCACACAAAAACGAAAGGGAGGGCAACATGGTTATTATTGCACCAAGCGTATTAGCAGAAAACGAAGAAGAGTATCAAGCACAAATGCAGCGGATTGCACCGTTTGCAGAGCGTGTGCATATCGATGTTAGCGATGGGGAATTCACACCTCACGCCACGGCACCGTTGCACCAAGTGTGGTGGCCAGAAACAATGAAAGCAGACATCCACATGATGGTGCGCCGGCCAGAAGAGCATATTGAATGGCTACTAAAGCTACGCCCAAATCTGGTTATTTTTCATGCTGAGGCAGACGGTGATGTACTTAGCGCACTGAGGACGCTGCGGGCAGAAGGTATTCGGGCAGGGGTGGCATTACAGCGCCGTACCGTGCCATCAAGCGTGGAAGAGCTCATTAAAGAGTCGGACCACGTGATGATATTTAGCGGTAAACTTGGGGAGTTTGGCGGTGAAGTAAACTACATGCAGCTAGAAAAAATCCGCTTGATTCAAAAAATAAACGGACACGCAGAGATTGGTTGGGATGGCGGCATTAATTTGCAGAATATTTATAATTTGGTGCACGGCGGCGTGCAAGTAGCGGTAGTTGGAAAAATTATCCATTCTTCTGAAGACCCAGATGAAACATATCAGCGGCTTATTCTGGAGGCTGCCCGCCGGAGTTCGATTTAATAACTTGGAGCTACAGGGAAGACGATAAATATAAACACATAGGTAGGAGCAAATAATGGCTAAGGTATTGACGGCCGAAGAATTAATGAAAGTGGCAACACTATTAAGAACAGATGTATTGCGCATGCTGGAGGCATCTGGTGGTAGCGGGCATGTTGGTGGTCCGCTTGGTATGGCTGAGCTGATTGCCGTGCTGTATTTTAAGGTGATGCGCATTCAGGCGCGCCAGCCAGATTGGGAAGGGCGTGACTATTTTGTGCTTAGTAATGGTCACACTGTGCCAATTGTATATGCAGCACTCGCTCGGCGGGGCTTCTTTGAAACGGACGATTTGCTGACATTGCGATCATATCAATCACGACTGCAAGGTCATCCAGAGCGAACTCGACTGCCAGGTATTGAGGCAACATCTGGGCCGCTAGGCTCGGGGTTGTCGCAGGCTGCAGGTATGGCGTATGATTTGCAATATTTACAAGGCCGTCGGCACCAGTTTGTGTACGCTATGCTCGGGGATGGCGAGCTAAATGAAGGCCCGGTATGGGAAGCCGCAATGTTTGCTAGCAAATATAAACTATCGCAACTGATTGCAATTGTTGATCGTAATAATATACAGCTGAATGGCACCACAGAGCAGATAATGCCACTGGAAGATGTAAAAGCCAAGTGGGAGAGCTTTGGCTGGCACGTGCAAGAAATTAATGGGCACGACGTGGTGGAAATTGAACAAGCTGTGCAGAGGGCAAAAGCAGTTAGTAACCGGCCATGCGTGATTATTGCGCGCACAATTCCTGGCAAGGGAGTTGATTTTATGGAATACGATGCTCGCTGGCATGGTGGCATTCCTCACCCTGTGCAAGAACATGTGCGACGGGCACTGCAGCAAGTAGCAGATGGTAACAAGGAGGCTCACGTATGATTAGCGACTATATGAGATTAACACCTAATTTGGCCGACGCTCCCCTGGAAACGCTACGCAGTGGATTTAGCCGTGGGCTTATTAAGGCGGGCGAAGAAAGCGAGCAAATTGTAGTAGTATCGGCCGATGTGGGCAGTAGCACACAAGCGGCAGCTTTTGGTAAGCAGTTTGGCAGGCGATACATTGAAGTGGGTATTGCCGAGCAAAATATGCTTGGCGTGGCCAGCGGCTTAGCGCACATGGGGCGAGTTCCATTTGCAGTTGGGTACGCAGCCTTTAGCCCGGGGCGTAACTGGGAACAAATCCGCACCACAGTGTGCCTCAATAATGTGCCTGTTAAAATTGTTGGCACCCATGCTGGTCTTAATGTGGGTCAGGACGGTGCCACACACCAGGCCCTAGAAGATATTGCGCTTATGCGTGTGTTGCCTCGTATGACAGTAATTGCACCGGCAGATAGCATAGAGGCTGAGAAGGCGACGCGTATGTTAGCTCGTACCGATCAGCCAACATATTTGCGGATTAGCCGGGAGCCTTCGGCAGTGTTTACTACTGAAGACACACCATTCGAGATCGGCAAGGCTTACGTGCTACGTGAAGGGTATGATGTAGCGCTACTTGGAACCGGACCGATGACCTATGAGCTACTCATGGCGGCGCAGCAATTAGCAGAGCGCGGCATTTCTTGTGAGGTGGTGCATGTACCGACTATCAAGCCGATGGATAGTGACGTTGTTGCCTACTCGGCTCGTAAATGTGGCCGCGTTGTTACTGCGGAAGATGGGCTAATTGCCGGTGGATTTGGCAGTGCAGTCAATGAGCTTCTAGTGGAAGCAGGCATTCCAATGCCGCTATATAGGCTAGGGGTTAATGATACATTTGGCGAAAGCGGCACAGCGCAAGAGCTGCTATCGGCGCATAATCTTACCGCTGAAAAGATGACGCCAATTATTGCTGATTTTGTGGCGCACTCACATCAATATTACCGCGAGTAATCATAGTGGGAAGCGGAGCGCACGCACGCGCGTGCATAATATGCTCATGTTTGCTATAATGAAAGCAAATGCAAGGAGCCAGATTGTAGATGGCATAAACGCATCATGCGCCAAAAGGAGGTGGTAAGTGGGGCATACGATACATGATATTAGACATAATACGACGCGAGCACGGCATTTATACCACCGTGCTCAGCTTGATAGGTTTGCAGTTGGTGCATTCAATATTGACACACAAGAAACGCTTGTCGCAGTAGCAAAGGCTGCACAAAAGCTACAGGCGCCGGCTATTATTGAAGTTAGTAGCCGTGAGGCGCAGATACTTGGTCTTGAAAATGTGCGCATGATGGTAGATAACTACAAAAAAGAATACAATGTAGAGTTATATCTCAACCTTGATCATAGTCCGAGTGTTGATATGTGCAAGCGGGCCATTGATATCGGCTATGAATTTATCCATATTGACATATCTCAGGCAGACCACCAGGCCAGTGATTCAGAAATCATCGCCAAGACTCGTGAAGTAGTGCACTATGCCTCGTTTACGGGTGCGTTGGTAGAAAGCGAGCCACATTATTTTCATGGTGCTAGCAATGTGTACAACCAGGCTATAAACTACGATGAAGTACGCAAAACGTTCTCTACACCAGCGGGGGCAAAAGCTTTTGTAGAGGCAACGGGTATTGACACGTTTGCGGCAGCGGTTGGTAATTTGCATGGTCGTTACGCTGCGCCAAAGGTGTTAGATTTGGCACTGCTTGGGCAAATTGCGCAGGCTGTTGACTGTGCCATCTCGCTTCACGGGGGTAGTGGTACGCCGCTTCACTTTTTCAAAGATGCCGCAAAGCTTGGTGTGCGCAAAATAAATATCAACAGTGATTTGCGCTATGCCTATCGTACGACGCTAGAGAAAGTACTCCGTGAGCATCCACAAGAGTATGCCATCATCTCGCTGATGCCAGAGGTGTATGCTGCAGTGCAAGCGGTCATTGAGGAGAAAATGGCGGCGTTTGGTAGCGCCGGAAAGGCCGCCCCGTAATGCCGCGCATTGTCTGCATAGGGGGCGCAGTGCAGGATATATTCTTATACCAAAGTAGTGACTTAGCACCGGTGTGTGAGCAGCCGGATGAATGCTTTGTTGAACTTAAGTTAGGGGCTAAAGTCGATGTGAATGCCATCGTCTCAAGTACCGGTGGTGGAGCAACGAATGCTGCAGTTACGTTTGCTCGCCAGGGGATAGAGGCGGCATTTTATGGAGTAGTGGGCGATGATTTAGCCGGAGCAGCGGTGTTGCAGCAGCTTGATGAAGAGGGCGTTGATACGCGGCATGTTGTGCATAGCAGTAAGCATCAGACTGGTGTTTCGGTACTTCTTCTGGTGCCGGGTGGAGAACGTACCATCGTCACCTATCGCGGTGCAAGTACTCACTACCGTGAAGAAGATTTTTCGCTTGATATGGTGCAGGCAGATTGGTTATACATAACAAGCTTAGCTGGCAATATGCAGGTGCTTAACAAGTTATTTGCGCAAGCCAAGCAGCAGCACATGAAGATTTTCTTTAACCCCGGTAAGGGTGAGTTAGAGCAAGCCGAGCAGCTGCGCGATTTACTTAGCTACGTAGATGTACTGCTTGCTAATAAGCAAGAGATGCAGCAAATCGTTTCGGGAGATACAGCTGCCGAGCTGGTGCGTCAGGCTTTGAACTTGGTGCCTTGCGCAATAGTGACCGATGGCCCACGAGGAGCTGTTGCAAGTGATGGAAAAATGGTTGTTGCAGCAGGACAGTATGATGGTGAGCCGGCTGTTGATCGCACTGGTGCTGGCGATGCTTTTGGGTCTGGTTTCTTAAGCCAGTGGGCGCAGGGCGCTTCGCTGGAGCGTGCCATGTGGGTGGCTAGTGCAAATGCTGCCAGTGTTGTCGCACAGGTGGGGGCTAAGGCTGGTATTTTGCCGCGTTATACGGAACTTCATGATATGCCGCTTGTCGTGAGGGAGCTGCCGCACCAATTACAACGAGATAAAAGTGCCCCCATTCTTGAGCAATCAGATAAAACAGCGGCTGATACTGAAGTAGAGGAGACACAGGAAGAGGTAGACCAGTAATGCGGTATCAGATTTGTGTGTCTGGAGCCGCCAGCGGTGAGACGGTGCAACTTTCGCACGAACTAGCTTTTCGCGTTGGACGGGCAATTACTGGGTTGGGGCATATTATCACGACTGGTGCGACGATTGGATTGCCGCATTACGCCGCGATGGGCGCTGTGAGCGTTGCGGGTGAACGCGGCCTGTCGGTTGGCTTTTCGCCAGCCAGTTCACTGCGTGAGCACGTGACGGTATATAAACTACCAACAAAAGAGTTTGATTATATTAATTTTACTGGTATGGCGTATGTTGGCCGCGATGTGCACTTGGTTCGCACCAGTGATGCCGTCATTACAGTTGGTGGCCGCATGGGTAGCCTGCACGAGCTATCAACCGCGCTAGAGAGCCGCAAGGTGTGTGCGGTGCTATTGGGTAGTGGCGGCCTCGCAAATTTCGTGCCAGAGCTGCTAGAAAATATTGAGACACCTGGCGCAAAAACTATTATCTATGAATCTGACCCAGAGCTGCTAGTGCAGCGAGTTATAGAGGCGCTAGACGCGAAGTACGCAGACTTTATGTATGATACTAATGACTGCCATGTTCGTACGCGCCGAGCAGGGCGCGGGTAGTCCACAGGCTATGTGTCTAGCTATCTAGCGCAGTGTATGGTATAGTAACGTATAGTTCATTCATCACGAGTAGCAATCCGGCTACATGAAATATTCTACTTTGGAAGGACGTGGTTTGAATGATGAACGACCCAATTGGTGCTACGGTTTTTGTTGTGACCCTATTTGGCATTAGCTTGTCTCTGTTGTTGCAAGCTACATCATATCGTATCCGGCACTACAATCAGTATGAGGAGACCTCCCTTAAGTATAGCTGGTCGTTGACGGGTGTGTTTATGAGCAGCACTGTATTTTTAATACTATCAGTTGCTCAGCTGGTGTATTATGAAATTGCTGAGAGGATCACAGGCGAGCAGTATGATGTAGTGAACAGTATATTGGCTATATCTTTCATTGTTCAGCTTGTATTGGCTATAGTTTCGGGCTTCACTATTTTAGGGAAGAAAGACAAGGGTGAGTTTGCACTTTTGCCGCCTCATGAATGGTAGCAGCCGGTAGCATTGGGTAAGCCTACAAGTATAGCTATGTGGTGAGCGGCAGCGCTCCCATTGGCTATAACTTGTAGGCTTTTCTTTTATTTGTAGCCCCTGGTACAATAAAGAGTAATGAGTGAGTTTCATTTGGTATCAAAATATCAGCCAACGGGTGATCAGCCGGCAGCTATTCAATCGCTAGCGACTGGCTTAGCGAACGGTCAGCACCAGCAGACGCTTCTGGGAGTGACTGGTTCTGGTAAGACGTTTACGATGGCTAATATTATTGCGCAGCGTAATGTACCGACCTTGGTGCTGGCACACAATAAAACGCTAGCAGCGCAGCTATTTGCAGAGTTTAAAGAGTTCTTTCCAGATAATGAGGTGCACTATTTTGTAAGCTATTTCGACTACTATCAACCGGAAGCGTACGTGGCTAGCAGCGATACATATATTGAAAAGGACTCGCGTATTAACGATGAGATCGATCGCTTGCGTCATGCAGCGACGTCGGCACTACTAACTCGCCGGGATACGATTATTGTTGCTAGCGTGAGCTGTATTTATGGTATTGGCTCGCCGGAAGATTACGCAGACATGTCGGTGCGCTTGAAAGTTGGTGATCAGCGGCGGCAGGATAAGCTGCTGCGACATCTGACCGATATTCAATACCAGCGTAATGATATTGATTTTCAGCGGGGCACCTTCCGGGTGCGCGGTGATGTGCTTGATATTTTCCCGGCTGGTGAAGATTTTGCGTACCGGGTGGAGTTTTTCGGTGATGACATCGATCGGATTACGCAGATTAATCCGTTGACGGGTGAGATTTTAAGCGCGCCGCAAGAGATTACTATTTTCCCAAGCAGCCACTATGTAACGCCAAAGCAAAAGCGTGAGCGGGCAATTGAAGGAATTCGTAAAGAATTTGCAGCTCGACTGAAGTATTTTGAAGACCACGACAAATTGCTTGAAGCACAACGGCTTGCCCAGCGCACAAAATATGATCTTGAAATGCTTGAAGAAACCGGGTTCGTTAAGGGGATCGAGAACTACTCGCGCTATCTTACAAACCGTGAGCCTGGCGAGCAGCCGGCGACGTTGCTCGACTATTTTCCTGATGATTTTTTGCTCATTATCGATGAGAGCCACATGACTATTCCGCAGGTGCGGGCAATGTACAACGGCGACCGGGTGCGCAAACAAGTGCTGGTCGACTATGGCTTTCGCTTGCCGAGCGCACTAGATAACCGGCCGCTAACGTTTGAAGAATTTAATGCGCATATTAATGATGTTATTTATGTGTCAGCCACCCCGGCGCCGTATGAGTTAGCGCAAACGCCACCGCCAGTGCAGCAGGTGATTCGTCCGACTGGGCTGCTAGACCCGATTATTACGGTGAAGCCGACAGAAGGGCAGGTGGACGACCTGCTAGATGAGATACGCCAGCGCACCAGTAAAGGGCAACGTGTGCTGGTAACCACGCTCACAAAACGTATGGCAGAAGACTTATCGCAATATTTGACTGATGCAGGTATTAAAACAGCGTATATTCATAGTGATATCGATACGCTGGAGCGGGGTGATATTTTGCGTGATTTGCGCCTTGGTACCTATGATGTACTAGTGGGTATTAACCTGCTGCGAGAAGGGTTGGATTTGCCGGAAGTTAGCTTGGTGGCGATTATGGACGCTGATAAAGAGGGCTTCTTGCGCAGCGAAAGCGCCCTGGTGCAGACAATTGGCCGTGCTGCTCGCCACGAGGAGGGCACGGTGCTGATGTATGCCGACAACATCACTGATTCAATGCGTCGGGCTATTGATGAAACAGCGCGCCGCCGAGATATTCAGATTGCGTATAACAAGAAGCACCACATTACGCCGCGCAGCGTGGCGAAAGAGATTGGTGAAGGACTACGGGCGATTATTCCGGCAGCCAAGAAACAAACCAAGGATGCGCTTGATATCAAGAGCGTGCCGCGTGAAGAGTACAAGCACCTAATAAAAGATCTAACCGCACAAATGGAGTTGGCTAGTGCCAACTTGGAGTTTGAACGAGCAGCCGAGCTGCGTGATACGATTCAGGAAATTCGTGAGGCAATGTAGGCCTATACACTATGCAGTAAACTAGCGAAAGGAAAGACCCCACTATCATTATGATAGTGGGGTGTGGTTTGAAGAAGTGTAGGCTATCGGGGGGCATCGGTGGAACCCTATAAATTTGACCTCAGTGTAGTCTGGCTTCGGCAAGCCGTGTTTCTTCCTGTTCCTTTCATCGAGCCAATCAGAGGTACAAACGGCAGCAACAAACAGAAGAATGACGTCAAAAACGATTGCCACCACCCAGAGGCTCCTCCCTGAAGTATCTGTAAAGCCCAGGACATTTACGATAATGATAATGGCTACCATCACAAGTGAAAACACTACCAGTAGGACTGTCAGTAAGGCCAGATACACAAATTCCTTAAGCCTAAAGTCCTTAATAAACCTCTTAAACTTCGTCATTAGGATCACATCCTTTCGGTAGAAATCTATAGCCGGGTGCTATAGATGATGAATCGACTAATGATCTAGCATAATTATACCACCGAACCAGGACAGCGTAAAGGATACAACAGGAAAAACCCCACCAGCCTGGTCATCTCCGAAGCGCCAAGGGCGCGAGACGAAAGGGTGGTGGGGTGTTGAGGGCAGGTTTGATTTAGAGACCTAGCTTACTATATTCGTAATATAAAGCCTCTTTGATGTGGCGGATGCACTCACGGTGCTTATCCTCACGTAACCGTAATGTAGCATAGTAAACAATCATCGCCATAAACAAAAAGTATGCTATAAAACTTGTATAGGTTGAAGTTGACAAATCACGCATTCCGTTTATAGTTATAGTGCATACACCAGCTACAACTGCAACAACGGCCATCCACAGAGGGCCTCGGTTTATGCCAAGGAGGGTTCCATGCCGGCTTTTTTGTATGTGTAGCAACTCTTTATCGTTGGCTGCCAGCAATGACTTTTAGTTTGGCGAATTCGTACGTAATCTGCAGCACGGACAGCTAGCATGAAAATACCGCTCACTACCGTCAACATGTCAATTGGTGCTATCATTGGAAACCACCTACTTTCTTTCTGGATTGGGTTGTGGCTACGTAGCAAGTCGCTACGGCCATAATGAATAGCCAATGATCATTCTAACTATACCATAAAAGACATTTCTTCACAAAGGTGCGAGTGACTTCGCCCAGGGAACTAGGTATTTTGCGTGCAGCAGGGTATACTAATACTATGACGAAAATTACACGGGATGAGGTGCTTCACTTAGCACAACTGAGTGCGCTGGGGCTCTCTCAAGATGAAGAAGTGGCTATGCAGCAAGATTTAACCCAGATTTTGGGCTATGTAGAAATGCTAGACGAGCTGGATACGGCAGAAGTGAAGCCGGTATTCCGCGTCGGCGGGCAATCTAATGTATGGCGTGAAGACCAGCCGCGGCAAGATATTAGCCGCGAGGAGCTACTGCAACTGGCGCCAGATACAGCAGAGCAGCAAGTAAAGGTACCAAAGGTGTTGTAATTATGAGCAAAACAACAATACATGAATACATGACAGATGGCCGCAGTGCTGTGCAGCGAGTGAGTGAGGCGCTGGAAAAAGCGAAGGCTAGCCGTGAGTATAATATGTTTATTAACCTGACAGAGCAGCGCGCACTAGAGCGAGCGCGCCTGGTGGATGAAGGAAAGCTTACTGGCCGCCTGGCGGGCGTTCCCTTTGCGCTGAAGGATAACTTTATGGCGTTTGGCGCACCAACAACGGCGGCAAGCCAGATGCTCGAGTCCTTTGCCTCGCCAGTGCAAGCCGAGGCGGTTGAGCGCTTGGAAGCGGAAGGGGCAATTTGTATTGGCAAAGTAAATCTTGATGCTTTTGCGCATGGTGGTAGTACTGAAAATTCAGCTTTTGGCCCAACTAAAAATGCGGTTGATACAAGCCGCGTTGCTGGTGGTAGTAGTGGTGGCTCTGCAGTAGCAGTAGCGTTGGATATTGTGCCATTTACCCTGGGTAGCGACACTGGTGGGTCAATCCGCCAGCCAGCTAGTTTTAATGGTGTGTATGGCATTAAGCCAACCTATGGAGCTGTGAGCCGGTATGGCGTCGTAGCTATGGCTAGCAGCACTGATACTGTGGGTTGTTTTGCACATACTCCGGCTGATGTTGATTTGGTAATGAGCGTTATTGCTGGCCAGGACGATAAAGATATGACCACGCTAGCTGACTATTGGCAGCCTACACTACCAGAGTCAAAGCCACTAAAGATTGGCCTGATTCGTGAAACACTTGGCGAGGGAACAGATGAAGAAGTTGCTGCCGTAACGCGTGAATATGCACAGAAGCTAGAAGAGGCTGGCCACACGGTGGAAGAGGTTTCACTGAAGATGCTCGCATACACCCCAGGTATGTATTACATCATTATTCCAGCTGAAGTTTCGAGTAATTTAGCTCGCTACGATGGTATTCGCTATGGCAATCGCGCAGAGGCTACCAATTTAGAGGATGTTTATCGATATAGCCGAGACCAGGGATTTGAGGCAGAAAATAAACGCCGCATCATGATGGGTAGTTATGTGCTATCGAGCGGGTATTTCGACGCGTATTACATGAAGGCGCAAAAAGCCAGGGCGCTACTAATTCAGGAATTTAATGCACTGTTTCAACAGTATGATGTGCTGGTGAGCCCTGTGGCGCCAACACCAGCCTTTAAGTTGGGTGCTAAAACACATGATCCTGTACAGATGTATCAGGCTGATTTGATGACTATTCCGGTGAGTCTAGCTGGGTTGCCTGGCGTGTCGGTGCCAGCCGGAACGTCAAAAGACGGGCTACCAATTGGTGTACAGCTCATTGGCCCAATGCAGTCAGATCAGCAGCTACTTGGGCTTGCGCAAGCTATCGAGGGTGAACGCTGATGGACATGGGGTTTGACGCAATTCTGCCGCTTGCAGTCGCACTGCTTGTAGTCGGAGGACTATTATACGTCGTTGGATTCTTCCTTGGTAAAAAACCTAAGGCGCTTAACAAGGCTGCATATCGTGAAAAATGGCAGGCTATTCAGGCACTAGCCGATAAAGGCGGAGACGCCTTGCCGATGGCAGTGCTGCGTGCAGATAGCCTATTAGACCAAGCGCTTCGCGACAAAGGTATTCCTGGTAAAACTATGGGAGAGCGCATGAAGTATGCACAAAAGCGATGGAGTAACGCGAATAGTGTTTGGGCGGCACATAAGCTGCGCAACCGTATCGCACATGAGACGACGGTGCAATTGGCGCCACAAATGGTGCAGTCGGCGCTAGCAAGTTTTTACCGTGGCTTGCAAGACCTAGGAGCGGTGTAAGGAGAGAGATATGGCGAAATATGATGATTATGAAATGACGATTGGAATTGAGTGTCATGTGCAGCTAAAAACAGCCACCAAGCTATTTAGTAGCGCAAATAATGACGCTCGTGAAGCAGAGCCAAATAGCTGCGTGAGCGCAGTTGATTATGGGCTGCCTGGTATGTTGCCAGTACTTAACAAAGAGGCGGTGTACCTTGCGGTGCGAGCTGCTAAAGCACTTGGGGCCGATGTAGCTCGTGAGAGCTCATTCGACCGCAAACATTATTTTTACCCAGATTTGCCAAAGGGTTACCAAACCACGCAGATGTACCAGCCGATTATCTTAAGTGGCACTATTGAGGTGCCGCTTGATAATGGTGAGGTGGCGCCAGTGCGTATTCACCACGCACATCTTGAAGAAGACGCAGGTAAATTGACACATGAGTCAGGCTATAGTTTGGTGGATCTTAACCGTGCTGGTACGCCGCTGATTGAAATTGTATCTGAGCCGGACATTCATTCTGCTGAAGCAGCTCGAGCGTATGCGACAGAATTGCAGCGACGTATGGTGTATGCTGGCGTAACTTATGGCGATTTGTATCACGGTAATATGCGCTTTGATGTCAATATTTCTGTGGCTAAAAAAGGTGCTAGCGAGCTCGGTGTTCGCACAGAAATTAAAAACCTGAACTCATTCCGTAGCGTAGAACGAGCGGCTGAGTACGAGTTTAAACGACAAATTGACGTATTAGAAGCAGGCGAAAAAGTTCGCCAAGAAACCCGTGGCTGGGATGATACAAAACAAGCGACATTCTCGCAGCGTAGCAAAGAAGATGCGCAAGATTATCGCTATATGCCAGATGCTGATATTCCACCAGTGCGCTTGAGTGATGAGGAAATAGCAGCAATTTGGGCTGAAGTGCCAGAGCTACCTGCAGATTATCGCAAAGCTTGGAGTGGGCTAGGGCTAGACCGTTCGGTAGTAGATTCATTGCTGGCACACCAACAGGTAGCGCAGCGTGTGCGTGAAGTGCAGCAGTTGCTTGATGCCGATCAGGTAGTTAAAGTTGCCTACTGGTTCGCGAATAATGATCAGCTCGCAAAACTTCTAGAGCGTGGACTACCAACCGCAGAGAGTCTTGCTGAGCTAGCAGCCATGACGACGCAGGGTGCAGTATCGAGTGGTGGCGCTAAAGAGATTTTTGCAGCACTATTTACCGAAGAGCTATCGCCAAAGGAGATTGCTCAAGCCCGTGGGTTACTTCAGAGTAGCGACACCGATTTCATCGCTGAGGTTGTTGAGGCGGTTTTGGCAGATCCGGCCAGCCAGCGCTCAATTGAAGATATTAAAAATGGTAAAGATAAGGCGATTGGCTATCTCGTTGGCCAGGTTATGAAGCGATCACAGGGTAAGGCCAACCCGGCCATTGCCCAGAAGCTTATTCGCGAGCGGCTATAGCGAGAGATAGGAGGACGTTATGATGGTTATTGCATGGATACTTGTTGGTATTGCAGCCGTGTTAGTGAGCCTTTTGGTGGTGTTGATTGTGCTGGTGATTCGCACGGGTAAGAAGATTGCCGAGACGGCACATCATGTGCAGGAGACAGCTGCTGAGACACGCCGTAATTGGGGTGATATGAAGTCTATGGTGCAGCTTGGTAAGAACATTACTGGCGCCGTTGAGGTCATGCGGGCTCACGCCCACAGTAAGCGCCGAGCGGCAGGTGATAGCAAGAAAGATAACGCAGACAAGTAAAGGAATAGTGTAATGCGGCGAGTGCGGAGTATATACAAGAAAGGGAACGACGTATATAATTGGCTACTTGATGGTAGTGCCCAGTTTTTGATGACGTTGTTTCGATTTGAACCGCAAGAGGCGCGCAATAGCGGGCTGGCAATTGCTCGTCGTGCAGTGCGGCTCCGCAAGCGTCGTCAGCTTGCTGCGCTAGAAACTGATGCTGCTGCAGCTGATCGGAGCGAGTCTTCATGAGTAGTACACCGACAGCGCTTGAGCCGGCAGATTATGTACACCTGCATAATCACACCCACCACTCACTGCTAGATGGCCTGACTAAGATTCCTGATCTTGTGGGCAGGGTTAAGGACCTTGGTATGAATGCAGTAGCAATCACCGACCACGGTACCATGAGCGGTACGATTGAGATGCTCAAAACTGCGCAGGCTAATGGTATAAAGCCTATTTTTGGTATGGAAGCTTATGTGGCGGCTCGTTCGCGGCATGATCGTGATCCAAGCAAAGACAAGGCGCGGTACCATTTGATTTTGCTGGCAATGAATAATACTGGCTATAGTAATTTGATGATGCTCTCGACAAAGGCGAACCTAGAGGGTATGTACTACAAGCCACGTATTGACCATGAGCTATTAGAGCAATACGGCGAAGGGCTGATCGTGCTATCGGCTTGTGCGAGTGGAGAGTTGGGCGAGAAGCTGCGTATCGATGATTACCAGGGGGCGAAGGAGGTCGCTCAGTGGTATAAGCGTGTATTTGGCGACCGATACTATTTGGAGCTGCAAGATCACGGGCATCCGGAAAACCCTGCTCGCTGGGACGTGCAGATGAAAATTAATGGTTACTTGGAACAATTGAGCCAAGAGCTTGATATTCCGTGTGTAATAACTTGTGATGGCCACTATCTTGACCATAGCGACCAGGATGCGCATGAGATTTTGCTTTGTGTGGGAACTGGTGCCTTTTTGAGCGACGAGCGCCGCATGAGCTTGAAAGATTTTGAGCTACACGTGACTGACCCGAAAGAGATTATCGCGCGGTGGGGCAAAACGAACCCTGATGCAGTGCGCAATACGAGGGTGATTGCTGATCGTTGCAACGTGACGATCGAACTTGGGAAAATTTTAATTCCAGAATTTCCCGTGCCAGATGGCATGGACGAAAAAGTATACCTCGATAAGCTGGTGTACCAGGGTATGGCGGTGCGCTATCATAACGTAGATCCGGCTGAAGCTGAACATATGAGCAACCAGGATATCCGGGCTATGCTCACCGAAGATCAGCGCTCTCGCTTAGATATGGAATTCGGCGTACTTGATCGCATGGGTTACAACGGCTATTTTTTGATCGTGCAAGACTTCATTAACTGGGGTAAAAGCCAGGGGATTGTGTTTGGGCCGGGCCGCGGTAGTGCTGCCGGTTCGATTATTGCGTATGCACTGAATATTACCGACCTTGATCCGCTTAAGTATGATTTGCTGTTTGAGCGTTTTTTGAACCCAGACCGCGTGAGCATGCCGGATATCGATATCGATATCCAGGATACCCGCCGTGGTGAAGTTATTGAATATTGTGCCCAGAAGTATGGGCGGGGCCGCGTGACGAACATCGGTACCTTTGGCACTATGGCGGCTCGTGCGGCAGTGCGAGATGTGGCACGTGTGCTGCAAATTCCATATGGAGAGAGTGACCGCCTAGCGAAGCTTGTGCCAGCGCCTGTTCAGGGGCGCCACATTCCGCTTGCGCGTAGCGTTAAAGAAGATGCCGATCTAAAAAAGGAATACGAAACAAACCCTGTGGCCAAAGAGGTGTATGATTTTGCCATGCGCCTTGAGGGTACGATGCGTAGCCACGGTGTGCATGCTGCCGGTGTGGTGATTGCACCAGACGACGTGGTGAAGTATGTGCCGCTCGAGATGGCACAAAAGGGTGTAGTGGCAACGCAGTTCCCAATGGGGCCGGTGGAAGAGCTGGGCCTTCTGAAGATGGACTTTCTTGGCCTGAGTAACTTAACGATCATTAATAATGCCATGCGTATTATTCGCAAGGTGTACGACACGGAGATTGATCTAACGACATTGCCACTTGATGATGAAGAGACCTACAAATTATTCCAGCGTGGGGACACCACTGGTGTATTTCAGCTTGAATCTGCGGGTATGAAGCGATATCTGCGTCAGCTCAAGCCGAGCGTGTTTGAAGATATTATTGCGATGGTGGCGCTATATCGTCCAGGCCCGATGCAGTTTATCGATAGCTTTATTCGCCGCAAGCATGGCGAAGAGCCGATCACCTACCTTCACCCTGGCATGGAGAACTCGCTGAAAAACACGTACGGTATCTTGGTATATCAAGAGCAATTTATGCAGATTAGTAAGGAATGGTGCGGCTTTACTGGCGGCCAGGCTGATACTCTGCGTAAGGCTGTTGGTAAGAAGAAGATTGACCTAATGAAAAAGGTGAAGCCTGAATTTATTGAAGGGGCGGTTAACGTAGGCGGCGCCACTGCAGAGATTGCTGAGACATTCTGGGATCAGCTAGAAGAGTTTGCAAACTACTGTTTCAATAAGAGTCATGCGGCGTGTTATGCACTGATTGCGTATTGGACGGCCTATCTTAAGGCGCACTATCCGGATGCATTTATGGCGGCACTTATGACTAGCGACCAGGATGATACCGAGCGGCTTGCGATTGAAATCGCTGAATGCCAGCGCATGGGTATTAACGTACTACCTCCGGATGTTAATGAGTCTTTCTTGGAATTTGCTGTTGTTCCGCATGAGAATAAGATTCGTTTTGGTATGGTGGCAGTGAAGGGTGTTGGTCAGCACGCGGTAGAAGAGGTGTTAGAGGCCCGTGAGCGAGAAGGAAAACTTGATTCAATCGAGAAATTTGCCCGTAGCGTTAGTACCAGTCGGTTTAATCGTAAGGCTTGGGAGTCGCTGATTAAATCTGGCGGATTTGACCAGCTAGAAGACAGGAAGACGCTACTCAACAACCTAGATACGATTACAGCATTTGCACAAAAGATACAAAAAGAAGCAGCCAGTGGCCAGACAAATATTTTTGGTATGCTAGAGGAGGTGAGTGCTGGCGTAGAGTCACACCTGAAGCTGACACCCGCGCCGGCGCCGGGCACCCAAAAAGAATATTTAGCTTGGGAACGCGAGCTAATGGGACTATATGTATCATCTCACCCACTTGATAATTACGCTACCTATTTTACGGAGCAAACGGTGCCGTTATCGCGCATTACGCCTACTATTGATGGACGCCCGGTGACAGTAGGCGGCATTATATCAACAGTGCGCACGATTGTGACAAAAAGTGGCACGAAGATGGCCTTTGTAAAAATTGAAGACAAGGTACATGAAGCTGAGATTGTGGTATTTCCTAATCTGTTTGAGCAAGTTGGTGCTAAGTTGCAGCAAGATACGATTATTCGAGTGGATGGTCGAGTAAATGCACGTGATCGAGATGGTAATTTGCGTGACGAAGCTAGCGTCATTGCGCAAGATATTATTGAGATTACTGATGATGAACTTAAGAATTATGAATCAACAGGCCGCACCATGAGTGGCCCGAAGGCGAGTAGTGCGGCTAAGCGGCAGTATAAGCAGCAGCACGCTCGGTCTGCTACCGCCACAGCAAAGCCAAGCCAGCCGCCAAAGAAGATGGTAGCTGATCCCGCGGCGCGTGCTATAAAAAGTGCTCCGCTGCCGCAAACGCTATATGTGCGCATACTTGATCCAGATAATATCAGCCAGCTAGAGAGCCTGAAAAATCACTGCCTTGCACACCCGGGAAGTCTTCAGGTGGTGCTTGTGCTTGGCGCAGAGAAATCTGCTATGCGATTGCAGTTCAAGGTTGACGGTAGTTCAGAGTTGGTTGAGGCACTTAAAGAAGTACTTGGCCAGGATGCTGTAATCCTAAAATAAAAATAATAGAGCAAGTGCGTATTATTTTAGAAGCTCATATATTGCAATGCCAGCAGCTATTGATACATTGAGTGATTCTTTTGTGCCACGCATTGGAATTTCTAGCAAATGGTTTGCAAGTGTTCGGTGCTGCTTGCTGACTCCCGCCACCTCTTCACCGAGGAGTAATGCCAACTGCTGCGGTGGCTGAAACGTCGTTATTGGCACGCTGCGGGCGTCAATTTCTAGTGCTGCGAGCTCTCCTGGATACGTAGCCAGCCACGATTCAAACGAGTCAACGACAGTAAATGGTACAATACACTCTGCACCTAGCGCTGTCTTGCTAATTTGGCTATGTAGCTTGCGAGCAATATGTGGCAATCGAGTATCGCCCTCGTAGTGAGGATATGGTGTATAGCCGCTAATAATAATTTCATGTGCGCCAAGGCATTCTGCAGTGCGAAATATAGCCCCAACGTTATGGGTGGAGCGAATATTATGCAGAACGAGCGTTAGCTGTATCATGGCCCTAGTATAGCACGTTGGTGATGGCCGTGCTTATGCTTGTGTGTTAAAATAGGAACCAATGGACGAGAGTAAAATTCAGATTCGTCGCCGCGAGCAAGACGAGCAGGCAACACAAAAACGCGCCCAAGTACTCGGGCTACAATATATTGATATGCGAGAGGTGGAGCAGTCGCTTCCATTGATTCGCGATATGCTAACAGTAGAGGAGATGAAACAGTGGCGGATGGTGCCATTGCTTCATGGTGGTGGTAGTGAGCCGTATCAGTTTGGCGTTACTAGTTCAACGCCACGATCGGTGATTGATGAAATCCGGGCCAGGTATGACGTAGAAGGTCAGCGCACGCTGTTTTCACTTATTTCACACAGTGCCTATAGGGCTATGATGCTGCGGTTTGATCCGCCGAAAAAAGTAGTCTACGACGACATTGAGGTGGCAGCGGATGAACAAGCCACTGGTGAAATGGTAGCGCGCGTTAGTGAAATCTTAAATGGCGTGGGTAGTGATGATGTCTTTAACTATCTCGTATCTCAGGCCGATCGGCTCGGTGCCAGCGACATTCACGTTGAAAATCAGCGAGATACCATCCGGATTCGTATGCGTATTGATGGTACATTACATGAAGTGGCTCATCTGCGCAAGGATCGATATCGCGTTATTATGGCGACGATTAGCAGCCACGCAAATGTATCTACTGCTGCAAATACACCGCAGTCTGGCCACATGCAGCAAGAAATTTTTGCCGATGGTGCATCACATATTTTGAATTTGCGTGTGGAAACGGTGCCAACGGTGTATGGCCAAGACGTTGTGATGCGTCTGTTTAACTTCGATGAAAGCCTCTTGCAGCTAGATTTGCTTGGTCTTCAGCCGCGTGAGCGCGCCGAGATCGACGAGGTTATCTCTCACCCGCGTGGTATGGTGCTTATGGTGGGGCCAACTGGTAGTGGTAAGTCAACAACGCTATACAGTATGCTTAATGCGTTAAATAACGTAGAGCGTAAAATTATTACACTTGAAGACCCGGTGGAGTATAGCATCGGTGGCGTGACACAGATTCCAATTGACACCACCAAGGGTGGTAGCTTCGCAGAAGGCTTGCGTAGCGTGCTTCGCTTGGACCCAGATGTTGTGATGGTGGGTGAGATTCGAGACCAGGAGACGGCTCGTACCGCTATTCAAGCGTCAATTACCGGGCACCTCGTGCTATCGAGTTTCCATGCAAATACGTCGGCCGCAGCGTTTAGCCGTATGATTGATTTGATCGGTGTAAACCCAATTTTTAGTTCAGCTATTCGCTTGGTGATTGCGCAGCGCCTGGTGCGCCGCCTGCACGACGATACCAAAGAGTCATATAAGCCAGACAAGGCAACGCGGCAATGGCTCAAAGATGTCTTACATGATTTGCCAGATCACATCGATAAGCCAAACCTAGACGAGGCGGTCTTGTGTCGGCCAGTACCGAGCGAAGAGGCACCGTTTGGCTATAAAGGGCGCACCGTTATCATGGAGCAGATGGTGGTGACGGATGAGATCCAGCAATTCTTGCGGGGTGATGTGTCTGACGTGCACACTGAAGCAATTGAAGCCGCTGCAAAGAAAGAGGGCATGGTCACACTGCTTCAGGCTGGGGTGCTTGCTGCGCTTAAGGGAGAGACAAGCCTAGAAGAAGTAAACCGTGTCATCTAGAAAATACTTTTAAAAGGATGCTTCTTGTGGTATAGTGTTACTTGACTGTAGAATATCAACCAAATAAAGTGAGAAAAAAATGAGTTTTGCATTGATTCAGAAGGTAAATGACGAGCAGAAGAAGCATGCCGTAGTGGATGTTCGTAGCGGCGATACTGTTCGTGTTCACCAGCGTATTAAAGAGGGTAACAAAGAGCGTGTGCAGGTATTTGAAGGTGTTGTAATCCGTACCGACAACAAGCAAAGCCACACCGCACGCATTACAGTTCGTAAAATTACCAGTGGCATTGGTGTTGAAAAAAGCTTCCTATTGCATAGCCCGCTTGTAGAGAAGGTTGAGATTATGCGCCGCGCTAAAGTTCGACGCAACTTCCTCAGCTACCTACGCGAGCGCAGTGGTAAGAGCGCACGCCTAAAGGCTGTTAAATTTGATCGCGAAGCAGTTAATAAGCTGCCAGAAGCACCGGCTAAAGAATCAGCTGAAGCGTAAAGCAGCCTGCGAGCTAATATATCTATCGCATAAAACCACCTAGGACATTCCCTCCAGGGTGGTTTTTGTATATTGACAAAAGCGATATCCGTAGTGTGGTATACTATAGGTATGAATAATGATCACTCACAAGTAACCATGCGCACATACCGCGGCACTGCCATTGTAAGCGTTACCCTGGCAATAGTAGCTTTTTGTGGTTTAAGCTTACTTGCTGGCTGGATGGTATGGAATCTAGCTAGCAATCCTGCAGACAACTGGACCAGCTGGAGCGTCCCATGGGTGCTCATACTATCGTGTATTGGTCTCATCATAGCAATAGCCACCTTTGTTATAGGCGTGGTTTATCTGCGTGGTCGGTTAAAGTCAAACTATCTTCTGGTTGGTGCTATGGTGGGCATTTATCTTACCCTTATTGGGGGATCTGTTATGGCAGCTGGTATGCTAGGCATAGTTAGCATTCAGCAATATGCTCGTAGCCAGCAGTTTAGTGATGGGTATGATGAATATGCGAAAAGTGAGAGAACGTTTGCATATAAGACTATAGCACAACAAGTTGAGGCATTTAACGCAGGGTACGAGCAGATTGTTCCTGGTCAAACTACACGTGAACAAGTTGATGATTTGCTTGGTGGTTCTCATGCGGAACATGTGAGTATCGAAGAAAAGATTGCTGCGCAACTTGGTGCAAACGAGGTTCGTGCGTACTGGGGCCCGGGGTATGAGGCTTGGGCTTTGGGAGTTACGCCCCGCATCATTTATTATCGAGATGGCATTGTGGTGCAAAAAAAACTACAGGAAGATCAGCGCTAATGTAACGCGCCTGCCGTGGCACTTTGCATTAGTATGTGTTATAATCTGCCCCAGATAACCCGTGCGTGTGTATCCCTGCAAAATATGTAGTGGCAGCAGTATGGAGAAGGAGAGTATAAAAAATGGATCAAAATGAGCAACGTAGTCAGTCTACCTCTCAGCAGGGCACTCAACCTGTGGAGCCTACTCGTGTCGTAAAGCAGACTGTACAGGTGAACAACGAAGGCAAGGCCCTAACTATTACCGGTATGGTGCTTGGTATTGCTAGTATTGTACTATTCCTCGTACCAGTACTTGGTTTTTTGCTTGGTATTGCCGGCCTTGTCCTTGGTATTATTGCTTTGCGTAAAAAGTTCTATGGTCGCGGTATGGCAATCGCAGCGATGATTACTGGTGCTATTGGTGTGCTGCTTGGGCTTATTATGGCAGGCATCATCATTTCTCTTGTTATTCTAGGGCAAAATGCAGCACAGCATTCACGCCGATACAGCGATGATATGAGTAATCGCTACGATCACCGAAAAGCACTCCAGCAGCAGGAAGAGAAAAAGCAGGCAAAGATGCAGAAGGCTCGGGAAGAGTACATTAAGTTGACTCCAGGCACTTCTACTCGTGCGCAGGCTGACACAGCTATGGGTACAAGTGGCATGTCAGCGCGTGTGAAAGTTGGCAGCCAAGAGTACGACACGGTGCGAGGTTATACTGTTGGGTCAGATACCTACTACCTGTACTTCAAGGGCAACACTCTAGTGAAAAAACAGACAGCCGCAGAATATGAGGCAGAGCAGTCACTAAAGTAGTAGAGACACGCACAGTAAGTGTAGTAGTGTGATAGAAAAAGGCCCGCATGATGCGGACCTTTTTATTTAGGTGGTAGTTTGCGCAGAGAGGCTGTGTCTTTGCAGTTTTCTGGCTCGGGTTGTATACTGTAAGTGTCACTGCCGTCCATGATCATGAGAGGAGGTTGGTAGTGATGACGGAATTAATGCAGATGGTGATCCAGATGGTTTGGCCACTTAGTCTGTTTGGTGAAGTGTTCTATTACTACTTCTTCATCGCTGGTCCGAATGCCCTACTCTTCATGGGAGTCATATTTTTGTTCTTTGATGATATATGGGACGGGGTTGCCGGTATTATCGGATTCATCCTTATCCCTATCTCGATCGTCTCATGGGTAGTTGTTCGATCTCCATATTTAGGAGACGTTCCCGCCGGGATTCGAATGTGCTATCAGATGGCCGATCATATCTATCAGGTATATCACTATGAAGTCCTTGGGATAAACTATGGGTTTGTGTTCTGGATGGATGTTGCCACCATATTTATCTGTATGTGGGGAATAAAGTTTCGAGGTTAATTCCTTTGATGCTATCATCATTCAGCCAAGAAGTAATATCCGTCACCCCGCTATGCGCAAGCCGTTGAGCTATATTGCTCTGGCAGCGCGTAGCGGGGTTTTCCTTGTGCTTGGGCAGTTTGGTATACTGTGAAGATATGGGACAGCAGATAAGCAGCGTATTTGTGGTAGTGAGTATTGTGGTGCCAGTGGCGTTATTTTTTATAGCGCCATTAATGTTACGGCAAAGTGGGGCGAGCTCGCAAGATATACGTAGGGCGTCTCCGTGGCTTATTAGTGCACTGCTATTGTTTGGGGTAGCTTGGTATATACCATCTCCACTTGTCGATGGGATGGCTACTAGTTGGTGGACGCATTTTCTTGGTGGTGGGGTGTTTACCGCTATGTTGTGGCAGTATCTTCGCCGATCGTTGCGGCTGGCTATTTCGCCGTGGTTAGAGCTGTGCGTAGTATTTGGATTAGTTTCGGCATTAGGCGTCAGTAATGAGCTATTTGAGCTTACTGTTGTAAAATTTGGTTTGGTGGCTATGACCCTTGATGATACTGCGTGGGATTTGGCTGCTAACAGTGCTGGAGCATTGATTGGGCATGGCGTAATTGTGCTGCTTATTTGCGCCCGGTATAGATGTACGGTAAAATAGGGAGGAACTAACGGGAGGAGTTTTTAGGAATGGCTAGTAAGAGACAGAAGCCTGCTGCATCCCGGCGCAGCAAGAAACCAGTAGTAACCGCATCCGTATCGGAAGCTCCAGCAGAAAAATTTGAAGCGAGCACCTCAAAGCCGGTAGAGGCGGTGATTGTTGATGGACCAGATGTTACCGCAAAGAAGAGTAAAGCAAAGCGTGGCACAAGTAAGAAAAAGAAAAGTTCTGCGAAGAAACAGCCCATGCAAAAGGAAGTTCGTGCATCGAAACAGCACAACGCTCAGCCTCACTCTCAGAAAGATGTTCAGCAAGAAGCAGAGACCGGCGCATCTTTAACAGAGGTGGCTATTCGGCCGCAGAGCCAAGTAGTAAGCAGCCGCGTTACTATTGAAAAAGAGCAGACCATTGGAGCTTTTATTCAGAGCCGCATATTCGCAAGTCTTGCGCTTGTGCTTGCAGGTCTTGGGTTTATTTTTGCTTGGCTCTTCGGTATTGGGCTTTTGTTTGCGCTACCTGCGGTTGCATTAGGTTTCTTTGCATTGAGGGTCCAGCCGCTTGGTAAGCATCTTAGCATTGCGGCTATTGTGCTAGGGTCTATCGCAACGATTAGTAGTGCAGTACTGGTGGTCATGTGGGCTATTAGCATGACTAGTGTTGATGATGCTTCATCTGAGTGGCTTGACATGGGCGGTGCTCATGCTGATGCGCCGCATACGCCAGCGCAACATACCTATTCAGAAGAGCGTTAGGGGCTAATTAAGTAAAAAGGGAGAAATAATATGTCAGACAATTCATTTGCGGCAGAGGCTGCACAAACAGCTGCTACTGTAGCAACACAGGAGGAGACGAAGGGGCAGTCGCCTCGGAATGGCCAAGAGCCTAAAAAAGGACTAGCTATTACCGGGCTAGTGCTTGGTATTATAGGGTTCTTGCTAGCTTTTGTTATTGGTACTGGTCTTCCTGTGGCTATTTCTGCAGTGGTAATTAGTAGCATCGTACTAGCTAAGCGCCGCCCTGGCAAAGGTATGGCAATCGCTGGAGTTATCTTAGGCGGTCTTGGTGTAATTATTAGTATCATTGCGATCATTATATTTGCCGTTATGATGAACAATGTTCGCCAAGAACTTGAGCGGGAGTCGAGCAGTAGCAGCTATACAGTGCGAGCAGGCAACGATAGCATTGCGCGCCAGAATAGTGATGCGGTAAGTACACAGAAAAAAGTAACTAATCAAATGAAAGATCGTTATGACCAAATAAAAACTGGTATGAGCAAGGACCAGGTTCGATCACTGACAGGCGAGCCGCTGCATATTCGCAATGGTGTCTCAAGCAAAACTGGCACAAAAGTAGAGGTGTATCTGTATCCAACTGGTGCGCCAAGCTCAACAAAAGCCAATAAGCAGTATTATGTTGTGTTCCAAGGCGGTAGTGTTATAGCTAAGTTCGATACAGATCAGCTACGTAGTAACCCATCGTTAGGTGAATATATACAATAAGTAAGCCGTTTTACAATTGTCGCAAGGCCAAGGAGAACAGGTATGTCACACAATAAAGACAGCTCGAAGACGGCAAATGCACAGCACACGAGTGAACGACGTGCGGTTGCTATAACTGCTATGGTTATGGGTATTATCGGCGCGCTCACCGCCTGGCTATTTGCAGCTGGGCTGCCGTTTGCAATTATTGCCGTAGTGCTCGCAAGTATTGCACTGCTGCAGCGGCGGCCCGGCAAGCCGTTTGCGGTAGCTGGACTTGTGTTAGGCGTTGTTGGGATTATTATTGGCCTTGGAGCTTTGGTGTGGATGGCCTCTCAGGTATATCAAGCCTGGCATACGACAGTGAAGACAGAAGAGATCACAGTGCGTCAAAGCGGACGTCATACTACAGAGCAGCAATATTTTTCTTCAGGAATCACACTTGGGCAGACGACGCTGCAACAGGTGGAGGAACGGCTTGGATCATCAACAGCGCGGCAGCAAGGGCCGCTTGTGCCTGGCGCGCAGCGCCATCCAGAGATTGAGTCACGTGAGTATCAGGTGGGTGATATGACGTATTATGTATATTACAAAGATGGTATTGCAGTGAAGAAATTCACCAAGCAAGAGGCCCAGGCGCACCACTCAGTAATGCGATACCCGTGAGCGGTAAACACATAAGCGCTCGTTAGCACTAGACTTATTTATCAGGCGTGTTATAGTGTAGCTAAAGAATGATAGCGCTATATGAGTAGGTAGGAGAAGAGTCATGGCATGGCGGGGCAAAGCACTAACAAAAGATAATGGCACTGCCGCAGTGTGGTTGCTATTTGGGTGCGCCCTGCTGCCATTTATGATCTATTTTCTTATTATTGGGATTACAGGACATTCTAGTCTGGGGGAATTTATTCATTTACCGGTAGCACATGAGCTATTAAAAGGTATTGATATCTTGGTGAATGGGCTGCTTGGCGGACTGCCTGCTTTTTTGCCTGCAGGTGCCACCTTTGGTGTTATGGTGCTTTGTTTTGTGATGGCGTTTCTTTTGCAGGATACCGAAACCGGCGGCGTGTGGGAAGAGGTGCAAGAACTTCTGGCCGGTTTGTTTTATTGGGAGTAACAAATGATTCTAGGTATTGATGAAGTGGGTCGTGGCTGTTGGGCTGGTCCACTGGTCGTGGGTGCTGTGGTTTTACCTAGCTCGCATGCTATTCAAGGGCTTGCTGACAGTAAGCGGCTTAGTGCTCGGCGTCGTAGCCGGCTAGCGCAAGAGATATATGCCACGGCGGCTGCGGCGGAGACAGGCTGGGCTAGCGCGGAGGAGGTCGATAACATAGGCCTTGCAGGTGCATTGCGATTGGCTACTCGCCGGGCAGTTGCCCGCATAAGAGCACCACATAGTGAAATTATTATTGATGGTACCGTTAATTTTTTGTCTGATACCGGTAAGGCGCCGTATGTTACGACACTAAAGAAGGCTGACGATTTAGTGCCGGCAGTAAGTGCTGCGAGCATTATTGCAAAGGTAGCCAGAGACGAGTACATGCAAAAGGTGGCACACAGTTACCCCGAGTATGGGTTTGATACACATGTTGGCTATGGTACGGCAAAACATCGTGCCGCACTTGATCAGTACGGCATTATGCAGGAGCATCGGACTAGTTTTGCCCCGGTAGCGGCATATTGTGGGGTAGCCGGCAATACAAACGCAGCGCCAGACGATAGTACAAGCAAGGCACGTGGTAGTGCTGGCGAGCGGTTGGTGGCTCAGTATTTAGTGCAGCAGGGGCACGAGATTGTGACGCAAAATTGGAAGACACGCTGGTGCGAGATCGATATTATATCGAAGCAGGGAGAGACATTATATTTTACCGAAGTAAAATATCGCCAGCAGGCGACATGGGGTGATGGGCTCGCTGCAATTACGAGTAAAAAGCAGCGTCAGATGGCATTTGCTGCAGAGTTATTCTTGCATTGTTATGCTGGGTTCGATGACGTAAAAAATGCTACAGCAGTGAGATTGGCAGCCGCTGGCGTGAGTGGTAGTCTAGACAGCTTGACTATTGATATTTGGCTCCCGCTCGATTAATAGTAAAGTTAATTAGGCTGCTATGAGTAAGTAGCTACGTATATGTAAATTGCCTCCTAATTTGGAGGCAATTTGTTGCTATATTAGGCGCTGCAACGTATGTGAGGCTACGCTGCTGCATCGGTCGCCAAGATGACTGTCACAAGTGGCGCGCGGTCGCGGCCAATCTGTGAAATACGTGCGGTAATATCAGCTTTACCGACGGCAATAGCGCGTGCAAGCGCAGGATCATCTTCGAGCGGAGTGAAGAACTTGGTGTAAGCGCCGAGCTCTGCTGTAGTGCTAAGGCAATTTCCTGCGTAGCGTGGGAACAAATCAAGGCTCTTGTCTCCACCAAAGGTATCTTCTATCCAGCCCCAATTGTCAACCAGCCACTGCCATGTATCGGCTCGCTGGAAGCGGTTTCGTAGCAGGTAGACAAACCAAAAGGCAACATCTTGTGGCCGGATGACGGCACTATCTTGCATTGCGTGACGAAGCATGTCTCCCGTGGTCGTATCTTTAGTGGCGGTCAGTGCACTAGTGATGTCTTGCTGAATATCGCCATCGGTCTCAGATTGATACTGCTGCAATAGAGTTTGAGCAATACTACCATCTAGGTCGTTATGGCGAATAACTGAAGTAAGGACACTACCGCGTAGCTCAGGGTTGAGCTCTGCGAGCGGCACTGCATGGTATAACTCGTGAGCTTTTGCAAGCGCAGGTTCGTGCTCTGCGTATAGTGCTAGGCTGATGATTGTAGCTCGCAGTTCGGCAATATCTTCATCTTCACCGGCTTGTGGCTCCCAGCCAAGTTGGTCATACAGTGGCTGCACGAGACGCCAGGTGATTCGTTTCAACGCTTTTTCGGCAGCCTCATCTCCTTCGATAATGCGGCGCAGCTCACTAATGGCAAGCGATATCATACCCCATACTGCTGGGTCAGCTTGCCTCTTGGTTGATTCCACGGTAGCTATCGCCTGAATGAGCGGAACAAGCTCGGGTGCAGGTACGAGGCCGGCCTTAACGAGTAAAATTTGTTCGTGTAGATATTGTAACCGGGTAATAGCATCTTTGGCGGCGATAAACTCTGCGGTCGCAAATAGTTGACGCCATGACTGTGGATATTGAGTAATAAAATGTGCCGTGTCGCCGCTATTTAGCATAAAGGGATCGGTGTTTGGCAGCGTAGTTTCTTTGGTGGTGAGCATGTGTGGTAGATTTGGTCGGTCGGCTCCAAGTGGAATTGGCCAGAGCGTTTGGTCACCACGGTCATCACCGTCATTGAAGAAGCGAGACTGGCTAAGACGCAGGGTGTTACCTTCTTCTTCGGTGATGCGCACAACAGGGAATCCAGGGTTTGAAATCCAAGCTTGCATAAGCGCTTTAACGTCTTGACCACTAGAGTCGCTGAGGGCTTTCCAGAGATCGTTACCACTGGTGTTGTTATAGGCGTGCTCGGTAAAGTAGGTTTGCAGGCCTGAGCGGAAAGCTGGCTCCCCGATAGCGTGCTGCATCATGCGCATGAGTCGTGCCCCTTTGGCGTAGACAATGGCTCCGTCGAATAGGGTGTTAATTTCATCTGGATGAGAAATCGGCATATACACAGGTTGCACGCCTGGCAGAGCGTCACGTCGGAGTGCAGCAACACTCTCGTGGCTGCTGAAATCACGCCAGACTTGCCACTGTGGCCAAAGTGCATCTACGGCAATATATTCCATCACATTGGCAAAGCTTTCATTGAGCCACAAATCATCCCACCAGCGCATAGTGACGAGGTTGCCAAACCACTGGTGGCTGAGCTCATGGGCAATAACTGTAGCGACGTAGCGACGAGAGCTGACTGGCCCAGATGGGTTGGCTAACAGTGCTGTTTCACGGTAGGTGATGAGACCCCAGTTTTCCATGGCACCACTACTGAAATCAGGTAGAGCAACGTGGTCACATTTCGCGAGCGGGTAGGGTACGCCAAAGTAGTCACGATAGAACTCAATAAGCCGAACTGCGGCGTCTAGTGCAAAGTCAAGGTAACTATGAGGATGTGCCTTAGTAGCCCAAACACCAACGTCGATACCGCTGCTTGTTGTCGCGCGTTTCACCTGTAAATCTCCCGTTACAAAGGCTAGCAAGTAGCTGCTCATGCGAGGCGTTTGTTCAAAGGTGGTGTGAAGCCTACCGTCTTTTGCCTGCTGGTTTTGAATAGGCGTATTACTAAGCACAGTGGTATCAGTTTCGGTAATTAATGTGAGGCGGAATGTTGCTTTGGCCTCTGGCTCATCCACGCAGGGGAAGACCTCTCGGGCATGGTGACTTTCAAATTGTGTTGCTAGGAGCTCTTGTGGCTGGCCGTCGACTTTGTAATAGCATGGGTACAGACCATGCATGGCATCGGTAATCGTTCCCGAAAAAGTAACGGCTATCGTATGTTCACCTGGAGCAAGATCTGGCGCTATGAGCCGAATCTCATCGTGCTCATGATGGCTCACTTGCGCTGGCTGGCCGTCAATCACAACCTCGGTGATAGCTAGCCCTTTGGCGTGCAACGGAATAGCATCACCATCATGTAGCGTGCCGTCTAGTACTACCTTGCCGGTAAAAGTACGCTTCTCTCGCTGCAAGTCGAGGGTAATGTCGTAATTGGTGGGTTGAAATCTCCTAAAAAGTCGTATCGTATCCATCTTCGTAGTATAATTGATTTATGGTTAAAAGTCGCCCCCTGCAGGAAAAAGAGGCTTCCGTAGATGCTACGCGGCGGCGTCGGTTTTTAGTGACGATTGGGCTTGTCCTCCTGATCATTGCAGTAGTGGGCGTTGCGTTATTTTTAGAGCAGCGTCGCTCACAGAAAGAGGTAACTTCGAGCGACCAGCAAGGCCCAGTGGCTGAAGCTTTATTGCAATTGCCAGTTAAGGGCAAGGCGCCAAAGACTGGCTATAGCCGGCAGCAATTTTCAGACGGCTGGGGAACTGATGGAGCAAGTGGTTGTTCGGTGCGTAATGTTATTTTGCAGCGAGATTTAACTAATACGCAGGTTCGACAAACGAGCGAAGGGCGCTGCAACGTCGTAAAAGGGCAGCTTCAAGATCCATACACGGGTAAGCAGGTCACCTTTGACAAAACTGCGGGTGATGCAAAGACGGCCGCTGCTCGAGTTCAGATTGATCATGTGGTGGCGCTATCTAATGCTTGGCAAACTGGTGCACAGGAGATCAGTAAAGAGCGTCGCCGCGAATTGGCAAACGACCCGCTCAACCTGCTTGCTGTTGACGGGCAGGCTAACCAGCAGAAAAGTGATGCTGATGCGAGTGGTTGGTTGCCACCGAACAAAGCTTTTCGCTGCCAGTACGTGGCACGCCAGGTGGCCGTTAAGCGCCGCTACTCTTTGTGGGTGACCGCGGCTGAGCGGCAAGCGATGCTCGCTGTACTGCGTGATAATTCCTGCCAGCAGCAGCAATTGCCTAATTAAGAAATCCAGGTCTTGCATACTGGCGGGTTAGTGCGGTATGATAGTAGACAGTAAGCCGGCCAAAGAGGTCGGACTTTTTCATAATGAAAGGAGTGGAATGGATACACTAGATGTAAAGCAGCTAGCAACGGCGATTCGGGCGATTGTTGCGGAAAAAGGGTTGCCAGAGGATGTGGTTATTTCAGTTATCGAGCAGGCAATTGCTGCTGCCTGGCGCCGTGAATATGGTGAGCGCGACCAGAACGTAGCGGTTGATCTAAACCTTACAGATGGTAGTGCAGTAGCCCATGTAATGAAAACTGTGGTAGAAGAGCCAGAAAGCACCGCAACTGAAATTGACCTTGCAGCTGCACAGGCTATCAAGCCAGATGCACAGCTAGGCGAAGAGATCGCAGTTGAATCTCATGAGGTAACGACATTCGGCCGTGTTGCAGCACAAACTGCCAAGCAGGTGGTTTTGCAGCGTCTTCGTGAGGCAGAGCGTACTGTTATTTTGGCAGAGTTTGAAGACAAGATTGGCACTATCGTAACCGGTGTAGTGCAGCGCGTCGATAACCGTGGCGGTGTGCGTGTTGAGATTGGTAAAGCTACTGGTTATATGCCAACACGTGAGCAAATATTTGGTGAATATTACCCAATTGGTAGCCGCATTAAGGTGCTGATTAAGGATATCGAGCGTGAACGTGGTTCACAGCTTATTGTGAGTCGAGGTAGCGGTGAGTTTGTTGAGTATCTATTCCGCCAAGAGGTGCCAGAGATGGAAACCGGCGCGGTCGAAATTAAGGGCGTTGCTCGTGAAGCTGGCCGCCGCACTAAACTAGCAGTGTATTCATCACTTCCTGGTATTGACCCAGTTGGTACGTTTGTGGGTGGACACGGTACGCGCGTACAGTCGGTGATGAATGAAATTGGTGATCAGGAAAAGATTGACATCATTACCTATAGCGATGATCCAGCTGAGTTTATTATTAATGCAATGAGTCCGGCAGAGATCATTAGCGTGCGTGTAGATGAGGAAAAGCATCGTGCAACAGTGACTGTATCGAAAGATCAGCAGTCAATTGCTATTGGTCGATCAGGGCAAAACGTTCGTCTTGCAAGCCGACTAACAGGATACGAGATCGATATTGAGGCTGGCGAAGAGGTTCCAGAGGAGACAAAACCAGAGCCACGCAAGAATGTTGAGGATAGTCTGTTTTCTGCTATTGAAGAAAGTAGTCAAGGCGAGGAATAGGCTGAAGTTGTAGCAGCTATATTGTTATTGGCACTCATTGCCCTATGAGTGCCAATTTGCTATACTGATATGAAGTAGTAATGAGCGTAGTTGGGAGAATATGCCAGAAGATTTTCAAGAATTTGCTCCGCGCTTAACGCGGCATGCACACCAGAGTTTGCGAAGAGCTGAAGAAATTGCTCGTGAGCAAGGGAGTCCGTATATCGGCACAGAACATATTTTTCTGGGCATTATTGAGCAGCCGCGCGCACTGGCTAGTGTTGTTATGGCGCAAGCCGATGTGACGCTAGAGCATGTTCGACAGGCTGTTGCCACTGTGCCGAGGATTATTGCGATTGGTGGGAATGGAGCCCAGGACTTTTCTGATTCTGCAAAATTAACACTGCGCATGAGTTGGCAAATGGTGCACGAATTTGGCCACACGCATCTTGGTACAGAGCACCTAGTATATAGCTTGCTTGTGCAAAAAAATACGAAGGCCGTTATGATTTTGCGCAATATGGGCGTGGATATCGTGGAATTGCAGCATAATTTTGAGCAAGTATTGGAGCGACGTGACATCTTGCAGCTGGAACATGATGAGCCACAAAAAGCGCAGCAACCAGCTAGTGGTACGCCTCTACTAGATAAGGTCGGTCGTGACATCACAGAGCTTGCGCGCCAGGAAAAGCTCGATCCAGTCATTGGCCGCAGCAAGGAGATTGCTCGAGTGATGACTATCTTAGGGCGCCGCACCAAGAACAACCCGCTTATTATAGGTGAGCCGGGTGTTGGTAAGACTGCTTTGGTTGAAGGCTTGGCACAAGAAATTGTAGCTGGCAGTAGCGCGGCATATTTGCGCGATTCTCGAATTATAGAGCTTGATATTGCGGCGCTGCTTGCAGGTACTAAGTACCGTGGTGAGTTTGAAGAGCGGCTAAAGAAGGTGATCGACGAGCTGAAAGAACACCCAGAGGTGCTGCTATTTGTGGATGAAATCCATGCGCTTATGGGTGCTGGTGCAGCAGAAGGCAGTGTGGACGCGGCTAATATTCTAAAGCCAGCGCTCGCTCGCGGCGAAGTAAAGGTTATCGGTGCGACGACAAATGAAGAGTACCGTAAGCATGTTAAGAAAGATGCAGCGTTTGCGCGGCGTTTTCAGCCTGTTCTGGCGCAGGAGCCGAGTAGCGAAACAGCTCGGCGTATTGTTCGTGGCGTGCGGCCGCAGTATGAGGCGCATCATGGAGTCACGATCAGTGATGATATAGCTGATATGGCTGTTGATCTAGCGCAGCGATATATTCACGACAGGGCATTGCCGGACAAAGCTTTTGATTTGCTAGATGAAGCAGCAGCTCGAGTTCGATTAGGCAGGAAGTCTGTGCGCAGTAATCGTAAATCTCGCCCGGTTGCGTTAACTGAGGCAGCACTTCGAAATGCGATTACTGTCATGACAGGCATACCAGTAGAGCGGGTGCAGCGCCAGGAAGCCAAGAAACTGTTGCAGCTCGAGCAGGTGCTGGGAAGACATATCATTGGGCAAGACGAGGCCGTTAAGGCGGTGGCACGAGTTGTGCGTCGAAGCCGAAGTGGTGTTGCGCCAACAAACAGGCCTGCGGGATCGTTTATTTTTCTTGGTCCTACCGGTGTTGGTAAAACCGAGCTAGCTCGTGCGGTAGCTCGTGAGGTATTCGGAGATGATAAAGCGCTGCTCAAGATTGACATGAGTGAGTTTGCCGAGCGTCACAGTGCCGCGCGACTCACGGGTGCTCCGGCAGGCTATGTTGGCTATGAAGATGGAGGAAAACTGACTGAGGCGTTACGCAGGCGTCCACATCAAGTGGTGCTATTCGATGAGATAGAAAAAGCCCACCCAGATGTTTTTAATATTCTTTTGCAAATTTTGGAAGATGGACAATTGACCGACGGGCAGGGTAATGCGGCATCGTTTGCACATGCCATTATTATTCTTACGTCAAACATCGGTGCAGACCTGATGCAGCAGGAGTCGTCGCTTGGGTTCAGCGCGGCAGCTGCAGGCAATGATACCACGCCGGTTCATACTCGTGCTGCTCGTGAGGTACGTGGGCAGCTTGCAAAAGTAATGCGCCCAGAATTGATAAATCGATTCGACGATATCATTGTCTTTAAGCCACTGAGTTTTGCTGATGTGCGGGCTATTTTTGCGGTGCAGCTGCGCGAATTGCAGCAGCGCTTGGCTCGGCAGCATGTTTCGATTTCGGTAAGCAGTTCGGCGCGCGATATCATTGTGCGGCAAGGATATAGCAAGAAATATGGGGCTCGTGAGTTGCGACGCACGTTGCAGCAGGAACTCGAGCACCCGGTCGCAGAAGCACTATTATCTGGTGAGTTACAAGCTGGCGGCGTATTGAAGGTAGGAGCCGAAAAAGGGAAGCTTACATACCGGGTTGTGGCAGCTGAAGAGGTGATGGCGTAGCGGTATGACAAAGCGAACTCCCGGCCGGCTTTTAGCAAAGCTAGTCCCACTCCTCTTTATTCTGATTGCACTCGGTGTTGTACTGTTTCAGCAGCGGATTGTTGATACGGTAAATTATTACACCTACCAGCCGAGTGACGCGATTGCAAAAATTGCAGAAACGACTACCATGCAGGGTGATGGGAAGTTTTATTTCTATGCGTCGCGGCCAGAGCTGAAATCAGCGAGTGATTTTAATGCGTTTTGCCGTAATAATGGCGAGCAAGGCGCGCTGCTTGGCTGCTACTCAAAGCGTGAAATTGCTATTTATGATGTTAATGATAGTAGGCTGAACGGTATCAAGGAGGTTACTGCTGCACATGAGATGCTGCATGCAGCGTGGGACAGGCTTGATGATAACACACGTAAGTGGCTCGAGCAGGAGCTAAAGTCGGCCTATGAAGCTCACAAAACTCCAGAGCTAGAGAAGCGTATGGCGATGTACGCAGAGACTGAACCTGGGGAGCACTACAACGAGCTTCATTCGATTCTTGGCACTGAAGTAGCCTCTTTGCCAGGAAGTTTAGAGACTTACTACAAGCGCTATTTTGCAGATCGCTCGGCGATCGCTAAGCAATATGCGCAGTATCATGGTGTGTTTGAGACATTAACGAAGCAGCTACGCACACTGGGTGATGAAATTAATAATGAACGGCCACAGTATCTTGCGAAGGTGGCAGCGCATAATCAACAAGTGGCGACGCTGAAGGCTGATATTGAGCAATTCAATAACCGTAGTGAGACTGGTTACTTTACATCTGATGCGGCCTTTACCCAGGCTCGATCGCGTATCTTGCAGCGACAAGACGCCCTGAGTAACGAAGGAACTCAACTGCAGCAACAACAGGCAGCATTTAATCAGAAAGTTAAGCGCTATAATCAGCTAGCAGAGCAGTCTAATGAGCTGAATCAGATTATAAATAGTAAAAACAGCGAGAACATTAAAGAGGTGCACGAGTAGTGGCCAAAGTGCACGCGCGGTATAGTTGCCAAAGTTGTGGTGCCCGTTATACTAAGTGGGCTGGCCGCTGTGAAAACTGTGGTGAGTGGAACTCTCTGGTGGAGCAGGCTCCGCAGTCACTAGCTACCCCTGGGCACAGCAGCCAGGGCAAAGTATTACAGGCCGGCGTTATGTCGCAGCTAGGGGCGGACGAGCAAGCGAGCAGAATCAGCACAGGACTGCGCGACCTCGATTTGGTACTTGGTGGTGGCATTGTACAGGGTGGCGTGGTGCTCCTTGCTGGGCAGCCAGGAATTGGTAAAAGTACACTACTATTGCAATTGTCGGCACAGGCTGCTATAGCTGCAAAGGTGCTCTATGTGAGCGGCGAAGAGTCTGCCGGTCAGGTGGCGATGAGGGCACAGCGACTAGGTGTTAACGGAGGCGATGCACTGTCATTCGTGGCCTCGACAAGTGCTGATGATGTGGCAGCTACAATAGCAACTGGCGAATATCAGCTTGTAGTGGTTGACTCAATTCAGACCATGAGTCTGCAAGAGGTTTCTTCTGTCGCTGGTAGTGCTAGCCAGATTACGAACGCCGGTAATGCAATTATTCGTGCAGCAAAGGCATCTGGCTCAGCAGTAATTTTAGTGGGCCACGTGACAAAAGAAGGTTCAATTGCGGGCCCGAAAGTACTAGAGCATCTTGTTGATGTGGTACTTTCATTTGATGGTGATCGATATGGTGGGTTTAAAGTGGTGCGTGCAGTAAAAAACCGCTATGGCTCAACGAGTGAGGTAGCGATTTTTGAAATGCAGCAAACTGGCTTGACCCCTGTCGATAATCCTTCTGCAGCCCTACTAGCAGAGCGTCACACTGCTGATGGGTCTGTGGTATTTGCTGCCATGGAGGGCAGCCGGCCGCTATTGGTAGAAATTCAAGCACTTGTCAACGCTACTAATTTCGGCTATCCTAAACGTACAGCGAGTGGATTTGATCTAAACCGACTGAATTTATTGGTGGCTGTACTAGAACGGCGCACCAAACTGAATTTATCCGATAAAGATATTTATATTAATGTTGTCGGTGGTATGAAGTTACAGGATCCTGCTGCAGATTTGGCTGTCGCTATGGCGATCGCAAGTGCTGCGGCCGGCCGCACGTTAGACGAAGGCTGTGTCGTCTTTGGTGAGTTAGGGCTTGGTGGTGAAGTACGGCAAGTGGCGCATGCCGATAGGCGTGTTGCAGAGGCCCAAAAGCTTGGGTTTACCTCAGCAATCGGTCCACGTTCGCGAAATGATTTTATAACACAGGTGCGTGATTTGCGTTCAGCATTGCGCAGCTATCTACAATAAGGAGTAAATATGGATATAGCAATATTTGCGGTGCTACTTTTTGTGGCGCTGAGCCAGCTGGCTATTATGTGTGTCTGGTGGCGTGATCGTAAGGCTCATAAAGCCGGCGGAAGAGTAGGGAAGAAGATTTTTATTGACACTTCGGTGCTTATGGACGGCCGGATCTTGGCTATGGCTAAAACAGGATTCATCACTAACGAAGTGGTTATCCCGCGCAGTGTCGTGCTAGAGCTGCAGACCCTTGCTGATTATGGTGATAATCAAAAGCGAGCCCGTGCGCGGTATGGGCTAGATGTGGTGCGGAATTTGCAGCAGCTAGAGGGCCTGGAGGTTTCAATCTTAGCTGATGAGGCTGATAATGGGGTTGATAATCATCTGCTTGCACTAACTAAGCAATACCAGGGGTACCTATGTACGATTGACTATAACCTCAACAAAGTGGCGGTAGTAGAACAGATTGCGGTGCTTAATATTAATGAGCTTGCGCGCTCGCTTCGTATGGCGCAACTTCCTGGTGACCAGCTCGATTTAGCGCTGCAAACCAAGGGCCAGAGCAACGATCAAGGTGTTGGCCATTTATCTGATGGTACGATGGTGGTCGTAGAAAAGGCTGCAAAATACATTGGTCAAACAAAGCGCATAGAGGTAATCCGCAGCCTGCAGACAGAGGCTGGTAAAATGGTATTTGCAAAAATTATTGCCCAACAGGACAAGAAGGCGCAAGCAGAGGCGGATGCTGCTCAAGCAACCACGTCTGCTAGTCGACAAAAGAAACCTACTGCTGTGCAATCGAAGCGAAAATCGGTTAAGGCAAAAACTTCGGGGCGAAAGTCTACACTTACTACTAAACCACAGAAAAAATCTCAGGCTGGCAGCACGAAGACAGTTGCAGCGCATATCTCGCCAAAGCAATCAGGCGGGAGCTCGTCGGTTGTTTATAACGTAGCGCGAACGCGCACCAGTGAAGCAGCTAGCGCCGCCCAAAAGAAAACCAACGCTAAGAATAGCAATAAGCGGAGCAGTAGCGTGGCGGTAAAAACTGAAGCACGCAAGAAAAATACACAACCCGATGCAAAGAAACGATCGAGTAGCCGCCGCAAAAAGACCAATGAAGACCGACTGGTAGAACTGGCCAACAAGTAGGTAAGCAATTTTACTTATATATAAAAACCTCGCAGCATGCGTAAAGCTATATATGCGAGGTTTTTTATTGTGCTTAGTGCCGCAGGGATACTTATAGCACGTCATAGGGCGATGTGATAACACGAACCAGAGGTTGTCTTACGGAAAGGGCGTATGGAGCACGTGGTGGGTAACGTTATTGTTTCTATAGAATAGATAGATGATACCTTAGACGCACTGCGCATAAACATCGCTAGATATAGGCAAGAATACAGGAGCGCAATCGACTGATACTGAGTTGAGTTGTATAGCATAATACCCCGCAGGTGCGGGGTATGTATATATGGTAAGGGGTTAATTGTTAGCGGTTGCTACGCTAAAGCGTCCACTGGCACTGCCGGTATACTCAGCTGAGTCGTGTGCGGTTATGGTTACCGTTTTTGTGCCGCTACCTCCACCTTCGTAGGTAGCGCTTACGACGCCACTGCTTGAGATACTTTCGCTTTTAATCTGCTCGTCGCCAACGCGGAAGTCAACACTTTGAAGATCGTGGTCGCCCTTCTGCACCGTGGCGCGTATTTGGTAACTATTGCCAGAGCGGGTAATGGTGATGCCGTCTACTGTTGGTTTGCGGTCCGTACATTTGTGCACGTCATCTTTTTCTTTTTCATTGTATTCGCCCAGATCGGCGTATGCTTCTTTTTTAGTGATTGGGTCTGTTGTTTTAGTCACGTCTACAGTCACTTTCGCACTATCTGGGGTACATTCTGTTGCAAGCTTCTTACTTACTTTGTCGAAGGTTAGCTTTGCGTTTTTATTACCCTGTGATTTATTCCACCATGAAGGGTACAGTTCTTTACCTTGCTGCTGAATACCGTCAGGTCGCTTTAGCCAGTCGCCCGATTTCCACTTACCTTCCGGTGCGTAAATTTGTTTGTGAGCGTACTCAAGAACTGGGGCGATAATTTTATTACCCATGGCTGAGTCAGATGTTCTAATGTTTCGAGTGTCATTGTTACCGAGCCATACGCCCATGGTGATTGCCGAACTGTAGGTCATCAGCCAGAGGTCTTTTGGCTTTCGGTTAATGTCTGAGGTACCGGTTTTTGAAGCAGTTCGAACGCCAGGCACTGCAAGTGCTCCATTGCCGTGTAGGGCGGCTGCTGCTTGCTGGTCGCTTAGGATATCACCAATGATATATGGGATTTGTGGGTCTAGGACGCGCTTGCTATCATCTTTCCATTTCTTAAGTGTATCACCTTGTGAGTTTTTAACCTCTAGGACGCGCGTGATAGGCTTATAGACACCAAGTCGTCCAAGAGTAGCATAGGCATTAACGAGCTCAGTCTGTTTAACAGTACAGGCACCAATAGAGGCCGAGAGACCGACACCATTCTTCTGCTCCTGCTGACAGTATGAGTGTGCACCTGCGTCGTTGATAGTCTGCAAGGTTGGCTTAACACCGCTAATATACATTGCCTTTACCGCAGGGACGTTACGTGATAGAGCAAGGCCTTGGCGAATCGTGATATTGCCCATAAAGCGACCGTCGTGGTTTTGGAGCGGAGCACCGTAGATATTATCAATCTTTTCGTCTTTCAATACCGAACCGCTACCGTAGTTTTGCTTGTTGCTACCCTTATTTTTAAAGAGCTCAGCGAAAACTAGTGATTTTACAGTTGAACCTGGCTGCAAGTACGATTCACTGGCGTTGGTTTGTCCGAAGCCTGGGTAGTTATAGTCACGGCTACCAATTTGGGCAATAATTTGACCAGTCTGGTTATCTTCAACAGTGGCTGCAGTGTTACTGATACCGACAGAGCTTGGCTTACCAGACTTAAAGAAGTCGGTTACGGTAGTCTGTAGCTTGTCTTGTACACGCTTATCGAGCGTTGTAGTGACAGTAAGTCCACCTTGGCCTACAGTTGCCTTGCCGAGCTCGTTTTCGAGCTGTTCACGTACACTTAGCACAAAGTGTGGAGCAGTGATGTTATCAGTGTCAGCGATAGCCGGGTGGATTTTGTCAAGAATCGCAACTTGCTTGGCGTTTGCAGCTTCTTCTTTGGTGACGAAGCCTTGCTCAACCATGCGGTCAAGCACGGTGTGCTGCCGCTCGATAAGCTGCTTGTGTCCTGCTGTGTTGTATGGGTTAAGAAGTCCTGGCTGGTTTGGAATACCTGCGAGTAGAGCAGCTTCTGCTAGGTCGAGGTCTTTTGCGCTTTTGTGGAAGTAGGTTTGTGATGCTGATTCGATACCATTGCGACGACCACCGTACGGTGATTCATTGAGGTAAAGTGTCAAAATACCAGCCTTATCGTAGGTATGTTCCACCTCTATAGCAAGAATGATCTCTTTAATCTTGCGTGGGATACCACTAATGCCGCGGTTATCAGCTTCATTTGCGAAGAATACCTGCTTTACTAGCTGCTGAGTTAGCGTTGAACCACCCTGGGCTGAATTACCACGAGCATTCGACATGGCAGCACGAATAATACCAATAATACTAATGCCGTGGTGTTTCAGGAAGTCTTTGTCTTCGATCGCAACTGTCGCGTCTCGGACATATTTGCTCATCTGATCTCCCTGAATAACGAGTTTGTAATTTTCCTGGCCCTTGTCTTCATATAGTAGTTGGCCGTTGCGATCGAGATACTTAGTGACGGTTGTTTGCACACGCTTGCTAATTTCATCTGGGCGAATTTGGTCGATATCTTTGCGGTAATAGGCGAACAAGCTACCAATACCTAGCACTGCCAGAATGACGACAACAATAAAAATCTTTAGTAATGTTAGCAAGCCGCGTTTTGAAAACCAATACGCAGCAACACGCTTTGGATGCAAGCGAAACAAAAACCGCTTGAGCGGATGTTTAGGTAACGTTGCTAGATATTCTGCTCGTTTTCGTGCTGCTTCGTCTTTTTTGGTTCGGCGCTTGTGTGCAAGATTTGCATAAACGCCAAGGGTGCGTTTTTTTGGTTCTTTATTACCCACTCGTATCTCTCCTCCTGTCGCAAATACTCTTATGTTAAATAATAGCAATTTTTGGTTCGTATTCGCAAGCAGTTTTTGGTATAATCAAAGCAAGATTACGCCAGGAGTGGCAGAGCAATAATGAGGTAAAGGGAGAGGTATGAAATTATCAGAAGAATTACTGTGGCGTGGGTTTTGGAAACAGGCGACATTTACTGATGCGGCGGTTATCGACGGGGCACCACGAACCTTGTATCTTGGCACCGATCCTTCGGCTGACAGTTTGCATGTCGGTCACCTTGCAGTGTATATGATGGTGCGCCACTTTCTGGAGGCTGGCCATAATGTGGTATTGCTAGTTGGTGGTGGTACGGCGCAAATTGGCGATATGCGGGATACCAAAGAGCGTGAGCTGTTGCCACTTGATGAAATAGCCTACAACAAGCGGCAGCTAAGCCAGCAAGTGAGTGCTATTTTTGCTGGTAAAAAGTTTACACTGGTCGATAATTACGACTGGCTTATGCCGATTACACTGATTCCATTTTTACGTGATATTGGCAAGAGCTTTAACATGGCGGAGCTCACGCAGCGCGACTTTTTTAAGGCCCGCATTGCGAATGGTAGTGGACTGAGTTTTGCTGAATTTACCTATACATTGCTGCAGGGGTATGATTATTACCACTTGCACAAGCAGCATAATGTTACACTGCAGATTGGCGGAAGCGACCAGTGGGGTAACCTGCTATCTGGCGTAGAACTGATTCGTAAAAAGACAGGGCAAACTGTGCATGCTATGACGGCGCCGCTGATTGTTAATAAGAGCACTGGACGTAAATTTGGTAAAAGTGAGGGCGGCGCGGTGTGGCTTGATCCGGCAAAGACAAGCCCGTATCGTTTTTACCAATTTTGGCTTGGCACAGAGGATGATAGCGTTGAGGACTATTTGAAGATTTTTACCATGCTTCCAAAAGAGGAGATTTTGGCTGTTGTGCAGCGGCATGAAAGTGACCCCGGCAAACGGTATGGTCAGCGTGTACTCGCTCGTGAGGTTACAAGCTTGGTGCACGGGGTAGAGCGCTGCAAAGCCGTGGAAGATGTAACCGAAGTACTATTTGGTGGACGCATGGTGGCAGATCTAAGTGAAGTGGCACTGGCTGCGCTAGCAGCTGAGGTGCCAACCGTTTCGACTGCTGAGCATGAAACGCTTGTTACAGGGCTTGTGGCCGCAGCAGCTGCAAAGAGCAACGGCGAAGCTCGCCGATTGATTGCAGGTGGTGCAGTGCGTATTGATGGACAAAAAGTACAAGAAGACCGGCAGTTAAGCGGCCCAGCTTTGATTAAAAAAGGTAAGAACGTATTTATTTTAGTGACAACGTAGCATGCTACGTAAGGGGTAATTGAATGAAGCGGCCAACTAAAGACAGGGACAATGACACCAAAAATACGGCAACACCTCGCGCGAAGACGGTGACCATATGGGTAAAGCAGCGCATGCTGAAGGCTAAGCGCTGGGTGATTGCTCATCCGCTGGGGGCGTTATGTGGCGCTATTATGCTTATTGGAGCAGTATCGATGGCGTGGCTCATTACGCCATATCAGCCAACACTTGCTGAAAATGAACCTAGTTTTTATACACTCAGTGAGCAGGAAAAGGGTGCGTGGCGTGCACGAGCTGAGTATTTGCGTGGTACGTTTATCCGGCAGGATAGCGAGTCGAAGGCTACGGTGCGCCTGCATGATGGTTACCAAAGCGGGCAAGAGGTGCAAGTTACTGGCTCATTTTATACTCGATACCACGCAGGTGATAGCGTTATTGTGCAGCGCACTAGTAGCAAAGATTTTTTGTATGACCATTGGCGGCTGCCTGCCATGATTTTGGCGGCGCTTGTGTTCATTGGTATCGTGCTGCTGGTGGCGGGGAAGCGAGGTGTTCGTAGTTTGCTTGGCCTAGGCGGCACTATTATTGTAGTTGCTGGAGTTATTAATGCGATATTGCAAGGGGCTAATGGCCTACTGGCAGGCACTATCGGTGCGCTTGTAATTGCAATAATGACGTTACTCATTAGTCATGGTTGGACAAGGCAGGCGTGGATTGCTATTTGTAGTATGGTGGTGTGCATTATCGTTGCTGCTTTTGCGTCGTGGCAGATGACGGCACTATTCCATACCCAGGGATTATTTGATGAAACTAATGTGATGCTAGCTCAGCAGCATCATGTTGCAATTCAGGCTATTATCGCCGGAGGTGTGGTGCTAGTAACGGCCGGTGCGCTTGATGATATTATTGTCACGCAAATGAGCGTCGTGCAGTCGCTGCGTCGCACCAAGCAGTTTGCAGGCGCAAAGGTATGGCCACTTTATCGTGAGGCAATGAATATTGGCCGTGATCATATCGGTGCCATTATTAACACCCTGGTGCTATCATATGTTGGTGCAGGGCTGCCGTTTTTGATGGCAATTTTGCTGGTGATGCAACAAAATCAGCAGACTGGTGTTGCTGGTGGTATACTGCTTATGAACAGTGAAATTATTGCCCTAGAATTTGTGCGAACTGGTGTATCGAGCGCAATTTTGCTATTGTCTGTTCCTTTGGCGACCTATTTAGCTGCGCGTTATTTGCGGCCAAGCGATGGTGCTTCGCACGGGCATGGGCACGCTGTGGGGCAGGATAAGCAGCAGGGAGATGCAGCGTAAATGCATTTACTGACGCCTGCTGCTGAGCTAAAAGGCGTTGGCCCGGTAACGGCTAAAAAACTGGCAGATGCTGGGCTGGAGACTGCTGGCGATATTATTAATTTTTTACCTTTTCGATATGATGACTTTACGGTGACGACGCGAATTGCAGATTTAGTGCCAGGCAAGGTGACTATTGCAGCGCGCTGCGAGAAAGTACACGTGCGATCGGTGCGGCGAGGGCTGACGATTACAACAGCCACACTCGCTGACAATAGCGGCAAAATAACTGCAGTGTGGTTTAATCAGCCGTATCGGGCGCAGCAGCTGCAAAGCCAGGATGAGTTTTATTTTTCTGGGGAGTTGGCTTTCTCGTATAATAAATACCAAATTACCAATCCAAGCGTTGAAAAGTTTGCTCAGGTGCCTGCATCTGGTAGCCGCCTCACGCCGGTATACCATCAAGTAAAAGGGTTAAAGCAGCAGCTTGTGCGGAAGGTGTTACGAGATGTAGAACCACTAATTCCATTCATGCCCGAGACGCTGCCGGAAGAGCTATTGCAGAGAGAGGGGCTGCTTGAGCGCGGTGAGGCGCTGCAGGCTGTCCACTTTCCAAAAAATGCAGATGATATTGAAGCTGGACGCCGGCGAATTGCTTTTGAAGAGGTATTTTCTTTGTTGCTTGCAGCTCAATACAACAAAAGCGCTCACCATAGCTTAGCGGCGCGTCCGGTGGCTTTTAATGCAGCATATGTTCGCAGTATCGTGGATGCCTTACCGTTTCAGTTGACGGGTGCGCAGCGTCGAGCAGCTTGGGATATCTTCCAGGATATTGCAAAAGATAGGCCGATGAACCGGTTGATGCAAGGTGATGTTGGAGCAGGGAAAACGGTAGTTGCGGCGCTTGTGGCAAGCTTGCTCGCTCATCATGGTTTTCAAACAGCGATTATGGCTCCAACGGAGATTCTTGCGCAGCAACACGCGAGCTCTATCGCAAAACTGCTGGAGCCACATGGCATTAGCGTTGGGCTACTCACCGCAAGCGTTAAGGGAGCGGCTCGCCAGGAACTTTTGGCTCGTATCGCTGCGGGCGAGGTGGATATAATAGTTGGTACACATGCGCTGATTCAGGGGTCAGTTACGTTTAAGAATCTTAATTTGGTAGTGGTCGATGAGCAGCATCGGTTTGGTGTGGCTCAGCGACAGGCGCTGCTTGAAAAGGGTGATACGATGCCACATTTGCTTGCTATGACAGCCACGCCGATCCCCCGTAGCCTGGCGCTTACAGTGTATGGCGAGCTGGATAGCACAGTTATCGATGAGTTGCCAGCAGGTCGCCGACCGATCCATACAAAGATTTGGAACCCGGTATCACGCCGACGTCTTGATGAAGCGGTAAAAGAAGAGGTTGCTACTGGCCGACAGGCATATATTATCTGCCCGCTGATTGATGAAAACGCAGACAATGACAAGAAAAGCGTTGAGGCAGAATTGCAGCGACTGCGAAATAGCGTTCTTGGCACGTATCGTATTGGCCTGTTGCATGGTCGGCTAAAGGCTGCCGAGAAAGATGCGGTTATGCAGCAATTTTCTGCCGGCGAGCTAGATATTTTAGTTAGCACAACGGTGGTTGAAGTCGGTGTTGACGTTCCTAATGCTACAGTAATGGTCATTGAAAATGCTGATCATTTTGGGCTTAGTCAGCTACATCAATTGCGTGGCCGCGTCGGCAGGGGGCAGCACCAGAGCTATTGTCATTTGGTGATGAGCAGCTCGCAGAAGCCCAGCCGGCGATTGCAAGAAATAGAGCGATCTACCGATGGGTTTCATCTAGCTGAGGTCGACTTGCAGTTGCGAGGCCCTGGTGAGATATATGGCCGCATGCAGCATGGTGCTTTGCGGCTTCAGGTTGCTTCGCTTGGCGATAGCAGGCTTATTGCTCGTGCGCAGAAAGCGGCTGCTTGGTTCTGTGAGTCTGGTCAGGATATTTCACAATATCCAGAATTAGCAGCTGCAGTTGAGAAATGTCAGCGCATTACGACACTTAACTAGGGTGGCAGTTCTGCCACTAAAACATCTCATGATACACTAAACGTATGCATATGAGATTAATTTCTGGCAAATATGGTGGGCGCAATATAAAAGCACCATCAACCTTTAAAACGCACCCAATGAGCGAGCGAGCGAGAGGGGCTATTTACAACCGACTACACGGCGCGATAGAGGGCGCTGACGTGCTTGATGCATTTGCCGGCAGTGGGGCGCTTGGGTTTGAAGCCTTAAGCCGTGGTGCGGCTCGGGCCGTCTTTATCGAGAAAGATAGAGTGGCGATGCGCACACTGCGTGACAATAAGGCGTTGCTGGGCTGCGGAGATGAGGCGGTGCTTGTGCAGTCGCCGGTATATTCTTGGGTGCAGCGACAAGGGCAACTTGCTGGACATAGCGAGCAGGATGAACTGTGGGAAACTCCGCTTTTTGATGTAATTTTTGCTGATCCACCCTATAATAATGAGCAGTTTTCCACAGTAGCGTTGCTTTTTAGACTACTCAAACCGGGCGGGCTTATGGTATTATCACATTCAGGTAAGGGTGAGGTTCCGAGCCTAATGGGAAAGGTAGTTGTGGTGGACAATCGGTCTTATGGAAACGCGAACATTACTCTTTACCGCAGGGAGGCGTAGTCGACGGACTGGCGCCTCTTGCTTTTACTGAGCCTTTGCCAGTAATTTTATCCTTTACAAGGCCTAGGCCACTTGGTATAGTAAAAACATTCAGTCGCCGGTATACACGCACGAGTGGTGGAATTGGTAGACACGCTAGCCTTAGGAGCTAGTGCCTTCGGGCGTGGAGGTTCGAGTCCTCTCTCGTGTACCAGAATAAGACTGTTAAAGCATCCAGGTATGGGTGTTTTTTTATGGGCGTATTTTCCTCTGGCCGGGCAATTTGGTATACTAGAACTAATGAAAAGGAGGATGAGAGGCTACTATGAATAGGGCAGCGGTGTATTTAAATCGGCGATTAGAGGGGCAAGCATATACCGATTTATGGACACGTGAACAATATGCGGTTGGCCCAGGTGGGTTTACGCAATTGCCGCAGTTTGTGGTAATTCCGCATAGTACTGAAGATATTACAAGAACGTTAAAGTTTTGTTGGCAACTGGCCGAAAAGGGCACCCAACTCCCTGTGGTGGCTCGCGGCAGTGGTAGTGATGCGACAGGTGCAGCACAAACGCACGGTGCGGCTATGGACCTTTCTCAGTTGTCTGGCGTGGAAGAATACGATGGTAAGCAGGGGCTACTCCGAATGCAGGCTGGAGCCACGATTACAAGTTGCCAGGCATTTTTAAGTCAATACGACCAAGAGCTAGCAGTAGATTTTGGGAATTTTGAGCAGAATAGAGCAGCTGCTACGATTGGTGGTGCGATTGCTGGTAATAAGTTTGCCTACGACAGCGGCGCCGTTGACGCCATAGATCGGCTTGAGGTGGTGCTTTCTAATGGTACTACTATTGAAACCGGATACCTGTCGCGTCGAGATGTAGAGCAGAAGAAACAGCTAACTGGATTTGAAGGTGAAATCTACCGAGGTATCGGCACAATTTACGAAGAATATGTTGATACAATTTCAATGTTATCTAACCAGGCGCTACCTTCAGGCCTAGGCTATCCAGGTATCGGCCAGTTACGCGACGAAAAAGGCGGTATGGATCTAACTCCGTTATTTGTAGGCAGCCAGGGCACACTTGGTATTATTTCTGAAATTATTATGCGCGTTGGACCAAAAGCACAGTTTAGTGGCGGTATGGCGATTAAGTTGGCCCATGGCGGGGCTATGTACCGAGCCGCAGAAGATGTACTTGAGCTCGAGCCGACGCAGGCTGCTATTTTGGCCGGCAGCTTCGCTTATATTGCTGATGCATCAGGTCGTATGCCGGCAGATTTTGGCGCGGTTTCTTCAGATGATGCAATTATGATATGCCGTTGGGATAATGTGCCAGAGCGCAAAATGAGCAAAATCTTTAAACGAATAGCACAGTTGTTTCAGGATTTCCCGGAAGGTATGCTGCAGCTAATCGAGGACGAGAGTGATGTTCTGTGGTGTCAGTTGCAGTCGCTGCAAGAGTTTGCGGTAGCACGAGATGGGCGTGGTTTTGTGCCAAAGTTCTTTGGACGCATGGCTGTGCCGTCGCTTGATGGTAATGACTTTAGGAGTCGGCTCGGCCGCATTGAGGCAGCCCAAAAAGTGGCGCTGCCGTGGCGCTACGATATGAATAGCGGTGAGATTTACTTTTATCCAGTGTGTCACAATGAAAAATTAGTTGATCGGCAAGGTATGATGGGGCTATTGATGGCAGTGAGCGAGGTTGTGCAATCGGTCAATGGCGTTGTCGTTGCCAGTGGTGGTGAAGGCCAAATTAAGGCGGCAACTGCCTTCAAGGCAGTGAGCGACGCTGAAATGGCGTTGCACGAAGCCATCCGAGCCTTGTTCGATCCACACCGAATCCTACAAGTGGCAGCTAAACGACCAGTGCAGGCCACAACCATTATGCGGCAAATTGGCCCTGGAGGTGCATAGTGCAGCCTAATGCAGCTAGTGAAGACTCGCGCAATGTGATTGATCGCTATAAGGGTGTTCCCATGGAGCAAATTATTGCAGATTTAGATAAAGACGAGCAGGAGCTGCAGCTTGCCGTAGAAAACCTTACTCGTGACTATAATATGGGCACGATTATCCGCAGTGCTAATGCATTTGGCGTTCGTCGGGTGCATATTATTGGTCGGCGGCAGTGGAATAAGCGTGGAGCTATGATGACTGATAAATATTTACATGTACAGTACCATCCTTCGGTAGATGCATTTATGCAGGCGATGCGTCAGCAGGAATATACTGTAGTGGCTGCCGATAACGTGCAACACAGTACGCCACTTGGCCAGGCAATGCTGCCACGGCGCACTTGCCTGGTGTTTGGAAGTGAGGGTGATGGACTGTCTACCGAGCTGTTAGGTAAGGCTGATGCGGTGGTTGCCATTGAGCAATTTGGGAGTACTCGGTCAATCAATGTTGGCGTAGCGGCTGGTATTATGCTCTATGAGTGGGTGCGACGACATAGATTGCCGGTGGTGAGTACGTTTGAAAAAAGCTAATAGATATGGGAATATGGAGTTTATGACGACACTTTCGACAAGACCGTACAAGGGTACACGAGATTACTATCCAGAAGAGAAGCGATTACAGAATTATATTTTTTCAGTTTGGGCGCAAGCAGCGCGACAGTTTGGCTATGAGGAATATGGCGCACCACTACTCGAACCGCTCGATATTTACACAGCTAAAAGCGGTCAAGAGCTAGCGAGTGAGCAGACGTATGTGTTTGACGACCGTGGCGGCAGAACTGTTGCCGTGCGTCCCGAGATGACACCAAGTGTCAGCCGTATGGTGGCAGCTCGTCGTCAAGAGTTAGCCATGCCGGCTCGGTTATATTCTATTGCTAATTTTATGCGTTATGAGCGGCCGCAACGTGGTCGTGAGCGTGAGTTTTGGCAAATGAACGTTGATCTATTTGGCGTTAGCTCGATTGAGGCCGACGCTGAAATTATTGAGCTAGCATACACAAGTATGAAATTATTTGGTGCTAAGGATGACATGTTCACCATTCGAGTAAACGACCGAGAGCTGATTAACGCCATTATGTTTCGATACTTAGGCTGCGATGCTGTGCAGGCTGAGCTGATGATTAAGCTACTGGATCGTAAACATAAGATTTCAACGGAAGCATTCCGTGATCAGGCTGTTGATATTTTTGGACCAGAGCAGGCCAAAGAAGGCCTTCCAAAGCTTGCTAGTCTTTTGGGCGTATATAAAGTTACCGAGCTGCCATTAGAAATTCAGCAACATCCAGCAGCTGAGCGGTTGCAGCAGCTTATGGATAAGCTCGCGCAGGCAGGTGTACGGAATGTGCTTTTTGATGCTAGCTTGATGCGCGGCCTCGACTACTATACCGGCACGGTATTTGAAGTGTTTGATACTCACCCAGACAATAATCGGGCATTATTTGGCGGTGGACGCTACGATGGGCTAGTTAGTCTTTTTGGCGTAGAGCCACTACCAACGGTAGGCATGGGGCTGGGCGCTACTACCATGCAAAACTTCCTGGAAGTACACAAACTTGTGCCTCAAGATATTTCAACAACCGATGTATATTTAGTGGTAATTGGTGAGTCGGCTTTGCGCGGGGCAAAGCGGCTTGCGCGTGAGCTAAGGGCTGAAGGTGTTCGCGTGGAAGTCGATATTACAGAGCGCAAGCTAGACAAGCAGCTGCGTAGCGCGCTTAAGAAACACATTCCGTATTTGGTCTTTGTGGGCGAAGCTGAGTTGCAATCTGGCCACTACAAGATTAAGAACACGGCGACAGCTCAGGAGCAAGTGGCTGATATTGCGCGAATGGTCAGCATAGTATTAGATCGCCGCAGTCGTCGCGATGAGCTAGATGACATTATTGCAAGCTTGACCTAACACGAGGTGCATCCTCTGCAATTTTTGATAGCAACGGTAAAGACATGGTAGAATAAATAAGATGAAGGCAACAGTTAAGAATATTTCAAATACAAAAGTCCAAGTGACTATTACGCTTGGCGAGGCAGAGCTGGCTGATGCACGATTAGCTGCTCTTCATAAGATGGCAAAAGATATTAAAGTAGATGGCTTCCGCCGTGGACACGCACCGATTGCGATGGTCGAGAAGCAAGTGAATCCACAGCTGCTTGAGCAGCAGGTGCTTGATGATGCACTTTCTAAGGCCGTTGCGGATGCATTTATCAAACACGATATTAAGGCTATTGAGCGCCCATCGGTTGAAGTACAGAAGTATGTACCTGGCCAGGAGCTTGAGTTTACGGCAGAATTAGAAGTGATTCCACCAGTGGCACTTGGTGACTACAAGGCGCTGAAGGCTACCAAAAAGGTAGAGGACGTCGCAGATAGTGATATCGATGATGTACTGAATCGTATTGCCGACAACCTTACAAAATACGAGGCTGTAGACCGCGCTGCAGAGCAGGGTGATGAAGCTGTGATTGACTTTGTTGGCAAAAAGGACGGCAAGGCCTTTGACGGCGGCAGCGGTAGCGACTTCGGCCTACGTCTTGGCAGCGGTCAATTTATTCCTGGCTTTGAAGACCAGGTTGTTGGTAAAAAAGCAGGTGAATCATTCGACGTTAACGTTACGTTCCCTGAGGAGTATCACGCTAAAGAACTTGCGGGTCAGCCGGTTGTGTTTGAGGTAACGTTGAAAGAGGTTAAAGCACCACAGCGCCCAGAGCTCGATGATGAGTTTGCTGCTAAAAATGGTAATTTCACGAGCATGGAGGAGTTCCGTGCTGACATTAAGCGTGAGCTGATGGCGCAAAAAGAACGTCAGGCCGATGAAGCCTTTAAAGACGCACTCGTAACAGAGCTAGTCGAAGCTAGCGAGGTGACTGCTCCAGAAGTATTGGTTAAAGAACAAGAAAAGAACATTGAGCAGGACATGGTGCGAAATCTTGCATATCAGGGTGCTTCTTTGGATATGTACCTTGAGACCAAGGGATTTGCAACGAAAGAAGAATGGCTAGACAAAGAGGTTCGTCCGGTGGCTGAGCTGCGGGTGAAATCTGGGCTTGTGCTGGCTGAGCTGTCAAAAGCGATGAAGACTACTGCTACCAAGGAAGAATTAGAGGCGCAGATTGCAACCTTTAAGGCTCAATTTGGTAAGGATAAAGAGGCGTTGAAACAGTTAAATCAGCCAGAAGTGCAGCGTGAAATTGCAAATCGTTTGCTGACTGAAAAGACAATCGACGCTCTTGTCGCTGAATACAAGAAATAATAGCTGTAGCTAATATAAAACTACCGTCAGAGTTTGTGGCGGTAGTTTTTATGTGGATGGAGGCGTAGCAGACGGCGCATGATATACTAATATTATGAATGAGGTGCAGAGTATGATAATTCCAACAGTTATTGAAAAAACACACAGCGGAGAGCGAGCGTTTGATATTTATAGCCGCCTGCTCAACGAGCGAATTATTTTTTTGGGTGATGAAGTCAACCACCAGACAGCAAATAGCGTGGTTGCGCAGCTGTTACACCTAGCGCACGAAGATGCCGAAGCGGACATCAAGCTGTATATTAATAGCCCTGGTGGTAGCGTGTATGACGGGCTTGCGATTTATGACACGATTCAGTATATTGCGCCAGATGTGCAAACGATTGGCATTGGGCTACAGGCTAGTATGGGTGCATTTTTGCTAAGCAGTGGCACTAAAGGGAAGCGCGTGGCTCTGGGCAATAGCCGTATTATGATTCACCAGCCAAGTAGCGGCACTCAGGGTAAGGTAACAGACCAAGAAATAAGTTTGCGCGAAAGCCTATTTTTAAAGCAGCGACTAAATGAAATTCTTGCGCAGAACACTGGTAAAACCGTGCGGCAAATCGAAAAAGATAGTGACCGTGATTTTTGGATGAGCGCAGAAGAAGCGCAAGCCTATGGCTTAATTGATACTGTGTTGCATGGTCAGCCAACTGGCGGCAAGAATTAGCTCGTAATTATCTTACGCAGTCATTGACGGTATCGTTTTTTTGGGTTAAACTAGTCACAAGAAGTAGTGTAGCTGTAGTTTTTTGTGCGCCCAGTAACGTGGCACTTAGTGGGTGCAAACTTGCAGCAGAGGAATCTTCGGCGCCGATTCACCACTAACGATAATATGATGCGAGGAGAGTAGTACGTGACCCACACCACGTCGACGAATGACACCGGCCGTGTGTTTTTTACTAAGCAAGACACGCTGCCTGTACCAAACCTAATCGCCCATCAGGAGGACTCATGGAAGGAGTTTATCGATACTGGGCTGAGCGAGATTTTTGCTGAGATCAACCCAATCGAGGACTATACTGGGCAAAAGCTAGCATTACGGTTTAAGGAATATCGATTTGATGATCCAAAAACAACAGATTTGTTCGCAAAAGAAAACAATACCACATACGAAGCGCCGCTATATGTCAATGTAGAGCTGACTAATAAGGTCACTGGTGAAGTTAAAGAGCAGGAAATTTACTTTGGTAATTACCCTTGGATGACTAACCGTGGTACATTCATTATTAATGGTACCGAGCGTGTTATCGTATCGCAGCTTATCCGTTCGGCGGGTGTATTTTACACTGCTGATGTTGTGCACGGCCGCAAGCTGTTTGGTGCAAAGTTGATTCCTGGCCGTGGTGCATGGCTGGAGTTTGAGACTGCAGCTAGTGGCGCTATTTTTGTCAAGATTGACCGCCGCCGTAAATTGCCAGTAACGACATTTTTGCGTGCACTTGGCGTTGCGAAAAATAGTGATATCAAAGAGCTATTTGCTGATGTTGACAATGGCGAGACAAGCTTCATTGATGCAACACTTGAAAAGGATCCAACTCGCAGCAAGGGTGAGGCGCTTATTGAGGTGTACCGCCGTCTTCGCCCTGGCGATCTTGCCACCGTTGAGAATGCTAAGCAGATGATTGAGCGCATGTTCTACGACTTCAAGCGATTCGACTACAGCCGCGTCGGTCGGTTTAAGATTAATCAGCGCCTCGGTCTTGATATCGCAAACACTACCGAGAACCGTGTGTTTAGCATGGACGATTTGGTAGCTATCTTGCGTGAGCTGATTCGCCTTAACAAAGAGCAGGGTGAACCTGATGATATCGATGCACTAGCAAACCGCCGCGTGAAGTTGGTTGGTGAGCTGATTGCGCGCCAGTTCCGCGTTGGTATGCTACGTATGCAGCGTAATGCTATGGACCGCATGAGCGTAACAGATATTGAAAATGTTTCGCCAAGCCAGCTTGTCAATGCTCGCCCAGTGGTAGCATCGGTACGTGAGTTCTTTACCAGCAGCCAGCTAAGCCAGCTGATGGATGAGGTTAACCCACTATCAGAGCTGTCACTAAAGCGTCGCTTGACGTCTGTTGGACCTGGTGGACTATCGCGTGAGCGTGCTGGGTTTGACGTTCGTGATGCACACCCATCGCACTATGGTCGTATTTGTATCGTGGAGACACCAGAAGGTGGTAACGTTGGTCTGGTGTTGAACCTCGCAACCTACGCACGTATTAACGAATATGGCTTTATTGAGACACCATATTACAAGGTGGTTGACGGTAAGGTGACTGATGAAATTGTTTACCTCGACCCATCGCAAGAATTGCAAGAAGTAATTGCTGATGCTGGTGCTGAGCTGGCAGAGGATAAAAGTTTTGCTGAAGAGCGTGTGAGCGCCCGCCGCCGCGGTCACCCAGAGCGCGTTGAAGCAGCTGAGATTACATTGATTGACGCATCGCACAAACAGGTGCTTGGTGCAACGGCCAGCCTGGTGCCATTTATCGAGAAAAACCGTATCGACCGCGCGTTGACTGGTTCGAACATGCAACGTCAGGCAGTGCCACTATTGCAGCCACGCCCAACTACGGTCGGTACCGGAACTGAAGGTATTATTGCACGCAATAGCGGTCACCTCGTGGAAGCCGAGCAGGACGGAGAAGTTATCGTTGCTGATGCTACGAAAGTCCGCGTTCGTTATGCTGATGGTAAGATTGGTCAATATGAATTGCGTCACTTCGTAAAGAACAACGACGACCGTTCATACAACCAAAAAGTTGTTGTATCACGTGGCGACAAGGTAAAGAAGGGTGACATCCTAATTGAAGGTGCTTCGATTGCCAATGGTGAAATCGCACTTGGCCGCAACCTGCTCGTTGCCTTTATGCCATGGGGTGGTTACAACATGGACGACGCTATTATTATCAGCCGTCGCCTTGTTGAAAATGATGACCTCAGTAGCGTTAATATTAAGGAATATAACGTTGAAGTTCGTGAGACAAAACTTGGCCCAGAGATTGTAACACGGGATATTCCGAACGTATCGGAAAGTAGTTTACGCCACCTTGATGAAGAAGGTATTGTACAAGTCGGTGCTGAAGTTGGCCCTGGCGACGTGTTGGTTGGTAAGATTACACCAAAGGGTGAGCAGGAGCTATCGAGCGAAGAGCGTCTTTTGCGTGCTATCTTTGGTGAAAAGGCTAAGGATGTGCGAGATACCTCACAGCGTATGAATAATAGCGGTGGCGGTAAAGTCATCGGTGTGAAGATTTTCTCACGTGAGAATGGTCATGAGCTAAAAGCTGGCGTGCTAAAGCAGGTGCAGATTTTTGTGGCTCAGCTACGTAAGATTAGCGTCGGTGACAAGATGGCCGGCCGATATGGTAACAAGGGTACTGTAGCTCGTATTCTTCCAGTTGAAGACATGCCATTTATGGAGGATGGTACTCCAGTAGATGTTCTATTGAACCCACTTGGTGTGCCGAGCCGTATGAACATTGGACAGCTATTCGAAACACACCTTGGTATGGCAGCTCGAGCACTTGGCTACCGCGTTGCAACACCATCATTCGACAGCGTGTCAGACGAGATTATCTCGGATGAGTTGGAGCGTGCTGGATTTGCTCGCGACGGCAAGAGCCAGCTATATGATGGCCGAACTGGTGAGCCATTTGAGGAGCGTACTACAGTCGGTGTGATGCACATGATGAAGCTGCACCACATGGTGAGCGATAAGATGCACGCACGATCAACTGGTCCATACGTTATGGTTACTCAGCAGCCACTTGGTGGTAAGGCACAGAATGGTGGCCAGCGCTTCGGAGAGATGGAGGTTTGGGCACTTGAAGCATATGGTGCAGCGTCGATTCTACAAGAGATGCTTACCATCAAGTCGGATGACGTGTACGGACGTGCAAAGGCCTATGAGTCAATCATTAAAGACGAAGTCATCACCGGTCCACGTGTACCAGAATCATTTAACGTGCTCGTAAAGGAGCTGCAAGGTCTTGGGCTACGCGTTGATCTCCTGAGTGATGATACACATATTGATGCCGAAGAGATTGTGGCGGCTAGCGGCCCAGAAGATAAGACGACGCCACGCCTTGAGGAAGACGAAGCTGAATCAGTACTCGATGAATCAGACCAGCTTGGCGACTTGGGGGATGGAGTTACGATTCAAGATATCGATGAAATTGATGTAGTAAAGGAGGAGGCGTAAATGGCGCAGCAATTTGCACCTGGAACAGATATCGGCTCATTTGATGCGGTCCGGCTTGCGGTGGCAAGTCGGGACGACATCCTGAGTTGGAGCTATGGTGAAGTAACAAAGCCAGAGACAATCAATTACCGTACACAGAAGCCAGAGCGTGATGGCCTGTTCTGCGAGCGTATCTTTGGCCCAGTAAAGGACATTAACCCACACGACAGCAAGCTAAAGGGTGTACGTAGCCGTGAAGCTGCTGTTGATAAGAATGGTGAGCTTGTCACGAAGTCAATCGTACGTCGTGAGCGTATGGGTCACATTGAACTGGCGGCTCCTGTAGCACACATTTGGTTTATGCGCGGCACGCCAAGTGCTATGAGCCTCATCCTTGGCATGACAGTGAAGAATATTGAAAAGATTGCCTACTTTGCAACGTATGTTATTTTGAAGGTAGATGAAGAGAAGCGAGATCAATATCTAGCTGATCTTGAAGCACAGACTGAAGCTGCTCGTATGGCTATTAAGCTGCGTTATGAAAAGGCGGCGGAAGATAGCTCGGCTGACCTAAAGGCGCTAGCAGCAGAACAGTCAAAAGAGGTTGAACAGCTCAATGAAGACTATCATCAGAAAAAGATGCAGCTAGAGGCTTTAACAAAGCACGCCTTAATTTCAGAGGCAGACTACCGCAACTTACCAGAAGAGTATGAAGAGCTTATTTCTGTTGGCATGGGTGGTGCTGCGCTGAAAGAGATGATCGATGGCATCGATATGAACCAGCTTATTGCTGATTTGAATGAAGAAGTAGCTGGCGCTAAGGGAATCCGTGCCAAAAAGATTCATAAGCGACTTAAGGTGCTTGAAAGTATGCAAGCTGCCGGCATCGACCCAAGTAGTCTTTGTCTTACCGTGATCCCAGTTATCCCACCAGACCTACGTCCAATGGTGCAGCTAACTGGTGGCCGCTTTGCGACTTCAGACCTTAACGACCTATATCGCCGTGTGATTAACCGTAATAATCGCCTGAAGAAGCTTATCGAGCTTAACGCTCCAGAAGTGATTCGCCGCAATGAGATGCGTATGCTGCAGGAAGCCGTCGATGCTCTAATCGACAACTCTGCTTCACGTGGTGGTCGTGCTGTCAGTGCAACTGGTGGCCGCCGTAAGCTTAAGAGTATTTCAGACATGTTGAAGGGTAAGCAAGGACGTTTCCGTCAGAACCTGCTTGGTAAGCGTGTTGACTACTCTGGCCGTTCGGTGATCGTGGTAGGTCCTGAGTTGAAGCTACACCAGTGTGGTTTGCCAAAGAAGATGGCATTAGAGCTCTTTAAGCCATTTGTAATTAGCTGGCTCATTCGCCACGAGTATGCAAACAACATTCGCAGCGCAACTCGCTTGATTGAAGCCGGTGAAACAGCGGTATGGGACGCGCTTGATGAGGTAATTCAAGGACGTTACGTACTATTGAACCGTGCGCCATCACTGCACCGTTTGTCGATTCAGGCATTCCAACCAGTGCTGATTGAGGGTAAGGCGATTCAGTTGCACCCACTTGTTGCTAGTGGTTTTAACGCCGACTACGACGGTGACCAGATGGCAGTTCACTTGCCATTGTCTGAAGCTGCACAGCAGGAAGCACAAGAGCTGATGAGCGCGAAGAGCAACTTGCTTAAGCCAGCTGACGGTGAGCCAGTGCTCTCGATTGACCAGGATGTGGTACTTGGTAACTACTACCTGACATACGAAAAACCTTCAGCGCAGTCTGATACGGTCAAGCCATTCAGCTCGGTATACGAAGCAGAAATGGCCTACGACAACCATAAAATCCAATTGCAAACCCCAATCCGTGTGTACACTAAGGGTGAAATCCGCAATACGACTCTTGGTCGCATCTTCTTTAACGAAGTACTGCCAAAAGACTTCCCATACACCAACGCGGTACAGGATAAGAAGCAACTGAAAAAGGTGCTTGGGCAGGTCTTTGCCACTTATGGCGCTGACGAGACTGTCGCGGTTGCCGACCGCATTAAGGACTTGGCATTCCGCTACGCAACAGTTGCCGCAACATCGACCGGTAAGGATGACTATGTGCACTTTACTGAAGTTGATGAGTATATCGCCGAGGGTGACGCTAAAGCAGCGTTAGTGGCTGAGCAGTACGATCAAGGTTTGATTACCGATGAAGAGCGCTATCTGCTTACCGTGCGCGCATGGCGTGAAGTTGACGATAAGATTACGGCCCTTTTGAAGGATCGCCTTAAGACAATGGACACCAGCGTTGCAACCATGGTGAACTCTGGTGCGCGTGGTAGCGTATCAAACATGAAGCTAGCTGGTGCGATGATTGGTATCCAGGTAGATAGCTCAAACCGTGAGATTGAGCTGCCAGTACGTAGTTCATTTAAAGACGGTTTCTCGAGCTTGGAAGCCTTTGTGGCAGTACGTGGTGCACGTAAAGGTCTGATCGATACCGCTTTAAAGACTGCCGACTCAGGATACCTGACTCGTCGCCTTGTTGATGTGTCACAGGATGTCTTTACAGTAGAAGACCAGGATGGCGATGATGATGGTTACGAAATTTTGCGCAGTGAAACTGAAGAGACTATGATTCCGTTTGCTGATCGTCTTTATGGCCGCTATGCAGCTGAAGATGTTGCTGGCTACGTTCGTAATAACGAGCTCATTACTCGTGAGATTGCTGATGAAATTGAAGCTGATGAGAACATTACAGGTGTCAAGATTCAATCGGTACTATCAACCAACAACCTAAGTGGTATTCCGCGTAAGAGCTATGGTATCGATATGGCGACTGGCCACTTGGTTGACAATGCGCAGCCAGTGGGCGTGATCGCTGCTCAATCAGTCGGTGAGCCTGGTACACAGCTAACACTTAACACCTTCCACAACTCTGGTGTAGCAGCCGGTGGTGACATTACACAGGGTCTGCCGCGTGTGGAAGAGCTCTTTGAGGCACGTTCTCCAAAGGGACAGGCATACGTCAGTGAGATTGCTGGTGACGTTGAGACTTGGGAAGATGGCAAGAAGTACATCGTGCAGGTAACCCCAAGCGTTGGCAAGATGGAGCGTATCGCACTTGATGGCCGAACAATTATGGTTCGTTCAGGATCGGTCGTGAAGGCTGGCGACGTTATTGCGCAAGGCACTGGTGGAGTAAAACCACTCATCGCCCCATTTGATGGCGAGGTAGAGCATGCTGGTGATACGGTAATTATTACCGCACAAGCGGGTTCTCCGGTGCGCTACGAAATTCCAGGCACAGCGCAGCTAGTTGTGAAGTCTGGTGATACGGTTGAAGCTGGTGATCGACTGACCACTGGTTCGCTGAACTTGCACGATCTCATGCGCCTTAAGGGTGTTCAGGCAACGCAGCGCTACATTATTAACGATATTCTACGTATCTATGCCGCTCAGGGCCAGGACGTAGCACCAAAGCACCTTGAGATCATTGTGCGCCAGATGTTTAGCCGCGTTCAGATTGATGAGCCAGGTGATAGCCACTTCATTTCTGGAGATATTGTCAGTAAAGCCGCTGTTACGGCAGCTAATAAAGAGTTGGCAGAGCAAGGCAAAGAGCTCATCTCGTATACACAGCTACTACTCGGTATTACGAAGGTGTCAATTTGGAGTGACAGCTGGTTGTCGGCAGCGTCATTCCAAGACACAACACGTGTGCTGATTAACGCAGCAACTAGCGGACGAGCTGACCATCTGCATGGCTTGAAAGAGAATGTTATCATTGGTCGTAAGATTCCGGTTGGTACCGGTGCGGTTCCACCAAAGACCGAAGAAGACCTCGTGATGGCTGAGGCTGAGCTTGTTGATGAACAGCCAAGTAGTCAAGCAATTGAAGAAGTCGCAGATATTGTTAGCTAGCAGTAGTCTGGCTGAGGCGACACGCTCAAAGTAATAGCAAAACCCATGCCTGAATAAAAAGAGCATGGGTTTTAGCTTAGGCGGCCGCTGAATACTACGGCACGGTAGGCTTAATCACATGTTGCGAAAGGGCAGCTGCTTGTGCTATAATCTGCAAAGAGTTTCCTCTTTTGTGATGCTTGGAGGTGGCAGCGTGTGTGTACACCACCATGAAGTAGTCGACAAAAGGCAAAGACATATACATAGGGGTGCTGAGTCTATGTATATCGCGCTAATTATGGCGCTAGATATTAATTTTAGTAATGCGTGGGAGAATTTTCATGCCAACTATCAATCAATTGGTACGTAAACCGCGTCGCACGGCTGCAAAAAAGAGTAAGTCGCCGGCACTTGGCCGCATTCATAATGCGCTCAAGACTCGCTACTACGACCAAGACGCACCATTTAAGCGTGGTGTATGTATTCGCGTAACAACCAAAACTCCAAAGAAGCCAAACTCGGCGCTTCGTAAAGTTGCTCGTGTGCGCCTAACGAATGGCCACGAAGTATGGGCTTACATTGGCGGTGAAGGCCACAACCTACAGGAGCACGCTGTTGTGCTCGTACGCGGTGGTCGTGTGCCAGACCTTCCTGGTGTGCGTTACCACATTGTACGTGGCGCACTTGACCTTCAGGGTGTTAACAACCGTAAGCAGGGCCGCAGTAAGTACGGCGCAAAGAAGGAGAACTAATCGATGCCTCGTAAAGTTACCAAGTCATTGCAGCGCGTGCCAAATCCAGATCGCAAATACAACAGCGTTCTTGTGCAGCGGCTCATTAATAAATCAATGCTAAATGGCAAAAAGCTTGTTGCTGAGCGTGCAGTGTACACTGCTTTGGAAGTTGCAGCTAAGAAGCTAGATAGCGATAACCCACTTGAAGTGTTTGAAAAGGCACTTAAGAACGTTAGCCCAAACTTTGAGGTTAAATCACGCCGCGTTGGTGGTGCGAACTATCAGATTCCATTCCCGGTTCATGGCCACCGCCAATTGCACTATGCATTTAGCTGGCTTGTGCAGTCGGCTCGTGCTCGTAGTGGCATGCCATACTCACAGCGACTTGCACTTGAGATCGTTGATGCATACAACGAAGCTGGTGCTGCCTTCAAAAAGAAGGAAGACACCCATAAGATGGCAGAAGCAAACCGTGCCTTTGCACACTTTGCTCGTTAGACCACTACTCGAGTGTTCACATGTATACTACCCACTGCATATAGCGGTGGGTAGTTTCATTACACATTTTTGGTGTGCTATACTGGCCGTATGGGAGTATTTTCATTTGATATAGTATCGGAATACGATAAAGCCGAGATGAATAATGTTGTTGCGCAAGCGCAGCGAGAGGTTGGTAACCGATACGATTTTAAGGGAACACAGGCTGCAATCGAATGGTTGCCAAATAAAACGGGTATTAAGCTCATTGGCGACAACCAATTTCAGGTTGATGCCTTGCTGGATGTAGTTCGTAAAAAACTAGCAGCTCGAGGGCAAAGCAGCAAGGCGCTCGACATGACAGGAACTCCGCACGAGAGTAACTTGCGCGTCATGTGGGAGTTGCCATTTAAGGAAGGTCTCTCGAAAGAGTTGGCGAAGCAGATTGCCTCTCAGGTGCGAGACATTTCAGCCAAAGCAAAACCACAAATTCAAGGTGAGGCAGTCCGCGTTACTAGTGGCAGTAAGGATGAGCTGCAGAAGGTTATGGCTGCTATGAAAAGCGCAGAATATGATGTGCCGCTATCATATACGAACTTTCGTTAGATAGTTGGGTCACGAGACAGGCACGCTGTAGTGCTAGTCAATAGACAAAAAATCTGGTAAAATAGACGGTGAAATTACGCTTCGCTATTTTTAAGCGCGGTTTTCACATATTACTAACTAACTTATAAGGATACAATTTTTCCATGGCAGAAAAAAAAGTTCCGCTAAAGGATTTTAGGAACATCGGAATCATTGCCCATATCGATGCGGGTAAGACGACGACTACCGAGGGTATTTTGTACCGAACAGGATTGAGCCATAAGATTGGTGCGGTTCACGAAGGTGAAACCACAACCGACTGGATGGCACAGGAGCGTGAGCGAGGTATTACGATTACTTCTGCTGCCGTAACCTGTTTCTGGAAGGGACACAAGATCAATATTATTGACACCCCAGGTCACATCGACTTTACTGCTGAGGTTGAGCGTTCACTCCGTGTGCTCGACGGTGCGGTAACCGTATTTGACGGTAAAATGGGCGTTGAAGCGCAGACTGAAACAGTATGGCGCCAGGCAAACAAGTATGGCGTGCCACGTATTTGCTTCATTAATAAGATTAACCAAACTGGTGGTGACTTCTATAAATCACTAAAGTCTATTCACGACCGTTTGTCGAAGCAGGCATTCCCAATTCATCTTCCAATCGGTTTTGAAAAAGATATTAACGGTGTCGTAGATCTTGTTGATATGAAGGCCTACACTTACAATGACTTTTCTGATCATGAGCTGCAAGTTGGTGAAATCCCAGCTGACATGCTCGAGAAGGCGAAAAATGCACGCAGCCTACTCGTTGAAAACGCAGTAGAAGCCGACGACGAGCTGATGATGAAGTTCTTCGACGGTGGAGAAGAGGCAATTACAATCGATGAGCTGAAGGGCGCATTACGTAAGCGTGTACTTGATGGTGACTTCTTCTCGGTGACCGGTGGCGATGGTCGCGGCGTTATCGTAGAGAAGGTGCTCGACCTAGTAACTGATTACCTGCCAAGCCCACTTGACGTTGACCAGATTTGGGGAGAAAACCCAAAGACCGGCGAGGAGATCAGCCGCAAGCCAAGTGTTGACGAGCCAATGGCATCTTTGGCCTTTAAGATTGCGACCGACCCATTTGTTGGTAAGCTAATCTTTGTACGTGCCTATTCTGGTACGCTAAAGGCTGGTAGCTACGTGCTTAACAACATGACTGGCAAGAAAGAGCGTATTGGTCGTATTGTGCGTATGCACGCCGACAAGCGCGAAGAGATCGATGAGATCCAAGCTGGTGACATCGCTGCAGTAGTAGGTCTAAAAGACACCACCACTGGTGCAACGTTGTCTGATGTGGCGCACCCAATTGTACTTGAGGGTATTGAGTTCGCTGAACCTCCAGTGTCGATCGCAGTTGAGCCAAAGACTAAGGCCGACCAAGAGAAGATGGCAAACGCATTGCAGCGTCTGGCAGAGGAAGATCCAACCTTCCGCGTACACACAGATGAAGAGACAAACCAAACCATTCTTTCAGGAATGGGTGAGCTACACCTTGATATCTTGATCGATCGCATGAAGCGTGAGTTTAAGGTTGAAGCTAATGTGGGTGAACCACAGGTTGCATTCCGCGAAACAATTCGTGGTACTGCCGAAGCACAAGGTAAGCATGCTAAGCAGTCTGGTGGTCGCGGTCAGTACGGTGACGTTTGGATTCGTTTTGAGCCAACCGAGAGCGGTGAAGGCTTTGAATTTGTAGATGAGATTAAGGGTGGTGTTGTGCCGCAAGAGTATCGTCCAGCCGTACAAAAGGGTATTGATGAAACGCTTAAGGGCGGTGTCATCGCTGGTTACCCAATGATCGGTGTGAAGGCTACGCTCTATGACGGTAGCTACCACGATGTAGACTCGAGCGAATTGGCCTTTAACCTTGCAGGTGTCCTTGCTGTGAAGGAAGGTATTCCAAAGGCAAAGCCAGTACTACTTGAGCCTGTCATGAAGGTTGAAGTCACTACACCAGAAGAGTTTATGGGTGATATCATTGGTGACTTGAACTCACGTCGAGGACGCATTGAGTCTATGGAAGACTTGCAGGCGGGTGCTAAGCTAATCCGTGCATTTGTGCCACTTGCAAGTATGTTTGGCTACACAAGCGATGTTCGTTCAATGAGCCAGGGTCGTGCAGCCTCAACGATGGAGCTTGCTCAGTACGAGGAAGTACCACCAAATGTAGCGCAAGAGATTATTGAAAAGCGTAATAAATAATCTATAGCACGACTGCTACTATATAAAACAGCCACCTCTGTTTAGAGGTAGGCTGTTTTTACTTGGTAGTGATGTCTTTTTGACGATTGCAGAGGCCATTCCCCCGTTGTATACTTGGTGCGGACCTATCAAGGAAGACAGAGAGGAGAGCATTCAGTATGGCCAGAGCGTCCGTTAGTCACATGTCTGAAGACGAGAAAATACTTCGTCGCAATATTAAAATTTATTCATGGTATAAAATTTTTACCAAGCGTATTTATCTGCCGCTTGTGACAATTCAGCTTGCTAGCGTCGGTAAGGTTTCACTGAGTGAAATGGCGCTGATGGTGATAATCTCATCAATTATCCAGGCTATTTTACAGGTACCGGCTGGGTATATCGCTGACAAGATTGGAAATCGACAAGCTATTTTGATGGGAGCAATCATTGCTGCACCATCACCGCTGTTTTACGCATTTATGCCAAACTTTTGGGGAGGACTGATCGCATCAGTCTTATTTTTTGCCGGTTACGCATTTCAATCTGGTGCCGCAGAAGCCTTTATGCATGATACGCTAAAGGCCACTGGCAAAGAGAATGATTACACTAAGGTGCTTGGTCGTGCGCAAACATATGGCCTGGTGGGTAACACATTGCTGATTATTCTGGTGCCACTAACATACAAAGTGCACCATAGTTTACCATTTTTGCTTGGGTTCATATCGCTTTGTAGCCTCGTGCTGCTCGCATCGCGACTTACGTATCCTCCTAAGGTTGTCGAAGAGCATGCCTCACGTAAGAAAAACCCAATTGAGGCAATGAAGCGAGTTATTACACTGCAAAACGTAGCACTATTCTTGTTCGCTGGCTTCTTAACTGGCATGAGCAATAAGGGAAGTGAATTTCGCGAGCTGCTCTTTCAGGATCTCGGTGTAGCGGTAGCTTGGTTCGGGGTTATTGCAGCTGCCGGCAACATACTGGGAGCAATTATGGGGTGGTATATCCACTTTTTCGATCGGTTCCGACCACTCACTTTCTACATGGTTGACCTCCTTATTCTCGCCGGCTGCGTCATACTAATGGGACTAACGCCATGGGCTTGGCCTGCTATTGCTGCCGTAATGATCTACAACGGTTATGGCCGTGTACGTTTAATTGTCTTGCAGTCGAAAATGTTAACTGGTTTGCAGCACACCTATAAAGCCACGCTACTGTCGGCCCTTAGTATGTTCACGTTGCTTGGGGATATTGCTGCGATTACGCTAGTAACACACTTCGTTAACCAAAAGGGGTATGTATCGGGCCACTTATGGTTTGGCCTCGCTGCACTTGGCATTGGCTTTGCCTTGTGGGTTGTGGTCTGGCTAGAGTCACTGCGTCGACGTGAACGCAAGGTGGTAAAGCCGGCAGCCTAAGGGACAAGAGCCTCAACCTTTGTTTCTTTACTATTACTAGAAATTCATTTATAATTACGTCATACACGCCGGTAGGCCTTAGTGGGGGTTTATAGCTCGCAGCAAGGTTAACAGGTGCGGTAAAATAATAAAAAATAAAGGAGATTTTTCCCAATATGGCAGAATTCGATCGAAGCAAGCCTCATGTGAATGTGGGTACCATGGGTCACGTTGACCACGGTAAAACTACATTGACTGCTGCTATTACGCACGTGCTTGCAAAGCGTCTTCCTAGCGAAGTAAACAAGCCTCGCAACTACGAAGACATCGACAACGCTCCAGAAGAGAAGCAGCGCGGTATTACCATCGCTTCTTCACACCAGGAGTACGAGTCAGAAAAGCGTCACTACGCACACGTTGACATGCCTGGTCACGCTGACTATGTTAAAAACATGATTACTGGTGCTGCCCAGGTTGATGGTGCGGTACTTGTAGTGTCAGCTGCAGACGGCCCAATGCCACAAACTCGTGAGCACGTACTACTTGCAAAGCAGGTTGGTGTGCCAAAGATCGTTGTATTCCTCAACAAGATGGACATGGCTGATGAAGAGCTTGTTGAACTAGTTGAGATGGACGTTCGTGAGCTACTAAGTGCAAACGGCTTTGATGGTGACAACGCACCAGTAATCAAGGGCTCAGCACTAAAGGCTCTTGAGGGTGACCAGAAGTACGAAGATGCAGTCATGGAACTGGTTGCTGCTATGGATGACTACATTCCAGAGCCACCACGTGACATGGACAAGCCATTTATTATGCCAATTGAGGACGTGTTCTCAATTAAGGGTCGTGGTACTGTTGCTACCGGTCGTATTGAGCAGGGTGTTGTTAAGCTAAACGATGAAGTTGAAATCGTTGGTATTCGCCCAACTCAGAAGAGCGTGGTAACTGGTATCGAAGCGTTTAAGAAGAGTCTTGACCAAGGTCAGGCTGGTGACAACGCTGGTGTATTGCTACGTGGTATTGAGCGTACTCAGATTGAGCGCGGTCAGGTGCTTGCTAAGCCAGGTACAATTACTCCACACACCGAGTTTGAAGCTGAAGTGTACGTTTTGAAGAAGGAAGAGGGCGGTCGCCACACTCCATTCTCAAAGGGTTACAAGCCACAGTTCTACTTCCGTACTACTGACGTAACTGGTGAAGTTGAGCTGCCAGCAGACAAAGAAATGGTTATGCCTGGTGACACTGTAACCTTTAAGGTTACTTTGCAGGCTCCAATTGCTATGGAGCAGGGTCTAAACTTCGCAATTCGTGAAGGTGGCCGAACCGTTGGTGCTGGTGTTGTAACCAAGATCGACAAGTAGTAACAGCCTTACTACTCATACATAAACCACAGCCTAGCTGTGGTTTATTGTTTTGCGATAAAATAAATAGCCCTTCTATATGCAGAGGGGCTATCGCAGCCAAAGAACCTTACTACTATTTTTCCCAGACTACACCTTTTACATTTTTAGTAGCAATTAGTATGACATCAATGAGCCACCAAATAAAAATAGCTGGTAGGATGATGAATGACAGAAGGCCAAATGATAAAACAATAAGTGGACCAGATAGTAGCCAAAGAACTAGTTTTCCGACGCCAAGACCGATATTATTCAAGTAGAAGCGATCAATACCAAGTGCGCCGAGGAAGATAGATAGCAGTAGCGCTACAATAAAATTTTTAGGCTCGTTTGCACGCTCATCTACGTAAACAGTCTCTTGCACGATTGTTTTTTGCTCGGTGGGTGTTTTTTCCATGATTGGTGAGTTGCTCCTATTAAGATGGTTACTAATAAAATCATCTCTAGTATAGCACACAGAAAGGTGAATAGTTGCAAAATTACGGTAATATGGGGTATAATCTGCTTTGTAATATCATCGTGGTGAGAACTTATAGCGCATAAGGTTACACCACATAAGCCAACCTAAAAGGAGTTATATTCATGGCTGAACAGGCTGGAATTAAAATTCGTATTAAACTAAAGGCATACGACCACAAGGTGATCGACCAAAGCGCAAAGCAGATCATCCAGACAGTGGTTCGCACTGGTGCGACTGTAGCAGGTCCAGTGCCACTACCAACTCGTCGCAGCACATACACCGTGGTAAAGAGCCCACACGTATACAAGACTGGTGGTGAAGCATTCGAGATGCGCGTACACAAGCGTCTTATCGACATTACTGGTGCTACACCAAAGACTATCGACAACCTGCAGAACCTCAGCCTGCCTGCTGGTGTTGACGCAGAAATCCGCATGTAATAGCTGCCAGGCAGCAGTAAATCACCCTTTGGTATAGAGGGTGATTTTTTATATAAGGCTACCGAATTGATTATTGACGATTGCAGGATAGTCTGCTATACTTACCTAGTAAATTTATTACGTAATATCAAAAGCTTTCTCTTGAGGTGTGAATAGGTCTGCACTTTGATGCAGAAACCGTTTATCCCCAGGAGTATTTAAATGGGAGTAAGAGGGCATGAAAGCACTTCTCGGTACCAAACTTGGTATGACCCAAATCATCAGCGATGATGGGCGCGCTATTCCAGTGACGCTTATTCAAGCTGGTCCTGTGACTGTGACTCAGGTGAAGACTGTCGAAACCGATGGTTATAACGCAGTGCAGGTCGCCTATGGTGAGGGTAAGAACCTGAGCAAGGCCGTAGCTGGACATGTGAAACCAGCTCAAGTGTCTCCGAAGTTCATTCGGGAATTCCGCGTTGATGAGCCAAGTACCTTTAAGGTCGGCGATACTATCGACGTATCACAATTTAGTCTGGGCGAAATGGTGAACGCTACAGGCACAAGTAAGGGTAAGGGGTTTGCCGGTACGGTAAAACGCCACAACTTTAATACAAGCAAAAAGACTCACGGTGGAAACGGTAACGTTCGTAAACCAGGATCAATTGGTTCTATGTACCCACAGCGAGTGTTCAAGGGTAAGCGTATGGCTGGCCACATGGGCGCAGAGCGAGTAACAGTTAAGAACCTTGAGGTTGCGTACATCGACCCAGAGACCAACTTGATTGGTGTTAAGGGTGCAGTACCTGGTCCACGCAAGGGTCTTATTATATTAGGAGGTAAGGCATAATGGCGACGACCAAACTAGCAGCTGATGTTTTTGGTGTTGAAGTGCACAACCACGAGCTTTTGAAAAAAGCTTACAATGCTTACCTTGCTAATGCACGCCAGGCTAGTGCAACTACCAAGCAGCGCGGTGAAGTTCGCGGTGGTGGTAAAAAGCCATGGAAGCAAAAAGGTACCGGTCGCGCACGTTTCGGTTCAAGCCGTAACCCAATTTGGCGCGGCGGTGGTGTTGTGTTTGGACCACGCGGCAATGAAAACTACACTATTACCTTGCCAAAGCACGAAAAACGAACCGCCCTCAGGCAAGCACTCAGCTTGGCAAACCAGGCTGGCAAACTACACATATTGCCATATGAAGACAAGGTAACAGGCAAGACTAAAGATGCTGTTGCATTCTTGGAGCAGCAGGGATTTGACCGTAAAACTCTGCTTGTTGCAAGCAAGAAGACACCAGAGCTGATGCGCTCAACCAACAATTTGCAAAATGTATTGGTGCTAAACGCAATGTACCTAAGCGTGTACCACATTCTTAATGCTGACCACATTGTGCTGTCACCAGAAGCAGTTGAGATTGTAACTGCATGGCTCGGTAAGGAGGAGGCGTAATATGAGTATTATTACCATTACCCCTGTAGTGAGCGAAAAGGCTTACGCCCAGAGCATTAAGAATGTATACGTATTTAACGTTCCACTTGATGCAAACAAGGACCAGATCGCCCAGGCTGTAGAAGCAGAGCACGAAGGCGTGAAGGTCGCTCGGGTTTCAACCGTTGTTCGTAAAGGTAAAGCTATCCGCTATAGTCGCGGCAAGCGTGCTTACCCAGGAACAACTCACCGTAAAGATACTAAAAAAGCATACGTCACACTGGCTGAAGGAAGCATTGATGTGTTTGGCGTGGCAGAGCAAGAGGAGACTAAGTAATGCCAGTAAAGCAGTACAACCCTACCACTCCTGCTCGTCGCGGTATGACTACGCAGGACTTGTCAGAAGTGACAACACGAAAGCCGCTAAAGAGCCTCCTAAAGAGCAAGAAGCAAAATGCTGGTCGTAACAACAGTGGCCGCATTACGGTTCGTCATCGCGGTGGTGGTGTTAAGCGTCATTACCGTTTGGTAAACCACCGGTTGCCAGCTGGCTTGACACTGACCATCGAAGAGATCGAATATGATCCAAACCGATCAGCACGTATTGCTCGTGTGAAAGACCAACACGGCTTGTACCACTACATTGTTGCAGATACAAGCATGACCAAGGGTAAAACAATCGTAACTGGTGAGGATGCGCCAATTGAGACATCAAACCGCATGCCACTGTCACGAATCCCTGTTGGTACACACATTTATGCGATTGAGCTAACTCCTGGCAAGGGTGCACAGATTGTGCGTTCAGCTGGTACAAAGGCACAGCTGATGGCCAAGGAAGGCAACTACGCTCACGTTAAACTTCCTTCAGGTGAAGTTCGTTTGATCCGTCTTGAGGCGACTGCATCAATCGGTACTGTTGGTAACGTGCAGCACCAGAACGTTAAGATCGGTTCAGCTGGACGCAAGCGCCGTAAAGGTATCCGACCAACTGTTCGTGGTGTTGTTATGAACGCTGCAGACCACCCACACGGTGGTGGTGACGGTGGACGCCACGGTACTGGTAAAGCACCACGTACTCCATGGGGTCAGCTAACACTTGGCTACCGCACACGTCGTCGTAAGGATAGCAATAAATTAATCGTTCGAAGTCGTCATGACGCGAAAAGGAAGAGGAAGTAATCAATGAGTCGATCACTGAAAAAAGGTCCTTTCGTCGATGCGAAACTTGCACGTAAAATCGCTGCGCTCTCGTTAGACGATCGTACCGTTATTAAAACTTGGGCTCGCGCTAGTACTATTACACCTGAGATGGTTGGCCGCACTATTGCAGTGCACAATGGTCGTGTACACGTTCCTGTGCTCATTTCGGAAAACATGGTTGGCCACAAGCTCGGTGAGTTTAGCCCAACTCGTAAGTTCCGTCGGCACGGTGGAAAGGATAAGAAGTAGTTATGGCAAAAACAGTAACCGTTCGTGCCTATGCAAAGGGTGTTGACCAAACCCCACGTAAGGTGAGCCTCGTTGCAGCCTTGGTGCGTGGTCGTACCGTAGCAGACGCACTTGTTATTCTTAACCACGTACCAAAGCGTGCAGCACTGCCTGTAAAGAAGGCAATCGAAAGCGCAAAGGCAAATGCAACTAATAACCACGGTCTTGACGGCAAGACATTGGTTATCACAACGCTATCAGTAACAACTGGTACTCGCTTGCGCCGCTACAAGCCAGCAAGCCGCGGTCGTGCACTGCCTTTTGAAAAGAAAACCAGCAACATTCTCGTAGAGGTGTCTGGTCAGGAAAAACCAAAGCGCAAGCCTGCTGCAAAGAAGGCTGAAGCGTCAAAGGAGGAAAAATAAATGGGCCAGAAAGTAAACCCAATTAGTTTCCGACTGCAAACGCATAAAAACTGGAGTTCACGTTGGTTTACTGCAAGCAAGCGCAACTACGCTGCCTGGCTCGCAGAGGACCACAAGATTCGTGAGCTTGTAGAAAAGCGCTTTGCAGCTCGTCCAACTATCAATCGTATTGAGATTGAGCGTTCAGCGAACCTTATCACCATTACTATCCACACTGCAAAGGCTGGTGTTGTTATCGGTCGTGGTGGTTCAGGGGTTAATGAACTAAAGCGTCAAATTGAAAAGATCACGTCATTGCCAGTGCGCATTAATATTGAAGAGGTTCGTCGCCCAGAGCTTGCTGCAAAATTAGTTGCAGAGAACATTGCTCGTCAGCTAGAGCGTCGTATTAACTTCCGCCGTGCAATCAAGATGGCTGCGCAAAACAGTATGAATGCAGGTGCAAAAGGTATTCGTATTGAGGTAGCTGGCCGTCTAAACAATGCTGAGATGGCTCGTCGTGAAAAAGTAATTGAAGGATCAGTGCCACTGCACACACTGCGTGCTGACATCGACTTCCACGCTGCTCGGGCGCAGACCCCTGCCGGCATCATCGGTGTAAAGGTATGGATCTATAAGGGTGAAAGGAGCTAGTCGATATGCTGTTACCAAAGAAGACCAAGCATCGAAAAGTTCGCAAAGGCCGCAACGACGGCAAAGCTAGTCGCGGTAACTATATCGCTTTTGGCGACTTTGCCTTGCAAGCACAGAGCAACAACGACGTGACTAGTCGTCAGATTGAGTCAGCACGTCAGGCAATGACCCGTTACATCAAGCGTGGTGGTAAGATCTGGATTCGTATCTTCCCTCACACACCAATCACCCGCAAGCCTGTTGGCCTAAAGATGGGTATGGGCAAGGGAAATCCTGAGTTCTTTGCTGCTAAAGTGAAGGCCGGCACAGTCATGTTTGAAATGAAGGGTGTGTCTGAGGAAGTTGCCCGCGAAGCAATGCGTCTTGCGAGCCACAAACTTCCAGTAAAAACCAAGTTTATTAAGCGAGAGGATGCATAGCGATGGCAGAGAAGAAAGAACTATCATTGCAGGAGCAGCTACAAGCGAAGCGAGTTGAGATAAAAGACTTGCGACGCTCACACGCTGCTGGTGAACTAGCAAACCCTCGCGCAATCACTAAAGCACGAAAAGATATTGCTCGTCTGGAGACTGCGCTCAGTGCAGCGCGCCTTGCAGAGCAGAAGGAGAGTAACTAATTATGGCCAAGACATTGACCGGTGTCGTGACATCTGACAAGCGCGATAAAACAATCACCGTCACTGTAACTAGTCGTGAATCTCATCCTATTTACGGCAAGCAATACACAGTGAGCCGCAAATATACCGCTCACGACGAAGCAAATGAAGCACACGAGGGTGACACTGTGCGAATTCGTGAAACTCGTCCTATCTCAAAGACCAAGTCATTTACACTAGACAAGATCGTTGAGCAGGCTCGTGAAACACTAGATGGAGGTGACGCCTAATGATTCAACAGGAAAGTCGACTCAAAGTAACTGATAACAGCGGTGCAAAGGAAATTCTTTGCATCCGCGTACTCGGTGGCACAAAGCGTCGTTACGCTCGTGTTGGCGATGTGATCGTCGCGACTGTAAAGGAAGCAAATCCAACTGGCAACGTTAAGAAGAAGTCAGTAGTTAAAGCAGTAGTTGTTCGTACGCGTGATCAAATTCAGCGTAAGGATGGCTCAACAATCGCCTTTGATGATAACGCTGCCGTTATTATCAACGACGATAAAAACCCACGTGCTACTCGTGTTTTCGGACCAGTTCCTCGCGAGTTGCGTGACATGGGCTACAGCAAGATCATCAGCTTAGCACCGGAGGTACTATAATTATGGCACACGTTAAAACAGGTGACATCGTAAAAGTAATCGCCGGCAAGCACAAGGGAACAACAGGCAAGGTTGTTTCTGTGGATACTAAAGCAGGCACCGCTAAAGTAGAAGGTGTCGGCATTGGCCACAGGCACATTAAGCCAAGCCAGTTCAACCCACAGGGTGGTACTCGTGAGATTCACGTTGGACTACCTCTTGGTAAGCTAGCCCTGATCGTAGATGAAAAGACCGGTGCAACGAGCCGCGTTGGCGTTAAAGTTAACGACGACGGCACAAAGGTTCGTGTAGCGCGCCAGCAAGATAACAAGGAGATTGCATAAGTATGGCAAATACAACGGCTGCGCCAACTCCTCGCTTGAAAGCTTTGTATAAAGATACCTATACCAAAGAACTCCAAGCCGAACTTGGCCTTGATAATGTTAACCGTGTACCAAAGCTTGAGAAGATTACCGTCTCAGTTGGTACTGGTAAGAAGAATGATGACAAGCGTTACCTAGAAGCAGTGCGCAATACGCTTACCAAGATTACTGGCCAGAAGCCAGTAGATCGCCTCGCTAAAAAGTCAATTGCTGGCTTTAAGATTCGTGCAGGCATGGGTAACCCTGTTGGTATTAGTGTTACTCTGCGCGGTGCACGCATGTACGAATTCCTGGATCGCCTAGTAAACGTAGCATTGCCTCGCGTACGAGACTTCCACGGCGTTGGCGTAAAGTTTGACAAAGGTGGTAACTACAACCTAGGTATTACTGAACAGTCAATTTTCCCAGAGCTGACGTTTGAAGAAACACAGCTTGCACACGGTTTGCAGGTAACCTTCACCGTTCAAAGTGAGTCGCCAGAGGCTTCACGAGCTCTGCTTGAGAAGTTCGGAATGCCATTTCAAAAAGAAGGAGGCAAACGCTAATGGCTAAGAAATCAATGATTGCGCGCGACGAAAAGCGTAAGAAGATGATTCAAAAGTATGCAGCAAAGCGTGCTGAACTGAAAGAAATGGGAGACCTAGAGGGACTGCAAAAGCTACCTCGAAACTCAAGCCCAACCCGTTGGAAAAACCGCGACGTATTGAGCGGTCGTCCACGTGGATACATGCGCAAGTTCGGTTTGAACCGTATTAACTTCCGCGAAAAAGCATCAAAGGGTGAAATCCCTGGAGTCACAAAGAGTAGCTGGTAGGAAGGAAAGGAGAAATATATGTCATTACAATCAACTGACCCAATCGCTGACCTTCTGACGCGTATCCGTAATGCTGCTATGGTCGGCAAAACTGAAGTGCGCGTTCCAGCTAGCAAGATTAAGAAGGTTATTGCTGAGCAACTAAAGAAGAACAACTATCTAGCAGATGTTGCTGTTGAATCAGCAAAACCTCGCGACATTTTGGTAATCACCATCAATAACCCAGGTGAAAGCTGCACTATCAACGAGATTACTCGTCTTTCAAAGCCAGGACGCCGCGTATATACAAGCGCTGCAGATATCCCTAAGGTAAAGAATGGTCGTGGTATGGTACTCATCTCAACCTCAAAAGGTGTGATGACCGGCTACGAAGCAGCGAAGCAGAAGCTTGGTGGCGAATTGCTACTAAAGGTATACTAGACCACTGCTGCAATAAACAATATAAACGCCCTCGCAGGTGCACATGCGAGGGCGTTTATGCTATTATAAAAATCTAACAAGATGGCACACGTATCTCTCTATAAAACAGTTACTGGCAATGGGCTGCTAGCTCACATCTATGAACATCTACTTGCCCAGGATATTATGTGGTCTCTTCAAAATAAGGGATTCTTTGCGCTAAGTGATGTGATGCTAACAGCAAAAACATATGGTGACAGCTGCTTTATGGATGCGCAACTATGTAGTCCAGCTGCGCAAGAAGCATATGAAGCGGCGCTACAGCTGTTTGACAGTAGGAGTATCTCGAAGGCTGCAGCGCTGCGAGCAGTTTATGAATGCGGAATTGAGATGAGCCGGCCCGTGGTAGAGGTGAAACCTAACGAGTTATTACGCAGTCTAGGTACCGTACAATCTTATGCTTGGCAGCAGCAAGTAGATTTAACGTACCGCAAAGCTTATGATGAGAGTTCCGTTAATACACAGGTCAGCACCTCATGTGTAACATACGGCGAACCGTCGGATAAGCTGTTTGCCGACTATGTTTTAGAATACTCAGTGGATGAGCAGCATATACACTCGCCCATCGACCAGGCACTGGCAGCGATTGTTATGCAGGCTGCCGCGCTTAATTTTTTAGTAGCAATTCGTGAAAAATATACGATATACGACCGAGGCGACCAGTGGTCGGAAGCATCTAAATCAGTTGGCTACCGCATGTTTCTAGGAGCATCTGCGAAAGATAGAGGCCTAGCCGATGCATGTATGCACGATTTCTTAGCATATAGACAGCGGCTACTTATTTCATCGTTTTGTGAAAATTTACGCGCAGCATTGGTGCGGCAATCGCATACTCCCAAGCAGCTACTCATTGATAGGGATCAGCTAAATGACATACTTGGCGGCTGCATTATTGGTGGCAAGGGCTGGGCTGGAATGGCAGATATTGCAAATATTAAGCGGCTACTTTCAGCTATTGAGCTGGACAGTTATCGCATTTAATTCTGCACGCGTATCATCGTGGCGCTTTATAGGTGTAAGCTACTTGCATATTTCCCCTGAGCTATGGTAAAATACCGAGGTTATTATTAAATCACGAGAAAGGTGAGTAATGAGTCTGAGTCGAATCGGAAAACTGCCGGTGGATATTCCGGCCGGTGTGACAATCACGGTTGACTCTGGTGATGTGGTCGTAAAGGGACCAAAGGGTGAATTAACACAATTCATCACGCCAGCAGTTGAGGTGAAAGTCGAAGACGGGCAAGTCACAGTTCATCCTAAAGATGAGTCTAAGACAGCTCGTGCCCAGCATGGCTTGATGCGTGCACTGATTAACAATATGGTGATCGGTGTTACTAAAGGCTACGAGAAGCGTCTCGAAGTTAATGGTGTTGGTTTCCGTGTCAGCTCTAGCAACAATGAGCTAGAAATGGCACTAGGATTTTCACACCCAGTTACATACAAAGCGCCAGAGGGTGTAACCGTCACTAACGAAAAGATGACCATCATCGTTAGCGGCATCGATAAGCAGCAGGTTGGTCAAGTTGCTGCTGAAATTCGAGCACTAAAGAAACCTGAACCATACAAGGGTAAGGGTATTAAGTATGCTGATGAGCAGATTTTGCGCAAGGCAGGAAAGGCAGGTAAGTAAGTATGAGTGATCTTGCAAAGAAAATCCTGAACAAGAAGCTTCGCAAAAACCGCGTTCGTGCTAAGGTGCATGGTAGCGCACAGCGACCACGCCTAAGTGTTACGATCAGCAATAGCCACGTTAGTGCTCAGCTTATCGATGACGATGCAGCAAAGACACTGGCTAGTGCAACCACTGTTGGCACTAAAGTTAGTGGATCACTCGCTGAGAAAGCTGCCCACATCGGTACAGAGATTGCGAAAAAAGCAAAGAAACAAAAGGTAACTGCAGTGGTATTTGACCGTAATGGTCGTAAATACGCCGGCCGCCTGAGTGCATTAGCCGACGCTGCGCGTAAGGAAGGATTGGAGTTCTAGTATGGCTGAACAAACAACTAAAGCTCATGCACCCCGCGCCCACAGCACCGATCGTCGCCCACGCCGCGATCACCGTCGCCGTGACAACGCACCTGCAGAGCCAAAAGAATTTGAAGAGATTGTAATTAACATCGACCGCGTGTCACGCGTGGTAAAGGGTGGTCGACGCTTCCGCTTTAAGGCGCTTGTTGTTGTGGGTAACCGCAAGGGTAAGGTTGGCGTTGGCGTTGCAAAGGGTCAAGACGTACAAACTGCTGTTGCAAAGGCAACTAACGTAGCAAAGAAGCATCTTATTACTATTCCAATCGCTGATGGTACTATTCCACACGATGCAGAGGTAAAATTCACTGGTGCACGCGTATTACTCAGGCCAGCAGCTCCTGGTACCGGTATTATTGCCGGTGGTGTTGTTCGCCAGGTTATTGGTGTAACTGGTATTAACAACCTACTATCAAAGAGCCTTGGATCAACCAATAAGGTGAATATTGCATACGCAACAATCGAGGCACTCAAGAGTCTTGTTCCTCGAGACCAGTGGCTTAACGCACCTAAGAAACAAGCAGAAAAGAAGGAGGCGTAACCTATGAAGTTCAACGAACTCCAAGTGACTGCACACAAGAATAAAAAGCGTGTTGGACGTGGTATCGCTGCCGGACAGGGAAAAACTGCTGGCCGTGGAACCAAAGGTCAGAACGCACGTACTGGTAAGAAACTGCGCGCAATGTTCCAGGGTGGACAGCGACCACTTGCTCAGGCTGTGCCAAAGGCTCGCGGATTTAAGAGTCTTCGTACACCGGCTCAGGTTGTATACCTTGATCATTTGAACGCGTTTGACGGTAAAGTTGTTGATAACGGACTACTTTTTGAAGAAGGCTACATCGCAACTCCATTCCACACAGTAAAAGTAATTGCTCGTGGTGAACTAACTGCAAAAGTAGATTTGAAGGTACAAGCAGCAAGTGCCTCAGTAAAAGAAGCGCTTGAAAAAGCTGGCGGCTCATTTGAAAAAGTGGCCGTACCGTTGCCAAAGAGCCAGAAAGAGGCGTAAGTCTCGCCTAATATCATAAATAAACCCGCTTTCCAAGGTGGGTTTATTTATTTTATTGCGTGCAGGGGTTTATACTGGAGGGCAAGGTGTGGTAAAATGCCTCATAGACAGTGTGAATAAAAAAAGTGATAAGGAACTATTATGAACTGGAAAACGATCTTCCGATCATTTAAAAACAAGGACATGCGCAAGCGTCTATTCATCCTGCTTGGCATTATCGTAGTGTATCGTTTCTTGGCCCACGTCCCTGTACCGCTCGCAGAACCGGCACAGCTAAAAGAGGTCATGTCATCGATCATTGGCTCGCAAGGCTTTGGCGGATTTATGAATATTCTAATGGGAGGCGGCCTTACTAGCTTCTCGATTATCCTGGTTGGGCTAAGTCCATTTATTACCGCAAGCATTATCTTGCAGCTACTAACAAAAGCACACCCACGCCTTGAGGAGATTCACAAAGATGGTGAATCGGGGCGTCGCAAAATTCAGCAGTGGACTCGTATTTTGTCGGTACCACTTGCTGTTATTCAGTCGATCGCATTTATCTTCCTGCTGCAACAGTCGGTGCTTCAAAGTAACACAACCAGCCTTGGTGACACTAGTCTGTTCCAATGGATTGTTGCGGTTACTGCGATGACTGCAGGTTCGGTGCTACTGATGTGGTTTGGTGAGCTTATCACCGAACAGGGAATCGGTAATGGTCTGAGTATCTTGATCTTTGCCGGTATTATTAGCCAGGTGCCAGCTATGTTTGGTACGATCACCGGATCGCTGTTTGATACTTCTTCAGGCACACTTAATGTTTTCGGTTGGTTTACACTGCCAGTCAACCCAACCGCACTATGGGTAGCCCTTGCTATCGCGATTCTAGGACTAGCTTCGCTGTATATTCTAGTTAAAATTAATGAAGCTCAGCGAGTTATTGTCATTAATTATGCCAAGCGTGTGCGTGGTAATAGTAGCTATGGTGGCGTCAAGAGTATCTTGCCTATTAAGCTAATTACCGCTGGCGTTATCCCAGTTATCTTCGCTGTCGCTATCATGAGTTTGCCAGCTTTTGTCGGCCAGTTGATGCTGCGTAGCGGTAATCAAAACCTTACCGAATTTGCTAATATTCTTATCACTTGGTTCCAATCACCAAACCCTGGTGAATTTACCGGGCAGACTGCACAGGCCTTTTTCTACCCAGCTATGTACTTTGTGCTAGTAGTGCTCTTTACCTTCTTCTATACAAGCGTCGTTGCTTTCAACGCCAGTGAAGTCGCAGAGAACCTACAAAAACAGGGTGGCTTTATTGAAGGTGTTCGCCCTGGTCAGCAAACTGAACAATTCCTAAGTAAGACCGTTAACCGCCTTACGCTATTTGGTGCATTGGCTCTTGGGTTTATTTCACTTATGCCATTTATCGGAGATTACATTCTGTATCATCTGGCGGGTATCCAGAATGCGAACCTCAGCATTGGTGGAACAGGACTGCTGATCGTGGTAACCGTTGCACTTGAATCATTGCGTCAGCTCAATAGCCGCGCACTCATGGTGACATACGACGATTATAAGTAGGCTCCTACCCGGTGCATACTACCCCCTTAAGACATGTTCTTAAGGGGGTTTTTATGTTGTAATAGTCTATATTTTTTATAGTAACCAGAGTATACTAGTGAAGGTATTTTCTCACAAACAAAAACTGCTTGTGAATAGAGAGATAATAAGGTATAATGGAGAACTGTAACATATGGCTGGACAAAAGGAAGTGATCAAAATGACTGGGAAGGTGGTGGAAGCATTGCCAAATGCTCAGTTTAAGGTTGAACTGGAGAACGGTCATAGTATTATAGCCCATATTAGCGGCAAGATGCGCAAGCATTATATCCGTCTAGTTCCGGGCGACAGGGTGGAAGTTGAGATGACCCCTTACGATCTTACAAAGGGTCGAATCACCTTCCGTCTTAAAGATTAATTTTAAGGGAGAAGGAGTTTTTTATCGCTCATGAAAGTTCGTGCGAGTGTCAAAAAAATCAGTCCCGATGATCAGCTAGTGCGCCGTAAAGGTCGCTTGCGTGTCATCAATAAGAAAAAACCTAAGAATAAGCAAAGGCAGGGTTAAGTATGGCTCGAATTGCTGGGGTAGTTATCCCATCAGAGAAGCAAGTTCAGATCGCGCTTACCTATATTTATGGTATCGGTCCGAAGTTTGCTCGAGACATCCTTGCGGCGGCTAACGTTGAGCCGACCACTCGGGTGAAAGATCTCACCGAGGCTGAAGAACAGAAAATTCGCGAAATTATTGACGCGAACTACACCGTGGAAGGTGATCTCCAGCGCTTGGTGACTAATAATATCAAGCGTTTGAAGGATGTAAACGCCTACCGCGGGCTTCGCCACAAGGCAGGATTGCCAACTAAAGGACAGCGTACTCGTACGAACGCACGAACTCGTAAGGGCCGCGCTATTTCGGTTGGGGGTACTCAACCAAAGGCAGCATCAAAGACGTAAAGTAGGAAGAAAGGATAGACAATGGCAGATAATAAGACTTCTAGTCGAAAAAAGCAGCGTCGATCAGTTCCTGCTGGTCAGATGCATGTACAAGCAACATTTAACAACACAATCATTACCTTTACAGACAAGAAGGGTAACGCGCTTGCAGCAGCAAGTGCTGGTTCATGCGGATTCCGTGGCGGAAAAAAAGGCACGGCATATGCATCTCAGGTTGCTGCAGAAAAAGCAGCAGAGCAGGTTACTGCCCTATATGGCCTTAAGTCTGTAGACGTTTTTGTTAAAGGTGTTGGACTCGGACGTGAAGCTGCAATTCGTGCGGTGGGTGCGTTCAATATCTCAGTAGAAAGTATTAAAGATGTGACTGGTGTACCACACGGTGGTGTGCGCCCACGCAAGGCAAGGAGGGCTTAAGTTATGGCACGTGATACATCTCCGATTGTAAAGCAGAGCCGTCGTGAAGGATATGCTCTTCACCCTAAAGCGAACAAGGTACTTGCGCACAAGACTGGTATTCCTGGTCAGCACGCACACAGCCGTCAGGGTAAGCCAAGCCTCTATGCAACGCAGCTTCGCGAAAAGCAGAAGGTTCGCCGCATTTATGGTCTTGTTGAAAAGCAGTTTGCTCGTTTGATGAACGAGGCTAACCGCGCAAGTGGTCACGGTGTGCTACCTGGCGAGCTGCTATTGCAGCTTCTTGAGCGCCGCATTGACAACGCAGTATACCGCGCTGGTTTTGCAACTAGCCGCCGCGCTGCACGTCAACTCGTAAGCCACGGTCACTTTGAGCTCAACGGTCGTCGTGTCGATATTCCTTCAATTCGTTTGAAAGCCGGTGACGTACTAACTGTTCGCCCAAAGAGCACCAAGTCTGCATATTTTGCAGCTATCAACGACATTCATGGCAACACCGAGCAAGCTCCACTAAGCTGGCTCAAGGGAGACATTAAGAACCTGAAGATTGAAATCGTTGGGTTACCAAAACGTGAAGAAGCTGAGGCAAATATCAACGAACAGCTGATCGTCGAGTACTACTCACGATAGGACAAGGGAGCAACAAACCGTTATGTCAAAAGCGATTTATAATCCGACGCTTGCCAGCGTCGAAGAGCACACTAACGAAAGCGCAACCTTCACTATCGAGCCATTGCAAGCAGGCTACGGTAACACATTAGGAAACAGTCTACGTCGCGTACTTCTATCTAGTGTTCGCGGTGGGGCAATTGTTGCCTTTCGCATTCAGGGGGCAACCCATGAATTTACGGCAATTGAAGGTATTAAAGAAGATGTTGTAGATGTCATGCTCAACATCAAGAATATTCGCTTGCGTGTATTAACAGATGAACCTGTTGAACTGCGCCTTGAAAAGCACGGTAGCGGCCCAATCTTGGCTGGTGATATTCAGACAACTGCCGATGTTGAGATTGTTAACCCAGAGCAGATTATTGCAACTGTTGATGACCCAAATGGCTCAGTTGTTATCGACTTTGTCGCTGAAGCCGGCCGCGGTTATCTCACTATTGAGGATTCAACAGTAGATCGCCTACACAGTGATATGATTGCTGTAGACGCAGTCTTTAGCCCAGTACTTCGCGTACGCTACAAAGTTGGCGGCACCCGCGTTGGACAAGAGACTAACCTCGATAAGCTAACGCTTACCGTTGATACTGATGGCACAATGTCGCCAAAAGATGCATTCGAAGAAGCTGCAGCAATTCTGGTCAACCAGTATGAAGCACTTGCTGGAAGTACGCGCGTTGAAGCTGCGCCAGCACTTGTGCAGCCGCAGCAGCAGAATGACGAGAGCGAGCTTAATACACCAATTGAAGACCTCGATCTATCATCGCGTACCGCTAATGCGCTAATCAACAACGATATTCGTACTGTGTATGATCTCGTGACTCTTAGCGAGCAGGATCTTCGCGAGCTAAAGGGATTTGGGTCAAAGGCCCTTGATGAAGTTAAAGATAAACTAGCAGAACTGGAGCTATAATCGATGCACCGACATGGATATAAAGGGCGCAAGTTCGGCCGCGAGCGTGATCAGCGCCGTGCTCTGATGAAGGGTCTGGCTACCAGCCTAGTAGAGCATGGTCGTATTGAGACAACATTGCCAAAAGCCAAAGAACTGAAGCGCTACATTGAAAAAGTAATCACTAAAGCGAAAAAAGGCGACCTACACAACCGCCGTCAGGTAATCGCCAAACTATCAACACAAGCTGCAGCATTTAAGCTTGTAGATGAGATTGCGCCAAAGCTCGCTCACCGCACCAGCGGACACGTACGTGTTGAGCGAACCCGACTGCGCGTCGGTGACGGTGCACAGCTTGCTGTAGTTGAGTTTGTTGATGATATCTCGGCGCCAGCTAAAGAGGGAGAGGCATAATGAAAACTTTTTCACAAAAACCGACTGAAGTACAGCGTCGTTGGATTCTCATTGATGCTGCAGAAGCACCTCTTGGTCGCGTTGCAACGCAAATCGCAACCTACCTCACTGGTAAATACAAGCCAAGCTACACTCCGCACACCGATGGTGGCGACTACGTTATCGTAATCAACGCTGGCAAGGCTGTGGTAACTGGTAACAAAGAGACTGCAAAGACATACTATCATCACACTGGATTCCCTGGTGGAATCAAAGATGCACGCCTTGAAGAAGTTCGCGAGAAGTTCCCAGAGCGCATCGTTGAGAATGCAGTACGCGGCATGCTTCCAAAGAATAAACTACAGGCTGAGCGCATGAAGCGTTTGCGCGTTTTCGCTGGAAGTGAACATGCTCATGTAGCACAAAACCCAGAGAAAGTTGAGGTACGATAATTATGGCAGAGAAGACTTACTTTTATGGTCTTGGTCGACGCAAAAGCGCGACTGCCCGTGCTCGTCTATACGCGGGCAAGGGTGAGCTGACTATTAACGACAAGCCTGCACTAGACTACCTCTGTGGCAACCAAACATTGCTTTCAGAAGTACTTGATCCACTGACACTCGCTGGTAAACAAAAAGATTTTGATATTACCGTGCGTGTAGCGGGTGGCGGTCTGGCTGGCCAGGTAGATGCTATTAAGCTTGCAATTGCTAAGGCACTGACCGTTGGACACAGCGATCTACGACCAGCTCTTAAAAAGGCAGACCTTCTTTCACGCGATCCACGCGAGAAAGAGCGTAAGAAATACGGACTTCGCTCAGCACGTAAGCGCGAGCAGTTCTCAAAGCGTTAAGCGTTATCACTTGTTGTTACGTAGGCCCCGCAGCAATGTGGGGCTGCTTTGTATATGAAGCGTATAGTATAATTAAGTTATTATGTCTCACCAGGTCTCTCATGCTGATGCGATTTTGAGCCGCACGCTGCATAATTTTTTACGGCTTCCATATCTGCTTCATGCACATATTCAGGAACCAGCCACTAAAAATAAGCGAGCTACGACTGTCGTGCTTCTGCATGGAATCGGTGATAATACTGATACGTGGGAGCCCATTGTGCGTCGGCTGCCGAAATCGTATCGTGTTATATCGCTAGATTTACTCGGCCATGGGCAAAGTCCAGCGCCACAGCGTCAACAGTACAACGTCGCCGTGCAGGCTCGAGCTGTCGCTGCGACATTACTTCGTAAAGGCGCCCGGAAAAACCTGATTGTAGTCGGCCATTCAATGGGGGCACTGGTTGCAACTGAACTAGCAAAACGACAGAGCCATTCCATACGAGCCATGGTGCTTTGTAGCCCTCCGCTATATCCACAAGGAGAAACTAGGTTACCCACCGAACAAAAGGCGCCAACCTCGGCGAAGAGTAGGGCAGCCACTCAAGAGAAGCGGCTCATTGCGCTATACACCTATCTAATCGACAACCCAGACAAGCTTATCTCAATAGCGCGCAGGGTCCGCTCGCTTGGGCTACTTGGGCAAGAGTTTAGTGTTGACGACACCTATTTAATTCCTTTTATCGCCTCTCTTCGCGGTAGTATTATTAATCAAACTGCCACGCGAGATCTTTGTGGTCTGCATTTACCTTTTACGCTTATTCACGGGCGGTATGACCCAGTTGTTATTCGGCAATATTTGCGAGATGTCGCGATGGCTAATCCTCAGTCACGGTTTCGAGAAGTGTACGCCCAACACGGCATTAGTGCACCACATTACGCCCGCGCAATTGTGCAAGAAATCAACCATTACGCGGCTGCTAGTAAATAATATCCTTGCCCAGAAGGTAAATCATAAATCATTACCACGCCCATGGTGTCACCTGATATAATAAACTACATGAGTATACAGCCAACAATTCTGACAGGGGTGCGCGCAAATAACGACCTAACACTGGGTAACTATTTTGGCGCCATCTTACCAACGGTGCGTATGGCGCAGCAGCGGGCTGATGATTTTACTATTAATATGTTCATCCCCGACTTGCATAGCTTTACGACACCGATTGATCACACTGAACTACAAAAGCAAATCATGCATAATGCACGTATTTTTATAGCCGCCGGCCTCCCGGTTTCACACCCAAATGTACACCTGTATCGTCAAAGTTATATTCCTGCGCATAGCGAACTCACCTGGATTTTGGACTGTTTCACAGGGTTTGGCGAAATGAGCCGCATGACACAGTTTAAGGATAAATCTGCCTCACTAGGTGGTGATCGCGTAACGGTTGGATTGTTCAACTATCCAGTATTGATGGCTAGTGACATTTTACTCTATAACGCAAGCTATGTGCCTGTAGGTGATGACCAAACTCAGCACCTGGAATTTGCGCGCGACATAGCCGAAAGGATTAATAAAAAATTCGGTGCTATTTTGCAGGTGCCAAAGCCTGTTCACGAACAGCATGCCTTCTTTGGGCGTCAAAAGGGTCTGCGTATCATGGATTTGCAGCATCCTACCAAAAAAATGAGCAAATCGGATGAGTCAGGCAAAGGCGTTATTTTCTTGAGCGATTCGCCAAAAGCTGCCCATAAAAAAATAATGTCAGCGACAACCGACAGCCTAGGGGCTATCGCCTACGACCCCGTGCAGCAGCCGGGTATTAGCAACCTGCTTGAGCTGCTAAGCATCATTCGTCAGCAGCCCTTAGCTGAAGTAGCTGCCGAATTTGCAGGCCAACAACGCTACGGGGACTTTAAACGCATCGTTGCGGATGCCGTAGCTGCATTTTTGGCTGAATTCCAACAGCAACTAGCACTAGTTGACGACGAGACAATAGAGACAGCGCTCACAACCTCCGAAGAGGCTGTACGACCTGTAGCAGAGGACACCCTACTTCGCGTCCAGAAAGCTGTAGGGCTACGAGCATGATAAAGTATACGACCAGGGATATTGTCGCTATTTTGCGTTTGTTTGGCCTAGCGACTGATCAAACAGGCCAACGAGACATTAGCTACGTGCAAAGTCGTGCGCCGGCTGATCATAGCACTATCGTAGCGTTTGTCTATCAGAAAAATCATTACTACATCATTCATGATGATGACATTGAAGATAACGAGTCAACGGCTAGCCTCAGTGTTGCGGCAGCATATGGTGAACAATCTGGATCGCTCGTGCGGAACCCTAAAGAAACAGATTTTACCGCATATGGTATGCCATACAAAGGAAAAGAAGTATATCTCTACAAAGCGACCCCAACCACTATGCGCCTCGACGTCCTGATATCTCAACGTCACCCAGAGCTTTCGCGCAGTAGCTGGCAAAAGCACATCAAGGCTGGCCACGTGCAAGTGAATGGCTCTGTGGTGCGCACGCCACGTACCGAGGTTCATCCGCATGATGCTATCGTGATTACCATGCCAGAGTCTACACAAGAGAAAGTTGCATTGCCAGTACTATACAGCGATAACCAAATTATGGCCGTATCTAAACCTGCGGGCATGCTAACGCACACCAAAGGTGGTATTGTACCAGAGTACACCGTTAAAGATTTCTTTGAAACACACTATTTGTCAGATGATCGTAGTGACCGCACCGGCATTGTGCATCGCCTCGACCGAGCAACCTCTGGGGTTATTGTCGGTGGACGCACCAAAGAAGCGGTAGCTGAGTTGCAGCGCCAATTTGCAAGCAGACGCGTACAAAAAGTATATGTAGCCGTCGTACAGGGTGCATTGCCGCAACCCGAGGCTATTATCGACGTGCCTATTGCGCGTAACCCCAAAAAACCAAGTACATTCCGGGCTGATAGCCGCGGAAAATCAGCACAAACACGCTACCGCGTTATCTCAACACGCAACGGCTATAGCACTGTGCTATTATTTCCAAAAACAGGCCGCACACACCAGTTGCGCGTTCACCTAGCATACCTTGGTACACCAATTGTAGGTGATCCTGCCTATGGAACAGGGAACCATTCGGATCGACTGATGCTCCACGCGCTGCAGCTTACCTTTACCAACATGCAGGGCGAGGAGGTGATCGTTAAATCTCCTTTGCCAGATGAATTTTTACCCTACATTCAAGATACATCAGCAATCACTGCATTAAACTAATTATTTTACACTAATGAAACTACCACTTCGTTTTCAAAAACACATTGAGCCACTGCTTACAAAAGCATCGCTGCCACAAGCCATGCTTATTGTTGATGGTGGGTCGGGACTATCTAATGAAGTCGCCCGCACCATCATGCAAAACAGGCCTTTTGAAGTGGTGCCGCTAGCTCCTATTTCTACTGGCGACAATGCTACACAATCACACATATCGGTAGCGAATATTCGCGAATTGACCGTGCAGCTTCGAACGCAGTCTGTGCGCCCACGTATTGTACACATACATGGTAGTGAGGCTATGACAATTTCTGCACAAAACGCTTTCTTAAAGCTGCTCGAAGAGCCTCCTGCAGCTACTCATTTTCTGCTTACCGCTAAAGATACGACCTTGCTGCCAACTATACTTTCGCGTCTACAACAATTGCAATTGTCACCACTTACTCACGAAGAAATACAAACCGTGCTTAACGAGCACACTGTCACCGACAATGTAAAACGGCAACAGCTACACCTACTATCTCGTGGTAATGCACATGAGCTCGATAACCTACTAACTGATGATACCTATTTTCAAAAACAGCGCCATTACGCACAAGATGCCAAGCTGCTTATTAGTGGCACGCTATACGAGCAATTGGCCTGCGTGCAGCGCTATGCCAAACTAGATCGAGAGGCCGCCAGACAGCTCCTTACTATCTATGATGCTCTTTTAACATCACTTGTAAAGACCCGGCCCGAGACTGTTTCTCCCCAGATAGTACGCTTAAGTAGGGCCATGCATCACCTGGAAATAAACGGAAATCTACGGCTTGCTCTTCTGCAAGGTGTGGTATAATAAGTTTATGTTTGGCTTTATTATTCTGGTGGGAATAGGTGCATGGACATTGTCGCGACACCCTGCCGCAGCAGCAGCGGGTGTTCCTGGTGCGATATCTGAAAAAATGGATAAACTATGGATTATCGCACAAGATGCGTTGCACGACAAAAAGTATTTGCGTGCAGAAAAAGCGCTTCTGACGATTTTACGTGTCGACGAACGTAATGCCACCGCCTATAACCGCTTGGGTATTCTATATGCGAAACAGCAGGCCTACAAAGATGCTGTTGAGTGTTTCGAAATCGCCCAAAGCTTAGAGCCAAGCGCTTCTAGCCTTCACAATGTCGGCCTTATTCACTATGAAACTGGCGACTACGACAAGGCTGCGCTTGCTTTCGAGCAAGCAATTGAAATGGATGATAGTATTCCAGCGCGATATATTGCCTATGCTAAAGTACAGGAAAAACGTGGCAAGCAAAAGCAGGCTGTCGAGGCACTTGAAAAGGCTGCTAAAATCGACCGCTCGCCTCAGGTGCTACATTTCCTAGCTGAAGCGTACGATAAACTTGGCGAAGTTGACCTCGCCAAACAATTGCGAGAGCAGTCAACCATTATGCGTGCACCTACGCCAGAGCAAATTGCTCAAGCGCAGGCGTCGCGAGCTGCACATGCAGCACATAATGTCCAAACCTCGCACAACACTATTCGTTCGCGTGTGGTACGCTGAATCGTCTCTTACCGCAAATGGTGTGACCGTTCCTGAATTTCGTATCACCGCACATGAAAACTAACCATTATAGGGAGGACATATGCAACGAACCATCACTATCATTACCAGTAGCTTGCTACTGATTGGTGCTAGTGCGGCTGGTTGGGGTGTACAGCAGCAGCAAAAAGCAGAACCCAACGAACCAGCCAAGGTGCAACAAGTGCAACAACCAGAGCAGAAGAAGGAAGAGAAGCCACAACAGCAGCAAGCTTCAAACTCTGGCCAAGTTGCTTCAACCGCAGCAGATAAGTCTGGCAACCAGGGCAAGAAGCAAGAACTCTTGCAGCTTGCTAACAACGAGCGCGCACGCTACAATGCACAGGCGCTACAGGTTGATCCTGAGGTTGTCGGTAGTGCTCAGTACAAGGCAGAAGACATGGCTAACGGTAACTACTTTGGCCACGCAGACAAGTCTGGTACAACAGAAAATGGTATGAACAAGCTCCACAAAGACAACCCTGAGTGCCGTTCATGGGCTGAAAACATTGAGAAGATCAAAGACCCAACAAAGCCTATCTCAAGTCAGCGCATGATGCAAATGTGGATCGACTCAAAGACCCACCACGAGACGCTTAAAAATGCGAAGTACACACACACTGGCTTCGGTATTGCGATCTCAAAAGACGGCACCATGTACGCTGTGCAGCACTTCTGCCAAAAGTAGTGTAGCTGGCGATATACATAATAAACCCCCTCTCACTCAGAGGGGGTTTATTATTCATTAATACATTTGCAACTATATTATTGCTTAGGGATACTAGGGTGCACCGAGCCATCGCCACCAAAAACAGCCTCGCCAGATGCTGCGATAGCTTGAACAGCAGCAGCAACAGCGACTGGATCACGAAAATAAGCTTCTGCAAATTCCGGTGAAGCATCCGTAAGGGGGTCATGTAAGAAACTCCAAGCCGATAAAGCCAGCAAAGCAGGCAATAGGTCAATGCCTTTTTGCGTTAATGTGTAATACATCACCCTACGATCAGACTCTGCTGGATTTTTAGCCAAAATACCATCTCGCTCCAGTTGAGCTAACCGATCAGTCAAAATATTACTAGAAATCTTCTCGGTTGAAACCAAAAACTCGGTAAAAGTATGCTTACCGTCAAGTGCGATATCACGCACAATTAGCAGCGACCATGGGTCACCAATAGTTTCGAGTGCGAAATTAATTGCACAGTGTGATTTACCGCGTGCTCGTTTCATACAGCTTAGTATATCACATGATCTACTACATATATTACTTGTATAATACAAGTAATATATGCTATCCTTTAGGTAGACAGCACTTAACCCATAGGAAAGGATTGACTACACGCCTATGAACGACACAACTTTCGTATCTCAGTATATTGCTGCGTGGAGCACCACGAGCGATGAAGAGCGAAATAAACTTGTAGACCAACTATATGCCCCTGACGCGGTATTTTACAATGAAATGGGTGAAGTACACGGTCAGGAAGCGATTGCAGCACAAATAAAAAGTGTTAATGTCCGTGACATCCAGAACAAGGGGATTCAAAATCACCTGCTCGGCTTTGAGAAGAACCACAACCTCTTAAACATCAGCTGGCAAATGCTAGCTCCAAATGATGCGGTTGTGGCCGATGGCGCAAGCATTTTGCTGCTCGACGATGCTGGCAAGATTGTACAAGATTACATTTTTGTACGTCCAGTATCTCAATAATAAATAATACCCACTCCTTTTTATATTATCGTACGCCTCACACCGTAGTGAGGCGTTTTGATTTAGTAAAATAAAAAAAACCTACGTGTGCTGCGTAGGTATTTATACTACATGGAGCCACGATCGGGACTTGAACCCGAGACCCCTTCCTTACCATGGAAGTGCTCTACCGACTGAGCTATCGCGGCGGACTAATAAGCCTATTGTAGCAGACGTTACACCTCTAGGCAAGCACTTACTTGACATTGACTACTTGCTAGCAAGTAGCGCTTCTGCTATAATACCGCAAGAGATTAGAGGATTATTAATAAATATTAGGATAAAGGTATATGGCAAAAAAGAATACTAAACGTAAGCTAGTTGGCCTCGTGAGTGAGCTAAGCGGTCATCGCACCTACTACACCAAGAAGAATACGCAGAACACTCCTGAGAAACTTGAGCTTCGCAAGTATGACCCAATTGCACGTAAACATGCATTGTACGTAGAAACCAAGAAGAACCTTGGCCGCAACGAAGTAAAGGCTCGCAAGAGCTAAAGCAATATCGCCGCAATATGCGGCGTTTTCTTTTGCCTATCGTATCGATATATTACCCATAGTTTGGTATAATGGTTGCATGAAACAAGTATCATTTGACGCAATTATTATTGGCTTCGGAAAAGCGGGGAAGACACTCGCTGGAGCACTCGCAAAAGCAAACAAACGAGTAGCACTGATAGAAAAATCAAAAGAGATGTATGGCGGAACCTGCATTAATATCGCCTGTATCCCGACAAAAACGTTAGCGAGCAGCGCGGCGCAGGGGCTTTCTTTTGATGATGCAATGCAAAGGCGAGGCGAAGTGGTTGGTCGATTAAACACTAAGAACTACCACATGCTGGCAGACAACCCTGGAGTCACTGTCATTGACGGCGTGGCCTCGTTTGAGGACAACCGTACGGTGCGTGTTACTGCTGGTGATGAAACGCTTCTACTAACAAGCGACCAAATATTCATCAACACCGGAGCAACTCCGGTGATCCCAGCCATTCCAGGTCTGGAATCTAGCACCCGCGCTTTCACAAGCACTGAGATGCTACTTGCTCAGCAACAGCCAAAACGGCTTGCCGTTATCGGGGGCGGCTTTATTGGGCTTGAGTTTGCCTCTACCTTTGCGCAGCTCGGCACCAAAGTAACAGTCTTTAATCGCAGCGACAAGCTCGCAGCAAGCGAGGACCCTTCTATGGCTGCAGCTATCGAGTCAACTCTCGTCGACCAGGGCATTACAATCGTTCATAACGCTAACATTACTCAGGTTAGCGATACAGACGCTGGGGTTGCCGTCACTAATCATGCAGAAACAGCAGAATTTGATGCCGTTCTTGTAGCCACTGGCCGACGTCCATTTACCGATGGGCTAAATCTTGCAGCAGCCGGCGTGGATGTGTCTGAAACAGGTGCTATTATCGTAAACGACAAGCTAGAAACCTCAGCACCTGGCATTTATGCGATGGGTGACGTTACCGGCGCTCCACAATTTACGTACTTATCGCTCGATGATTTTCGTATCCTTCGTAGCCAGCTATTAGGAGATGGTGGCTATACACGAGCGCAAAGGTCACCACTCGTCACCGTAGTCTTTATGCAAACTCCATATGCCCGCATCGGCATGACGGAGGCTGAAGCACGACAGACTGGACGCCAAATAGCGGTCAAGGAGATGCCAGCTGCAGTAATTCCACGGCTCCATGTCGATGGCAAACTAACTGGACTTCTTCGCGCTATCGTAGATACCGACACCCAGGAAATCCTAGGTGCTGCGCTGCTTTGCCAAAATGCACACGAGGTCATTAATATTATAAAAACTGCCGTAGATAATCAGCTGCCATACACCGTGCTACGCGATCAAATCTTTACGCACCCAACGGTAAGTGAATCACTCAATGATTTGTTTGCAATATAGGGGGTAGCCTCCTTTGCATGCCGTTTGCGCCCTAGCTAATAATTGGCCGGGGCGCTTTTGGTTGAATGCTATATAATTTGATATACAATCAAAAACCCGGCAATTTTACTGCCGGGTGATAATACCTGTGGTGCTGGAAGTAGGACTCGAACCTACGAAGCCATACGGCGGGAGATTTACAGTCTCCTGTGATTGCCACTACACGATTCCAGCATACAATAAAATATGGAGCCGATTCAGGGACTCGAACCCAGGACCTGCTGTTTACAAAACAGCTGCTCTAACCAACTGAGCTAAATCGGCACAACCAAACCAATCGGTATAGCTAGTATTATAGTGGAGATATGTTGTTTGGTCAATAGAATTTTATGCCTTTTATTGCGCACGACTAGTGTACTGCGCCTCGCGCACCGCCTGATATTGAGCATCTGTCATCAGTGCTAGCCAGACGGCATTTTTAATCATTGTCACCAGTGACTCTTTGGTGATTTTGGCATAATCGTGGCTGATGATAATGTGGTTGCGATCGTATTCGATGCAGCAAGGGTAATAATGCTGAGCTAACACCATAGAAATATCCGGCCTGACAAGATATTCGATAAGTTGCTGCTGAGCTGGTGACCCATACACAGTATAACGACTATTCAGTAGTGCAGGATATCGCCAATACGTTCCAAGTGAAAGCGGCTGCATCTCGGGCTGCAAATCTAATGCTGTGTGGTACCATACATCGCGGTGCCCATGTGGTGCAAAAAAAATATGAGGTAGTGGATAGCCCGCTTTCGTATCAACCTGCACAATAAACCATTGTTGTTGGCGAGTGCTGCCATCAGGAGCCTGCAGGGTGGCCTGGCGGCGCAAAAAGACCACCTCATACCCACCATATGTACCAAAGCAGTAATGGCTGTCTTTTTGAGATTGGTGCGTTGCCATACCGCGCACTAATGTCGCGCTGTTATCGGTATAATCAACTTGGCCGTAATAGGTTAAGCCTAATTCCGACATTGCAGCTTGTAGCATTTTCTGCAGCTTTAGCTCAGCCGATATTTGTTTCGGTGATAACTTTCTGGTAATATCCTGAAAACGATACTGCATAGACATAATAAATAAAAGCTTAAAACGTATTCTTATTATATAATAGATAATTCAGTATAGCAACCAATCTTGCTATAAGCCACTTGTTAGACGACTGTGTCAAGCAGGGTGCTTAGGAGTTCTGCTCGCTGCCATGTCGTTTCTAACTGCAGCCTGACCAGTCGCTGCAAGTGCCATGTAAGCAGTGCACGATCTGACTGCTCGGCATAATATTGTGCAAGCCAGGCATGAATCAGCGCAACTCGGCTATCGACCGGGCGACCTTCTGGATGGTTACGCCACTGCTGATATAACTCATCAAGTGCATCTCCAATATGGGTAGCTTGCTGTTTGAAGTAGGCGTCCTCACTCGGAAGCATGCCATAAGTGAATAGTGCATAAAAAATCAAACTCTGTTCATACACCGCCTCAAAACCGCAGCCAGCAAGTGCCACTGGTTGATGATCCATTTCTAGCGTAGCCGCAATATCATCAGCGAGCGCCTCCCAGGCGACAGTGTCTTCGCGCTGCTTTTGCTGCTCGGCCACACCGCTAGCTGCACGACAAGCTGCGTATAAAACAACATGTGTATACAAAGAAGGGACATCGCTTCGCTCCGATGAGTCGTCAATCATAAACTGCTCGTAATATTCGCCGAGTGAACGCATGGCTGGCTGTAAGAATTTTTTATATAACGGGCGAATGCTGCGTTTAGCTGGCATTTGCCTAGATAGCTGGGCGAACAAGAATATGAGATTCGCTAGTACGTCCGGCTGCAGCGGCTCGTGATACGTGTGATTTTTACGGCTAGTACTCTGCTTAACTAGTGGGGTACTATCGGTAAAAAGGTCGCTTGTCTGTATAGATACGCCTCCGCGCATGGTAAATGTAGCGGCTATTTGCGTAAATACATCCGCTACCTCGGCATAGTGACCGAGCCGCAACAGTGGCCATAGCGCAAATGCAGTAGCGCGCATAGAATAATAGTAGTCGCCCGTCGCTGGATGTTGTTCGGCCACACCGACAGGGAAACAGTGTGAACGCACGGCAATCGCATTGGCAAGGAAAATTCGACGCAAAGGCGGAGTCATACCCCGGAATAGCCGAGCAACTGGCACCGACCACTCTGACCAAGCCTGACCAACAGCCTGATAGTGATGGGCAAACCCCTGCTTCCAGACTCGATTATGGATCTTCAGGGTGTTGCTGCCAGTAGTACCCACAGAAAACAGTACATCAACATGTTTGGAACTGTGCGCAGGAATATCGAGCGATATATAGCTAGCCTGCTGCTTGTGTTTGACGCGATGCTGCGCCGAATCCGTGGCAGCCACACTAACAGCTATGGCAGCGTGTGAGCTCAGGTGTAAAGCCAGCGGAAAAGCAGAAGCAGCACGCTCAGACTTAGCTTTGGTGCGCGGCAGGATTATCTCTTCCTGTACATATGCCTGTGGTTGCCGAAAACTAATGTGACGCCTCAGTACAAGCTGCACTCGACGAGGACGATCCCAGCGATTGACCACCTGCACACGCTGCCATACAGCAGCAGCCTGGTGCGCCACAGTGCCGTGCACCTCCAAGCTGATGCCAATCTTTTTGTTTGTTGCAATTAACCGTAGAGCCGCCAAGGGGTATTGTACAGTCTGCTGCAATTTCCAGTTTTCAGTATCATCCAACCACGACAAAGCCCCATCTATGCGCACGCCAAATGCCAAAGGTGAAACAGGCGCTTCATCTTTCCAGTCTATAAGCCCCCGGTAAGTGCGAGGGTCCATTAGGTGCAATGCTTCTATGCCACCTCGTGAATCAAATTTTACTGCCAACTGGCTATTGCTAAGTAACATTATACCTCCCTGATAATTCTGTCTCTTGTGTAGTATCATGTTGACTGCGTAGTACGATATCCTGCAAACTATTCATTGCCCGCAGAAAAACCTCATGCGATGGCGCTGAATTGTATGCAGCATTATCCATTGCTTTTACAATATCAACTGATTGTAAAAGCCGCCAGTCTTCCTGCAGCTGCGTATCACCACTGTCTTGCACGGACGCCTTGATATCATATAATTGATGCAAAAATTCTTTTTGCAGATCATTGCCAATCAAGCTACGCAGGTCACCACTTGCCAGCCATGTGCTTGTTTTTGCGGTTCGCACTTCCTCACGTGGCGTAAATTGCTCAGCGGCATCGAGTGGGGTAATATATCTTCCATAGCTTGGCCAAGCTGCCAAAAACTCTGCTAAAAATCGCCAATTTGGCTGGCTATCTGTTTCCTGCAGGGAAATAGCATCAATGAAAAGGCCTGATACTTGCTGCTGCGGATTAAATGAGTTTGCGTACTGGGCCGCAAATTCCATGCCAGATACGCCACTGGCAGAACCACTGATGCGCGCCATTAGCTGCTGGCTTGCTTGGCGATCACGCATGAGAAGCCGCACTGCCTGAGTGCGAGCCGGTCGATGCAAAAAACGTGGATCTACCCGTTGGTATTGATCCGCTAGTATAATGCTATACCCAGCTGCATCTGCCCAGGCAGCCAGTTGATCATCATACGCAAGTTCTGCAACCTGAAACACTCGCGGCTGAGCGTTGAAATACTGAGCAATATGCTGCTCGTGCTTAGCAACCTGCATTACAAATTCTGCACGGTCATAAAAGAAAGCGAGTGAATGAGCATCGGCTTCGGCAGTTATAATCGCATGTCCTGACGCAACATACGCCCGAATTTTATCAATAATAGACTGGTCCCAGCGTAAAGCTTGCTGCAAAAAAGGACCGCTAACGCTAAAAGTTATCTGTAGCGTTGGCTGGGCAGCAATAACCCTGTCAAGCACGGCAAACAGCGGAGCATACACGTGCTGAGCGACCTCAAGGAAAAATGACTTTCCCTCGTCTAGAGAGCCGCTTGCCAATTCCGCACCAGCATACTGGTGCCGAACTCCGATATCAGCAATGCTATACGGGCCAAGCACCCATGGACAATGCAGCCGAATATACAAACTTACCGCTTTTTGGTTCATACGCGGCTCCTCTCGGTCCTAACTGATGATAGTCGAGGTGTTGATTGGGTAGTATTTGCAAATAATTGCAAGTACTGCTTTGCGGCAGACCCCCATTGCGCCGACGTATACTGCTGCTTTAGCTGCACTATGGCCTCTGTGCGTAGCTGTGGATCAGCAATATACTCCAGTAGTAGCTCCGCTAATCGGCCAGTGTCCCAATAGTCATATTGTGGCGCGGCAGTAAGCACTTCAGATACGCCGGACTGCTTTGTAATAATCGTCGCACAGTTATAATGAACAGCCTCTAATGCCGTCAGTCCAAATGGTTCATTAACAGAGCTCATTACGAATATATCAAACTGCTTGTACAGCTCTTGCCAGGCTATCCCGCGTACAAAGCCAGGGAATAGCACCCGGTGCGCAATGCCATATCGAGCTGCAAGCCGCACGAGTTCTTCTTTTTGCTCGCCATCACCCGCCAGTACAAATAATACTGAATCATTTTTTTGCAGTACTTCGCTAGCTGCTTCCAGTAAATACACCAGCCCTTTTTGTGGGGTAAAGCGCGCCATTGTGCCAACGATAGTTACACCTTGCTTGCGATAAAAATCTAGCACTGGATACATCCTTTTTTGTGGCACAGGAGCGGGTGATATAGGCTCAGTACGTGGTGGTTCGGATGAACGCTTATGCCACGAGTTTGAACGATTATTAGTAGTCCGCGGTTGTATAGCCACCGCTTTTGGAGCCTGACGAGCCACTGCCTTAGTAGGTGGGGCGACCAAAGGCGTCTTCGCCTGAGGAGGTGCGACTATTGCAGATTCTCTTGGGCGTTGTTCCTGAAGGGAAGCAAAGGCCGTAGACCTCTGCTCCGGACGCTGCGTCATAGCATAGTTCTGAGCAATCACAGAGCTGCGTTCATTTTGTTGCACTACTTCTTTGCTTTCTTGAACTGGGCGTATACGCTTTAATTCTGTTGACGGCTGCTGCAATGACCGCCTCACTGCAAGAGTAATGGCGCCGATCAATGCATAATCTGGCCGATGCGTAGCCATACGCTTCTTTGAGGCTACAGGCCTTGCCACCACGTAGGCAGCAGAAGATACAGAACCTTCAGCGACGGGGGAAGTCTCCGCCTGAGACGACACTAGGCTGGGTTTTACACTCTTCTCCGTATACTGGCGTAATACCGTACGTACATCTACACCATTATGAATAACTGTAATTCGCTGCGCTGGTAATTGGTATCGCTCCATCAGTATTTGCTTGGTATTTTGGCTAACTGCAATAATACTGCTGGCACCACGCAAGCCATTTTTTTCAATCGTATGCACAAGCTTATTACCAGTTTTACCGCCAGCCCTATCAAATTCCGTTGAGTGAACATGCGCTACCACCGGCACTTTTAACCAACGGCGCGCCGCTTGTGCTGCTTCAAAAGTTAGCCAGTCGTGAGCATAAATAATATCGTAGCCATTATGACTATGCTGCTGAGCAAAATCAGCGACAAAACGTGTATACTGCCGCTGCAGCTGCCGCAAAGAAGGCGATACCTGGCTGTAGGCACTGTGCACCGCGCGGCCAGAAGCTGCCCGAGCCGAAGAGTAATGTTTTTCATGGCCATACTGCCGAGAATGATAACTACCTATCGAGCCGTATGCTCCATATAGCGCTAGTGAAACTGGCTCACCACTACTTGGTGGCGTATCTAGCTTGGTGGCAGCACCACGCCTGAGCGGTTCAATAACTGCCGCACTCGGCGCCACCCGTCGACCCGAGGTAAGGGAAGCGCGAAAAGGAGCCGTCTGCTCTCGCGTCACCCCTGGCTGCTGCGAGGTGCTAAACGAGGCATAACCGCTCATTTCAGCCATGCGGTCAGCCGTTGGGCTTAGTTTTGTTGCAGAAATCACCCGCATAAACGGTGCCTGCTCCTGCTCGTACGCAAACGGAACAATATAGTCAATCTCCACTCCACTTTGCGCGAGTGCCTGTGCTATTTGATAGCAGGCAACACCTAAGCCGCCGCTATAATAGGGCGAGAGCTCCCACCCGAGCATTAAAATCTTCATTCTCTTCTTTCCCACCTAAAAAGCTACTTATGCTTAGTGTAACACACCCGGCCAGGTATCGCCAAAAACCGTAATATATTCTGGTCAAAAATGTTGGTAGTTTTACCCTCGACTTACCTCTGTTTTTTCGTTACAATACCACGCATGAATATATGGCTCGAAACAATTATTAACGACGTTAAAACATTTGCCGGCCAAGACAACTCTCTGAAAAATATCCTTAGTCTTATCATCCTGGCCATCATCGCGTACTTTATCGGCAAATACTTGGCTGCTGGCGTTATCTTTATCGCTAGGCAAGTGGCCCGCAAGTCAGACAACTCTACCAATGAAGACTGGCGCATTCGTTACCGCCAGATCGAAACCTATCTGAGTATCTTTACTGCGCTGCTACGTGCAGTCGTGACTGGCATTGCTATTTATATTGGCTTTCGCATTATCTCACCGACAGATAAGCCAAGTGGCGGTCTCGCTGCTATCGGAGCCGGAACCTTTTTTGTGGTGTTTGCCGGGCAAGCTATCGCTTCGGTGCTGCGTGATGTTACCGCAGGCACACTGATGATTGCCGAGGGGTGGTTTAACGTGGGTGATTTCATAGAACTGCGCCCGATGAACGATGTACGAGGGGTGGTGGAACGCTTCACACTGCGCTCAACAAAAATCCGTAGCCTAACCGGAGAGGTTATTTGGGTGCACAATCAATACATATCAGCAGTGCGTGTTACACCGCGTGGCGTACACACGATTACCGTGGATGTATTCATGTCAGACCTAGAGCGAGGGCGCGCAGAGCTCCGCAAGATTATTCAGGCCATTCCTGTCGGCCCAACACTACTCGCCAAGCCAATCGCCTTTGTCGAAGAAGAGAAGTGGGGCGATAACTTATACCGCATTAGCGTGCGCGGCCAAATGACGCCGGGCCGAGAGTGGCTCATGAATAAGTTTCTTATTGGTGCTATTACTTCATTTGATGACAATAGGGCGGAGGGCGAGCCAAAGTTGTTCACCTACGAGCCAATGTTCCGCTTCACCGATCCTGCCAGCGAGCGCAAATTCCGCCGAGCAGTGCGAGTTCGTAGCGACGAAAAATAAGCTTGGCAGCCGCCTGATATCATGCTATAATTGGATTGTTTTTAGGGGCATAGTACAACGGCTAGTATAGCGGTCTCCAAAACCGTAGATTGAGGTTCGATTCCTCATGCCCCTGCCAAATTTGCACAATATACCCCTTATATCTTGGGGGTTTTCTTTTTATAAACATGGGTATATACTTGCTACATGACAGCCAAGAAATCAATTGAAGCTGCAGCACACGACAACGTACAGACGGTAGATTACTACCCCAATCGCATGACCGCTATCATATCGATCATAGCCGGCTGTGCACTTGTCGCTCTCACCTTTATGGTGGTGCGTCCCCGCTAGCTTCTATCCCCCATGTCATATCACCCTGCCGGCCTGGCAGGGTGATATTTTATTTTTCAAACTACATGTTACATGGTATAATTACAGTAGATCCACAAGGATTCGAGCGCATCCAGGTTAGTCGGTTCGCTCATCCAGAGTGGACCCCTGTATGCGTTGTACATTTACAAGTACAAAGGATGTGATTTTCATGTCAACTCGATACAGCGGCCAGTTTGCATCGGAAGAAAAGATATTTCCAGGCAACGGGGATGCTACAGCAAAAGATGTTCTGCTCGCCAATCTGATCACTGGCTGGTATGATAAAGACACTGTCTCAGTGTGTAATCTCATAGATCTCAAGCTACTTACGAGCCCAGAGCCATGGTATTATCTACCGCTTATAGGCCTAGCAGACTACTATGCGGCAGCTTATGATGATCCAGCTGCAGTAACAGTACTGAGGGGTAAAATTCAAGACGCCTTTGCAAACCCTATTAATGTCATCCTCCATGACGGTGATGATCAAGAAGTAGTTCGCAAAGAACCTGCTCAATTAAGCAGGTTCACTACTGGCTATGATACGTCTAAGGATGCCTATTACCAGCTCCTTCGTCGACTTACCTATAGGGGAAAAAGCCACACTGAGCGACCTATTGTACCATCACACCTGATAGATGACGATGATACATATCGAAGCATTGTGACGATACGCGAGTTCGCTATTATCTGTTCTACATTGTGTAGCAATAAGATTATCGTCTACTTCTTTGCTAAAGCACCATATTACGCCAAGCAGTCCCTCGTGGACTTGCTGAATAATGGGTTCAATGGCACGAAGGAAATCCTTTACGATCTCTATGATCAGTCTTAACGCCTACAGGGACCCCGTAGCAAAATACTACGGGGTCTTTTCTTTTGCCTGCGCCGGCAGCTATAGCACTAGTTACATCATATTTTACTTGACTTTACGAGCTACTTTGCATAGCATAAAACTATGAAGCAGCGAAGCAGCCAAGACTACGCCAACAATCTCGCCGTGCAACTCCGCAAGGGATATTTGGCGTTTTGTGTATTAAAGATTTGCAGTAGTCCGCACTACACCAGTGAAATTATCACAGCGCTCAAGGACGCCGAACTGGTGGTAGTAGAGGGAACTATCTACCCGCTACTGGCTCGCCTGCTGCGCGACGGGCTTCTCGTGCACGAATGGCGCGAGAGCGCACAAGGACCACCACGTAAATACTATCACCGCACCGAATATGGGGATGAAGTTATTGCACTACTATCTGATAATATTACCGCACTAAGCAAAGCTCTGGCTAAGCTATAAGGAGACCTGACGTTATGAAAGAATTTACCAATATCCACCTCGCCCGTACTCCGTTCATGATTGAACCAGAGGCCAGACGCCAATTAGCAGACTATCTCGAAGACGTACAAGCAGCCCTCGGTGGCACTGAAGATGACATGATGGAAATCGAACTGCGCATTATTGAGATCTTACATGAGCATGGCGTTCACAAAGAACAGGTTATTATTCAGCGCGACGTTAACGCAATCATGCAGCAGCTAGGTAGTCCAAGCGTCTTTTATAGTAGTATCGACGAAGAGGCTCAAGCGAGGCGTAGTCAAGATTCACACAAACCACTTGGGTTTTGGGGTAATGTCAGGCATCGCTTTGCTCTCACCGACAGCGGCCGCAGGCTCATGCGCGATACCAATAATGCAGTGCTGTCTGGTGTCTTAGCCGGCATCAGCGCCCGCTATAATATTCCGCTCACACTTTTGCGTATTTTAGTGGTTCTTGCTTCTGTTGTTAGTATGGGACTATTACTGCCAGAGTATATCATACTAGCTGCCGTTATTCCTCCAACTAAAAGTACCGCCGACCGCCTGGCAATGAAGGGGCTTCCACTTACCCGCGCTAATTTACAACGCGAGGCGTTTAAGCCGGTCACCACGCCGCTAGGTATACTAATCTTGCGAATCATTGGTATCGTTATTTTACTCGGTGCCCTCGTCACTATCGCATCATCAACAGCTAATGTCTTGATTGCGCTAGCCCACGGTAACCTCCTTGCAGAGATACCTACTGCATATCATGGCTTTGCCATTGTGTCGGTGATTCTCGGTGTTTGTCTTGCTATTTGTCTATTCATTAGTGCGGTACTTGGCATAATTGCACTGCAAAGAGGCAAGCTTCCAAAGGGGATGCGCAATACTATCATCGCCTGTTTAGTCGCTAGTGGCATTATCTTTGCAGCGATCACCTCGCTGGTACTGGTTATGACACACACTATTAATACAGAGCGCCGCCACGCTGTCGAGCAAACTAAAGAGCAAACAACAGTGCAATTGGCTGGATTAGCAGACGCAAAATCACTCACTGTTACCGGCCAAAACGGAAAACGGATAGCTCACGTTGGCTACAAGGAAGTGGAGGCTAGCAAAGAGCCATATATAGAAATAACCTCACTTCGTGGTCAAAAAACGCTAACCGCTACAGCTTCAGCAGAAGAAGACGGAGCACACCTGGCACTGGCTTATGATGGCGTCTGTAACGACCTGTTTGCTGGTGATACTTGTGAAGAAGAAGTGAGTGCTACAATTTACGGGCCAAAGCTTTCGTCGCTCACGTGGGATAATATTTCTGGCGGGTACTACACCGCCGGAGCCACCGAAGGGCGCACGATGAACGTAGCGCTTAAACATGAAGGGCTACTGACAATGCGAGCTACGGGAATGACTGGAATCGAAGCAGATGTGAGTGACACCCAACGCGGCAAACTTACGATTGAGGGCTACGTTGAAAATATTGGCATCACGGGGAAAGGTCAAGGCACCGTTATCTTAGACAGTGCTAAACAGGTGGCAATAAAAACACCAGACACTTGCGGGAAAAATGACAATCAGCTGCAAATTACCTATAACAGAAAAAACCGACCAGAAAAAATTAGCTATAATGACCAGGATGTTACAGGTCAAGACTCGCTCAAAAAACTAGAGCTTGGCAATCCACGGCCAACATACTATCGTTTCGGTAGCGGATCAGACGCTAATTGCCACGTGTTTTGGCGAGAACTCCACATTAAATAACTATAATAGTCTACGACGCTCCACTACTGGGGCGTCATTGCTTGTTTGTAAACTTATTTTTTTGCTATACTACACATATGAATAATTCGGCAACCCCTGCAGCCACTACACCATATCTTATTATTGTTATCGGCCTGCCTGGTGCCGGTAAAACTCACTTTGCTCGTCAGTTTGCTCGTCAATTCACAATGCCATTTATCGATGTAGATGAGCTTTTCTTGCGGCTGCCAACTCATACATCGCAAGATTCAGCACTGCTGCAAGAACTGCATACAGGCGTGGCTCTATATCTTGGCGAAATGATGAAAACCCAAAAAACACTTATCTTTGAAGGCGGAGCAGACCGCCCGAATGAACGCGCGAATCTTATTAAACTAGCCCGCAGCAACGGCTATCGTCCTTTGCTTGTATGGGTGCAAACAGACAAACCAACCCGGCAGTATCGACAGCGAGAACTTGCAAAAACGTTTGCGAATTATACAGTGCTTGCAGCTTATCGAGAATCGGTATTTTCACCGCCACGGAATAACGAGGTATGTACGGTAATTAGTGGCAAACATACGTTTACCACCCAATCTCATAAGGTGCTGCAAAAACTACAAAATGTGAAAGCAGCCCCAGAGCGCACCGACAAATCTACTAAAAAACCAACCCGTCCACCAGCCAAACCGGCCACTCGAGCTAGCGGGTTAGCTATGGCACCCCAGGTCATTCGGCCAACAGTAGCAGGTTCTGTATCGCGCCTGGCTATCGTCAATAAAACTAAATCAAGCGTGCAGAATAAACCTACCATGCACCACAAACAGCCGCAAAAACCACTCCGGTCGCAAAAAACAGTTACGCGACGAACGAGCGGCCCATCGATGACACAAGTGACCGACCTTCTTGCGCCACGCGAGCGTCATCACACTGTGCAGCGCCGCCATAACACTCGACCTACAACACCAATTAGCCGGCGCATTGATCTCTAATGGCCTTCTTGTTGCAGCATCCAGAGTTTGGGACATTGCAGTTTGTGGCTAGTCGGCGCAGCCAACGAATCACGATTCGACGTAGGCCAAGCGGCATTATTCGCATCAGTACACCTCGGCCACCCATGTCGCAACCTGCGGCGTATGAATTAGTGCGCGACCTAACGCCCGAGCTGACGACGATCGCTACGCAAGCCCCACGCTTATACACCGATAGGGATATGATTGCTAGCCATATTATGTTGATCATCCAGCAGCAAGCTGTCACAAATATAACAACGGCGGTTACGAGCACCTCGCTACGTATCACGATTCCACAAGATATGAGCCCGTCTGCACATGCCGTGCAAACAATCATTCGCCAAAAGGTTCTGCTGGTGCTACGCAAAGAAGCCAAACTTCTGCTGCCTGAGCGGGTACAAAAGCTAGCTCAACAATTCGCGCCCCTTGGTGTGCAGTACCAGAGGCTTAGGTTAAGCCATAGTGCCACCCGCTGGGGAAGCTATTCGAGTCGTGGCACCCTCAGCCTTAATATAGCGCTCTTGTTTTTACCTGGTGCTTCGTTGCAAGAACATTACAGCGCCATCGACTACGTTATTATCCACGAGCTCGCGCACAGCGTACATCTCAACCATAGCCCAGCATTTTGGCAGCTTGTTTCGCAGATGAAGCCAGATTATCAGGCGGATAAAACCCTGCTGGCTCGCCACTCTCCATACCTCTAACGCTTGTCATTTTACCACGTACAAGCTATACTTATATTGACAGTCTGCATAAGCAGACTATTTTTAATCTAAGAGGAATTAATCGTGGGAAAGAAGGATACAAACGTTACTCGCATTACCGCGAATACGACAGGGAAGGCTAAAGCTAGTAGCAGCAATACTAGCGCAAAAAAAGCTGCCAAAGCAAAAAAGATTGACCCAGCAAAACGCGCCGAGCAAAAGCACCGGGCTATGACTGCTGAAAAAATTGCGCCAACGCCAACCAAAAATATTTTTAAAAAGATCGGTCGCTACTTCCGCGGCTCATGGTGGGAACTGATGCAAGTGCACTGGCCAACTCGCCGCGCTACCTGGGGTATGACATTAGCCGTGCTGGTCTACAGCATCATCTTTATCGTCCTAATCCTAGGACTTGATGCCCTATTTGGCTTTATATCAGAACAACTAATCAAATAAAAACAAGGGGAAGACATGGGAACAAATCGATACGACGACACACGTGCTTGGTACGCTATTTCAACGCACAGCGGTTACGAAGAAAAAGTAGCTGAAAATATCCGGCAACGCATTAACGCTGTTGACATGGCAGATAAGATTTTTGAGGCGCTGGTACCGAAAGAGAAACAAATCCAAATCCGCAACGGTAAGCGCAAAGTAGTGGAGGCAAAGATCTTCCAGGGCTACGTGCTGGTGGAAATGAAACTGACCGATGAGACATGGTATATCATCCGCAATATCCCAGATGTGACTGGCTTTATCGGTGCAGGCACCAAGCCTACCCCTGTTTCTGAAGCAGAGATCAAGAAGATTAAGCAGCGTATGGGCGTAGAAGAGCCAACTCACCAAATAGACTTCAGCGAGGGAGAGGTTGTCTCGATCGTTGATGGCCCATTTAAGGGCTTCGAGGGGTCAATCTCTGAAGTTGACGTACAGAAGGGGACCTTGCGCGTGATGGTCAGTATGTTTGGTCGTGACACCCCAGTTGAGCTAGATGCACTTCAGGTAAAGAAGCTGTAAGCAGCTTGCACTGCCCAATTAGTGCGTGCTAAAATAGGCATGTTACGCAACAAATGCTTCTACTATTTTAGGTTAAGCTAAGCAAAAGTATAAGGAATTAGTATGGCAAAGAAAGTTATTGGAAACTTGAAGCTTCGTATTCCAGCTGGCCGCGCAACTGCTGGGCCTCCAGTTGGTTCAACACTTGGTCAGTGGGGTCTTAATATGATGGACTTCATCAACCCATTCAACGAAGCAACTAAAGACATGATGGGCAAGGATGTTATTGTGCACCTGCAGGTGTTCGATGACCGCAGCTTTAGCTGGAAGAGCCTCGGACAGCCAGTAGACGACATGATTCGTGAAAAAGCTGGTATTCAAAAGGGTGCTGCCAACAGTAAAACTGATAAAGTTGGTACAATCACTCAAGACCAGGTTCGTGAAATTGCTGAGGCAAAAATGGAACACCTCAATGCTATTTCAGTAGAAGGTGCTATGAAGACCATCGCCGGATCAGCTCGCTCGATGGGCGTTGAAGTCGTTGAATAGATCATACACGTCACAGACTACACCGATGCAGCTCTGCAAATACGCAGGGCTGCATTTTTCTTGTGCCCGCATGATACAATAGCTATTATGGGAAAACGAACCTCTTTAGAACAAAAACGAGCACAAAAATGGCAGCAATTCCTATCACGCACCGGGCAGATATTGCAGTGTTCGGAAGAAACTGTAACCGCGGCCATGAGCCAACCGTTGCAACAAAGTCTTCGCATTAATAACCTAGTTGCAGATCCGAGCAGTATCGCCCCACAGCTGCAACAACTTGGCTACACGGAGGTGGGTTGGATGCCGCACCAAACCGGCTGGCGGCGTCCTGCCGTAATCACTGAAGATGTGCGGAATTTTGAAGATCTACAAGCAGCGTCTGGCGCATGCTATGTGCAGAATGCCTCTAGCTGGCTGCCTCCGCTTTTTTTACAGCCCAAACCAGGCGAACGTGTGCTTGATATGTGCGCTGCGCCAGGCGGGAAAACCTCTCACCTAGCCGCGCTGAGCAATAATACTGCACACATTACTGCTAACGATAATTCGCGCCATCGGCTTTTCAAGCTTACGCAAAACTTGCAGCGCCTTGGCGTTACTAATGCTAAATGCACACTGCGCGATATGACCAAGCCACCACGAGAAGAAATGATAAAGCAATATGACGCTATCTTGCTTGATGCGCCGTGCAGTGGCGAGGGGCTCTTACAGGCAGCTCAACCAAAAAGTATCAATACCTGGTCGGTGGCGCATATTCGTCGGCTAGCGCATACACAGAAATCACTTCTTTCCACTGCGTGGAGCCAGCTTCGAGCCGGGGGAAGGCTCGTTTATAGCACTTGCACCATAGCCCCAGAAGAAAACGAACTAGTGCTCTATCATTTTTTGCGCAAACACAGCGACGCCACACTTGTAGCTCCACCATTTGTGCCGCCAGAACTACAAACGCACTCGTTGCCTGCGTGGAATACCATCACAATTGCACCTACTATAGTTAACGATACACTCCGTATTCCACCACAGCCACACTATGAAGCATTTTTTGTTGCAGTGTTACAAAAAAGTAGCTAAATCTCATGGCACTAAAAACCCACCGATCTTCCGGTGGGCAATAGTAGTGTGCATAAAACCTACTGCACAAGCCTGCCGCCGCGATTACTGCTTGTAGGACGCTGTGGCCTAAACGAATCAACTCTACGCGCTGGCTGTGGCTGACTAGCGCGCGCTGCAGATGCTGCCCGAGGAGCAGGCTGGGTTGCTACCGGCGCAGCGTTCTGCTGATCAAGCCCAAGTGCCTGCACAACATCTTGTGGCAACTCACTAGCCGGAATATCCGGCTGCCCCGTAGGAGCTTCGATCATCTCCTTATGCACCATATGGCCATCTGCATTTACTTCGTACACCAGTGCAACATCATGCGGCATTTCTACGCTGCTAATAGCTTCATCTGAAATTTGCTCAAGATACTTCATCAGTGCTCGAATAGTATTACCGTGGGATACGATTAGCACATTTTTACCAGCAGCTAACTGTGGCAAAATCTCTGCCATATAGAATGGTATGGCGCGAACATACACATCCTGCAATGTTTCGCCACCCTCTACCGGGCCATTCCAACTGCGACGCAGTGCATTGTATGCAGCATCGCCAATCTCAGCCTGCACCTGGTGTTTGTTTTTTCCAGTGTACACACCGTAATCACGCTCATTTAACGCACTAGCGGCTCGGCTCGATATGGTGTAGCCTGCGCCATGACGAAGAGAGTTCCAGGTGTCTTGTGTGCGCACCAGCTTTGAGGTAAGCGCAACATCTGCAGTAATACCGCTAGCAGCAAGCTTTTGGCCAAGTTGAATCGCCTGGCTGGCGCCATGTGGCGTAATGTGCACATCTGTCCGCCCGGTCCATTTGCCTAGCTTATTCCATTCTGACTCTGCGTGGCGCACGATAATAAGGCGCCCTGGTAGTGACTGTGGCATCATATCCTCCATAAGTTCTGTAATATGTTTTACGGTCGCAGCCCCAACTCGTGCGATCGCTTCAGTTGTATTGAATGCGACGTGTGGCGTAATAATAACATTTGGCAGCCGCTGCAAGGTTCGAATAATCGAAACGTTCAGGCTATCCTCTGGTGCAACTTCCGCTCGGGCTAGAGCTTTTAGTGAAGCACGACGCGACAGCAAAGCTTCACCCTCAATCGTATCGAGCCCAGCACCACCAATACGCCCCGTTACCAGCCCCGCTAGCAGCGCCCGGGTGTCAATCAGCTCGCCACGAGCAGTATTAATAAGCACGACGCCAGGTTTGAGCATATTCATATTCTGGCTATTCAGCAGGTGATAAGTGCTATCAAGCAGGGGAGTGTGCAGTGAGATAATATCACTTTGCGCTAAAAGATCAGGCAGTGGTACATACTGTAGCCCAAGTTTTTCAGCCAGTGCCGTATCAGGCGTTACGTCATTGGCAATCACCTTCATACCAAACCCCGCTGCCATATGAGCCATCTTGCTGCCAATAGCCCCAGTGCCAATAATACCAATAGTTTTGCCAGCCACATCCTGGCCAGTGCACAACGTGGTATCATCTTCACCGACGCGAGCATTTTGCACGGCAATCGGTAGTTTTCTCATTAGCGTCAGAAGCAGCGTGAAGGCGTACTCCGCCACTGTTGAATCGCTATACGACGGTACATTGCGCACCATAACGCCGCGGCGACGAGCCGCAGCAAGTGCTATATGATCCGTACCGGTAGAGCGCGCTGCAATGAGCCGCAATCTTGGCATTTGTTCTAGCACCTCTTCGGTCACTTGGCTATCAATAAACACACTGATGACATCCGCATCCCTATCGATAGTCTCATACTGCAGCGGGCCGGAGTACGCCTGCACTTCAAACCCAGCCCGCTTTAACGGATCGATGAGCGTTGTTTCGTCTGCCGTTGTTACATCATAACAAACCACCCGCGGCATACGACTACACCTCCTGATTACCAAATGGTTGAGCTAGCTTTAGCTTCGGAGACCCTTCTGAAATACGGATTAGCTCGTTGTACTTAGCAACTCGGTCGGTACGTGAGAGAGAGCCAGTCTTGATTTGACCAGCACCAAGACCAACTGCCAAATGCGCAATAGTTGTGTCTTCTGTCTCACCCGATCGGTGTGAGATAATTGTGCGCCAACCAGCCCGCTTAGCCATAGTGACCGCATCAATCGTCTCGGTAAGGGTACCGATTTGGTTTGGCTTAATTAAAATAGCATTACCCGTGTGTTCCGCAATAGCACGCTTGAGTAGCTTGGTATTTGTTACTAGCAAATCATCGCCAACCAATTGCACCGCAGAACCAATGCTAATTGTTAGGTCGGCCCAGTTCGGCCAGTCATTTTCATCTAGCCCGTCCTCAATTGAAATAATTGGATAATCTCGCACAAGCTGCGTGTACCAAGCTATCATTTCATCTGAACGTAGCTGGCGTCCTTCTACCTGCAGGTGATATAGTTTATCTTCTTCGTTATAGAATTCACTTGAGGCAACATCGAGCGCAATGGCTACATCTTCACCCGGCACATAGCCTGCTGCTTTGATCGCTTCCATAATAAGCAGGAGTGGTTCAGCGTTACCTTTTTGGACGCGAGGTGCATAACCACCTTCGTCTCCAACTGTCGTTGGGTAACCCCGGCTAGCTAGCACTTTCTTTAGCTGGTGAAAAACAACTGTACCAATCTGCAGCGCTTCTTCGATAGTAGTAGCTGCGAGCGGCACAATCATGTACTCCTGAATATCAGTACTACCCGCAGCATGGCTTCCACCATTCATGATGTTCATCATTGGCATCGGAATAGACTGCTCATTGAGCGTAAATGCCATCTCACCAATATAGTCATGTAGTGGCTGCTGGCGTGCATTTGCGGCCGCTTTAGCAACTGCCAAGCTGACCGCCAAAATTGCGTTCGCTCCAAGTTTTGATTTGTTCTCTGTGCCATCAAGCTGCTTTAGCAGTTCATCGATTTGTCGCTGCTCAAATGGACTCTTGCCTTTCAGGGCAGGGCGAATCGTCTCTTTGATAGCCTGTACAGCGCCGTATACGCTCTTACCACCGAATCGAGCTGGATCACCGTCTCGTTTTTCAACAGCCTCTCGCGACCCGGTACTCGCTCCAGATGGAACAGCCGCTCGGCCACGATAGCCATTACTTAATAATACATCCGCCTCCACGGTAGGGTTGCCGCGCGAATCTAAAATCTGACGCGCCGCAATGTCAATAATCGTTATACTCTCCATATACTTATTATAGTACCACCGATTGAATGGCACCGCCACCTTGCTTTCTGCTTGTGGTAATGTGCTGATAAGTCATTGCTGATGCGCCTGCCACTGTGGTATAATGCATAGGTTATTAACGCCATTAATTTAGTTGGGAGGTTGAGGTTCAACCGTTTGCACCACAAGAAAGGATGACATATATGGCACGAAAAGCAGAGTTGCTCGAAAAGGCACACGACCTTGGCCTGAGCCTCACCGAGCGCAACACTATTGCTGAAATTGAAGCAGCAATTGCTGAAGCAAAAGCTCCATCAGAGGAAGAGCTAACTGCTCCAGAGGTAGCAGAAACCGTCACTAAAGAGCAGGGAGCTGCCAAAGCAGGTAAGCGCAGCGCTAAGGCACTTCGTGAAGCTGAAGAGAGGGCTGAGAAAGAGCTCCGCAAGCTTGAAGGCGACACAAGCCCACAAGGCGAAAACGAAGCTACTGAAAAGAAGGGTCCAAAGCCAGTTGTACGCCCACGCATCGAGCGTCGCGGCAAGAAATACCAAGCTGCTGCTAAGCTCGTTGAGAAGGGTAAGCTATACTCACTCGCTGAAGCACTCGAGCTAGCAACAAAGACTAGCCCTACTACATTTGACGCCAGCGTTGAGGTTCACGTACGACTTGGTGTTGACCCACGCCAAGCAGACCAGAACATCCGTGCAACCGTATCGTTGCCACACGGAACTGGTAAGAATGTACGCGTTGCAGTATTTGCTCCAGAAGACCTACACGCTGCCGCTAAAGAAGCAGGTGCTGACATTGTAGGAGACGAGGAATTCATCAAGCAGCTTGAAAAAGAACAGCTTGATTTCGACGTACTTATTGCAACTCCTCAGTACATGCCAAAACTTGGTAAATTTGCACGTTTGCTTGGCCCTCGCGGCTTGATGCCAAACCCAAAGAGCGGCACCGTTACAACCGACATTGCAAAGGCTGTAACTGAATCAAAGGCTGGTAAGGTTGAGTACCGCGTAGATAAGCAGGCTATTGTACACCTCGCAGCTGGCAAGGTCAGCTTTGGTGGCGAAAAACTAGCGGAGAACCTTACAACATTCTTTGCAAGCTTGCAGGCGCAAAAGCCAAGCTCAATCAAGGGTGCATACATCAAGTCAATCGCAATCACCACTACTATGGGACCAAGCATTGCGGTTGAAGTGCAAAACGCATAGGCTAATTTGCTCATTTTAGCGCACTACCCACAAAAATACCCCATCTCTTGGGGTATTTTATTGCGCCTAGTCACGGGGCTATGTTATAATGTGCCTAGCATTATGCCAAAGACAGTAGCTGTATGTTATAAACATACTTAATTTGCTACCGAGGATTCATTTCTTTATTCACCTCTTTTGACATATTGCCTGACGCCCAAACTACACACGGACGTCACCGGTTCAACTGAACATTAACAAGCAGGGAGACTATTTTTAGAAACTATAAAACTCACAAGGAGCGTTATTTTATGGCAATTTCACGCGATAAAAAACAATCTTTGGTTGCTAGTCTTCGCACCAGCCTGACTGATGCAAAAATGACTGCCTTTGCTGAATACAAAGGTCTGTCTGTTGCTGATATGCAGGAGCTGCGCCGAGATGCTCGTGAAGCTGGCGTTACGATCAGGATCGTTAAAAACCGCCTGGTACGTGTTGCGATGCAAGATGTTGAGGCACTAAAAAGCACCGACACTTCAGCGTTGCAGGGCCAGTTGGTATATGCGTTTTCTGATGAAGACGAAATCGCAGCTGCACAGGTGCTTGGTAAATTTGCCAAAACTCACCCAACAATGAAACTTGTTGGTGCGTTCAACGAAAGTGGAGAGACACTCGACACCGAGACTGTCACAACACTATCTGAACTACCAGGCAAAGATCAGCTTATTGGCCAGATCGTGGATACACTGCTTTCTCCGGTCAACACCATTACTGGTGGTCTTACCAACGAAGAGCTGGACTTCCGCAAAGAAGCAACCAACTAACAACCTTGCACGCCTGTAGTGTGCACATTTATACATTAATTTGATACAAACCGCCCCCAGGGGCATTACATAAAGGAGCAATATGGCTGACATTAAAAAATTGGCTGAAGAGCTCGTTGCTTTGACTATTCTTGAAGCAAACGAACTAAAGAACCACTTGAAAGATGAATACGGCATCGAGCCAGCTGCAGTAGCAGTAGCCGCTGCTGGTCCTGCTGCAGACGCAGCAGACGAAAAGACCGAGTTTACGGTAAACCTAACCGACGCTGGTGGACAGAAGGTTCCAGTAATCAAGGCTGTTAAGGAAATTACTGGCCTTGGACTTGGTGAAGCAAAGGCAATCGTTGACAACGCGCCATCAGCAGTTGTAGAGAACGTTTCTAAAGACGAAGCAGAAGAAGCAAAGAAGAAGCTTGAAGAAGCTGGCGCTTCAGTTGAACTCGTATAAGGTTTGGTGCGTATAGCACTATCCAACATATAGTCTCCTGCATGTGTTAATGGATCCATATAACCCCTTGCCCTGCTCGGTATCTTGGCAGTTTGCGAAAACTCCCGCGCGTAGATAACCTTTGCATCAGGCGAGGGGTTTTTGGTTAATAAAGCAGAGTAACAATTTGACGACCTTACCAATATATCCTGTTAAAAAAGCAACACTTTTTATTCTACCCCTGTAAAACCTGGGGAAAAGTCATATGGGGGTATGGTACTTTACACAACGATTTTATTATATTATTGACAATACCACTGCTCGAGGGTACAATGCCAGAAGATACTATGTATAAACACAGACAAGAGGAAACTGCGAGAGAATTATATGTCTGAATTACCAGAAAAACAGCTACGACGGCTCCAAAAAATACTATCGGACGTGGAGACTTCGGTAGCAGCCGCCAATGAATTACTCCTCAGCCTAACGGGCGATGATGGAAAGCTGATCGGTGTGCCAACAACTGTTATGCCTGCGAGTGAAGTAAGCGGCGTCGTTATTGAGGGAGTTTTTAACGGCAAAGAGATGGTTGGCCCAGATGGCAAACTACACGGCATGTCACCAAACTATGCCTCAAAATCAAAGCTTGTTGAAGGCGATATTCTTAAGCTTACCGTTGATGAAGAAACCGGTAAGCTTATCTATAAGCAAATTGGCCCAGTACCACGCAAGCAAGTAATCGGCACCGTTGTGCGCCACGACGGCACCACATATATTGAAGCCAACGGCAAGGAATACCGTGTGCTACTGGCCAGTGTCACTTACTTTGGCCTCACTCCTGGCGATCAAGTTAGCATCATCATTCCAGCTGACAACCCAGACGCAACATGGGCTGCAGTAGATACCTTAATGTAGTGATAAGGCTGCTCAAAGCCTACTAGTAGGCACGCCAATGCGGCGTGCTTTTTCTATAACGTGAGTCTCCTGCTACAATATGCTATACTAAAGCCACATGAGTGAACGGGCCTTATATCGAATGTATCGCAGCACGACGCTTAACGACGTCGTGGGGCAGGATCATATTACTAAATTGCTAGCTAAAAGCTTGGCTGCTGGCCATATTGCGCATGCTTATTTACTAACTGGCCCACGTGGCGTTGGTAAAACGTCAGTGGCGCGTATTTTGGCGCACCAGATTACCAAGCTGCCATACACTAATGAAGACACTCATCTTGATATTATTGAGATCGATGCCGCCAGCCGTAGTGGCGTAGAAGACATTCGCGAGCTGCTTGATAAAGTACCGATAGCACCGGTAGTTGCCGACAAAAAAGTATACATTATCGACGAGGTTCACATGCTTAGCAAGTCGGCCTTTAATGCACTCTTAAAGACACTCGAAGAGCCGCCGATGCATGTCGTGTTTATTTTTGCAACAACCGACCCTGAGAAAATTCCTCCGACTATCATTAGCCGCACCCAGCAGTTTCATTTTCACCTTATTCAGCCACCGGTGATCGCCAAACATCTACGCACAATTGCCGAGGCGGAGCAGATCAACATTGATGACGAGGCTTTACTACTGCTTGCAGAACGAGCTGAAGGTGGGTTTCGTGATGCGATTACGATGCTCGACCAAGTGGCAGGGTTTAGTGAGCCCGGTGCTCCTATTACGCACACAGATATCGAATCATTGCTAGGCCTAGCGCCACGCGAAACGGTTATGGCACTGCTGGCATCGTATCCCCAAGATCCAGGGCGAGCAATTGAACTGCTATTTACTTTGCGCGAACAGGGCATTAGCCCACAAACATTGCTATCACAGCTGCTATGGACGATTCAGCAGGAGCTATCACACCAGCTTGACGTATTGCCGCTGCTAACAAAGCTCCTACGCGTACGCGCTGGTGCAACAACTGTCTTTCTGGAGCTAGCTGCTATATTTGGCCAAGGCTACACGCAGGCTTCGCGTGCGTCTCAGCCACCGCAATCACCAGAGCCAGAGAACGCCCCACGTCAAGATCCGCCTCAAAAAAGTAGCCAACCCACCACACAAATTACGCAAGCTTCAGTTGCCACAGCCGCGCAACATGATACCGCCCGGCCCGAAGCGCAGCCACCAACCACGCAGGAAGCCACAGGCCAGCCACAACGCCCAGCCGAAGCTACAAAACCCCAAGAAGTTGAGGTGTCAGCAGAGAATACTGCAGCCGCTGCGCCAGATGAACTCGATTGGCCCGCGGTACTTACTGAGACTCGCCAGCTCATGCCGGCGCTGGCTGGCATATTAAGCCGTAGCCATATGCACTACGACAAACCACAACTAACCATTTATGCTGGCACTAAGTTTTTTGCTAATAAACTAGCCGATAGCAAATATCTGCAGACGATTCACAAAGCATTGCAGCAGCTTGGTGCTGAGCAGGTTAACGTGACTATTAGTGCTGAGGCAAAACCGCCAAGCGACCCTAAACTAGCCGCAATCGCAACCCTCATGGGAGGCGGCACTGAAATTACCCTAGAAGAAGAAATTGGAGCATAACTGTGACAGCACACGAAGCGCAACAAACACCTGCCGGCAAATTACCACCACAAAATATTGAAGCCGAGAAAAGCTTACTCGGTGCTATTTTGATTGATGAAGAAGTGCTGGCTGATGCTTCCGAGCTGGTTAAGGCGCACGATTTTTACGAGAAGCGTCATGGCAGTATCTATGCTGCAATGCTGCGGCTTTTTGAAAAACATAGCCCAGTTGATCTGCTCACTCTGACTGATGAGCTACGCCGCAAAGAAGAGCTAACCATGATTGGCGGCTCTAGCTACTTAAGTGAACTAACAAACTATGTACCAACGGCCGCTCACGCCGAAGCGTACGCCACTATGATCGCTGAAAAAGCAGTGCGCCGACGACTTATTAAAGCCAGCAGCGACATCTCTCAGCTTAGCTATGATGAAACCAGTAACACCGAAGAGCTGCTCGGCAAAGCAGAAGCCGAATTATTTGCTGTAAGCGACCAAACGTTGAAGCAAGACCTTATTAGCATTGAGTCGATTTTGAACGATAGCTTTGATCGTATGGAAGAATTACACCGCAACAAAGGTAGCTTGCGCGGCTTGCATACCGGATTTCGAGATCTTGATAATATTACCGCCGGATTGCAGCGTAGTGACCTGATCGTACTGGCAGCTCGCCCGGCAATGGGTAAAACCACGCTGGTGACCAACTTGGCCTACAATGTCGCGACTATGGAACGATTGCCGGTGTTATTCTTTAGCCTTGAGATGAGTAAAGAGCAGCTGGTAGACCGCATGCTAGCCGATGCAAGTGGGGTAGATAGTTGGAATATTCGCACTGGAAACCTCAGCGATGAGGATTTTGCGCGGCTCTCTGAGGCTATGGGAGAAATGGCAGAAGCACCAATTTACATTGACGACAAACCAGGCCTTACCGTGCTAGAGCTGCGCACAAAAGCCCGCCGCCTTGCCCACGAGCGAGAGATCGGGTTAATCGTCGTCGACTACTTGCAACTTATGCAAAGCCACGGCAACCATAACGGCAACCGCGTGCAAGAAATTAGTGAAATCTCGCGTGGGCTAAAACTTATTGCTCGTGAGCTAAATGTACCGGTTATTGCACTGAGTCAGCTATCACGTGCCGTTGAGTCACGTACACCGCCAAAGCCAATGCTTTCAGACCTGCGCGAGTCTGGATCGATCGAGCAGGATGCCGATATCGTGAGTTTCATTTACCGTCCAGCGTATTATGAACCAGACAATCCAGATGTAGCGAATATTACCGAGCTAATCATCGCCAAACACCGTAACGGACCGGTTGGCACAGTAAACCTCTACTTCCACCCAGAGCGACTTCGCTTCATGTCGCTTGATAAAACCCACGACTAATATGCGCAGCCAAAGCATAGGTATTTTACAGGCAGCATGGTATACTAATAGATATATTTATGCAACAACGTAGCCTGCAATCACTATTCTTATATCGATACCGTTTCATTATCGGCAGTTTTTTTGCACTCATTGCTTTTATGGCCCTACTATATGCCGCCTGGCTATTTATTCCGGGAGGTCTCACTGAGGGAGAGCAAACATCGGTTGTCAAAAGCCACACCATGCTGAGCCAGCTGCTTTCTTTTGGGGACCTGGTAAATGCTCCGTATCATCTGTTGCAGCAGGCCAGCCTTCACTTTTTTGGGGTGCGCCTTGCTGCCATTAAGCTACCCTCAATCCTCATTGGCGCAACGCTCGCACTACTTATTTTCATGCTGCTGCGGCAGTGGTTTAAAGATGCTACGGCCCTACTTATTGCGGTTATCACGCTCACTACTGGGCAGTTCGCCGTGCTAGCTCAAAATGGCACCCCGTATATTATGAGTATCTTTTGGCCGGCGCTTATTCTAGCGCTAGCCACAAGCCTCATGAGAGCTAAACACCAGCTCACGCGTGGAGCACTTGGCCTGGTGTTAGCTGCTTGCGTCGGGCTAAGCTTATATACGCCTCTTATGATTTATTTTTATGGTGCCGTAGCACTATCTCTGTTTTCACACCCAGCGCAGCGTCTCCGCGTTAAGCGCGCCTCGCGCGTATCACTTATCGGTACCGTGCTACTCATTGCAGTAGCAGCTCTACCGCTTGGCGTGTCTATCATCAAGCAGCCGGGGCTGCTCGGACAACTGCTCGGTATTCACTTGCCGCTGCGTTCTCCGGTAGAGGTTTGGAACAATCTTATTGAAACCTATCGCCTATCGCTATCACCAACAGGTGGCCACTTGATCATACCAATTATTAGCATTGGCGTGATGGCATTAGCGCTCCTCGGGTTCGTGCAAATTATGCGCCACTCTTACGCAATTCGATCACACCTTTTCTTAGCCTGGTTTGCGCTTGCTATGATTCCACTGCTACTTTCGGAAGAGGGAACTGCGCTGTTTTTCATCCCGCTCATTATGTTCTCAGCAGCAGGGTTAAGTTGGCTATTTGAACGCTGGTATACACTATTTCCACGCAACCCATACCCACGCGTATTTGGACTAGGGCTTATTTTATGTCTTACCGCAATAACGGTGTTAATCGGGCTGCAACGTTTCAATTACGGCTACCGCTATGACCCTGTTCTCACCCACGGCTACTCACAAGATATCCCGATCTTACACTCGCACCTAAGCCGAGATTCTACTGCAAAAGTAGTACTTCTGGTGACCGATGAGCATGCAGACTTTTACCGCGTACTAGCAGACCGTGGGCAAACTCACTACGGCAAGCAGCTGCTCGTTGCGACCTCAATCGACGATGCCGAAGCCCAGGCTGGCACGGACGGCACGGTTATTATCGAGCGCCAGGCCACCTTTACTGGCCACTCGCCAAGCGGGGAATTGAAGCGTATTTTAGTAAACGATCGCCAAAAAGAAGCCGACCGCTTCTACCTTTACCGTCAGCAGTAGCTGCGCTATAATAATACGCATTGAGCAAGACAATAACCAAACAGAGGGAGAGTACCTATGGACCAGATGAAAATGGCCAAAAAACTATACGATGCACAAAAACAGCTTAAAAAAGAGATTATTGAAGTAGTATCAAGCGACGAAAACCCAGAAGTTACCATGCGGTTTAACGCTGCTATGGAAATCAAGAGCGTGGAGATTGACCCAGAATTTCTTAAGCCAGAAAACGCTGAAGAACTTAATAACCTCGTGAAGTCATGTATTCGTGATGGGCTTACACAGGCACAAACTGTTGCCCAAAATAAAATTCAGCCAATGCTTGGAGGCCTCGGCAAGCTGCCATTTTAATCAGTTAGCCTAGCAATTATGGCGCAGCAACTACCTAAAGCCCTGGCTGATCTTATCGATGAGCTGGGGCACCTACCTGGTGTCGGCCCACGCACCGCAGAGCGATATGCGTATTTTTTGCTGCGCCGAGCCGAATCGGGCAATCAGCAACTAGCTCGGGCAGTCGCCAATCTGCAAACTGGCGTTAAAACTTGCCCAGTTACGTTTGCGCTGATCGATAGCAATGAAGCTATCTCGCCGCTATACACCGATCAAGCTCGTGACAAAACCACTGTAGCGGTAGTGGAAGAGCCACTTGATGTTATTGCGCTTGAGCGCACTGGGCAGTTTAAGGGAACCTACCACGTGCTTGGCGGGGCAATCAGCCCAATTGATGGCATTGGCCCAGAAGAACTGCATATTCCAGAGCTGCTTACTCGCATTAAGCAAGACCAAGTGCGTGAGCTGATTATCGCAACCAACGCCTCGGTCGAAGGCGAATCTACCGCTTTATTTTTGCAGCGATACCTAAAAGATCACGGCGTCACCATTACCATTAGCCGCCTTGCACGAGGACTGCCAATCGGCGTTGATCTTGAATATGCCGATCAGATAACCCTCTCACATGCACTGCAAGGACGCAGCATTATTACATAAGGTATACCATGACAAAAGAAGCCCACCAAACCACAGTACCAGCGCCCTTAGTCAGCGAGCTACAACACGCTCGTGACATGATAGATGCTGCGCAGTCGATTGTCATTATTCAGGCTGAAAACCCAGACGGAGATAGTCTTGGCTCGGCATTGCTGCTTGAACATATATTAGGCGACCTTGGAAAAGATGTGTCACTACATTGCCCAGTTGAAATCCCTAAATACTTGCGCTACATCCGTGGCTGGGACCGCGTGGAGGCAGATTTCAATATGCAGGCCGATTTAGCCATTATCGTCGACACTTCAGCGCAGGTATTACTTTCTAAAACGCTTGACCAGCCGGGGGTCGCTCACTGGCTACAAACTCGGCCGGTGCTCGTGATAGACCATCACCTTGAAGCAGGCGATTTACCATTTTCAGCCACCATGCTACACCAAGAAGCAGCCGCTACCTCGATGGTGGTACTGCAGCTGGCAGAGTACGCCGGGTGGAAGCTATCAGCTGAAGCCGCCGAAAATGGACTTATCGCACTGATGAGCGATAGCCTAGGGCTCAGTACACCAAGTGCTGATGCAGCTGCGTTCGCCGCGGCAACTCGGTTCGTCGAACTGGGTGCCAACAATGCAGCAATCGAAGAGCGACGCCGCGAATTTATGAAAAAAGCTCCAGAAATTTTGGCCTACAAAGGCGAGCTCTTGCAGCGCATTGAGTATTACCTGGATGGCAAACTGGCTATCGTTCACGTGCCCTGGGAAGATATTCGTGCGTATAGCGACCAATACAACCCAAGTGCACTGGTTATCGATGAGATGCGCCTAGTGGATGGCGTGGAAGTCTGCGTAGCTATCAAAACCTACCCAGACCAAAAACTAACAGGGAAAGTTAAAACCAACCTACCGATTGCGCATGACATTGCCGGGGCTTTCGGTGGTGGTGGCCACGCCTATGTGGCAGGTTTTCGAATTTATGAATCATACGAGACAGGGCTGCGCGAGCTCATAGCAGCTACAGATGCTGCCTTGCAGCGCGCCTGTACCACTGCGGCAGCCTAGCCGCATCGGAAGCGTGCCAAGCTGCTGCACCCCGCGAACTTCACCGGGCCAAGCGAAGCTAACCATGACAACGAAAGGACCTTATGAGCGTTTCCTTATACAACTCTTTAACAAAAACTGTCGCGCCAGTTACACCGCTGGCGGGGGATACATTCCGCATTTATTCATGTGGACCAACCGTATATGACTACGTCCATATTGGCAACTTAAGTGCTTTTATCGCAGCCGATACGTTGCGGCGTGCCCTGCAACTAGCAGGCTTTCAGGTGCAACACACGATGAACTTTACCGATGTGGATGACAAAACCATTCGCCGTAGCGCTGAAATGTACCCTGAAGCTGCTCCAAATAAAGCACTAGCTAATGTGACTACATTTTTTGGTGAACAATTTTTGCAAGACATGACAACAGTCGGTAACGACACGAGCGCGTACACCTTTATTCGCGCCACGAGTCAACCAGCCATGGCAGCGATGCAATCACTCATTACCAAGCTAGTGAACGCAGGTATCGCCTATACTGCCGACGATGGTATTTACTTTTCAATTGCAGCTTACCAGGCGTCGGGCAAAACTTATGGCCAGCTCACCGAGCTAGACTTAGGCCAAGGAGATAAGCGGCAGCGCATTAACAATGATGAGTACGATAAAGACGCCGCCCATGATTTTGCGCTGTGGAAGTTGCAAAAGCCAGGGGAGCCAGCCTGGGATTTTGTCATTGACGGCACTAACTACGCAGGCCGTCCGGGGTGGCATATTGAATGCTCGGCTATGAGCCAATTGAGCCTGGGGCTACCATTTGATATTCACACCGGTGGCATCGATTTGGCCTTTCCACACCACGAAAACGAAATTGCGCAAAGTACCGCACTGGCAGATGATCCGCACGCCACCTATGCAGCACTCTTTTTGCACAACGAGCATATTTTGGTAGATGGCAAAAAAATGAGTAAAAGCCTGCATAATTTCTTAACCCTGCGCGATCTAACCGAAAAAGGCATTGACCCGCTGGCTTTTCGTCTGTTAGTGCTGCAATCTCACTACCGCAAAAGTACACTCTATTCTGATGATACAATACATGCGGCAGGGCAACGCCTTGCACACTGGCGACAAGCAAGTGCGCTGCGCTGGCAAACAGGCCAGCTTTTGGATGAAACCGCCACAGCAACAGACACTGCCCTAGCGCTACAGGCCGCACAGCACGATACCTTTTTTAGCACATTTACTCATGACTTTAGTGCAGCGCTTTGGCAAGACCTTAATACCGCAGCAGCACTTACGGTGGTCGATGCCGCTATTGACGCAATCGAAAAGGCAGACCCGGCAACACTGTCAGCCGCAGCCTTTGATGCTTTTCTGCGTATGATCGACGGCACGCTTGGCCTTGATTTGCGGGCTTCATCGCGTAATATTACGCCAGAGCTGCAGCAGCTTATCACCAAACGGGAAGCCGCCCGCACGCGCAAAGACTGGCACGAAGCAGACAGGATTCGCGATACTCTGGCCGAGCAAAAAATTGCCGTGCGAGATACAGCCAACGGCAGCCAGTGGTATTGGCTCACCTAGGCCGCACCCCCACTAAACTATATACCCCTTACTGACTTAGTAAGGGGTATTGATATGCCGTAGTTCTAACGCGGCACCACACTACTAGCTAATTCACCCGCTTAAGCTGATGCACTGCCACGGTGTTTTTTATGCTTCTTTTTACCAGAAGCGGCTTTTACTTTCTGGTTACTACCAGCTTCATGCTCAACTTCACCGGCAGGAGTAGCCTCTTCGGTAGCAGCTGCCGACTCGCCTCTTGCCACTTTTGCAATAGCTTTCTTTAACTTTGTTTTGGCCTGAGCAGACCGCCGACGTGCGACGTAATCCTCGAGCAAAATCTTGATACAACCCGCGATTGGGATCGAGATGATACCGCCCGCAATACCAAACATATAGGTACCGATTGTTACGGCCGTTAAAATCGCCAAAGCTGAAAGATTAATTGAACGAGATTGCACCACAGGAGCAATCAAGTTATTTTCAAGCTGCTGATATACGATAAAGAAGATGACATAAATCACCGCCGCCGTTAGATCGTTCAGCGCAAGCAGCGCAGTAGCCAGCGCTCCAGCGATAGTGGCACCAAACATTGGGATAAGTGACAGCACAAAGGTAAGTGCAATAACCGGCATCGCAAGATTGGCAGGAATACCAGTAAATAGGCTAAGAATAAATACCGCTAACCCAGCATTCAAGCCGCCAATCATTGAGATAAGTAGCTGACCATTTACGTAGTTTGTCACCACATTATACATTTTGTCGAGCAGCCCCCGGTGGTAGAGCATTCGCGAACGATTAGTGTATAGCAGCCAGATACGATCAACCCACACCGGACCTTCCACCAGCATCAGGAAGGTAAGCACAAGCACAAGCAAGCTAGCCGTTAGCAGTGATGCCGCCGACCCAATGCCACTTACCAGCATACCGCCAGCACCTTGCGCTATAGTCACGACACTTGAACGCACCGACTCTGCCGCTTGGTTTACCTGCGGTTCTAAATGATACCGCTCCACCAAACCAGATAGCCCATGCCACTGATTTTGAGCATTTTCTACTAAAGACGGCACAGTGCTTGCAATCTTAGCAGTCTGTTCAATGATTGGAGGTACCACCAAAAAGCCAAAAATGCCAAGTGCAACAACAATAAGCACAAAGGCAATAGCTGTGCCGCCTACTCGGCTACGGTTTGGCAGCATCTTCGCGAGCGTTGCCACCGGTTTAGAAAGGGCAATCGCTAGGAAAAACGAAACGCCAATAATAGTAAGCGCCTCCCGAGCAGTAAATAGTAACCAACCTGCAGCCGCAAACCCAATTACCACCAGCCAGAAGCGCACAAATGTCTGTGTATCAATCTGTATCTTCACTTTCATGAAGTCTATTATACCAGCTTTACCGGGTATTGCCATGAGCATTTAGCAATAGGGTCAGTCTATATAACAGAGGGAGCTACCAGCCCTGGGGTCGTTCTGCAGCTGGTGTGTAATACTCAGCTAGTACCTTGGCCCGTAGTTCATCGAAGCTACCATCTGCGATGCTTTGTCGAATGTTGTCCACTAGTCGCACAATAAACCGCTGATTGTGAATTGTGGCCAGCGTGCCAGCAAGCATCTCTTTGGCGCGGAACAGATGGTGTAAATATGCTCGGCTGTAATTCTGGCAGGTGTAACAATCACAATTTGCATCAAATGGCCGGAAATCATCTTTAAAGCGGCGACCGGTAATATTAATTCGACCATACGGTGAATATAGCGCCCCATTTCGCCCCACTCGAGCAGGGGATACACAGTCAAAGGTGTCGGCACCCGCCTCAATGCAGGCAAATATATCATCTGGCTCCGAAATGCCCAGCATATGGCGTGGCTTAGCCTCCGGCAATTCATCACACATCCAACCTACGATTTGGCCAATATTTTCCTTGCGCAGCGCGCCACCCAAACCAAAGCCATCAAAATCACGCTCGCCATAAAACCGCGCCGACTGTCGACGCAAATCTTCATAATCTGCCCCCTGAATAACGCCAAACAATGCTTGATATGGCTTATCAGCGCGCTCTGCAGTGAGGCGCTTATGTTCCCGCAAACTGCGCTCAGCCCAAGGATGTGTACGCCGAGCTAGCGACTCAACCTGATATGCATAGCTATGGTGCAACGTCGTCAGCTCATCAAACGAAAAGATAATATCAGCGCCAAGCTGATGCTGAATCTGCATTGACACTTCCGGATTAAAACGGTGCCGACTACCATCGAGGTGCGACTTAAACGTAACGCCATCATCATCAATCCAGGCTAGCTTATCTTTTTTTGCAGCGTGCTGACCTTGTTCTTGGCCGGTCATGTCGATCACTTTTTTAAAACCAACGCCCAGGCTCATCACTTGAAAGCCACCACTATCGGTGAAGGTAGGCCCTGGCCAATTAGCAAACGCACCTAGCCCGCCCGCTTGGTCAACAATCTCGGCACCTGGCCGCAAATATAAATGGTAGGCATTGGCTAGCATAGCCTGCGCGCCAGTCGCCGCCAGCTGCTCGGGAGTAAGCGCTTTCAGGGTAGCCTGCGTACCAACGGGGATGAAGGCAGGGGTCTGAATAACTCCATGCGGCGTATGGATCGCACCCGTTCGCCCGTGTCGGCCAGGTAATCGACTGTGCACCTCAAACCAAAACGGGGGCTGCTCTGTATTTTGTTGTATCATTTACACCTCCTTACTACTACAGTCAGTATACCATGTATTGCATAGTTCCGCCATATTTTTATTTGCAAATTTCTAGCTCTATGTCATACTTTTGCACATGACAACGAAGCAATTATCGCCAATCGTTCAGGTGGACCACCTGACAAAATCATTTGGCAAGACAACAATTATCGACGATCTGTCGTTCGAGGTGCGCCGTGGTGAGACTTTCGGCTTACTTGGAAGCAACGGATCAGGAAAAACAACCATTATCCGCACGCTACTCGGCATCTACATTGCTGATGGCGGTAGCCTCACTATTAATGGCCACACGTACTCGCCTAAAAACGGGGAAGTTATCGGCTATCTACCAGAAGAGCGCGGGTTATACCGCAATGAAACCGTGCTTGATGTGATGCTTTACTTTGGCGAACTAAAGGGCATGAGCCGCAAAGACGCGAAAACCTACAGCCTAGAATTCCTCAAAAAAGTAAGCCTTGCCGACAAAGTCAAGACTAAGCTAGGCAAGCTTTCTGGTGGCCAGCAGCAAAAAGTGCAGCTCGGCATCACTATGATGAACAACCCAGAGCTACTCATCCTTGACGAGCCAACCAAGGGCTTCGACCCAGTCAACCGCCGCCTACTCCGTAGCCTCATCGAGGAGCGCCGCGCAGCTGGAGCAACTGTCATTCTGGTTACCCATGACATGGCAGAAGTGGAAGAGCTGTGTGACCGGCTCATTCTACTAAAAGACGGTAAAGCCGCAGCCTATGGCACCGTAGCCGAAGTTCGGGCAGCGCACGGCGGTAAGTCAATCGATGATATTTTCGTTGACCTCTATTCATACACTGTCCAAGACCAGCCAGCAGAGGAGGAGCACCATGTTTAATCTAAAAACTGTTATGCGCTTTGAAGTTTTGCGCACCTTAAAAAAGCGAAGCTTCTGGACAAGTATTTTACTGCCACCGCTTATTCTTGCAATCCTTAGTGGCGTGATGACCTTTTCACAAAAAGCCTCACAAGAGCAGCTCAACCAGCTTGCCAATGGCTCAACCAATATCGCTATTATCGACAAATCTGGCAAAGTAGGCAAAGAAGCCTTCCAGGGAGAGCATGCTTTTACTAAAGCTACCGACAAAGATAGTGCTATCACCGAGGTGAAGCAGGGCCGCAAAGATGCCGTTATTTTCATCCCAGAGAACGTTGGAAGCCAGCCTATTGAGGTCTATGCAAAAGATGAAAATATCTTTAATAATAGCCGCTACGAAAATATGGCGCAGCAACTACTGAAGCGTTCAGTTAGCAGCAAGGTAGATAAGGCCGACCAGCAAATTATTGCCGGCAAACTGCAAACCACCAGCACCTTTTATCGTGACGGTAAACAATACGACCCTATTGGTAGCATGATTATCCCAGCAGCCTTCCTGGTACTGCTGTACGTTGTGCTGATGACATTCGTCAACCCAATCCTAACAAGTACCTCAGAAGAGAAGGAAAACCGCGTCACCGAGATGATTCTTACGACCATCCAGCCACGTACGCTGATTTTTGGAAAAATTCTTTCTATCCTCGTTCTGGCGGCGCTGCAAGTCACCATTATGACACTGATAACTGTCGCAACGTACCTTCTTATCGATAAGACAGCCGGTGGTGTGCCAATTGACATCCTCAAGAATATCCAAATTGAGCCTGTTCGTATCGCGATGAGTGCACTAATCAGCACTGCCGGGTTCGCCTTCTTTGCAGGCCTCGTGATCGCTGTCGGCGCCGCAGTGCCAACAGCTAAAGAAGCCGGTAGCTTCCTGGGTGCGCTTATGACACTCTTCTTTGCACCGCTATACTTCTTCATGCTGATTATCTCAACGCCAAATGCCCCACTTGTTAAGGTGACATCGCTCATCCCATTCACCTCACCAATGCCACTCCTGATCCGTAACGCAACAGGTAACCTGCCGCTTGGGGAAGGGCTACTTGCAGCTGGTATCTTGATCGTCAGCGCTGGTATCACCTTCTGGATTGCTATCCGCCTCTTCCACTACGGCTCAATCGAATACAACAAGGTGTTATCGCTCAAAGCTATTTTCTACAAAGAGAAGCGATCATAACCCAGCAAAATATAACACTACCCGGGAACCATATGTTTCCCGGGTTTTTGCTACCACTTAGTTTTTAGTAAAAAGTAAAACCCCCGGGGCTACTATGCAAGTTACTGCATAGCACCTCGGGGGCCTGTGCGCGTGATGGCTATTTACTTTTAGTAGGAGCGGGTTACTAGCTCAAGCTCGTCTCCAAGCCCCAGGATTTCCTTCAGCTCCTTCACCTCTTTAGATACCTGGTCTGCTTCGCCGGCACTATATAGCACAATCCGGTTATCAACCGTGCGTACTAATAGGTGCTTGCTACGCAGACCAATCCTGCTAGTAATATCCTTACTGAACTGCTCCCTCGTGCCAATACAAACCAGCAGCGTGGGCAGATCTCCCTCTCGCAGCTGTAAGGCACCAGCAAGCTGAGATAAAGATCGCTGAAGCTGTCCCGCAGGAACATTCAATTCTGAAACATTACCAGCCGAAAACGGCTTTGCTACGTTCAACAAATTGTTGAGCACAGCTCCATGCTGAGCAAATGCATCACGCAGCGCGGTCTCCTTCTCACAACGAACAGTCCTGTGCTTATCCCAAGTACCTGGCGATGCAGACAATTCAGTCGCTCGACCTGTCCCGGTAAGAAGACGAGTTGCCATACCAGCTAACCAGCTGATTGGTACTGACTCCGGTGCCTTACCACAACTAAACCAATCGGTGTCAAGCAGAGGGACGATTAGACAGTCTAGCGAGTGATCACTCTCCAGTAACCGCTTAAGTTCCGGGAATAATTTTGACATCGCAGGAGCTGTATGCTGTTTCTTCGCCTGAATTTGGTTTTCAGCATTTGTATCAAAATCGATCAGCAATTTCATCACTTCCTAATAATCAAGGTGCACACAGGCTTCACTCCGGATGAGCGAATACAACCTGCATGCGCTCAAATCCAATGAATGAATCTGATCTTATTGTGCCACACTATGGCCATATTTACAACTAAGTTACCTGGCATATGTCGCTAGCCGGCGCCAGCTTGCGCTTTATGCTATACCCTTATATAATAGACTTACTAGCTCACAAAATGCGTGGCGCACAGTTTTGTCGCAGGCCCGCACTTCCGTGGGCTTGGCTGTGTGTACTTTGAGAATATGGTTTTCTTAGTTAGAGAGAAGAAAGCATATGTTCCGTTTTGTGACGAGAGATAGAAAGGTTGTGAGTGATCACAATGTTTTTTAAGCGTAAGAAGCATGTTACGAACTGGGATGTGCTGGGAGCAGTAATTCGGTATGCCAAGAAGTTTGGCATGGAATGTCTGCTAACGCAGCAGCAAATTCCGCTAGAGTCTAAACCACGCAAGATATCTACCTACGAAATGCTAGCAGTGAACGAAGAGCTACTCGAGAAGTTTCATCAAAGCCTGCATTACAGCAGGGAAGCCTTCATCAAGTATCACAATGAGTTCCTTAACGCATACCATGCCCAGAAAAATGACAGTCATACGGGTGCTGGCCTGCAGGAGCTACTGCCAAAGATTAAAGATCTTGCCGAAGTGGAGCTTGCTCAGCGAAATAACCAGTACGAGAACTTCTGCATAATTCAGCAGGATATTTCAGATGTCCTGCACGGCTTAGTTGGTAATGGTAGCCGCCGTGTCCTGAATAGTAAAGATATTAACCATTACGTATCGAAACTATATGACGTCTTGCGTCTTGTCTCTGATGTTCTCCCTGAGGATGAAGTGTATAAGCGTGCGCTCCAGCCACTGAATCATGAGGTGAATATCATTGATATTCTCAGTGACTGGTATCTTCTCAGTAATAAAAAGTTAACTGCTGGTAAGGATTTGATAGATAGTGATTGCAACTACGGAACTAATCCTAAAAATGTGGAATATATTCGCAAAGCAGGCGAAGCTGGCAGCCCTACAGAAGAATACATGCAGTGTGTAGAGGTAGTTAAGGACCTGCGCTCATACCTGCATGGCTTTGGATATAGTACGAAGCAAGCATTTTACTTCAAAAAATGGAGGAGCCTCACGGAGGATACTTATACTCGAGAAGACTATAGGCTGTCTATTCGCCTGCAGGGCGCTGAGTTAGTAATCAGCAGGGAACGCGAGTTTACATTCAATAATACAGTGTATCCGCGCGGCAAGGGCGAGAGTAGCATTGCAGCAACAGCAATCAGCATTCTGCTCAAGCTGGACCCTGACTTTTACTGGCGCTCTCTAGGCTCCCACATCCTATAAAAGACCTCACTACCTAAGAAAGGACCACAGCCGCTCCCATTCACATTCATCTATGTGGATGGGGGCTTTTTACTTTTGCTGCCGCTTGGGCTGGCGTGGTATACTACATATAAGTTATGCGTATTCTTGTGCTTGAAGATGAACCGAAACTTGCCCGCAGCTTGCGGCGAGCATTAGAGAGCGAGGGCTACGCTGTCGATGTTGAGAACACCGGCTTTGACGCACTCGCTGCCGCTCAGGCCAGCACCTATGATGCGCTATTGGTCGACCGTATGGTACCCAGCGGTGCACCATCACCGCAAGATGATGCGCTGTTTAGCGATGGCGTGCAGATTATTAAAACGTTGCGCGGTAAGGGGATTATGACGCCCGCTATACTAGTTACCGCGCTCGGAACACTCGATGATAAAACTACAGGCCTCGATGCTGGCGCCGATGATTACCTAGTAAAACCTTTTGCCGTAGACGAACTTTTGGCTCGCGTGCGCGCTTTGCTGCGTCGTCCTTCGCGGGCAGTGCAGCCGCAAATCACCTTTGCCGGCTTTACGCTAGACCAAAACCAGCGGCAGCTACAATTTGTGGGCAAGCCGGTTTCACTAACGAGCAAAGAATTCGGCCTGTTAGAATATCTTCTTTTGCGCCGTGGCCAAGTAGTGTCGAAAGAGCAGCTGGCTGAGCATGTTTGGGATTTTGATGCCACAATTTTGCCAAATACTATTGAAGCGCACATAAAACAGCTTCGTAAAAAGCTTGCCCAGCACACCAAAGAGAACATCATTACCACCGTGCGCGGTTTTGGCTACAAAATTGAGGCACAATTACCAGAGGAGGGTACCTTATAGCGGCTCCACAGCGTACCAAAAAGCAAGCAGCGTACGATCCGTTCACTGCAGCTAGTGATATCATCCGACAAAGTGGCGACCGGTTCCGCAGCCATACTGCCGCGCTGTTCCAGTCGGCAACACTTAAATTGACTGGGTGGTACTTGCTTATTCTCATGTCGGTGAGCTTGCTTTTTAGTATCGTTATTTTTGGTACAGCCATCAATGAAACCCGGCAACGCCTCATCGGTTTTGAAGAGGGAATTTATCATTATGCTGAAACAAATACTACCGCAAAGCACCTAGACTTACGCAACCAAGAGCTCAATACCACAGCCCGCAACATGGCTGAAAGTTTGGTCTATATGAATCTTTTGGTGCTTGCTGCCGGCGGGCTCGGTGCTTACTTTTTAGCTCGCCGCACACTACGGCCAATCAGCGAAGCTTTAGCTGCCCAGCAGCGCTTCACCAGCGATGCCAGCCATGAGTTTCGCACGCCGCTTGCCAATATGAAAATGGAGCTCGAACTCGCCCTGCGGGATCCACACATGAGCAAAAAAGATATGGCTGCCACCATGGAAAGCACGCTGGAAGAGATTAACTCACTTACCGAACTTACCAGCGTACTGCTAGCACTAGCGGCCAAAGACGAGCAAAACAACGCTGTCGAAAAAACCAGTATCTCACAACTACTTCACCGCACTCGAGAGCGTTTCTCGGCCGATGCGAGCCGCATTCATATCACGCAAAGAAGCGCTACCTCTCGGTATAATGCCACCATCAACCCAGCAAGTATAATGGAGATTTTCACTATCATTATCGACAATGCGCTGAAATATTCTTACCCCAACACGCCGATTACACTCCATTTGCAGCGCCGACCTGGCCGCATCGTGGTGCAAATTACAAACAAAGGGAAGGGAATTGCCGCAAAGGATATTCCGCATATCTTTACCCGCTTCTACCAAAGCGATAGCTCCCGCAGCAGTCACGCGCACCCTACGCGAGGGTATGGACTTGGGCTTGCACTGGCACAAAAACTGATAAAACTGAACCGCAGTACCATTTCAGTGCAGAGCAAGCCAGGTGAATGTACTACATTTACCCTCAGTTTACCCCAGTAATATGCCTTCATAAGCATTTTCTATAAAATTATCAAAAATCTTCAGATAGAATTCAGATAAGCATGGCATTATAGGGGTGTAGCAGGGAACTCCACCACAACTTCAACCCCTGCCACACTCACAAGTAACTCGAAAGGTAATGTATGACAAACGACATTTTTTTGAGCAAAAAAGGATTTAAAGAACTAAAGAAAGAACTACAATCGCTAGAGAAGAAGCTGGTATCAATTACGCAGCAACTTCATAGCACTGATAAACGCCAAAACCGTGAAGCCCGCCAAGAACGTGGGGAACTACTATTCGAGCTCGAAGCTATCGAACAAGAAATCTACGAAAAGAATAACCTCTTAGCGCGCGCCAAGCTGTTACCGGCCAAGCGTAATCGCGTCAAGGTTGCGCTTGGTTCGGTGGTTGATCTGATTGATCAACACGGTAAGCGCGTGCGCTACACCCTAGTGAATAGTATCGAGGCCAACCCAAGCGATGGACGTATCTCGGTCGATAGTCCACTAGGAAAAACTCTTATCGGTCGTAGCATTCGTGATACGTTTGAGTGGACCACGAAGTATACCACCGGTCAGATGCGTCTTGTAGCTATTTCGTAGCTTCCCCCGCTACGCAGAATAGCTGCTATCCGACGTTTTCCACCCCCTGTTTCATTCAATATACACTCACTCCTTCGCAGCCTCGCCTCCCCCGCGGGGCTGCTTTTATTGTGAACCTTGCCGCAGCAAGGCGCAAAAACAGGGCAGCGCGCACATAACTTTAGTAAAAATAGTCTAGACAGCGCCTATAAAATAGGCTACAATAGTAAACATCTTGGGGATTGGCCAAGCGGTAAGGCAGCGGGTTCTGGTCCCGTGATCGGGGGTTCGAATCCCTCATCCCCAGCCAAGCAATTATTCACCACGATCATTGATTGTGGTTTTTCTTTGCTTATGGTATACTATATGTATTGTGACAAGCTTGCCACAATTGGCATTGAGCACCCCCGCTCATTGCTATTTGTACCTTTAGTAGAAAGTAGGTCATGCTTATGACATTCCCATTTGAGCAACGGTCTGGCTTAAACTTAAATCCAAGCCTAGACCCACCCTCAGATAAAAAGGCTACTACTATACAGCTATTCTCACTTGACTTAAAAGATGAGGAAGAAGCGGGGAGGGTAAAATCTTTACTACCAACAGTAAAGACTCTAGCCGATAAACTGAAGGGTATTAATTTACCTGAAGGAGTAGCTGATTCTTTAAAACAGAACCTTACTCAAACACAAGAGCACACCTCGGCGATAGATAGCGTCAACAATCCATCAAATCCAACAAGTTCAGAACTTGATACGGAGGGTGTGGCAGCGCTTGAAGAGCTCTTTGGCAAACGTCCAGAGGACGAGGGGGTGAGTTTTAAATTCATCTGTAGCTGCTACACTGTTGACAATATCGAGTGTATCGATACAGTAGGGATTCTTGCTATCACCAAGAATGTCAGCTCTGCAATTGTCAATTGCCAACAACTTGGCCAGGACTCACACCTGGGACGCGAGATTGGCAAGATAGTTATGAGTCAGACATCCTGCGGGCCATCAACCGAGACAATACTATTTTTTGACCCAGTCGGTGCCAAGAGTAGTTCTGTGTCTGTAGCAATCGGTACAGCATGGTATGGAAACGCCAATAGCAGGGAGAACGAATGGGAGTATTTCTCTCAGGGCGCTGAAGTGCTTACACTTCATAAAGACAAGTAAGTCACCCGCTATGCTCCTACTATCTATCACCCCTTAGGATGCTCCTTTATCTTGTGCCACAAGCACACTGATAAGGTGAGCTCCTAAGGGGGCTTTTTCTTTTAGCCCTTGCACTCCAGTATAGTTTCTGGTATTATTCATTCACCGACATATGACAAACTTACAACAGTAAGCTACTCGTATCGCTTCGGCGGTTCAATTATATGTTCATATGTCTCTTGGTCGTAGCGTCCTAACGGCGCCCCCATCAACCGTACATTGATAATGTGATTGAACCAATTTTTTATTGCTACTACTCTACAGATTGGAGTTTGATTATGTCAAACACTACTGCTGCTACCTTGGCTCAGAACGAGATCGCTCTTGCCGGCCAGAAGCTCCCTAGCGAGCGCTTGGATCCGGAAAATAATGAACGCATGTCTGTCATCAAGATCGGCCGTATGCGCAAGCATTTGTCGGTTAAAAAATCACAGCAGTGGGTGAAGGCGATACTGTCGCTCAACGCAGGTGTAACCTACGAAGCAGAGGGCTATATCGGCACTCTGCTAGGCCTTGATGCCACCAAAAACACCCAAGCGGTTGAACTTGGCGTTAATGCCATTCGTGAAGCGGTCTACCTGGTAACATCCAAGGATGACCACGATCCAGAACCTACTGATGATATCGCGGGATTCTCAGGCGGTGAGGTTTGGCTCATTACCGAAAAGGTGACCGATGAGCAGACTGTTTTGCTCGGTATCGTCAACCAAAAGCGGAAAGGCGGAGCACTAGAGATTCTGCCCATCCAGAACCAGCTGCAGAGCCTGTTCGACCTGGTGGTACTAATTGCCGCCACCATCAGCAGCAATGCTATTCCAGAGGAGAGCAAAGGTGAAATTATCTACCTGCGCAAGGAGCTCCTTGAAGCACTGTCCAACAAGCAGGGCGGCCAGGGAGTTGTTACGGTTATGCGACACTTTGGATTCCATACCCCAGATGATACGAACCCCAAGTACCGTGGTAAGTTTACACGGCAACAGCCAGAAAACCTCAAGGCAAGCATTGATAACCTGTCTCAAGATCTACTCGAGCGGGAAGAAGGGTACTGGCAGCGCGTTGCAGCAAACCAGCAGCAGCGTAATCAGGCAGCATAGCGCCCACCGCCACCGTGCGTAGCAGCATATTGGTTCTCACATAGAACCAATGACAACCCCCATGTTAGCCTGCGCTGGCATGGGGGTTTTATCATAACCAGTAGTATAGATCATTCTTGTGCTACCACCTATGCTATGGTATTGTAGTTATTATCACATATGGTGATATGTGGCTTTTAGCCTACATTGCTGCTATAGCAACCAGCTATGGCATGCTCTTTGACAGTATACGTTTACAATTATGAAAGTTTGGTGATTTTTACCATGACCGTCACTATGCTAGAACAGGCCCGCTCAGATTACTCTTCTTACCGTGAAGAGGCTGGCATGCCAGTTGATACGCAGGAGGCGTTTTGCCGTCGGGCAAGCAGCGATACCTCCGGCTTAGAAAAGCTACGGTATGTGCTTTGGGCGCAGAGGCGTGAGCAAGCAAATGTGCAAAACACAAGTATTGCTTCATGTGAGATCGGTAAACTGCCACTGGCAAATATCTGTAAGCTTATCTCGCTCATAAAGCCGCCTCACGGCAATCCAAAGCTTGATCAGCTAGAAAACCAGTGTAAGGTGGGCCGTGTTGACCCGGTTTGCTTTGAGGAAGCAGTATGCAACTACATCTACAGGGCATTTAATGATCAGTTTTACCCTGATGGCTGCGAGATAAGAGCATACTACGAAACCCATTCAAGCTCAGCTGTTGGGCATGCGCCCAGCAGTAAGCAGAGCTCGTTTGGCTCAGAGCAAAGCATCGAGATCAACTCGATGGCGCAGCGCCTAGATCAGGCGACGCTACTAGGGTTTATCGTCTTCGTAGAGAAGAAGTCTAGCAAGAAGAACGACCCCCTGGTATTGCCACACCTCATTGTGCCGGTAGCTCCCAAGCGCCGCATGAGCGGCCAAGAGGGGTTTATGTCTGGAGATAATGAAGTGCGTCAGCTACTTACGGTTGCCCGCCGGTATCGGGAACTGATAGAAGATTGCGCTGAGCCCCACCATCAAGAGCTCAGTCTCAAGCGCATTGATGGCGTGAACAATCTCACGCTCATGATGCTGCTTGCGGACGGCTTTGGACCCGCTGGCGTTTCTATGGAATCGTTATTGCGGTTTGGGCGGGTGCATCGCTCCTGCCTATTTAGCACTTATCGTGTGCACGACGACGATACCATTGCTCAGCTCCTTAAGCAAGCAAAGGTTTCACAGAATATTGAAACGCTCTACGTCAACGCTACGAGCAGGTAGATGTTTCACTTTTACGTTAGGAGATTATCATGGCCAACAAATCAGCGAATAATGCAGAATTTAACGATGAAGCTACAGAACAATCTTCTGCAGCTGACATCACCACCCAACCCGGAGACGACAAATGGAGTTTAGGCTCCCCGGGTGGTAACCGTCGCCCATAATCGGCACAGTTACCTAACTGCACTTCTATTGTAAATGCATAGCTACTTGCCCCACTAGTAGGTTGAGCTTTTGTGCTACATATTGTGTGCATATAAAAAGAAGCTCCCTTAACTGTGGGGCTTCTTTTTTTAGAACATTTTTTGTTACAATGAATAGGACTATGCCCGAGTGGCGTCCCTAGCCGCCGCATAGTGATCTTTCACATATCCATATACTGCAGAAAGGAGATTTGTGAGCCTAACCTCACACCTCACGAGAAAGCTCCTACTAGATGGCTGTTCTGCGCCAAAAGCCTATGCTTCCACCTTAACGGAGGTATTAGCGTACTGGCCAGCGTCACCAGAGTTATCCACAAAGGATATACATATCTATACGACACCTTTTGTTCATCTATCACAGCCAGTGGTAGAAAATACACAAAATGGTCCGTTTGATTATAGTAGTAAAGAGCTCTTTGAGTCCGTCTTGTCCAAGCTAATGGATACCTACTCAGAGATATACACTGAAGCGTTTAACGGGGTACTCGCTCGGCAGCTTCTTGCCGATCCACACGTTGCGTTTCAGTGGCTGCGAGGTGCAGCTAAGCTGTCCATAACTACAGCAGAGCTGCCAAGCAAGAGTCTACGCAAGCTAGTGCTACTATCGGTGGCCCCGGTAACGCACGATACGAGTGCACCACTGTATGTGTCCTCGTCTCTTGTGGCAAGCAGTGACTCGCGCCCGGCATTAACGCTACCTAGTAGCCTGATGCTTGGTGAACTGGCAACGAGCTATTACCAAGAAGTGGATAGGCCATCGTATATTGTGCACAACATTGACGTATCAGCCTTACAGCTGACATCACAAATGCCATTTACGCGCATGAGGCAAATAGTGAAGGCCTTCTCAAACGCAAACAATGAAGGTAATGCTACTGTGCAGTTATACCATGGTGGCGTACCACTACCGTCTGTTCATATAGCGTTGTAGTTTTGCTACGGCGCCTCAAAAGAAAGGAGCCACATTGGCTACCAACGAAACTCCTGACCTGGAATCTATTCAACAAGCACTGAACAAGAGCGATCCGCATGGGATTAACCCACCAAATGCTAGCGGCAGTGACCCCACCTTGGGCGAAGTACAAGAAAAGTTCAGTGCCATTACAGATTCTATCGATCAGTTTTCGGGCCCTGACAATGAACTATCACTGCCAGAAGTACAAGAAAAGCTAGCAGGCGCACTAGACCCTGCAGATACGCTCGTAGAGTTACCACTGAATCAGTGGCTAATGCGCTACCAGTCTTCTTTGCCTCTACTAAAGCAAGTTATCGAGCAAAAGATAGCAAAGCTGCCAAAACCAAACGAGGGGCTACAGGCTGTCGTCAGTGATCTGCGAGCCGACCGGCGAGCAAGTGCTAGTGCAGTACTAAACCTACTGTTTTATGTACTCACTGTCTATAACCCAGGAGAAGACAAGGTACGGTCAGAGCTCTTACATGGTCTGCTCATGGCGCTATCCACTCGTCTGGATGATAAAACCATTCATTCAGGAGAGGAAGCTCGGGCTGATTACGATCAGTTTAATATCACCATGATTAGCAGGGAAGTAGATTTGGAAGATAGCTCTATTTTCCCTGAGATTGAGCAGCAGATACTACGCTCGCAGCAAAACTCTACCGACATAAGTAGCGCGCCGCTGCATAAGCCGACCGGGCTTCTGTTATATCTGAACCCTGATCCGCAGGCGCCCATATCCACGAAGGAGGAATCAGCTCTACAGTATATGTGTAGTGAAACTAAACCATTTGTCATCGCTCTTACTGCCAATTAGAGCTATGACATTTCACCCCAGCTAATGGCTTGAGGTGGTTATAGCAGCACACATGTGTGCGCCGTGACCACTTCGCCCCTAGCTGGGGTTTTTCTTTTGCAGTATGATTGACAATTATTACGTTATGTGGTAACATTTAAGCATACTTAACTGACAGCAGTTAAGTGTACATTTGACCCGTTTTGCACACAGTGTGCGAAACCCAAGTTTGAAAGGTGAGATCGCAATGTCGAACTCCGTTACCTCTCTCAACAATCCTACTCGTCTGGCAGACAGCTCAAAACTGACGATTCAGGTAACTGCTCTGTGGTATGATGATGCAGGCGAGCTGGATGCAGTTGAGTGGACGTCCTCCGCCGACCAAGCTGCCACGTTCAGTGACGCCGATCACGAAACCAATAAGGATATCGCCCAGCAAGTACTTCAGCACTTTGGGGAAATCCCGACTGAAGAAATCGACGACATGGTGCTAGTTCGTGTCTCCGGGCGTACGGCCGAGCAAGTGTCTGCAGTTGCGTTTGTTATGATTCGTCTGCGCAACAGTAGCATCTGGATGGTGTCCAACACTGAAGCCGGTAGCGTGATCTTGGCTGAAATGCCTGATCTCTACGACGATATTCGTAATGAGATGATCACGGAAAAGGTCGCAGAAAAAACCGACCGGTTCATGCAAAAGCCGTGGTAACCGCATTCATCCGCCTTTCAGCGTAAAGGCCCCACAAAAAAGAAGGCTTTGAGTATAACTCACCAAGTTAGCTCGTCTCTTTTATAGGGGCCTTCTTTCTTTTTGTTTTACATTTACTAAAAACTATGGTATATTATTAGATAGGTATCTTTGCCATAAAGATATTGCACCTACACAGACGAGATAGGAAGAAGGTTTTGACCATGACCAACCATGTAGAGCGATCCACGAAGTCCGTATTATCGCATGAGGCTGTTCTTGATATACTTTCAGCAGAGCATCACGCCATATTCACGGGCGCTATATCTGTTGAAGCGTTTCCTTCGTGGGACGTCACTAACATAGAATGGGGACATAAGGCCGATAAGATCAATTTAATCAAGAATACGTATCTGGCTACCATTGCACGAAATACCGTGCCTCCCCTGGAGCTTGACTACCCGGGTTCGATGGACCCAGTAAAGGATAACGAGGTGCGGTTAGCGCGCCGAGTTGTCATACTAGTTGGCCTTGAAAAAGATGACGAAACCAATAGGCTGCGCCGCGTACCACTCGGCGTGATGTATAAGTTTGAGAACAGCCCGTATATCGTCATCATAAATAACAATCGAGCTATGGATGATACGCTTTACCAAGTAGTAAGGCAATATTTTATTGGTAGCTGTCATGCTATTGATGACGAATTCAAAATCCTCCAATCTGAATCGGAGATAGAGAACGCTAATCTTGAAGACATTGTCTTCATAAACCAAGCAATCAATGATACTACCTCGCCGTAGGTACCCCCGAAGAAAAAGGCTCGAGCCGCTTGAGACAAGAAAGCTGCTTGCCTGAAGTACTCGGGCTTTTTTCTTTATGGCGCCCTAGTATATTTGCTATACTTACATCATATGAGCAAGAAAAAACAGCGTGTATTTACCGATGTCCGAACAGAAGTAGTCGTAGGTGGCGGCCAAACATTGGCCACATTGCCAGATGGCCGCAAATTATTCCTATGGGGCGCACTGCCTGGAGAAATCGTCGATGTGCAAGAGACAAAACGCAAATCACACTACAGTGAAGGAATAGCCACCACAGTTCACACGGCAAGCCCAGAGCGCACCGCGCCGCAAGACCCTGAAAGTTATATATCTACCAGCCCATGGCAAATTATGTCGCCAGAAGCTGAGGCCCACTACAAAGCGGCGCTATTAGAAGAGGCTTTTGAACTGCACGACATTGTGCTGCCAAAACCTATTACGGTCTATAGTGATGGCAACATGTATGGCTACCGCAATAAGGTGGAGTTTAGTTTTTGGTTTGATACAGCATCTGAGCGGCTTGACCTAGCATTTTTCCGGCGGGGCAGTCATGGAAAAATCCCCGTGCAGGGCACAAGTCTCGCAAATAATTTAACTAACCAGCTGGGAGCAGCGGTTGTGCACACGCTTAACCAGCTAGGCATTGGCGGAAGAGCACTAAAAACGTTACTCATCCGCACCAACAGGGCAGGTGAAGCCAGGTGGCAGCTGTACGTAAAAGACGAAAGCTTTCCAGTAGCTGACTTCTTTGCGGCGCTGCCGAAGCAGTGGCAAACTGGCAACGTGCAGGGAGAACTTATCTATTCTAATCCTAAATCTCCAGCCAGTGTTATCACCCGCCGCTTGTCTGCTACGCCGACCCCCTTGGCTGATTCGCTACTAGGTGTTACATATCGTTACGCTACCGAAAGCTTTTTCCAAATAAACTTGCCGCTGTATGAACGCACACTGCGTGATATTGCCAGTTGGCTGCCAGAAGATACACCGGTCGTTGATTTATACAGCGGCGTCGGCACTATTGGGCTGAGCGTAGCAGGGGACCGACCGCTCACGCTGGTGGAGATAAACGAGGCTGCCGTGCAAGAGATGCAGGCCAATATTGTGCAACTCGGTCGGCAACAAAGCGCTCGTGCCATACTAGCTGCCAGTGAACAGGCGTTAGATGTCATTGCTCCAGAAGCGACAGTAATCGTCGACCCACCACGAGCAGGGCTTCATGAGGATGTGGTGCGACAACTACTAGCCAGTAGACCAAAGCGTATTATTTACCTTTCGTGCAACCCAGTCACTCAAGCGCGAGACATTATGCGCCTAAGTGAACGCTATGGTATTCGTGCTCACCAGGGATACAACTATTTTCCGCGCACGCCTCACATTGAACACCTCGTAGTGCTCGATACAATTTTGTAACATACATAACAGCTGAGCTAATACCGGCGCCGCTAACATGCAGTGGCGCTACTTGTTTTTGCGGCTTACTGCATTACGATGAGGGATAACAACGCTATCTCGCGTCAAGCCATGCTGATAAAAATACTTGACCGCTAGCCGCCAGCTCGTCGATGAGTCTGGGTCCCATTCGTAAATTTCACCATCGCGTACCTCATCAATTCGCCATAGGGCAGGATTGTATGGCGCTAATGTTTTATAGTAGCGAATATCCGCTGGTGACACTGAACTGCGCCCCGGAAAAACCTCTTGGAACCGAGTTTCACCATACTGCTCGAAATAATCAGACTGCCCGGCAGGGGGTAGCGCATCGACCGGCACCAAATTCATATGTAGTACCATCTTGCGCATATCAGCGTAGGTTAGGTGCATTGGACCAGCGATAAACACGTATAATTCTTTGTGTGCATTGGTAAACACAGTCGCCTTGGCGGTTCGGCTGACGCTAATTGTATTAGCAATGATCCGCTCGATGCTCATCTCCACCCCAAAGTACCCAGCGACTTGCTTGGCTAGTGTGCTCGGGCTAAAAAGACCATCACTCATGCCACTATTTTACAATACGCTTATGGTAAAATCTAGCCGCACGCGCGGCAGCCAAGCAAAGCAGCGGCAGATGCGCTATACTATACATATGACATTTTCATCTCGTTATGCAGCGTTAAACGCAGCCCAAAAACAAGCAGTCGACACCATCGACGGGCCAGTGCTCGTGGTGGCCGGGCCGGGCACCGGTAAAACAGAACTCCTCAGTATGCGCGTGGCAAATATCTTGCGCAAAACCGACACGCTGCCTGAGTCAATTTTATGTTTAACCTTTACAGACAGTGGCGCCACTGCCATGCGTCGCCGCCTAAGCAGCATTATCGGTAAAGATGCCTATAACGTTGCCATTCACACGTTTCACAGTTTTGGTAGTGAAATTATTAATCAATATAGCCAATTTTTCTACAAAGGCGCCGACATGACCGTGGCTGACGACCTCGTGCGGCAACAGCTGCTTGAAGATTTACTAAAACATTTGCCGCACGATGCCGGCCTGCGGGCTAAAGGACCTCAGGGCGAATTTATCTATCTGCACCCTGTCTTGCAACGAATTAGCCAGCTCAAGCGTTCTGGTATTAGCCCTGCCGAACTAACCGCCGTCCTCGATGAAAATGAACAATTTTTTGATACATATCAGCCAGCGTTTACACAAGTTTTTGCGGGAAGAATAAGCAAAAAAACAGCCACCGCATTATACGATCTATTCACCGAACAGGCACAAAATCTACAAAAGCCAGGGCCAGCCAGCCAAGCTATTGGTGGGATGCCACTCGGCACGCTGCTGCACAATGATATTCTGCGCGCGCTACACGCGTATGAAGAAAGTGGCAAAACTACTGCAATCACAGCCTTTAAAAACAAGTGGCTAGAAAAAAATGCAGCAGGTGATTTCGTCTTTAAGCAAGCCCGCCAATTGCCAAACCTGCGCGAGCTGGCAGAAGTGTACGCTGGCTATCTTGCCGCTATGCAGGCTGCGCGCCACTTCGACTTTGACGATATGATTTTAGATGTCGTGCAGGCGCTCACCACCAATCCAGAGCTACGCTACAACCTGGAAGAACAGTATCACTATATTTTGGTAGATGAATTCCAAGACACCAACCCAGCTCAAATGCGTATTTTGCAGGCACTCACCAGCAGCCCATTGCACGAAGGACGACCAAATATCATGGCGGTGGGCGATGACGACCAGGCAATTTATAGCTTCCAGGGGGCTGATATTAGCAATATTTTGTCGTTTGAATCGCTCTATCCTTCAGCGCAAATTATTACACTGACCGACAATTATCGCTCGGCAGCACCAATTCTAGCTCACGCCAGGGAGGTTATTACTCAAAATAGTGAACGCCTGGAGGCTACGCACCACGGTATCAACAAGCAGCTAACGCCACACCGCCCAGAGCAGGGGGCGCAGGTCGCTCTTCACGCCTACCCAGATGAAGGGGCAGAATATACAGCCGTAGCTGAGCGTATTGCAGACCTGCTTGCAAAGGGCACATCGCCAAGTGATATTGCTGTTATCGGCCGGCACCATAAGCAATTGAAGGCGCTACTGCCGTATCTTGCCGCCAAGCAAATCCGTGTTCGCTATGAACGACGCGATAATGTACTCGAGCAGGAGCCAATCCAGCAGCTACTGCTTTTGGGTGAAACCCTGCAGGCGATCGCTAGCGGCAATCTACCCGCAGCCGATGAATACCTGAGCCAAATCATCACTCACCCAGCCTGGAGGCCGCTATTCACCCCAGAGTCAATTTGGCAGCTGGCACGCCACGCCTATCAAAATAAACAGCCGTGGATTGAGGCTATGGCTGGTGAACCAATTTTTGCACCATTTCGAACCTGGCTGCTCGAGCTAGCAACAGCTAGCTTACACGCCCCGCTAGAGCTAACCATCGATACGCTGCTCGGCACACCAGAAGACCTAGCCCCTGCTAGCGCGCCTAAGCTGGCTGATTTTTCATCGCCGCTGCATCACTATTTCTTTACTGGTACATCGCAACCAGAAGAACTAGCTGCGCATATTGCCGGCTTGCGCACCATCCGGGAATCTGCCAAAACTTACGCTGGCAACGAAACTGCCACACTGGCCTCGCTGCTTTCGTTTGCTCGGGCGTACCGCGCCGCCGGCCTATCTTTGCAACGCGTCTCGGCAGCTGGGGATGTTACCGGCGTGCAGCTCCTCAGTGCGCACAAGTCAAAGGGGCTCGAGTTCGACCACGTTATTATCATTTCAGCAGACAATACCACGTGGGGGCGCGCCGCAGGTGGTGGCTCAAAGTTGCCGCTGCCACCAAATGTCCCAATCCGTGATAACGACGGTACGCCGGAAGAATGGGTGCGCCTCTTCTTCGTGGGCATGACGAGGGCCAAGCAAGACCTGCTCATCACCTATAGCCAGCAATCACTTACCGGGAAAGACCTCAGCCCAGCAGCCTTTTTGACAGCCACCTCACTCGAAGAACAACTAATTAGTTCAAACTCACAGCAACCTTCCAGCGCGCTGCAGGCAGACATGCAAGCTTGGTATGCACCAATCGTGCAATTGCCACAACCTACTATGCGTGAATTTTTACAATACCGCCTTGATCATTTCGCGCTTTCCGCAACGGCGCTCAACACCTATCTTGATATTTCTCGTGGTGGGCCGGCCAACTTTTTGCTGTATAACCTGCTCGGATTTCCACGCCGCTGGCACGCTGCAGCCGAATACGGCACCGCGGTGCACGCCACGATCAAACAGGCCCACACGTATTTCATAGCGCACGGTACACCACAACCACTAGCAGAAAGTTTGCACTTCTTTACAGCCACGCTGCAGCGCAGCCCATTGCGCGGCGAAGAGCTTGAAACGCTGCTTGCGCAAGGCCAGGCAGAATTGAGCACATTTTTGCCTCACCTAGAAACAACGTTTACGCCACACCAAAAAACCGAACTCAGTTTTGCACACCAGCAATGCTACATTGGCAATGCGCGCCTTACCGGCACCCTAGATGCTGTCGATATCGATACCAAGCAAAAAACGCTAATCATCACTGACTACAAAACGGGTAAGCCCGTCACCGCTTGGAAGGGTGGCAAAAATCACAACGCCCTTAAGCTCCACGCCTACCGCCGCCAGCTACTGTTCTATACGCTGCTTGCCGGCAGCTCACGCGACTACCACAGTTTTACCGTGCAGCAAGCGCAGCTGCGTTTTATACGGCAAACACCAGAGGGGGAATTTGCAACGCTCGCAACGCAGTTCACCGAAGAAGAACTGGCTCGGGGCAAGGCGCTTATTCAAGCAGTATGGCAGGCTATTTTTGCGGCAGATTTCACCCAGCCAGAACACGCCAAAGCCACGCTAGCCTCTGTCATTGCCTTTGAAGATGAGCTCATCGCCCGCTATCCAGCAGCATAGCCCTCTTTTATTGTGCGTACCTCGTGGTTTTGACACACCGACAATCACATACTATAATAAAGGTGGTATATATAGCAGTCGATTTTTTCGATAGCCGTACATACCCTTTCATGTATAAGTGGCAAATACCTTCGGGGTAGTTAGCTACCTAATTGCCCCGGAGGTATCTTATTTCACACTATACACTTCGCCCATTGACAAGAGAGAGAAAGGTGATCACATTGACCACTGATACTGGTTCACAAAAAGTCTACCAATGGTTCACCCAGACTATAATGAAAACTATTACTACATTGCATACTATTTTGCTATTGTGCTCACAGTACTAGAAGCGGTAGTATTTTTACCAGCTTCATTTATCCAGCATAATTTCTGGGTGGCTATCTTTTTAGCAATACTTATTGCGTTCTGCGTCGGGTACATTATGTACATGCGGCCTAGTCATAAGTTAGCCAAACAAGCAAGGAACATGAATGCACTAGATAGGCTTAAGTTGGGGCTACCTATTTATGAGGATTAATACCGCCACCTTTCTCCGCTAGAGCATTCCCTAAGCAGGGAAAGGTTCGCGTTGCCGCCTCAGGCATTTCTTGCATGACGCCCCCTCTTTTCATTTATGAGAAGAGGGGGGCTTTTCCTTTGTGGTTACTATTGACGAAGTGTCAACTATATCTTATACTTTAAATGTGCTACATCGCTTAGAGCCTCGGCTCAGCAGGTAGCGCGCTCCTTGACAGAATAACTCACTATCCTACTTTCTATATTTAGGAGGCTAATTATGTGCTCGATGCGTATCCAGTAAAAGGTACCCGGTGATTCTGATTCTTTGAGAATTTTAATGAAGAGAAGGGATAAACCATGACCTGGTCTGGTTTTTCGTAGCGCCCATCTGGGCAATCCATAGTTTTACGAAGACACAAAAATAAAAAGACGCGCAGAATGAGCCACAGCCAACCACTGTATCCACCCTGCATTTGCAGGGAAGATTACATTGTGGGTTATTCTGTCCGTCTTCCACTTATGAAAATGCTGTTACATCATTTTCATCGGTGGAAGGCGTTTTTTATTGTGCATCATCCACCTATTTTTGACGTCACGTCTATACTACGATATAATAAAGTTATCTTATAGGCTGCTTGCGAGTAGTCTATAAGACCGTTCTGTGTAATTATGTTGCCAAGTGGTGACAGCGTGTCCCCCAAGGTGGTTGGTCTAACGCCAGCCACCTTGGGAGATGCACCACTCCATGTTTACGCAGTGTATTTGTTCATTGACAAGAGAGAGAAAGGTGAAGCGAAGATACGGCGAGAGCAGCGTGAAGACGTGACCGCATGTCTTAACGTTACAGTCTTATCGGGAGTAGCCCTCTGGTGGCTTATCCTGCTGCGAACCGCAGATATGACTACTGTGATTAACGTATCGCTCAGTGTCATCGTGCCACTCATAGCGCTACTTTACGATATAGACAGCGCCATCAACTACGCACGCTCTAATAACAAGCGGGGCAGGTTACGAATCCTGCGCGCCTGGGCCGAGCTACACCCCTTTGCGGTGGTCGTATCTTGCATGGGCGTGGCATACGGTCTGATACTTTGCTTATGCACGGTATAGCTTCATTGCATAAAATTTGTGCAATGATATGGCACCAGCCCCACCTTTCTCCGCTAGAATATTCCCTGGGCAGGGAAAGGTTCGCGTTGCCACCTCAGGCATTTCTTGCATGACGCCCCCTCTTTTCGTAATGAGAAGAGGGGGCTTTTCCTTCACAGTGTGTGCATGGCTCATTCTGCTGCCGCCATTTGACAGAGCGAGCATTATTTTGTTATTATAATAGCCAGCAGATCGAGCGGCGTATTTGCATGCTCTTTGCGTTTTGTGTACATTGAAAGTGAAAGATCTACAACAGATAGGAAAGACCCATGAGAATTGGGTGGAGCGATTGTCAAGGCTGCTGTTCCTGTGCGATACTCGGGCGCGCTAGCGCCTGCCGAGATTGCAATGGAACTGGCCATAAAAGGCACTGTGCCAGCTACAAAAAAGCGCTGGAAGAAGCAAATAGTGAATGCCACACTAGTATCATTGGATGGAATTAGCATCATACTAAATTCATCCTAGCAAGGATTGAGAAGAACCAAGTCTTCGTTTTAGGTGCAACTCCTAACAATCCTGCGTTGTGGGGTAAAGCATCCTGTATACTGTTACGTGGCTGGTTCGGTATACAGGGGTTTTATTTCAGTATCACGGCATTACGCTGCGGTGCTGATCAAAAAAGAGGTTTTTATATCGGTGGTTCCTTATTTCGGTGAATAATGAATATCAGCAGTGCTATATAGATTGGACAGAGCTATTGGCATTGCGCACCTCTTTTTTGCCCACACATTCGTGGCATGCAGCTGGTGATGATAATGAATAACACCATAGCTTCTTCGGTAGCATTCGCGTATTATGCTCTACGCGCGTTACTCCACACAGTAGCTATTGCTCATGGCGTAGAGTGTAGTGCTGGCTATGGTTTGTGTCCGAAAATGTTATTATCATTATGAGGATTACCTCAAGAAGTGGTTTTACTCCAGGCAAGGAGTTTAATGCCTGATCCTGCCCCTTTCCTGTTGTAAAACTCTTTTGCTGTATGTCCACTAGGGCTATGTCCTCTTGCTTGCTGCGTTGGTTCCGCTACCAAATGCTGCGCGAGAGGGCATAGCCCCTTTTTCTTTACCTGGGCGCACGCCACCACTAGCTGTAGCGGCCCGTTGCTTTCTTGTGTAGCAGCAATATGGTATACTGGTGCTATCGCCAGTTGGAAACCCCCGGCGCGATATGCAATGATCCTTACAACTACCAAACAGGGCGATTACTGCTCGGGTTGATAATGATATCCAGGAGCTCAAACAAGCGGTCAGCCAAGTGTTGCCGCTCGTAGAACGCCTTGAGTCACTGCAACAAACAGTAGCTTCACTGGAAGAGCAGCTGGATCGCTCAGGCGACCAGCAACATCAACACGCTGCAAGGGCAGGCCGCAGCCCCCCTCGCTCACATTCCACCACAAGAAGTAGGCGTATCAAGAAATCTATGCGACCCCGCTCATCCGTGCGTAGCAGCAGAGTGTAGTTTGCGCTATGCGCAAAAAGAGCACAGCTGTTATAGTCCTTTGTCTACATCATTGCACAACCATCCTCCAGTGCCGCGTGACCTCACTTTGCGGAGCACGCGGCATTGGAGGCTTTTTCTTTGCGCGCTACTGTTGCAATAGCAGCAGCCAAATGCTAGAATAGAATATTATTAGTCCGCTAGGAGGCCTCGGTTGGCCCTAGCTTGGGCAATATGAGGCGTACGTTACAAAGAAGAGAAGGTGCAACCATATTATGGCTGATATCGATCGTCAATCTACTCGCAAGCATGACTATCTGCTGTTTCTGATAATAGCTGTAGTTATGCTCATGTTCAGTCTATCTATTAGTGTTATTATATGGCGTCTGGATATGCCATATAATACCAAGCTAGAATTACTCATTCTTACCGGAGGGGCCGTTGTTAGCTCTATCATACTGGGCATAGTTTCTGCAATAAAGCTATTTATAATATACCCACCACATAAACTCTGGCGGGATATAAAGGCACAGTGCATAAAAATGTTACGGAAAAACAGCAATCGGTCACAGTCGATACGCTAATACATGAACACTGTCTCGCCGCCTCAACCCGCTCCGCCGCCAAAGGTTTACTTTAGGCGCGAGCGGGTTTTTCACTTCAGCCCAATTTTCTACTTGCGCCACCGGAGTAGTGTGGTAAAATAAAGACGTGCCACTAGCTGAGGCCCGTAATCCATACTCACGCCTCGCAGTCGCACAGGGTGTAGCTTTAACAATACGTAGTATATTTCAGAAATTACTGCTGCTACCATATAATGTGTAGCACCGGTATATTTCTATCATTAGGACACAACTTTTATGCAGCGCACTAGTGCACTACCTAAAAGTTCGTTTTACTCATATTGCCATGCGTATATAATAATATATCGTTATGGCGTTCTTGATGGATTATGCGCTAGGGGGATTTGCTTTGTCCTGGTTTCCGGCAGGGGAACTATAGGTCATTGCTCAGCTTATGATAGTTCTTGGCTATCGGGGGAATAAGCTGAAAAATGCAACCATCAGGAGAACGATTCATTCGTACAATTCATATGGTCCGACAATCGCAAGCTTCTTCAAACTTGTTGCCACACTCATTGGCAACACCTTCGATTGCTGGGGCATGCAACCGCATCGCTCCAACTTCCTACAACCAGGCCAAGCCACACCCACATCAGTCATAGCGGCTGCGCCGCTTACGTTTTGCCGTAACTTCGGCGCCCCTATGACTACTAGTGTAGCAACGTAGCAATTCTTGCTACTAGTGCCACTAGGCCCCGCAGTGAAAACCTCTGCGGGGTTTTCTCTTGACAAAAAATATGGGTCTACCCTATATTATAAGTAAGGTACTTTGCAATAAAAAGTACTATAACTACAGGAGAGACAGGCCATGCAGCAAAAACGTGAACTCAACAAAACAGGTACAGTCATTATGCTACTTTTTATCGCCATCATGGTGATTGGTAACTTTATAGCAACTATGACGTTGCATGATTCGCTATCACCACTACGAACATTAGTGGCAATCGTAGCAATTGGTATCTGCATTCAAATACTGCTAAAAAACGAACGAACCAGCCGACCAAGGCAGGCTAAAAAATAAAACATAACCCACACTAAACCGCCCCCGCAGTGATCACCACCGTGGGGGCTATTGCATACCACAAGCAATACCTCTATACTATGTAATGTTCTATTCGCCGCCTGCCAGAGTATTTCTATGCGTGCAGTTGATGGCATAGAATACACATGGTAGGCACTTTAGCAAGAAAGATCGGGTAGCTTAATGCATCCTATTTCACGGCATGATAAAAAAGTACTACTCCCAACAGAGGGAAACCAGCACGCAATACTCCACGCCGATTGTGATATCGTCTTAGTGCAAGCTTCGGCTGGCACGACAGTGGCAGTGCACAGTAGTAGCAGTAATACTATTCGCATACTCACCGACGGTACAGTTTCGCTGGTTTCGCCAGATGAAAGCCCAAATGTACTACTCTCCTGCACGAACCACAGCTTGGTAATCATAGCAAGCAAAAACCTGGAAGATGTGCTGCATGCAGAAGGTAACGAGCTTTCATCACGGCTCGAAGAGCTGCAGATCAAAGCCTGGCCAAATCTTAAAGATCCGGCCGAGACTACAAACTAGCTAATTAGTACGCCTACCACCAAACCACCAAGTGCACCTCCTTTTGGAGCGCGTGCACTGGTGGTTCTTTTTTTGCCCGCCTAAATACGCTACAATAATGCTAGTATGAAAAACTTTTGGGATGAACTGCCGCGGCCATTTTTTGCACTGGCGCCAATGGAAGCGGTAACTGATATTGTATTTCGGCAAGTCGTCGCTCGAGCTGGGCGGCCGGATATCTTTTTTACTGAATTTACTAATGCTACCGGCTGGGATGCGGCCGGAGATAAGGCAATCGGTGGGCGACTCGTAAAAGCAGAAGACGAGGCGCCAATTGTTGCGCAGCTGTGGGGCGCTGTTCCAGAAGCCATGATCCACATGAGTGAGCACGTGGCATCGCTTGGCTATGATGGCATCGATATAAATATGGGCTGCCCTGATAGTTCGGCAGTCAAAACCGGTGGTGGTAGCGGCATGATTCGCACACCCGCACTAGCTGGAGAAATGATTGCCGCCGCAAAAACGAGTGGCCTGCCGGTGAGTGTAAAAACACGCCTTGGCTACAGCCGAGTAGATGAGTGGCAGGATTGGCTGGCCTTCCTGCTGCAACAAGACATTGCGGCACTCACCATTCACCTGCGCACCAAAAAAGAAATGAGCAAAGTACCAGCTCACTTTGAGCTATTACAGCCCATTCGCGAGCTGCGTGATGCTATTGCGCCACACACGCCGCTGATGATTAATGGTGATATTATGGACCGTGCACACGGTGAGCAGCTGGCCGAGGAGCATAACATAGATGGCATCATGATCGGGCGGGGGATTTTTAGTAATCCATTTGCATTTACTGGCCGCACCTTTACCAGCCCAGAAGACAAAAAGCAGCAACTACTTGAACTACTGCAGCTGCACCTGTCGCTCTACGACCAGTGGCACAAAGTGACCGGCCGCCCATACGAAACTTTGAAGCGGTTTTATAAAATCTATATTCGTGACTTTGAAGGCAGCAGTGATATGCGCGCAAATCTCATGCAAACTAAAAACACTAACGAAGCGCGCGCGCTGATAGCTACACTGAAACGTTAGTCTTTAATCTACTATATAGTCAACCCTTAGCCGGCGTAGAAATACCTGCGCCGGTTTTTATTTATCGCCAAGGTAACTATAAAACCCTCCAGCAGGGGAGGGTTTTACACAGATTATCCACAGGAGAGAATCTTTCCACATGTTTTTCACAGGTAGTGTTATCGTCGACGCTTGCGACGATGTAAGTCTGCAACCTTAAGGCGAACCTGCTGCTGCATCACCAAGCGATGCGCTTTTTCGCGCTCCACTTGAGTTTCGGCTTCATCGCGCATAGCAATAGCACGTTCGAGCGCGGCTCGGGTGTGAGCTTCAACGATTTCTTCGCCGTGGTCGGCCTCGTCGACTAGCACTCGTACGTGGGTCGGCGCAACTTCTATAACGCCGCCACTAATGGCGAAAAATTCTGTATCAGTATCGCTAGTGTGCTTGCTGGCACGAACCGAGATTACTCCAGCACGCGCCAGAGTAACCAGTGGCTCGTGGCCAGGGAAGACCGAAATCTCCCCGTCCACAGTTGGCAATGTTACGCTATAGGCTGGTGCATCATGCTTGACACCGGTTAGTGTGACAAGTTCAAGATTCATACCGCCTCCTAAGCCTCGCCGGCTTCGCTAAGCGCCTTATCTGCCAATGTACCGTTCACCATGTAGAACCAGTTTTCTGGCTTATCGTCATACTTGCCAGACAGAATGTCTTTCGCATCGCGAATGGTGTCTTCAAGCTTCACGTATACACCTGGGTTTCCTGTAAACTTTTCAGCTACGTGGAATGGCTGCGCCAAGAAACGCTGCAAACGACGAGCACGTGCTACTGTTTGCTTTTGTTCATCGCTCAGTTCTTCCATACCCAAAATAGCGATGATGTCTTGCAGCTCTTTGTACTGCTGAAGTGTACGCTGTACTTCACGCGCCACTTGGTAGTGTTCTTCACCAACTACCTCTGGGTCGAGGCTGTTACTTGAGCTCTCAAGCACATCCACTGCTGGGTAAATACCGATTTCCGTGAGGGCACGGTCCATCACAATAGTTGCGTCCAAGTGAGCAAAGGTTGTAGCTGGAGCTGGGTCGGTAAAGTCGTCAGCTGGCACATACACTGCCTGCACCGAGGTAATTGAGCCCTTCTTGGTACTGGTAATACGCTCTTGCAAGGCACCCATTTCCTGCTGCAAGTTTGGCTGGTAGCCCACTGCACTTGGCAATCGTCCAAGCAACGCAGATACTTCGGCACCTGCCTGAGTGTAACGATAAATGTTATCGATAAAGAGCAGCACGTCCTTACCTTCATCGCGGAATGTCTCAGCCATTGCTAGGCCTGATAGCGCCACACGCAGACGAGCTCCAGGTGGCTCATTCATCTGACCAAACACTAGGCTGGTTTTATCTAGCACGCCAGCTTCTTCCATCTCGTAGTAAAGGTCATTACCTTCACGGGTACGCTCACCCACGCCGGCAAACACCGAGTTACCACTGTGGAACTTGGCGATGTTGTTAATTAGCTCGGTAATCAGCACTGTTTTACCCACACCAGCACCGGCGAAAAGGCCAACCTTTCCACCCTTTGCAACTGGGGCAATTAGGTCAACTACCTTAATACCGGTCTCTAGCACTTCTGCCTTGTTTGACTGTTCGTCGAGGCTTGGCGCAGGGCGGTGGATTGGTGCCGTTTCTGTTGCTTCAAGCGGCTTGCCGTCGATTGGCTCACCAACAACGTTGAACATGCGACCCTGAGTTTGCGCACCAACTGGTACACGAATCGGGCTGCCTGTGTTCACGACTTCTTGCCCGCGCATCAACCCATCAGTACTACTGAGGGCAATAGCGCGAACTGTGTGCTCATCAAGGTGCTGCGCAACTTCTAGCGTAATGGTCTGGTCGCCATGCTGCACCGTCAGAGCATCAAAGATTGCTGGTAGTGATTGGTCACCAGGGAAGGCAACATCAACCACCACACCCACAATCTGAATGATTGTTCCGTTATTAGTACTCATTATATTCTCCTCAATTTTCTATCCAATAGCCTCTACGCCACCGCTGATCTCTGCCAGCTCTTGCGTAATAGCAGCCTGACGCGCCTTGTTCATCTCGAGTGTTAAATCTTCGACCAAATCACTGGCGTTATCAGTCGCGTTCTTCATGGCAATCATACGCATACTGTGCTCACTAGCCCGGGCATCGAGCAAAGCCTGTGACAACTGGGCGCTGATCAATCGAATTGCTACACCATCCATCACCACGGCTTCGCTTGGCTCAAACTTTGCATCCCGCACCGATGTACTGACTTCTACCTCTGTAAAACCAGCCGGTAGTAGCCGCATCGTGTGCGGACGCTGCGTCAAACTTGAGACAAACTCGGTGTAGATGATATCAACTGCATCAACCGAGTGGCCTTCAAACAACTCGCGCAGAGTATTCATGATAGCGTAAAACTCGTGACCAGCTGGCCTATCAGCCAAATCATTGTACGAGCCGATCACCTCAACATTTTTGATCTTACTCGCAAATTGAGATATTTTACGGCCGATCGTCAACACTTTTGTGTGCACGCCGGCTGTCTCATCTGCTTCCAGCTCATGCAAAAATGTCTTAAAAATATTTGCATTGTACGCGCCGGCAAGACCCTTGTCTGATGACACCACAACGAGTAGGCGATTGCGCACTGGGCGCTCCTCGAATAGTGGGTGATCTTCAGTCGCACCCTGGCTCGCAAGATACGATAGCAGTTCAGCGGCAGCTCGTGCGTATGGCGCCGAAGCTTTATCAGCTTCTTGCGCTCGACGCATTTTACTAGCTGCCACTAGCTGCATGGCTTTTGTAATCTGCTTGGTATTTTTTACTGAGCGAATACGTGTTTTTAGAATCTGAGTTGATGCCATAGGCTACTACTCCTCAAATCCCTTAACCACCTTAGCGACAGCCTGATCGATAACGCTAACGAGTTCATCATCTGGCTTGCCACCCTTATTTAATGTGCGCATATCTTCTTTGTGGCGTGTCCACAAATCAGCAAGCAATGCGTCTTGAGCTTCCTTAACTTTCGCAACTGGAACAGCATCGAAACCACCACTGGTTACCGCGTGGATACTCACGTACTGCTCCCACACACCCATTGGTTGATACTGTGGCTGCTTCAATAGCTCGGTAAGGCGCTGACCACGATCGATCTGTGACTTTGTCGCAGCATCGAGGTCGCTACCAAACTGCGCGAAGCTAGCAAGCTCGCGGTACTGACTTAGGCCAAGCTTAAGGTTTCCACCAACAGCCTTCACAGCCTTAGTTTGAGCAGCACCACCCACACGTGACACCGATAGACCAGCTGAGATTGCCGGACGAATACCTTGGTTGAACAGATCACTCTCGAGGAAGATCTGACCATCGGTAATCGAAATCACATTAGTTGGAATGTAAGCTGAAATATCACCAGCCTGCGTTTCAATAATCGGCAGGGCAGTCAAACTTCCAGCGCCAAGCTCATCGCTCAACTTCGCACTACGCTCTAGTAGGCGGCTGTGCAGGTAGAACACGTCACCAGGAAAGGCTTCGCGTCCCGGTGGGCGGCGAAGTAGCAAGCTCATCTGGCGATACGCCACTGCGTGTTTGGTTAGGTCATCATAAATCATCAACGCGTGACCACTGTTGTCACGGAAGTACTCACCCATAGCAGTTGCTGCGTATGGCGCAAGGTAGAGCAGTGAAGCTGGGTCGCTTGGGCTTGTCGCCACAACGATGGTTTGCTCCATCACACCCTCTTCCTTCAAACGCTCGACAAGGCGAGCTACCTTTGAACTCTTTTGTCCAATCGCAACATACACGTTTACCACGCCAGTTTTTTGGCGAGCCTGGTTAATCATTGTGTCGATCGCAATAGCTGTTTTACCAGTTTGGCGGTCACCAATAATCAGCTCACGCTGGCCACGACCGATTGGGAACATCGCATCGATGCTCATAATACCGGTCATTAGTGGCTCGTGCACACTTTTACGGCCCATCACACCAACAGCTGGGCGCTCAACGAGGCCAAACTGTTTTGCTGCGATAGCTGGGCCACCATCAAGTGGGCGACCAAGTGGGTCAACGACGCGGCCAAGTAGCTCAGGACCAGCTGGCACCTGCAGCTGTGTACCCTTGCGCGTCACCTTGGCACCAGCTTTTACCTCGGTATCTTCACCAAGAAGCACGGCACCAATTTCATCTTCCATCAGATTTAGGGCAAATGCTTCAACGACGCCACGCTCTGATTCAATCTCAAGCATATCACCATATGCAGCATCGTCTAGCCCGTAAATCCACGCCGTACCATCACCAACGCGAATCACGATGCCGGTATTTTCAAACCCTTCGCTTAGCTCAAGGTCGGCAATCGCTTTCTGTAGTGAGGCAGACAATTCTTTTACAGATATCTTACTCATGTTCTTCCTTTATATTCATGCTTTTTAGCTGGCTAAGTCGGGCGCGCAAACTAGCATCAAGCTCATCGCGAGGCGTTTTAATTACCGTGCCACCAAGCAAGGTTGGATCAACTTGTTCTTGCAGCTCTACCTGCTGAGCAGCGTACCGGTGCTTTAGTAGTTCGGTAATTTCCTTGCGGCGGGCAGCCGACAATGGTCGAGCTGTCGTAACCGTCGCCACGCAAACTCCGTGGCCAAGCAATGCTCGCTCAATATCTCGAGCAATCAATGTTGCCTCTTTGCGACGACCGGCATCTACTATATAGGCTGCAAGCCGTGGAAGTGCCTGCTTGTCGCCAGCCAGTAGCTGCTCGGCAGTGTGCTGCGCCAGCGCTCGGCGCGATAGCGGAGCAGCCATTATTTCACCTCTTTAATTGCGTGTGAAATCGCCTCATCATCCAGTGATTTTGTGAACTTCTCACTTACCACTTTTTCAGTAGCTGCTGCTACCAGGTTACGAGTTTCATTGGCAAGTGCCGCACGAGCTGCACCAAGCTCTTTACTAATTTGAGCTTGCGCATCACGCACAATCGTATCTGCACGGTCACGAGCCTGCGCTTCACTACGGCTCACCAGTTCGGCAGCTTCAGCCTTGGCATCAGCCACGATCTCGGCCGCATCAGCACGAGCCTGCTTTAGTAGCTCTTTGGTTTCTCCTTGAGCTGCTGCTGCCTGCTGCACTGCTGCTTCGGCTGCTCGCTGGCCTTCGCTAATCTTTGCCTCACGATCATCAATCATCTTCGTCAGCACAGGGAAGACGAACTTACTCAAAATAGCAAGTAAGATCAAAAACGCGATCGTCTGCAAAATAAGCAAGCGCCAATCAATGCCGAGCGATGAAAACAGATTCTGCTGCTCTCCACCGCCATGAGCCGCTGTCGCAAATTGCGTTACTATTACTAACATTATACAGCGATCCTTTCGGGGTATTACATTACCTTAACAAGGATTGCTACCACGAAACCAATAATCGCTAGCGCGTCTACGAATGACACAGCAAGAATGGTCAAACCACGAATCTCACCAATCTTCTCTGGGTTGCGACCAGCTGCGTTAAGTGCTGCGGCACCAACCATACCAGCACCAATCGCTGCTGCAAACGCCGAAATTGCGTATGTCAAACCAAATGCTAATGAATCCATTATATTGTCTCCTTTTGGACTTAATTATTAATTAACTCTGTTGTATTCTATCACTCTCGCGCATCGTTTGTATATCAGTCGGAGAATGATCATCAGCAGAGTGCTCGCCATGATCGGCCATACCGAGCGAAATAAAGACCGTTGTCAACATAAAGAAGACATAGGCCTGAATAGAGCCAATAAATAGCTCAAATACCATAAATGGCAAAATTGCGGCGCTGGCAAAATATGCAGTCAAGTAACCAACCACCACAATCAACACCTCACCAGCAAACACGTTACCAAACAAACGGAGGCTTAGTGCCAACAGGCGAGAGAACTCAGCAATCAGCTCTAGGATGCCCTCAAAAGCGCCGGCAGGGTCTTTAAATGGGTTGCGCAAGTAGCGCCCCAGGTTGCCAAAGAAGCCGTGCTTCTTCATGGCATGAACCTGCACCATAGCCATCGACACAATAGCCAGAGCAAATGTTACGTTCATGTCTGCCACCAGGCCACGGAATACAGGAACGCCGTCTTTGGTGATTGGCCCAACAATCGGCAAAATGCCAAGCCAGTAGTTGATAATAATGTAGAAAAAGAGAGCAATTGCTAGCGGCGCTACGCGGCGGGCAGCTTTCTTGCTGCCGACTACCTCTTCCACGGTGCGTAGCAGCATTTCATAAATCATTAACACTGCGCCCGATACATACCCTTTGCGGCCTCGTTTAACTGCACGCGCTGCCGCAAATAGTAGCCACAGCGTAATAATCATACCGATAACGCCAAGCATCATCGAGTTGGTTACTGGCACAGGACCCAGGTGAAAAATCTCTTGGGCCCGAATATCGATGTGTGGACCAGTAGCTGCAAAAAATTGAAACATCATTTTTCCTTTATAACATTAATATATTGCCGATAGACAAGAAGAGCAGCGAGCACAACCCCCAGGCCAAGCCCGATCAAAATAAACTGTGGGCGCGTGCCAAGCAGCTTATCTGCCGCCCAGCCGATAATAGGGCCAAACACCGTTGGCACAAAGATCCGTAAGTTCGTGCTAAGCAGGGTCGTAATAATATCTACACGACCATCTGCCGTCGCAGATTTCTGGGATGATTTATTCTCAACACTCATGTACACTAGTACTATACCAGGATTATTTAAAAAATCCAAGAAAGGAATTATGCCCCGAAAAAACCACTCTCGTCGCTCTGTGCAGCAAGTCAAAAAACAGGGGCCGACCACCAATAATTCACTGCTGCGCGCCCGGCTCACCTGCTCGGGGAAACGCGCCTACCTTGACGTCCGTGCCGCCGAAGAAGCTGCATTTATTGCCGAATTGCAACGCGGAGCGACGCTATCGTACTATCAGTGCGATATATGCCGAAAATGGCACCTCACAAGCCGTAGCCAATAAACTACTAAACCTCTTTAGAAGAGGTGACATAGCAGGGGTTTTATGCTACCATACTGAGAGGCACAAAATCACAATGAAAGCGAGGAATAGCATGAGTGATACAACATCTCCAAAAATAACAGTGTATAGCACAAGCTGGTGCTCATTTTGCCACACCGAAATGGAATGGCTCGATAGTCTCGGCATCCCATACACCAAAAAAGATATTGAAGCCGACGAAGGCGCTCGTGATGAGCTAATGCAGCGCATCGATGGCAACTTCCAGGGTGTCCCTGTTACCTTTATTGGCGACGACATGGTGCTCGGCTTTAACCGCCCAGTGCTACTAAACCTACTCGATAAAGGCGGCTACATTAAAGGCTAGGCCCTTTAGGCAATCGCCCACGCGCCCCCTCCGAGCAGTATGCTTGGTGGGGGCTTTACATATGAGCGGCCATTGACGATAGCTGCGCGCACTGGTATAATTTCTACACTCGTGGTTAGAGCACAGTCCGTCTGATAGCTCACCCGAGCTATCCTGTGTGAAACAGTTTTGTACATTACAAATCTAGTGCGAGCCTACACTACTATGAAAGGTTGTGATTATTAGTGGGGAATACTTTACTATCAGGTGACTCATTGCTTAGGCCTAAGCCACTGCAAATTGACAGGTCTGCTCTTCCGTATCTTCAGGCAGTTCATGAACTAACACATAAGCAGCCGCCTAAAGACCTGGTGAGCAATCCAAGCCAAGACAAACTGCGGCTGCTGCTACCTTCGAACCTCCGGGGTAAGTATTTAAAAGTTGTTGGCATTTATCCGATTACTTGGATACATGAAAAGCAGCAAACAGCAATTGGCTGCGTTGTGGAAGCGCAACGCAGCAGGCGATACAAAATTGACGGCACAATCTTGCCAAGATTTATTCGCCACGTGTGGCTAATGCTTCAGCCATAGACGCCTCGCCAGAGCAAATAGACGATGCGATCGCCTATGCACGAGAGGACCTCAGAACAGATGCACAAATAGTAGCGCAGGTAGCTCTACCGCTTAGGAGCAACTTCAGCTACAACATCAAGTGTCCTGAGGAGCAAGCAAACAACTTTGCCTCAAACTCACGCGCTGATGGTGATCCATCCAGTCGAGAGTTATTCTATCATCTGGCAGAGCAGCCTGCTGCAACGCAAAAGCAACCAGTAACTGCGCCGAAGGGTATCATATCTCCGTATCCCACATTTAGCGCTCGCAGCTAGCTGCTTACACGCAGGCCCCCTCTTTCGTGAGCGCCAGGTGCGCTTACCCGCAAGAGGGGGTTTTGTTTGACTAACCATACTATTTACATTATAATTTATTACCGTATCTCGTGATTAGAGCATGCACAGTTTGTCTGACAAGCTCATCCGAGCTGCCCTGTGCACCTTAGCAATACACCTATTTCACGCAACAACGAAGAGAAGGGAGCCTTTCATGGGCCGTAGTGACAATCGCCATATTCTTGATATCGATGCTGCACCTGACTATAATGCAGTAGTCAATCGTAACGACAAGCCTGCGTTTCATCGATGCGAACTACGCGAGGCTGTACGGGCTATTTTTCCAAAGAACTATCAAGCAGCACTGCTTGACTACCTAGAAAAGGCGCATGAAGTATATGTACCTTACAAGGAAAAGTCTGGCTCATACTGGGACGCTAACACGAATATGGTAATAGCCATTGGCGATTACAAAGTAGGTAAGCTTCTATATCATATGCTTGCGCCAAAAGACAAAGATGGCAACCTGCTGCAAGACAAAGATGGCAGCCTGCTGTTTCCAGAGGCCGCTATCGGGTCAATACGCATAAAGTGGTACTCCACTGTTACCTATAATCTAATTGCCGGTGATCTAATTACCGGTAAGCAAACTGCAAGGTACTTACCACCAGCCGCGATCATTGCGGATGGCTATACAATTAATGATGAGTATACTAAAATACGCCTTGCCTGGGTTTCTGCTTCGCCAGATCTCGGCTACGACAAGCTGAAAAAAATTGTTCGTAATACTCGTAATGGCCGGTTCGATTATCTTTCAATCGCGCTGCTAGCAAGCGACTCAAGCGATAGTCAGGAACTACTCAAGACGTTTTCTAAAAACTACATTGAGAAGTATCTACCCCTGACTGTACAAAAGGATGGACTGCATCTGCCGGTCTCACCCTGTGAGGAGGGAGCTAAGCCAGTCTACGAGCCGCTAGATCCGAGCAGGGCTATCTTGTGTACCAGTGGTCCACGCGACCAGAAGCAATCTCAGAAAAAGCGCTAATACAATAGGTGCATTACCCGCACAGGTCGCCGCCCCTGGCACGCCCTAATAGCAGAACAGTCTCTATTAGTGGCCGCCAGGGGCCTTTTTTATCCTACTGGCGGCCATAGCCAACCTGGTAAAACTAAGCACTATGTGATATAATTTACCTATCGTACCCGCTTTGAAACCAAAGTAAAAGCCTACCAAGTGGTACATCGCACGTTACAAATTACGACAGTAAGGATAGCTACATGGCGACAACTAGCAGCCCCCCGCGGACGAACGCTGCCCAAGATGAAACTGGGGCCGGCCAAGAATACGAGTATGCAACAAGCTCAATGAGCTTCGCGCGCCTCTTTCAGCCGTTGGGTGCTCATCGGCGTAAGCCACGGCTAAATGACTACATTATCGCAGGAGCAATGGGGGTCACCTTTGTTTTAGCGGTTTTGGGCGTCATTGATGTCGTTAATGCATTCACGCGGATATTCCCATAACCAAAAACTATCCATTTCGCCTTGCATGTGCGCATTTCGCGTGCGTGCAAGGCACACCGAAACAAAGAAGGGAAGTGATTGTTATCATGCATATGAAACGTTCACTGAAGGTAATTGTAAGTATAGGTACCACGCTCTTTAGCACATTGGCGTTAAGTGGGTGTGTCGACTGTCATTGCCTCAATGTTGCCCAGGCTACTATCAGCTGCGCACGTGATGATATGTCAGTAGAAATCATGGTACTTGATAAAGACGGTACCCCGAAAGAATACATACCCAAACAGGACCCAGCAGTGGTCGTAAAGGAAATGCCCCATAAGACTGGTGAGTCTAACCTAGTCTATACAGCTCCTGATAAATCTGCGCTGCCTGAACACGATGGCTATTATCGTCTACGTGTCACCTGCAAAGGGAAGCGGTCTAACTGGATTGGATCAAAGTCTGGCGATAGTGCTGGCACCCAGCGAGATTTCGTATCAATCCAGACAGACAAAGCCGATTCTTTTCTATTCGACAAAAGCTCCTCTGCATTAAGAGCCAAGCAAGAAGTTGGAGGCCAAGGCACCAACTACATTCGCTGCTACTCCCAAGAAGACAGCAGGGAGGTCCTAAAAGACCATACTGCCGAAGCCGATATTGTGTGTGAAGCAGTATAGCATGCTATTTCTGTGAGAAGTTAATCCTTACTCTAAAGGCTATCTTACCACTCACATGGCAAGAGAACGTCTTACGTGCTCACTCCACGTCTACGATATGCGAGTGCTAGGCGCGTGTTAGTATTGGCATCTGCCAAATACTCCACGCCCAGCATTTGTGCGAGGCGTGGAGTATTTTTTATGTGTAGCCGCCTTATGGCGCGCTATTGCTTTCATATCTTTTTTAGGCTATAATATTTGATGTCAGCAACACCCGTTGTTGACTCCGTAATTTTGTGAGTATTTTTGCGGATGTGTCCTTGACACATAAGAGGATACATAAGGGTTATTAGTACATGTTTTCTGCATGTATGTAGTAGAGTGATAGAAGGGCGCCACGCGTGGGCTGGCCTGCGTGTGGCGCCTCTTTAACAACATACACTCCTCCCCTTATATATCATATGCCGCCCACAATGAGGCGGCTTTTTTCTTTGCATTTTTTCTTATCAGTTACTTTGCGCTATTCTTGGTTTCTGGCTGCGCCTGCTGCATTTCGTCGCTCAGATACTCTACCACATCTTTGATCAAAAAGAGACTCACGTCATCTTGCGTCTTGCCAGCCTTATGAAACGGCGTACTAATCACCCGAATTAAAATTAGCATGTACACCAAAATGAAAGTGATGAGGCCCACCATCACCAGGCCGCCATAAAATGGGTGAATGTCCGTCACGAGCAGCAGTGCCACGAGTGCCACCACAATCGAACGCGCCAGAATCGTTGCTGAAGGAATAAATTTAATACGCTGAATATAATTAACGCGGTGACGGCTTCGGAGCAGGGCAACCTGCTGCTGCTTTAGCTTCACCACAAAGTTTGCTGGCACCCCGCCAGATTCCATTTGGCTTAAATAACCGCTCAGGCCACGAATATCCTGCCGAGCATCGTATGATTTACGGCGCGCGTCCTCGTTAAACCCAACCGCCACACTCCGCAATTGCCGGCGGAAATCATCGATATCAAAGACCGGGTAGCTGGCGTGAATCGCCACCGCATCGTCATACATATCTTCCAGCTGAGCAGCAAATTCAGCCGGAATACGCTCCGACTCTTTATAGTCTGCAATCGTGGCCGATAGCAAAAAACCAATCACAAATGTAACGCTCGCGACGACGCTATTGTGCAGTGAACTTTGCTCCACCGGCTCCAGCCGAAGAAAGTGCAGGGTGTATTTAGTGGCAATAACGATCAGGGCAGCAATAGCCGCAATAATAAAAATCCGGAAATGACGCAGCGTTAACTTCATAAGTGTGTATTATACCATAAAAAGAAAGCCCCTGACTCCTCTCGCGCATTGGGCGCAAGGAAATCAGGGGGCACAAGATAAGGTAAATGTATAGAAAAGGGCCGCGGCTGCCTAGACTAATAAAACCAGCGCCTGAACTGAGCTTTTATCCAATAGTACCACCACATAAGATACTTCTTACGAGGTGGAGGAGCTGCTTTCATTTGCTCAGGTGTTACAGGTATGCCTACGTCCTGAGCCATGAGTAATTCCAGCTGGTCCAGCCCTTCCGGAAACGGGCGAGATCCGTCAGGGTCGGGTTCAGCAATATCCTGCTTCTCTATAGTAGCGGAAGACATCTTCTACATCACTTCTTTCTTTATCAATGTGCACAACTACCAAGGCGAGTGCCTTGTGATAATTGGGCACTCCAACCGGTGTTCATCTGTAACGTACCACCAAATACACAAAAAGTCAATAGGTTTTGCCGACTACTGTAATTATTCCATGACTTGGCTATGCAAACGGCTCGATATCGACCGTTTGGGGCTGTAAATACTGCGCAAAGTAAGCATCGTGCGATACAAACAATATAGCCCCCGTAAACCGCGCTAAGGCCAGCTCAAGCTCTTCAATACTTGGTAGATCAAGGTGGTTTGTCGGTTCATCGAGCACCAGCAATTGCGGATCACCAGCCAGCATTGCGATTAACTGAAAACGCGCCTTTTGACCGCCAGATAGCTGAGCAAGCGGCTGGTCGTGATCGGCCTGCGTAAAAAGATAGTCGTGCAGCAAGCTGCGCACTTTGGTTTCAGAAATAGGCAGCCCGCGATCGATATACAGCCGTTCGATAGCTTGAGCCAGCGGCTGGCGTAAGTATCGTTCTTGAATTTCCTGATAGTACACTCCCACCCGTACTTCGGGCCTTAGTGTAATAGACCCTTCAAGCAGCTCAATATCCGCTGCGCCGTCCAGTGAGAACACCTTAGTAAGTAGCGTTGACTTACCGGCGCCATTGCGGCCCCGCAGCTGCAAGCACTGGCCTTCATGTAGCTCAGCACTCACGGGGAAGAACAGCGGATCAACCTCTCCTGAAGCGGCTGGTCGACCAAGTACAACATTATCGAGCGTTAGTAGCTGCCGCCGCGAACCCGCTACAGCACCTGTCGCAAGCCGAATATTACGGGCTTTATAGCGATCATACCGCTGCGCACGCTCAGTATCAAGCTGATCCACCGAGTCACGATCGATCCAAAAACTTGGTTTTTGCAACTCTTCTAGCTCTGCTAGCTCTGCCCGGGCAGCCAGCTCCAGTCGTTTAAAATTTTGAATCGTGCCTGGGTTGCGCGATTTTTCTTTCAGCCGCTGGTAGTCGAGCACTTTTTGTTTCAACGTCTTGATGCGGCGCTGCTTGTGTTCAAAATCATTCATATCAGCATTGGTAGCGTGCATATTTTGGCGCAGATATTGCTCGTAATTGCCCGTGTACGAAACAGTGGTGCCATTATCACGCAGTTCTATAATACGCCCCACCTGGTGCAGCACATCGCGATCGTGCGTCACAATTAGCATTGCCTCCCGCGACTGCTTCATCCACGACAAAAACCGGTTTTTAGCCTCCATATCCATGTGGTTGGTCGGCTCATCGAGCAGGGCAAGATCCGCATCGGCATGAATAACTTTGATCACCTCTAATAGCCGTTTTTGCCCACCCGATAGTTCACCAAGCCGCAGCTCACTAGCCTGCTGTTCACCAGAAAGCAAGCCAAATTGCCGCAAGCTTACTTCTACCTGAGCTTCAATATCATAAAATCCCTTGGCAGAAAACCGCTCCAAAGCCTGGGTGTATTCATCAATCAGTCGCAGATTATCACCCATACGCAGCGGTAGCTCATCAATCGCTTGCTTCAGCGCTGTATACTCCGGCACGCCAGCTAATATATAGGGAATTACCAGGGCGTCCTGCAGGCCATGATGCTCCTGCGCGGTAGCCACCAGCTGCAGCCCTCTACGCATCGTAATATCACCTGTAAAATCATCATCTTGGCCCGATAGCACGGCGAATAATGTCGACTTACCAGCACCATTGCGGCCCACGATGGCGACTTTTTCACCCTTATCAACCGATACTGAAACCGACCGCATCAACTGCTTGTCGCCAAAACTTTTCTCTGTAATTGTCGCATCTAGTAACATATTCTGTGCTTCATTGTAGCACAGGGCAGCAGTGATTATAATTGAGCAGCCGGGCATCTTTTTGCTATACTGCCAGCATGGAACTACACACTTTTCCAGCAGCGCACGGTGCGGTGCGCTATGCTCAAATCGGTGACCCGCGCGGGCCAGTCGTTATTTTTGTGCATGGATTTCGTGGCACGCTCGATGGACTGCGGTTCATTGCTGATGAGCTGCTGCGCGAAAGTCAGCGCTTACTCACCTCTGTGAATAGGCCAAATCAAGCCGAGCCAACTATTTTTTTACTGGAACTACCTGGTTTTGGTGAATCGACGCCGTTTCCGAAAGACCAGCCGCACTCAGTGCGTCATTATAGCCAAACGCTCGCTGATTTTATACAATACATCGCCCAGGAAACCACTTCAGAACCAACAAGTTACACAATTGCTGGGCACTCTTTTGGCAGCATCATCGCGGCACATTTTGCTGCAAAATTCCCAGAGCTGCTTGGCAAATTAGTCCTCATTAACCCCATTGCGACAAGCGCACTCGATGGCCCAAACCGGCTAGGCACATGGTTTGCACAAAGTTATTATGAAATTGGTAACGTACTGCCAAAACCATTGGCATCACCGTGGCTGCGAAGCCGGCTCATAGTCGATGCCACCTCACTTATGATGACCAAAACTCGGGACCGCGGCACTCGGCGACTGGTGCGCAGCGAGCACCGCCGGCACTTTAGCTCGTTTGCATCACCCAGAGTAGTGCGCGAGGCTTTTGCTGCATCGATTAGCGAAACCGTGGGGCAATGGGCACCCTATATCTCTGCGCCAACCCTCCTGATCGCGGGGCAGAAGGATGAAATTACCCGCCTGGCAGATATCTCGTATGTGGCTGAACTCTTTCCGCATAGCGAGATGACAACCATACCAAGCGTGGGCCATCTTACTCACTATGAAACGCCACAAGCAGTAGCGTCTGCAATAGCCAAGTTTATCTACGCAGATTAAGCGCGTTAAGGCACAATCAACACAAAAAACCGTAGATACATCTCTGCGGCCAGTACTACTTATTTATGCAATAACTTCTTTATACAGCGCCTCAAATTGATCGAGTGTGTGTTCAATGTCGTGCGTTTTTGCAATCGCCAAGCTTTCTTGAGACATACGCTCGCGCAGTGAATCATCCAATAAAATCTTGCGCAGCCCCGCCGCCACAGCGTCTACATCGTCTTCAGGGCAAAGTACGCCATTGCGCCCGTCTTGACACAGCTCACGCAGCGCACCAGCATCAACTGCCACAACAGGCTTACCACTAGCCATAGCTTCCAGCGTTGCAATACTCTGTAGCTCCGCCGGAGATGGCATAGCAAACACCGTACCAACGCGGTGTAACTGCTGGATTTCTTCGTCGCTAACGCGACCAGTGAAGGTTACCTTTGGCAAAATACCATACCGCTCAGCCATCAGCTGCAAGTTTTCAAGGTCACCACCGCTACCAACAATCAGTAGGTGTGCATCTGTTTGGTGTGACAACTGCAAGAACGCGTCCATCAGCACCCATAAATGCTTTTCAACATCTAGCCGCCCAACATAGGTAACAATCGGCTTGTCCACTGGTATATCGAACTTCTCGTATAGCTCTGGCGGCGCCTGGCCAGGAGTAAAGTCTGACAGATTAACCCCGTTGCTAATCGCTCGCATTGGCTTTGGCATTGAAATATTAAACATGTCAATCGCAGATTGCGTTGGCATCGTCACTAAATCAGCCTTAGCGTGGAACCGCTTACCGTACTGTTTCAGCATGTAATTAATCGGTTTAGCCACCGGTGCCAGCAATCGCAAATTGTCCATCAAGTTTTCTGGCATAGCGTGATTCGTGCTTACAATAGGAATGCCATACTTATTGCCATACCGCATGGCAGCCTGGCCAATCCACATTAACATTTGAATATGAATCACATCTGGCTGGAATTCATCAATCACACGCTTGACCTCACGCTGCGGCGTCAACGAAATACGAAAGTTCTGATAGAACGGAAAGGGAACCGAGCGAGTGCGGTAAATTGTATAATTACCATCGACTTCTTGGTATGGGTTGCCGGTTTGGCTTGGTGCAATAACGACCACCTCGTGGCCACGGGCTGCAAGCCCTCTTGCCAAAGTGCGACTAAAGGTAGCCACTCCATTAATAGTAGGCCAATGCAAGTCCGAAGGAATCAATATTTTCATACGTGGGGTTATTGTACCATGCATCACATAAATGCGCAAAGTTTCGCCGCAAAATTACTGCAGTATATGATATACTAACCTCAGTGGCTACCTGCTACAGCCTAGGTATATCGCCAAAGCTCAGCATATAACCACTCGCACATTACTAGCTCGAGAGAAAGGAAGATAGTCATGGCACAGTATGAAGAGCTTGTCTTTCCTAGCACTGCTAAAGATGCGCCTCTACCAGAGGAAACTATTGCAAGGATCAAAAAGAAGCACAAGCTAAAGCCAGGTTTGGTAATATTTTGTATTATCTTCAATATTATTGGGTTTCTTATTGTTTTTGTTCTTGTTAACTTTGCAGTACTCGAATTGAGCGATACAATCCTTGACACACTTTTTCCTAGCATATACGGAGATGGTACTATGGAGGCTGTGGAGTTTGACCAGATGTTTGCGCGACAAAACACCTTCTGGCTTTCGCTGGTATTAGTTATTCCTATTAGCTTCGCAATGGGCTGCACCTGGTTTTACCTTTTTGGTGCACGTCTGCGTATCAAGAGGGACATCGATAAGCGCAAGGTAGAGATGGCGAGGTTTTCAGCTCGAAGGGTGCCCAAACGTTCACGATGGTAACTCTTTGTGCTATGCGCCTTCCTTATGCTTTCGCTTACAGCATGTGCTAACCCCAGGCTGGCGTGATCGTGGGCTACTTTTGTAGCTACACTGATTACGCCACCTGGGGCTTTCCTTTGGCTAGCTGGTGGTTATCTGCCATCCCAATTTATGCTATACTGGGGCTAATGCATATCATTTTTGATGCTCGCTATATTCGCACCGACCACCACGATGGTATTAGTCGGTTTTCTGCTGAATTACTGCAGGGTTTGGCGCCACTTTGTAGCCAAGCTGGCGACACACTTTCGGCGTTAATTCATGACGATGCTCAACGGCGCTTTCTGCCGCTCAATGTACAGCCCATTTATTTTCATCCGCCTACCAGCCCGAAAGAGCCACTGTCGGCGCTGCTACTAAATACCTACCAGCCCGATATCATATTTTCACCAATGCAAACCATTGGTAGCTTTGGCAAAAAATTTAAACTTATCCTAACGGTGCACGACCTCATTTACTACACTTACCCACAGCCTCCACGTAACCTTTCATGGCCAGTGCGAGCGCTATGGCGACTATATCACCTATCGTATTGGCCACAAAAGCAGCTCCTGCGTGGCGCAAATAGCCTCGTGGTGGTGTCTAACGAGACGGCCAATCAGGTGCGTAAAGCTGGATTGTACGCCGGGGAAATCGATGTTGTGTACAACGCTGCTGCACCAGAAATGATGCAACTAGGCCAGGGAAGACCCTCGGCATTTACGCCAGAGAAAGCGCATCATATTATTTACATGGGGTCGTTCATGCCGTATAAAAATGTCGAGAACATTGTGCGGGCGGCAGCCTTTTTGCCAAAACACTACACGGTGCACTTCTTAAGCCGCATTCGCCCTGCCGAGAAAGAGCAATGCGAGGCAATTTTCCGTGATGCACGTGGCAGTGATAAACTTGGAGCGCAACTTATTTTTCACAATGGCGTAAGCGATGCCGACTATATTCACCTCTTGCGACATGGGGCATTAATTTCAGCTAGCCTCACTGAAGGATATGGTGTACCGATAGCTGAAGCACAGGCGCTTGGCGTGCCCGTGCTGTGCAGTAATATACCGATTTTTAAAGAAGTCGCTGGCAACGCAGCACTATATTTTGACCCACGCTTGCCGGCTGATATTGCCGCAAAAATTCAAATGCTCGAAAGCGAAACGGTCTTTAAAACACTCGCCAGCCGCAGCATTATGCAGTCGCGTCGCTTCTCTTGGGGCGCCTCGGCCAAGCGGCTATTTACCATCATTCACGAGCATAGCGGCCGCTAAGCACAAAACATGGTATACTACGGTATATATGGCCAAAAAAGTATCACGTAATTCAGCTAGGCACCACACGCCCAAAACCGTCGTCAACCGGCGAGCGCGGTTTGATTATGAGTTGAAAGATGAGCTAAAAACTGGCATTGCGCTTACCGGCATGGAAGTGCGCGCCGCTCGTGATAATCATGTACATCTGCGTGGCGCCTTTGTTACGATTCGGGGCGGCGAACTGTGGCTTAACAATGCAAGCTTCAGCCTGAAAGTGACCGAACGAGGCCAGCAGGCAGCTCGCACCATTGATACGCGGCCGCGTAAACTGCTTGCACACAAAAAAGAGATTCTGGCACTTGAAGCCGCAGCCGGCAAGGGAACAAGCATCGTGCCGCTCCGGCTCATCACCGCAGGTAAATATATCAAGCTAGTCATCGCCCTTGGTAAGGGTAAAAAACGTTATGACAAACGTGAAACCATCAAACGCCGCGACAGCGAGCGCGAGGCTCAACGCAGCATGAAGGAGTGGCGCTAATTATGAAATTATACTCTTGGAACGTTAATGGCATTCGGGCTGTCTTGCGCAAGGGCGAGCTACAGTCGTTTATACAGCAATATGATCCAGACATACTGTGCTTGCAAGAAATAAAAGCAGCGCCCGAGCAAATTACGGCTGATTTTCCTGGCTATCACGCTCACTACCACAGCGCTCGCAAGCCAGGGTATGCCGGAACAGCCATATTAAGCAAGCAGCAGCCACTCCGCTACCGAGATGGACTGCCAGAAGAACTTATAGAAAAATTCCAGCTAGCCAGTGATGCATACGGTGCGCCAGCAGAAGAGGGTCGAGTGATCGCTGCCGAGTTCGCTGATGTTTGGGTAGTTACCGTCTACACTCCCAACAGTAAAGGTGATTTAAGCCGCCTTGCCTTGCGCCAGCAGCAGTGGGATCCAGCATTTTTAGCCTATGTCTGTGGCCTACAGAGAGGGCTATACGGCGCGGCTAAACCAGTACTTTTCTGTGGTGACCTAAACGTTGCTCACACTGAAGACGACCTAGCTAGACCAAAGGAGAACGTCAAAAAACACGGCTTCACCAAAGAGGAGCGTGCTGGATTTGATGCCATGGTAGCGGCCGGCTTTCACGATACCTTCCGCTTATTTACCTCAGGAAATGGACATTATAGCTGGTGGAGTCACTGGGGAAAGGCCCGCGAACGAAATGTTGGCTGGCGGATAGATTATTGGCTTGCGAGCTCACAACTAGTGCCGCGCATTACCGCAGCAGCCATCTTACCGCAGCAAATGGGAAGTGACCACTGCCCAGTAATGGTAGAACTTGCTACTAGTGTAACACCCTCATGAAACACGACTACTGGCTCAAACAAACTAGCAAGCAGCCCGCCTTTCCCGATGTTGAGTGGAACCGGCCACAGCAAGCGAGCCGAGCAGGTAGGCTTGCTATTGTTGGTGGCGCGGGGCTACATTTTTTTGGCGTGACGAGTAGTTTTGAAGCCGCTACCGCCGCCGGAGCAGGGGAAATCCGTGTGTTACTGCCAGATAGCCTGCAGCGCACGATTCCACGCACCGTCTCCGAAACGCGTTTCTTAGCTACAACGCCGGCAGGTAGCATTAGCGCAGAAGCTGCCACAGACTTGCAAGCGGCAAGCAGCTGGAGCACTGTCACACTTTTAGCGGGAGATTTTGGTAAAAATAGCGAAACCGCAGTAGCCATTACACGCAGCGCTCTTGCAGCTACATCGCCACTTATTATTGCCCGCGATAGTATCGATTTGCTGATGCAAGATATCAGCAGCTTCATCTCGCGCCCAAGCACGACGCTCATATGTTCGTTTGCACAGCTGCAAAAAATTTTTCGCCAACTTTATTACCCCAAAGTGTTAACGTTTGCCATGCCACTTGGCCTTGTAGTGGAAACGCTTCATAAATTTACTGCAATATACCCAGCTACACTAGTCGTATTTCATGCTGAACATATTATGATAGCTCACGCTGGCAAAGTAGTATCACAACCATGGGACACCCCTATGAATATCTGGAAGGGAACAATTCCTGGTGTAGTTGCCGCATATCAGGCCTGGGCTAGCAGCGACGAAGAGCGATTCCACAATACAGCCGCAGGTTTACTTGCTAGCGTGTAGTGACACGCACCCACACCGAAGCGCCATGCCCGGCTATTTGCAGTGGAGCCCTATAGAAAAACCCCGCACATGATATAGTGGGAAAATAAGGAAAAAAGCCCTTAAAATAAGGCTTTTGAGGTAGTTTTTTATCTTTTGGTAGCTAATTTGGTAGCCAAAGAGAATTAATCGATAAAATCACTTGATATGAGATTGAGTTTATCCGTTAATTCGGAATCAGCGTTTGGGTATAAATGACTATAAATGCTAAGTGTAGTTTTGACATCAGAATGACCTAATCGTCTTTGAATATATAGAGCATTT
>JABCOR020000005.1 GCA_013333495.2 Candidatus Saccharimonadota bacterium | reverse complement strand
GTTCGTGCATCGCTGGATATCCATCAGCATACAGCTCAATAATTGTTGGCACTACTGCTTCAAAGAAATGCTGCTCAATGCCAAGGTCAAAGGCATAACGAATTGCACGACGCAATAGTCGGCGCATAACATACCCCTGCTCTTTGTTGGCTGGCTTCACGCCATCAAAAGCTAGGAATGTCGCCGCACGCATGTGGTCTGCAATCACGCGCATACTCTCGGTGTGTGCTTCATATGTTTTGCCGCTCACACGTTGTAACTGCTCAATAATCGGCCACAGCAAGCTAATCCTAAACACGTCTGGGCTGTCTAGTTGGGCAGCAGCAATGCGCTCCAGGCCGCCACCAAAGTCCACATTTTTGTTTTCCAGTGGACTGAAGCTGCCGTCCTCTTCTCGGCGGTACTGCATAAACACCTGGTTACCAATCTCCATAAAACGGCCGCTATCGCTTGCCGGGTGAGCTTTACCAAAACTTGGGTCGTGGTACTGCTCACCAAAATCATAAAATACCTCGCTGTCTGGGCCGCATGGGTCACCAATTGGCGTCTTACTCAGGCCGCCGCCACGACTCCACCAGTTCTCTCCATCGTCGTAGAAGAAGATGCGCTCCCCTGGACGAATACCACGAGCATCACCATCTTCCTGTGAACCAATTTCAGCTATTTCTGCTGTAATACCTCGCTCTGCAAATACACTTTGCCAAATTCGGGCTGCGTCATCATCACGTGGGATACCATTGGCTTCATCACCGATAAAGGCAGTAACATAAATTTTTTCTGGATCTAGGCCGACTTCATCAACCAAAAACTCAAAGAACCATCGAATCTGTTGCTCTTTGAAATAGTCGCCCAAGCTCCAGTTGCCAAGCATTTCAAAGAATGTTGTATGGCGGTTATCTCCCACATCTTCGATATCCTGTGCTCGCAAACACGTCTGGCTATCGGTCAAACGATTGCCATCTGGGTGTGGCTGCCCAAGCAAAAACGGCAGTAGCGGCTGCATACCACTGCCGGTGAATAACGTTGTTGGGTCATTCATTAATACTAGCGGTGCGCGTTCAATAACAGTGTGACCACGCTGACTAAAAAAGTCGAGGTATTTTTTTCGGATATCTTGTGCGTTCATGGCGGTTATTATACCATGCTCCCTGTAAAAACGCACGGGTCGCTACTCCCTAATACCCAGCTAAGCAATCACGATGCCGCCACCAATGCATTCTTGCCCATCGTACATTACAATAGACTGGCCTGGCGTTACGGCGCGCTGAGGCTCAGTAAGTTGCAATGTGGCTTCACTCCCATCGTTCGCAATCACCGTCGCCGGAACAATTGCCGCCCGATGACGCACGCGTACGCCAAGTTGCTCACCTTGCTGTAGCGTACGATCCGGATTAATCATATGGAGCGCCCCAAGCTGAACCTGTTCCATCCACAGCGCGCTATCATTTAGGTTCGTTGAAACGTAGACTTCATTGCGCTGCATGTCTTTACCGACGACATAATACGGCAACCCGCCACCAAGCTTTAAGCCGTGTCGCTGCCCCAAGGTGTAAAACAGTGCACCATCATGACGCCCAATAGCCTGCCCAGTCGCTCGATCAATAATATCACCCGGCTCGGTGTGGCTAAATTCTTGCAAAAACTCGCGAATACCCACCTGGCCGACAAAGCAAATCCCCTGAGAGTCCTTCTTGCGAGCTGTGTATAACCCACGAGCAGCAGCCATCTCTCGTACCTGCGGCTTGGTATATGCTCCCAGTGGCAGAAGCGACTGCCCCAGCGCCTGTTTGGTAACACGATATAGGAAATAGGTTTGGTCTTTATTGTCATCCACCGCCCTCAGTAGCGCGCCATCACGTGTGGCCGCATAGTGGCCAGTGGCTATTTTGTCAGCACCCCGCTCACGCGCAGCCTCCAAGAAAAGCTTAAACTTCACCTCTTGGTTACACATAATATCTGGGTTTGGCGTCAAGCCCTGCTCATATGCATCAATCATATACTGCACAACTTTTTGGCGATATTGCTCTTCAAAGTCATACACCTCTAAATCAATCCCTAATTGCACCGCGACTCGTTTAGCATCTGCCAAATCTTCTGCCCACGGGCACTTCATGCCAGGCAAATCCTGACTCCAGTTCTTCATGTATACGCCGATTACATCATGCCCCTGCTCTTGCAATAGTGCCGCAGTCACACTACTATCGACGCCGCCGCTCATACCAACCGCTACACGCATCTATTCACCTCTTGTATAAAACTTAATAATTCCCACCAGTTCTGTGATTGCCAGTTGCCAGCCACTTGGGGTAGTCCACCACAGTCCATTCCACTGCTTATCTTGTGCCACCGGGTGGTTGCGTACAAAAACAGTGCCCGCCAAAGGACGACTAAGCTCCAAGCCAACTCGCCGCTGGTGATAACCACTCGTTACTGCAATTATCGACGAGAATTTATGTGCCTTGATAATTTGGGCCACCTCATGTGCATTTTCTTCAGTATTATTACTCTTGATATCAAGCAAAATATGCGACCGCGGCACGCCTTCGTGCTCAGCCTGATCGCGCATAACGGCAGCATTGCTTGGGCCAGTTTTATCAGCCGCTGCGCCCGACATAATCAACACCTTAGCCCAGCCTGCCTTATATAGCCGCACCGCCTCACTGGTGCGCGCAGCCGTATCACCACCGCTCACGACAACAATAGCATCAGCCTTCTCACAGCCACTGCCACCCGGGCCCTCATCAATGCGACACCCTGCCAAATTATCTGGAGCAAGAAATACGCCAAGACCCATCGTAGCCAATATCGCCAGAATCACTAGTATAATGAGTATCTTTTTTATCATTGTGCACCCCACTTACGCGACTTCTGGCGCTGCTGCTCATGCCGAACAACCTCAGCCAGTAGCTGTGCACCTCGTTTTGCAGTTTCTTCAGTAGAGTAGCGACCAAATGTAATACGCAGACTACCAGCAATAGCTGCATCGTCCAGCCCTATACCAGCCAGCACGTGTGAGCGCGTCCCCTTGTTTGCCGCACAGGCACTGCCTGTTGAAACATACATCTGCTTCATCTCTAGCAAAAATAGTACTCGTTCAGCATCAATGCCAGGAATCGACAATGACACATGCGACGGCAAGCACCCCTTACGCGGCGATAGTATCATCACCTCATCTACTAGTAGCTCTGTAATGGTACTTAGGAATGCCTGCTTTACTCGGCTTAACCTCGCAAATTCGCCCCTTTGGTGTGCAACAGCCAACTGCAATGCCTTTGCAAACCCAACTGTTCCTGCTACGTTTTCAGTGCCACTACGTAGTCCTCGTTCCTGGCCTCCACCAGCAATAAGTGGCTGCAGCGCCACCGAAGAGGCGGCCCACAATAGGCCAACCTGCTTTGGCCCATACACCTTGCCAGCATTTAATGTCATCATATCAACGCCAAGTCGCTGTGGATGAATATCGATTTGTCCAGCACCCTGCGATGCGTCAGTGTGGAAATAGAGTGGCCGACGCTCACCATGCTCGCGGCGACGAACCCGCTCTGCCTCAATAGCCTCTGCTATTTCCTTAAGTGGCTGCACCGTGCCAAGCTCACTATTAGCAAGCCCCACCGAAATAAGCTCTGTCTCAGGCCGTATAGCAGCTGCTACCGCTTGTGGACTAATCCGCCCCTGCGGATCAGCAGCAATAAAACTAGCACTAGCACACCGCTGTGCAGCTGCAAGAACAGCGTGATGCTCAATTTCTGGCACCACTACGTGTCCACCACTCTGCTGTACACCGGTAAAAGCCAACGCCACCGACTCAGTCGCACCGGCAGTCATAATAATATCTCCAGCCCGAGCACCGAACGCGCGCGCCAAATCAGCTTTCGCCTCCTCGTAAGCTGATCGCACTTGCACTGCTGGGCGATACGGGCTCGATGGATTAAAAAACAATTCCTGAAAATACGGCTGCATAGCCGCTAACACGCGCTCATCTAGCGGCGTAGCTGCCGCATAATCAAAATATAAGTCTATCTCTTGCACTCTTGTTATTATAGCAAACTAGGCTAGCTTGCGGTACTCTCTTCGTCTTCTTCTCCAGAGTGATACAGGTCATGAGCCACTTTCTCATAATAGGTCTGTGCCGCAATCACAAAATTGTCTAATTCTTGGCCTTCAAGGTATGCATAATGTGCACCATCAAAGACTTTTAGTACGCCGCGTGGCTGAATTTCATAGCGGATCGTCGAGCTCGTACCATCTTTCAGCTCTTCATGCCAAATCCACGTTGATGGATCCAGGTTAAAGAACTCACGTCGCACAACCCCTTCTGGCAAAGGCCCAAAAATAGTAGCCCCAATTTCACTCTCTAGCTGAATAAGCTCACGTTCGCTCTTACCCCGCAATGGCCGACCAGCACTCGCACCAAACAAGGCGCTAAGTCCTTGCATCTTGTGGCTTTTTGTATGACCTTTTTTCTTGGCCGTTCCCTTCTTGTGGCTAGCCGACTTACTCGGCGTAACAGCCTGATCCTCATTCTTGCTCTGTGCGGTATTCGTTTTTTCCACAGGCTTTGAGCTCTGTTGATCACCGCCTGGTTCGGCAGCTGCATCAGCGGCGTGAGCTGTTTCATGCAGCTTCGCCTGCAAATCAGAAACCTGCTGACGCTCAACATCAGAGACTACTGGCTGCGCAGCCCCCGCTTGCACGTGCGGCACACTAGAAGCAGCATGCTGGCTTTGATCTGCAGCTTTACTATTTGCCACGGGGTCAGGATCTTGCGATATTGGCGTTGTTGGTGGAACGACTGGTGATGCAAATAACCCCCTGTCAAACCCTGGTGCTGGCGCACCACCCGGTTGCGTCATTGACGCATTAAGCGGCTGGCCCGCGAGCCCACCTACCGGGCTCGATGGTGTAATACGACGCGAAACCGCTCGGCGTTGCCCCGGCGCTACATAGTCTTGTGTTTTAGTAAATTCTGGCCTCGATGGCTCCTGCGGAATTGTCTGCGTTACTGCAGGCGGAACGGCAGCAAGCGACACCGGAGCATCCAAGTGTCGCACTACTTTACCATCTTCAATCTCCGGACCAACGAGAAGCTCTAATGTTTTCTTAACAAATTTTGCCATAGCCACCCCTTTCTCTGTCCATTGTAACTATCGCTTACGATTCTGTTCGGTGACTCCGTTGCGGAGCTTATCAATACCTTCCCCGTATGCCCCGATTTGTGCTATCAATGAGTTCGTCGCCACTTCAGCTGTTGAGATTGGACGATTTTCAATAGATACTTCATAGTTTACAGCTTGCTCGTGCACCGACTCTGCCGCAAGCGAATCAACATATTCACTATTTGCTTGCCCATCTTCAGAAAATTCAGCACTAGCAACTGGATGTTTACTTTGTTCAACAGCTAGATTTTTACCATGGAATTTATTGTAACTATCTTCAGTCTGTTCTGGACTAGGCACATTGTTAGTTAGATTTTCAAAATTATTACCCAAAAACTGAGCTAGCTCTCGCAGATCATCTGCCTCTAGGTTATACCTAGCCTCTGGATCCAGTGAGCTCCACTCCTGGCTATTATACGCAAACTGATTTGGTTGTTGTTCAACAAATGGCATAAAAGCCCCCCTATTCTGGCTGACTAATTATAATATCTTTATACTATACGTTGTTTTGTACTATCACTTGTTCTATCAAACGGATATACCACCCGACAGGGCCGGGGGTCTCGCATATACCACGTTTCATACAAATACTTATCAAGGTTAGCATAGTTTAACAGCGGAAGTCGACTACATAGCGCAATTATTGCATAATTACAGCGGTAGATTCGTTATGAAAGAAACAACGATTGTGCATTACTAGTTGTTGTATCAGCAATTTCTTGTACATCACAAGCACGCCGTGCAGCATGATATGCAGCCACATCCTTAACCCACGCTGGCTGATTTTGCTTACCGCGGTACCCCGCTGGCGCCAAAAACGGTGCATCTGTCTCTAGCACTATCCTATCGAGTGGCAATGCATCAAACATTGCCTGCTGCTGGGCATCTTTTGTAAATGTACTGATGCCGTTCACTCCGATGTATAGCCCACGCGAAAGCCCCGCCTCCGCCTGCTGCATAGTATCGGTAAAGCTATGCAAAACGCCGCACACCGAGCTAGCATTATGAGCCTTATCAAAAATTGGCCAAAAATCACCAAACGCTTCACGCACATGGAAACTCACTGGCAGCTGATAATCCTGCGCTAACTGCAATTGCTGAGCAAGCGCCTTTTGCTGATCTGCTGGCTGTGCATGCTGATAAAAATAATCTAGCCCAATCTCACCAATACCAATAATAAGCGGCGCAGTGCGAGGATCATCGAGCTGCTGGCGAGCCCACAGCAGAAACTCATCGATACCACCACTTGTTTCATGTGGATGCACACCGATGATAGCGTAGGCGCCCTCGTGCCCACGTGCAAACTCTATCGCCTGCTGGCTGCTTTTTTGATCAGTGCCAACCAAGAATAGTGCTTCTACGCCAGCCTGCCGAGCCACGCGATAGGCGTCCTCAGCAGCCTGAGGCGAAAAAAATTCTCGGTCATGTATGTGACAATGGGTATCGATAAGCATAGGGCGCCTCCTGTTATTTCTGCGTTTTAGCTCGTGGATCTGGCGTGTGGATGTAACGTTTTGGAAATAGCGGCTGAGCTGGCTGTACAACACCGCTACCAAAGAGTTTATGGATAGCTTCACTCGTACTTGGCATGACCGGTGCTAGTAAATCAGCAATCTGCAAAAGCATGCCTGCGCTATACGCAAGCACTTCAGACAAATGAGCGCTGGCGTCAGGATTGGTATCACGATCACGTGCAATTTCCCATGGCTTAACGTTCTCGAGGTATTTGTTCAATGATCGAATCATTACCCAAACCTCATCAAGCGCTCGGTCAAAGCTTAGCTCTGCCATTGCCTGACGATACGGCTGGATATCATGCTCACCTCGGCGTGTGATATCACCAATCACACCCGCCTGATAGCGTGTTATCATGCTAGCAACACGCTGCACGAGGTTACCAAAATCATTACCTAGCTCGCCATTATAAGCCTGTTCAAACTTCTCCCAGGTGAAGTCGCCGTCATCTTGTGTCGGGATGTGCCGCGCAAAGTAGTAGCGGAATGCATCAACGCCGTATTCATTAATCACCTGGTTCGGATCAACGACATTACCTAAAGACTTACTCATCTTTGTACCACCAACATTAACGTGTCCGTGCACAAGCAAGACGCGTGGTAAATCAAGACCCAAGCCGAGCAGCATTGCTGGCCAAATGCCTGCGTGGAACCGCAGAATATCTTTGCCAATCACCTGCACATCAGCTGGCCATACCTCGCGCCACTGTGGGTTCGTCGGATAGCCAATAACAGTGATATAGTTCGAGAGCGCATCAAGCCATACATACATCACCTGGTCTGGGTCGCCCGGCACAGGCACGCCCCAGCTTAGATTACGCTTTGGTCGTGAGATAGATACGTCTGGGATGCCATCTTTTAGCATCTCTAAAAATTCACGCTTACGAAATTCTGGCACAATCTTCATCTTGCCAGTTTCAATTGCTTGCCGAATGCGACCCGTAAATTCACTGGTGCGCAAATAATAATTCTCTTCACTCAATCGCTGATATGGCGTGTTATGATCTGGGCAAACACCATTATTAGCGGTAGCTTCCTTGTCTGTGACGAATGACTCACAGCCCTGGCAGTACCATCCCTCATATGTGCCCTTATAAATATACGGCTGCAGCTGCTGCCAAATATATTGTACTGCAGCAACATGATACTCATCTGTAGTGCGCACAAAATGGGTATATGTTGCACCAACTTTCTTCATCAGCTCTTCAAAGTTGCCGTACATGCTGTCGGTATAGTCTTGTGGATGCAAACCTAGTTCGCTTGCCTTGGCCGCAATCTTATTACCATGCTCGTCTGTGCCCACCTGAAAGACCACCTCATGGCCATTCATGCGCTGATATCGTGCCCAGATATCAGCCAATAAATAATCGAGTGCATTACCAATATGTGGCTTGCCGTTCACATATGGAATTGCAGTTGTAACGTATAAAATCTTTCCCATAGTGCCCTTATTGTATCAAACTAGTGGCGCAATATACAGCGTGGCAGCCTAATAGCCCCCAGAATCATAAGATGGGGCACGGTATTTACAAATAGTGACATTAGAATCTATATGAGCCCGCGGTGACGTGCGCTATGCAAAAGTCGCAGCCAATCATCAATAGAGCAATCTTCTGCTCGCCAGCTGCTCTCTATACCTGCTTGCTTGCACAGCTCATCCACTACAGGCTTGTCAGTCCGTAATCCTGCACTCAGACTAGACCGCAACTTTTTACGCTTACCGGCAAACCCTAACCGCACAAGACGGAAAAAGTCAGCCTGATCTGTCGCCGGCACCAGCGGTGACTGCCTCAGATGAAGTGTTACCACCTGCGAATCAACCTTTGGTGGTGGCGTAAATAAATCTCGCGGCACCATAAGACCTAGATTGGCTTCAGCGTATACCTGAGCAGCTACTGCGAGCATACTCATATCTCCCGGATTTGCTGCAATACGCTGGGCAACCTCTTTTTGCACCAGAATAGACATTAGTTGTGGCGGGTGATCACTCGTTAAAAATTTCTGCACGATCTTACTAGTAATGTAATATGGCACATTTGCTACTACCTTATAGCCATATGGCAACTGGTGCTCGTCAAAATGTAAAATATCAGCATGAACAACCTGCAAATTCTTACCAGGAAACTGGCCTGGCAGCTTCCGAGCTAGTTCAGGATCAAACTCAACTGCCACGACTTTTCCTGCATTCCGCAATAAGTGGCTCGTTAATGTCCCTAGGCCTGGACCAATCTCCAGCACAGTGTCTTGCGGCGTAAGCTCCGCCGACTCCGCGATAGCAGCTAGAGCAGCCCGGTCTTTCAACCAATGCTGCCCTAGTTTTGTATTATTTTGCAAGGCCATAGCTGTAGGCTAGTACCAGCCCTTCGACTTACTGTGCTCTACTGCGCCAGCCCAGCCGCCATAACGCCCCTTCACATAGCTGTCCATCCACTTCAGTGATGACACTGGGTCGTGACCACCGCCGCCAGGAACCTTACTACATGGCAGCGCCTGAGCTAGTCCACACGCACCAGATGACTTATTAACTGCGTTTGGATTCCAGCCACTTTCCTTTTGTACAAGCCAGTCGGCATAGCCCCAGTCAGACTGTGCGATACCACTAGCAGCCAGCCATTCCGATTTGCTGCCGCCACCGCTGTAGCTTGGGCTAGCCTTCTTAGTACCAATAATCTCGATCTGCTTCTTTGGTTCTTTGGTCACAACAGACTGGATCTCTTTGCGTGACACCTCTTTGCCATTGCGCATCTCTACTTCGTACGTTACTGTCTTCTTACCTTTTTCACCAGGAGTCTTTACTTCCTTAAAGCTTGTTTCCTTGTTTGGATCTTTTTCTTGCTCTGTCGGGAAATCAACCTCTTTCTCTTCTGAAATGGTCTGCTTACCATTGCGCCAAATTTCAAACTTCATCTGCGCAGTGATTGGTGTTTTTTCATCAACAGACAACGTGTCATCCTTGCCGAGGTGAATTTGTTTTTCCTTAAGGAACTCACCTACTGTTTTTGCCCGGGTGTACATAGTCTTTGGCTTGCCGTATAGGGTCACCTCCACCTGAGTAGCGCGGTTAATCTTTAGTACGGCTGCTGCTCCATTTTCTAGCACCGAGTTTATGTCGGAACTTGTGCTCACCGTGGCCTCATCCTCATCGTGAAGCTCAACGTTCGCATCCTTCGCGATCTCCTTCGCGTTTTGCTGCGTGGTTAGCACCTGACGACGCACCCCGCCATCTTCAATAACAACCGGATGTGAACGACGCACATCAATGGTAAAATGCGAGCTTGAAATCGCCTCTTGGCGAGCTGGCTCAACTTCATCACTCGACGCAATGTCTATACGAGCCGCCTTCAAAGCTTCTTCTACAGTATTTGCTTTTGTAGTTATGGTGCGTTCTCGACCTTCGTCGTAAATGGTTACCATCTTCTGACGATCGGTCATCTCCAATGCCCCACGGCTATCGCCGCTTTCAGCAGAGGCAAACGCACTGTTGATCAGGATAATCGCTATCACCGCAAGACTGATAGCGGTTAGCGCAGCTATAGCGTAAGGAAGGAGGCCTTGGCGCTTAGCCGCTGACAGGTATACTCTCATACTCATAGTTGATGCTTTTAGTATACCAAAGCTGCCCCCGCCTGTCTAGCTAGTCGAGCTTCTCCAGGCGTGCGTATTCAACGTTTAATTTCTTCTCCTGACCGCTGTCAAATGCGACAGTAACTGCCATACCGTCAACGTCTTGCACTGTACCGGTGCCGAAAGCCGGTGTCTTCACGCGATCACCCGCTTGCAAGAACGCTGATGCATCATCCATGAACAATTCTTCATCGGGCAAATACACTTCGTCGGCCACATCTTCCGTGACTGGCGTTAGCTTCATATCATCGATAAATCGTGATGGCATATTATACGACCGCTGCCCAAATTGAAGCCGCGTATGTGCATAGCTAATCCGTAGCTCCTCACGAGCGCGCGTCATACCCACGTAGCATAGCCGACGCTCCTCTTCGATATCTTCCTGCTTACCGCTTTCGTGCACTCGTGCGTGCGGCAAAATACCCTCTTCAAATCCAACCATATGCACCACAGGAAACTCGAGGCCCTTTGCGGCGTGCAAGGTCATTAGCGTAACACTACGCCCGTCTGCGCTGCTATCATTACTCGACATAAGCGCCATCTCCTCAAGGAACGTTGTGGTATCAGCGTATAATTTTGCCTCACCCAGCAGCGCCGAATAATGCTCTAGATTATCATCAGCCTGCGCAGCATCACTACTTAGTAGCTCGTAGTACCCTGTCCGTTTCACAACTGTTTCAATGAAGTGGCTTGGTGCTGGATTAGATGCTAGCAGCGCCTGCAGCTCACGGAGCACGGTGCCCAAGTCGTGCAAACTACGTCGCGCCCGAGAAGTAATCGTCGTAATCTCGGGGGCAAGCAGCAGTCCACTAATTAGGTCTTGGCCACTCGCGGCGTGCCACGACAAAAAATGCTCCAAACTTTTAGCACCAATACCACGAGCCGGCACATTTACAATGCGCGTAAAGCTCACCACATCGCTCGGCTGGTATATTAGGCGCACATAGGCCATAATATCTTTAATAACAGCTCGGTCAAGAAACCGAATACTGCCAAAAATTTGATACGGAATAAACCGCTGACGAAGCGACCGCTCTATTTGATAACTTTGAGCATTAGTGCGGTAAAGCACCGCAAAGTCCTGATACTCACGCGTACCCTTCTCTACCTGCGCACGAATATACTCGGCAGTAGCGTTCGCCTCTTCGGTTTCATCATATACCTGGTGAAGTACCACTGGAGTGCCTTCGCCCAAGTCAGTCCAAAGCACTTTTTCGCTGCGCTGAGTATTTTGCTCGATAACCGATTGGGCAGCTCGCAAAATAGCGCCTGTACTGCGGTAATTTTGCTCTAGTTTTATTACCGTAGCACCCGGAAAATCCTGCTCAAATCGTAAAATATTTGTAAAATCAGCGCCACGCCACGAATAAATGCTCTGCCAGTCATCACCCACCACACAAATATTACGCTGAGCACCAGCTAATAATTTCACTATCTCGTACTGTGCAGCGTTAGTGTCTTGATACTCATCGACCAAAATATGCGCAAAGTGCTGCTGCCACTGCTTTCGCACTGACGGATGCTCGCGCAGCAGCCGCACAACCTCTAGTAATAAATCATCAAAATCCAGCCCACCGGCTTGCCTGCGTAGCCGCTCATATTCATGATAAAGTTGCGCGATTTTCTCTTGCTGCGGGCCATACGCGCTCGCCGCAAAATCATCAGCCGAAGTCATAGCGTTTTTAGCCGCTGAAATAGCAGCACTTACTCGCCGTGCTTTGATGTCTTTGTCTGTCATACCATGCGTCTTCATGGCTTGCTTCACCAGCCGCTGCCGATCGTCCTCATCGTAAATAATAAAGTTACGCGGCACACCAATATGAGGCCCTTCTTGCCGCAATAATCGCACACAAATACTATGAAATGTCCCCATCCACGGCATAAACTCGCGACTTTGCTCTTGCCCAAGAAGCGCTGCCAGCCGCTCACGCATTTCGCGAGCTGCTTTATTGGTAAACGTAACTGCTAATATCCTGCTCGGCCATATATCATGATTACGAATCAACCAAGCAATGCGGTGCGTCAACGTTTTCGTCTTACCACTTCCCGCTCCCGCTAGTATCAATAGTGGTCCGCTCTGGTGCTCTACCGCCTGCCGCTGCATGTCGTTGAGGCCGCCGAGTAATAATTCCTCCGTCTGTGTCATGTCTTTCTTAGTATACCGCATCTAATATAATCAATAAAACTATGCCACGACTGCAGCATAGTTTTACCTAGAGTATCTTTTTAGCGCTATACCTTGCCGATCATCTGCACAATAATAATGCCGCCGATAATAGCGATAATGACGAGCGCAATAATAGTCACTGGCACTACTGGGTTGAATCGACGCGGCTTAGCCGGAGCGCTCGAACCCGCCGATTGATTATAAAGTGGTGCTCCGTACGCATCGCCGCCAGCTGCTGCTATTTCATTACTGAGCTGCTCAGCTAGCTTGCCATCGTCATGCGGCCTATCAAGGGGCATAATAACTCGCTCTTTATGGCGCCTGCCCCGCTGGTAGCTGCTGCTAGCAGGCAGTGCAACTGGTTGCATGCCACTATTTCGGGAGCCAAGCGGCCGCTTCTCTACTTTGTCTTTTGCGTCTGGCAAAAATGGTGAACCATTGTCACTCGTAAGTTGCTTCATAGCCCGCTCGAGTATAGCTTCGCCCTTATCTTTTGGCGCGGCGGGTGCAGTCTGAGCTGCAATAGCCTCTTTACGGGCCTGCTTTGCCGCTGAAGCTACCGCTGCAGCCTTTTGCTGCACCGCCTCAGTTGCCTTTTTTACTGGAGCCGGCACAAGCGCACTAGCCTTAGCGGTTGGCTGCACTGCTTCCTGATTACCATCCGTACTCTTTGCAGGATGTATTCGGTCTGTGCCGTGCAGTGGCGTGCCACTAAACGCAGCCGTAGCAGCAGCCATAATATCCTGTTCGTTACTCACTGAGCCACGATGTTTCTTTTGCTTTGGACGACGAATATCTTGCACTACTCTAGAAGTATGCTGATTTGCCTGCAAGGCCTTCGCTTCAGGGCTAATTTGCTGCAACACCGGTTCGTCAGCAGGAGCAGTACCAGACACAATATCCATATGACGACCCTGGCTTGGCCGCTTGACCGCTTTCATACTTTTAGCACGGGCTGCTTTCAACGACTGCACTGCCGCCGGAGCAGCTGCCTTGACTGAGCGCTTCAGCGCTGAAGATACCCGACCCGTCGCCTGCTTAGCCGCGCTCACAGCTGGTTTAGTCGGCTCAGGGGTAGGCTCTGGCTGCAGGTTAGCCTGCATCTCCACCGAATCTAGCTCTTTATTAGTCCAACCCAACTGGGCCGGTTCACTCCATGACGGTTGTGCTTCTTGAGGGGGATTTAGCACTGCAGTTTTTGCTTGCAAACCTGCAGAAGTGGCAGGTTCATCACTAGGAGCCTCCACGCTTGCCCGCTGCATACTAGCTTCTGCAAGCTCACTCTGATGAGAAAGCCGTTCAGACTCAAGCACCGCTGGCGCAACAGTGGCGCTCGCCAGTGGCACTCGACGAGCTGATAATGGCGTAACAGTAGTTGGCTTCGCAGGCTGGCTAATCGCTGCAGATGCAGGTTTGCGCTGCATTGTCTCTGGCACCGGAGCTGCAATACTTACTGGCTCTGGAGGTGTTAGCGCAGAAACACTTCCTACGCTAGACGTAGTACTAACCTTGTCATCACTTGTAGCTGCTGGTTCTTGCGGTGGGGCCGGCGCAGGAGTTACTTCTTGTGAGACCTCGTGCTGTGCTCTAGTCGCCTCGCTCGTTGTCACCCTTTGAGTAGCGCCGTTAGGGGTGACTTCAGGGGTAGACTCTGCAGCTGCCGGAGGGTCAAAAGTGATAGCGCCCGACGCAGTTTCCGAGCCCTTTGCTGGCCAAGCAAAACTATTTGCATCTACATCTGCTTTGGCAGCATTCGATGGTGCTGCAGCTTGATTGCCTGCAGCAGTTACGACTTTGGCAGCATCTATATGCGGCGTTTGTTCGCTAGAAGCAGGCGCATCATGATCTGATGAATGGCCTTGAATCTCAGGCTCTTCCGCTGGCGGCATAAAAACCACCGGAGCGGTCGGCGCAGCCGCCGTATCGTGTTGCTGCTGAGTAGGTTCTGTAGCTGCCGAAATAGGCGATGTACTCAAGCTATGAGTAGCAGCCCGCTCGACAGGTGAGGTAGGTGTCGTATCACGTCGAGCACCACGCGCCGGTGCAGGCGCCAGCGACCGTGCAGACGATTTAGGCCGCGCAGGGCTACGCTTCTTCGAGTTCATTAATGATTGAACAGCACGGTCAAGCTCATCGAAATCAATATCAGTCATCTTTACCTCCTTCTTGGCTGGCTTCATTAGCCGTCTCCACAATCCGAATAAATTCTGCTGGCTTTCTGCTGGCTGCTCCTATTAAAAGCCCATCAACCCCCGGCACACTAAGTAGTGGCCGAACGACTTCGGTAGTAACGCTACCACCATACAGGACCTGTAATGCAGCTGCAGCCTGGCGCCCGAATAAATCAGCTACCTGGTCACGAATACCGACGACAACCCGAGCAATATCGCTCGGCATCGCAACTCGCCCGCTACCCACTGCCCAAATTGGCTCATACGCGATTATGACGCTGCTCGCCTCATCAGCCGTTATATGAGCAAGGCCAGCCTTTACCTGCTGCTGAATAATCTGCAGTGCATCATCTCTATGGTGCTGCTCGGCAGTTTCGCCAACACACAAAATCGGCGTGATGTGATTTCGCAGCGCAGCCTGCACTTTAAGCGCCGAGGTGGTCATTGTCTCGCCAAATTGAGCACGCTCCGAATGGCCAACAATGCCATAGGCGGCAATACCACATAGCTGCCAAGCTGACACTTCCCCGGTAACTGACCCATGATCACGCCAATGAAAATTCTGAGCAGCTAACTTAATTTTGCTATGCTCAGCTTGCATATGTAATGATTGTAGCGCAATCATTGGAGGCGCCACCGCTACATCTACCCGCTCCATCTTCGAAGCTGGCAATGCATGCATTAGCTGGTGCAGCAGAACACTAGCCTCATGTACCGTCAGGTTCATCTTCCAATTGCCAACAATAAGTTTTGATTGTGTCTTGTTTGTCTTCATAATGCTTTTGCTTTCAGTGTATCACACCCTACTGTGGTCGTCTAGCAATATCCGAATGCCTGGCAATGACTCACCCGAGATGAACGCAAGACTCGCACCACCCCCTGTTGAAACATGAGTAAAACTGTCCTCACCAAGCCCAATGTGGTGCACAAAATTCGCCGTATCCCCGCCGCCAATAATTGAGACAATACCCGGCGTATTCGCAATCGCCATCGCTACTCGCACCGACCCACGAGCGAAGGTTTCATTTTCAGCGTACCCCAAGGTGCCGTTCCATACCACAGTTTTTGCACTTGTAATATAGCCAGCAAACCGATTAGCGGACGCTGCTCCAATGTCTAAAATAATATCACTCGGCTGCACCTGGTTAATATCAATATCATGTCGCTCATGGCTATCTTTACTACGCCCAACACCGACATCACGCGGCAATACCAAAAAATCATCAAGGCTGCGACCTAGTTGCCGGGCTCGTTGCTGGGCCTGAGCAATAATTGCATCCACTAGCCCTGCTGCTTGCGCATCAACCTGACTTTTTCCAACCTTCGCACCAAGCCGCTGCAATATGGCAGTCGCTATAACGCCACCAATCAACACATGATCAGCTTGCTGGATACTTCGCGCTAGCAATGGCATTTTATCTACTGCTTTTGCACCTCCAAGCACTACAGTAAGTGGCCGCGCCGGGTGGTCAATGGCCGGCGCAAGAGCGGTGATTTCTTTTTCAACGAGTAGTCCTGCAACAGCGGGGATAACATGGCCCAGTGCTTCAGTACTAGCCTGAGCGCGATGTACAATACCAAATCCATCCTGCACTAAATACTCAGCCCCAGTAGACTGCTGCAGTGCCCGCGCAAAAGCCATGTCGTTTGTTTCTTCGCCGGGGTAAAATCGTAGATTCTCTAATAATATCAGGCTCGTCGGTGCTGATTTTTGAATTGTATCACGCACCTGCGAACCAATTGCCTCTGGCAAAAAAGTGATGCGCTGACCCATAAGTCGAGCAAGTCGGTTAGCGACCGGAGCTAAACTAAGCGCCGGAACCCGCTTACCACCAGGCCGACCCAAGTGGCTTACGATAACCACTCGGCAACCCCGGCCCAGTAGCGCACGCAGCGTTGGCAGGCTCGCGCGGATTCTTGTATCGTCACGAATACTACCGTCACTTGCGAGCGGTACATTGTAGTCGGCGCGCACTATAACGGTCCGTCCGTCAAGCGGCGCGCCAATAATCGTCTGCTTTTTTGCCTGCATAATTCCCACCCCATGCATTAGTTATATTTACTACTCGTAGCGTCGAATACGTATTGTGTCGCTACCACCACTGACGCCTGGCTCATCACCGCTGACCACGGCAACGCGCACGGCATCGCTAGTGTTAAAGTAGCCATTGTCTCGCAATTCTTGTGCAACCTTCTCACCTGCGCCTTCACCATCAGGGCGAATATAGGTTCGTGTTGCGTAGCTTAGTGCCAGCTGCTGCGCCGAGCGCGCCTCGCTGGTCACCGCCACGATTGGCAGATGCGGACGCATACCAGCCACCGCTGCGGCCATAGCGCCAGACTTTGTTTCTGCCACAATAGCGTCAACCTTCAACTCCTCTGCTAGTGATGTTACCGCGTTTGCAAGTGCACCACGCTGTCGGTCGCTAGTGCGTACCACATCATCAAGTGGATCAACTGGGACATGCTCCTGCGTGTACAAAATAACTTTCTTCATGGCACGCACCGCATCAAGCGGATACTTACCATTAGCTGTCTCATCTGAAAGCATTACCGTGTCTGCACCCATAATAACAGCACTTGCTACGTCGCTTACCTCAGCACGAGTTGGCTCTGGGTTGTCCACCATGCTAGCCATCATCTGCGTTGCCACAATCGAAAGCTTATTGTAGCGGCGACACAATGCAATTGTTCGACGCTGCACATACGGCACCACTTCAGGACCAGCTTCAACCGCCAAATCACCACGGGCTACCATCACGCCATCACTGGCAAGTACGATTTCTTCCAGGTTCTTCTCTTCAATTGCCGATTTTGTCTCAATTTTTGCAATAATTTGAGCGTTTGACCCGTGCGATAGTAGCAACTGACGCAAATTATTAATATCATCAGCAGTCTGCACAAACGATAGCGCCACAAAGTCAATGTCTTGTGTTGCACCATACTCAAGGTCTGCCAGGTCTTTACTGGTAAGAATATCACCACCAAAATCAGTATCTGGCAAGTTAATGCCCTTTTTGCTCATCAAAAAGCCATCATTCTTTACTGCCAGCTTAATAGCAGTGCTCGATACCTTTTCTACCATCTCTGTGCGAATCTTGCCGTCAAAAATGTATACCGGCTCGCCCACGCGCACCTTCTCTGCCAAATTATACTGCACCGGAATTGTCGTCAGACTACCGTCATGCTCAGCAGCGTAGTCTAGAATAATTTCATCACCAGCGCTCACATTAAGCACCATGTCATCTTTCAGCTTGCCAAGACGGATTTTTGGCCCCTGCAAATCTTGCAAAATAGCCACTGGCTTGCCTGTTTCGTTAGCCGTAGCATCACGAATCCAGCGAATTTGCTCTGCTCGCTCAGCATAATCACCATGGCTAAAGTTTAAGCGAAACCCATTCACCCCGGCCATACTCATCTCTCGCAGCTTCTCGTAGCTATTCACTGCTGGCCCAACAGTGGCTAAGATCTTCGTTCGTTTAAAAAATACACTCATGCTATTAGTGTAGCATTTTTTATATCACTTGTCAGGGTGTCTATGTACCCGTACGTGGCATACAATCACGAAGTTTTTATAAAAAATAAGGCGGAGCATCGCAGCAATATACTTGCTGCGAGCTCACGCCTTGACATGATACAGAGTTTATAGCATCTCTTGCATAGGTTGCCCCTATAGTCCTGAGCTAGTTAAGAAAATACGAGCTAAAGGATCAAATACCTGGCGGTCTGCATCAATCTGCTCAAGCGCCAGTTGACACAGATTCGCCAGCTCACCATCAGCATCAGTATTTGTGCTGCCATTAGACCGCTGGAACTTCTCTTGCTGAAGAGCAATACACGCCTCGCAGCGGTCGAGCCATTCGCCCCATTTGCGGAGCTTTTTCTTATCATGGTCGTACTCACTCAGATCACGAACAATAGCGTATGACGCATCATGAGATTTCAAAGAATCGTCATAAGAGCAATGCCCATCATTATGTAAATCTAGAAGTAGCCTAGCCTTCCAGGAAAAATCTTTGTACCACGAACGGATACCGCAAATGTCTTCGGGACACCCCATTCGCAATGAAAGGTTGCCCGAAATCTCTTCCTGGCGGAGGAAAACATCCTCAGCACTCTCTGCCACTGGTACCTGCGTCTCTGCGAGACTCATACTAAATCACTTCCTACCATGGTTGTAAATGTTCTTGCTGCGACCGAAAGACAGTCACAGCGCTGGACGGCTGTATAGCCATCAACAGGTACCGGTAAGTCTAACCTATTTATTAACAGTAGTCAAGTCAGCGGTCGGAGCAGCCCCCGCAATACAAAAAACCTATGTATCAGCCTCCCCCTTCCTGGCAGCCCTTCACTTCTTCGTCTTACTTGGCTTCTCGAGTGGCTTATCTTTGCTAGCTTTTTCTTTCGCAACTTGCTTGCGCGTCCACCATATCAATCCAAAAATTATCACGACCGATACAACACTAAAGATGGTACCGAAACGACCACTCTCCTCCTGCTTGTCCGCGGAACGGCTATGCTGTGCTTGTGTCTCTGGCACAGAAATACCAAGCCACACAAATTCCTGCCTCAAATTGGCTTGCTCTATGTGGATACTTTTACCATCACCACGTATGTCAGCAACGTCACATGGCCCGAGCTTTTTCTCGCCTTTACCAGTAAATCGATTGCAGGTTAGCCTATCTGGCTGTAGCTTAGCTCTTTGAAGCGCAGAGCCTCTATCAAACTGCGCATCAGGAAATATAATATCAGCAGTCAACTGGCGCGTCTCCACCTCTGGCTTCGGTAGTGGCAGCGTATAGTCAAAATTACCAAAATTGCCTAGCAAGCTCTCACTGACATCGTAGCTAATATGGTATGTCTTCTTGCCTTGCAGTGGGGCTTTATTCTTCTGATCACCGATATACAGCTCACTACGCAGCTCGCTCTTGCCTCCGCCTCGCGTCCTGCTTGTCTTGATCTCGTGCACCCGCGCTGGCACAGCATTGCCTTGCTCATCACGCACCGTAGCGCTAGTTTTCACTGGAAGCGGCGGTCGATACTCACGATAATCACGCTCAATAACATTACCCTTGTTATCCGGGGCAAATTCTACTTCTAACGTTTCTTCTACATGGGCTTTCATCTTGAGCCCACCATCAGAGAGCGCTAATCGCACGGTAATAGCATCGCGCACTGCAGTATAGTTAGCCCGCGTAAACCCATTTGCTTGGTTAAGCATTATAATTCCCCACACTGCAACAGCAATGAGAACGACGACACCGCCAAGAATGCACCAGCCTTTTACAGAGAGTTGTTTGCCACGTTTAGCCCGCCGGTTTCGTGAGGCGCTAGGTTTACCAGCCACCACCGCCGCCTCCGCCGGCACCGCCGCCAGAGAAGCCACCGCCAGAACTACCACCCGAGCTAGATGACGAATAAGTCGATACGCTACCGCTAATACCACTCGCCATATCGGTAGTCATAAACTGGTTCATACTACTAATAAATGCCGCATTGTACACAATACCGCTTGACCATACAGGTGACTCGCCAGTTGTCTCGTACCACTTGGCCAGTTGCTGCATCCAGCCCTTCTCCATGCCAAACAACGCAGCATATGGCAGTAATCGTTCATATAGCTTCACAATTGTAGCCGGATCTTCTGTATTGACACTGCCAACCCGCTGCGCATTTTCTGGTGATTGCAGGAACCGAATTCGCTCCGCCTCGGCCAGCTGCATGTAACTACGAAGACCATACATATATCGCGTCAGAGCAACACCCTTATCTGTCAAGCGGCTCCGTGACACCACACTATAGAAAACGATCGACATAATAATCGCTACTATAATGGCACCAACCGCAACAGAGAAAAACGTATTAGTTACCGCGCTAGTGAATTCTGTAGACCAGCCAGAGACCATATAAGCCAGTACTAAAGAGCCAATTGCCATAAACCACATAATAAGAATAAACCAAATTGACCAGTTATGCAGCCGAGCCATTAATGCGTCTGGCGCAAAGTAGCCGTGCTTCGTTGCTACCGGCTCGGTATCTTGCTGATTCAGCTTTGCGATACGGCTGCCTAGATTGGTATCTCTCTTAGCTTTACTTGGTGTGTATCGTGCACCGAGGCTTGTACTATTAAACACCGCCTTCACTACAGCAAGCTCTTCTGCCGTTAGCTCGCTCAAATCTCGAACAATCTCTACGGCGTATACAGGACCCGTTTTACGCGTTACACCCAATATCTTATGCTCTCCGGCTGGAGTCACCTCTTTCACCACCAGATAACCTCGCACGGTAAGGTCTAGAATTTGTGCAGTAATCACCTTATTTTTCTGCCCGTTCAGCCGAGCAACGTGCGCACCAAGCCAAACACTTTCTTTTGGTGGAATAAATTCTCGCACGATTTGTCGCGTCTCATTCTTGCGCCAACGTCGCTTTCGTATAGCCATCAATGCGTACATTAGCGGCAACGCAAGAAATATTGCCAAAATACCTGCTGCCATTTGCGCATATAGCCCCGCCGCATCTTTAGCTGGCAATTGTGCCGAGCCAACAGTGCCCTTGGTAAACGCTACTGCAACCGTAACACCCTGGAACGGCCGCAGATTTTGCTGTGCAACACTAAGCGTTTGCTCATCGCGCCAGCCAAACTGCCCACATCGATTCGCTTTTCCATGCTCCCCAAAGTAGCACGCAAGGCGGCTACGATTAATCGAGCCGATCAGCTCCTTGTCTATCGTTACTTCACCGTAAAATTGCTGAATAGGTACCGCCCAATTAGGTCCCAGCAGATTCCAGTAAAATTCATCTATGTCATCGAAAGACTGTACAGCCCTACCAACAGTATAGTGAAATACATATGTCTTCTTACCATGAACATACGTATTTTTATCACCTGCACGAATACGAATAACATCTGACCCCTGGCCGCTAACCTCAGTAGTAATCTCCCTACCGTATGTGTCTGTTACCTTAATATCACTTATCTGCAAAGACCGATTATCATACCGGGCTGGCAAGTATCGCTCTAGACCATGGTTCTGATCGGTAGTAGGAAATTCAGCAGTAATTGTCTCTGTAAACTGGCCCTTTACCTGATTCTGCTCACCACGCTCTAGGTGTGTACGTACATCAAAATCCGTGATCGTAAACCAGTTTTTAGAACTACTGGTCGCCTTTGCTTCAACGGCCCGTTGAGACTGAGCATCCTGAATCTGCTGCCGCGAAGGCCGTCGGTTAATCTGATCTTGCACGTGAGTTATCATCAGCGTCGGCACAATAGCTGCTGCAGCCAAGGCAAACAAAATGCCACCCCATAATACCAGTCGTTGCGTTGTTTTCATCGGCTCTTCCTTTCCTTGTCTTCTAGCCACTCAGCTAATTGTCTGGTCATCCATATTTATCTACTATACCACCTTTTTCACCTTAGCGCTAATCAGCCATTTTACCATTGACAGCTCGCACGCCGCTTGGTATTATGTAGCCTAGTTTATGGCCTCATCGTCTAATGGTTAGGACACCAGGTTTTCATCCTGGCAATCCGGGTTCGATTCCCGGTGAGGTCACCATAAAGGGATTTATATTCCGTTCGGATTTGAAACAGCTCGTTTACCTCTGGTAGCGGGCTATTTTTGTGGGTTTCAAAGTTTATTTGTTCGTAGGTTGGAAGCTTGTTGATATATAGTGCCGAAAAAAGCGGCTTTTCGCAGTGGATTACGGAGGCCAAGTAGCAGCTCAGGGAGGTGTTCCAAAATATATTTGGCGTATTGCAAGACTTGGTCGAATTCGGCTTGTAGGTTGGGCTGATTGGCGATTTCTTTGTCTAGTTTT
>JABCOR020000004.1 GCA_013333495.2 Candidatus Saccharimonadota bacterium | reverse complement strand
TGAGAAGATCTACCCCTAGTACGAGAGGACCGGGGCGGACGAACCTCTGGTGTATCGATTGTGGCCACCTGCTGCATTGTCGAGTAGCTATGTTCGGAATGGATAAGCGCTGAAAGCATATTAAGCGCGAAGCCAACTTCAAGATAAGATTTCCCTATGAGGACACTGAAAGACTATCAGTTTGATAGGCGCAAGGTGGAAGTGTGGTAACACATGGAGCTGAAGCGTACTAACAGTCCCATTGCCTTTTTATGTCCTTATCTAGACATTTATCTTGTATAAATGGACTAGATAAGGTAGACTTAACTAGTAATTGGTGTGCACACGCATACCGCAATTGTTAAACTATATACTGCACTGGCTATGCCGGACATCGAAGTAAGACATTATGCGTTAGTATGAGGTTTTACTTCGGTGCCCATGGCGAGGAGGAAATACCTGTTACCATTCCGAACACAGAAGTCAAGCTCCTCAGCGGCGATTATACTGCGAAAGTGGGAAACTAGCACGGTGCCGAATTATAAAAAGACCTTCCGAGTAGGAAGGTCTTTTTCTTTTGTAGTAATAGCTGAGTGGCGGTAGGTAAATAATCTGGCCTGCTGCAGGCTTCAGGCTGGGGTACGTTAAGCCAGGTAGGTCTTTAGCTGCCTAAATGTGTTTTTAGATAGCTTGGCGAGCCCGTAGAACGACTGGTATACTACACTCCGTGATAGCTTAAAGCTGTGTAGTGTGAGGCAATACTCTCTGGAGGGTGAGCAAGGGTTAGAGAATAGTGAGCCTTTTATAGTTTTGAGGCGTCATGGCTGGCATCCCTGAAGTCGCTAGTAGAAAGATGGTAATTGAGATAAACCAGGTAGCGATGCTAAGCTTAAGGTGAAAGGGCCTTATCTGTATCGTGAAAATAGGCGTCTCCGCGCTTGTAGAGAGGTTTAAGGCCTAGTAAAGTAAATCAAGATAAGCAGTAGTAGGATGCACCATATTATCCTGTTGCTTGTAATGAAAATAGCCACAGCTTTTACGTTGTGGTTATTTTTAGTTAACAGGTGGGATTATCTAAATATAGTAATATTGTGCGACGATACTGTAAAAAATTTGAGATAACCTTGTAGTCTTTTGTATCACTATACCTCTCAGAATATGGCTAATAGATAGAGACATACTAGCTTGTAGTGTAGAGCTGTAGCGATAATAAAAACAGCCCCTCTCGCAGTTGGGGCTGTTTTGTTTTTCATACTAGCTCACTAGGGTTAGCGAACTATTTTTATAATATACCATGGGGCGAATAATTGCAATAATATAAATAAAATAAAATAATGTTTATGTAAATATTGACAAAAACCATAAGCTATGTTAAATTATAAACATACACATATCACATGTGATGTACCCCTGAAAAAACATTAAAAACGCTCCCATTCGGGTGGCAATGGAGGACGAAAATGGCTGGAACGAAGGCTGGCGGACTAAAAGCAAAGCAAAAAAATCTAGAGCGAGACCCAAACTTTTACGCTCGGATTGGTGCAAAGGGCGGTAAGAATGGCCGAACTGGTGGATTCGCAGCAAACCCTGAACTGGCGCGTATTGCCGGCGCAAAGGGTGGACGCATTTCACGACGAGTGAAGAAAACTGAAGGAGTTGCAGCAGCAGCGTAACTGCGAAAGCAACCAAAAAACCACATGGGTGATAGTCTCATGTGGTTTTAGCTTTATTGGTTATATGGTGAAGCGCCAGGAGGATGACGCCTGGACATTCTAGGAGATGCGAACACGTTTAAGGCCACAGACTCGAGCCTCGTTTACTCGCCAATGGGCGAGGCAAACCAGGCAGCGATAGGTATCTACAGTAGATTGAACGCCGGTGTGCTGGCAGCGCGGGCATTGGCTGCGGGCATACAGCCAGTCGCGATAAGAGTCGAGCGCTGTAGTAGCGGTTTCTTCAAGCTTTGGTATGAGTAGGTCTAGGCCATGGGCAAGTAGCATTGTTTGTTGCCAAGCACTTGTCTCGAGCTGCAATAGCTCTATGTCGCGTCGGTAGTGGCGGTGCCGCAGGAGTGCATGACTGATTTCGTGGAGTACAATAGCAGTGCTATCGGTTTGGTCGATGTACACAATACGTCGTTCGCCATCCCAGCAGCTACCCGTAGTGGTAGGTTGGAATGTAAGCTGGGGAAATCGTGATAAAATAGACTCGGTAGCAGAATTCATAATTATGTTGTTTAGTATAGCACATCGCCTGCGCTGTAAATGGCCAAATAAAGTGATTAAATTACTTGAACATATGAGGGGTGAGGAGTATACTATCTGATATGGATTACAGTACGCAGCGAAAGAAAAGTATGACGGTTTTTGCCGGAGTTGCCGCCATTTTTATGGTACTTAGTGTGGTATCGATTAACTTCCTGGCACAACAGTTTAAGGGTAAACAGGCAAACACTAGCACCAGCACAGAACGGGTTGCAAAGGTACGCGAGGAAGAGCGTAAAGCTGCAAACAGTGCTCAGGTAACAAAGGGTAGTGCAGACCAGAAGCAGCAATCACAACAGAATGCTGAACAGAACAAGCAAGTTGCTACGGCAAATACTGCCAAGTCAAATGAAGAGAAGCCAAAGACTACTACTCCAGCAGCTACAACTAATAAAGCTGCAGAACCATCTAAGAAAACTAGTGAACCAGCAAATCAAACAGCCGCTCCAGCAGCAAGCCAGGCTGAGACAAACGCGAATGCTACTAGCCACTCGCAGCCAGAAGGCCGTCCAGCTGCCGGCACAGAAGCACTGCCGCAAACTGGTATGTTTGATGTAATTGCGCCACTGTTAGTGCTAGCAGCTCTTATCGGATCGGGTGCGGTATATATCCGCTCATACCTCAAAAAAGAAGCGATCTTATAACGCATTTCACTGCTGCGCTACTGCGCTTATATATGTTTGATAACTACCCCCAGATGTGATAGACTGGGGGTAGTGTTTGTGTAGTGATTTATCGCTACAGTACATATAATATCAATAGTAAGGAAGGAGTCTAGGACTAGACTTATGGCTAAAGCCACTATAACAATGGATGACCTGCTGGCTCAAGCAGGTGATGATGTGAAGCAACTAACCACTGGTGAGACAATTGTCGGCCACGTGTTGTCTATTAAAAAACATGAAGTACTAATTGACTTGGGTGCCCGCGGCGTTGGGTACGTGCCACGTCGTGAAGTAAGCTTTTCTCGCAAGTATGATATCGGTGATGAAGTAACTGCGAGTATCGTAGACACAGAGCTTGATAACGGATTTGTACTTTTGAGCTTGAAGAAGGCTGCTAAGGACCGTGGTTGGAACGAAGTTGCTGCCAAGATGGAGTCAGGTGAAATTATTACCGTCACGCCATATAGTGCAAACCGCGGTGGCCTGCTGGTAGAGTACGAAGGTGTTAACGGGTTCTTGCCAGTTTCGCAGCTTTCTGCTGAAAACTACCCACGTGTTGGCTCAAGTGACAAAGATGAAATTCTGCAGCGCTTGAACGCACTAGTAAATAAAGAAATGAAAGTGCGTATCTTGGATGTTGACCGCAAGGCGAACAAGCTGATCTTCTCTGAAAAGGAAGCAGTTAAGGAAGGCATTGCCGAGCGATTTGAGCAGCTGAGCGTTGGCGACACAGTGAAGGGTGTTGTTACTGGCGTGGTTGACTTTGGTGCCTTTGTGAACGTTGAGGGTATTGAAGGCTTGATCCACATCTCAGAGATCTCATGGGAGCGTGTAAACAGCCCAAGTGATTACGTGAAGGTTGGTGATGTTATCGAGGCGAAAATTATTGCTATCGATAAGGAACGCCTCAGCCTCAGTATCAAGCAGCTGACTGAAGACCCATGGCTAAGCGAAGCTGAGAAGTTCAGCAAGGGTGATACCGTAGAGGGTACCGTAACCCGCATTACACCGTTTGGTGCATTTGTGCAGATTAGCCCAGCTGTGGAAGCGCTGGTGCACGTAAGCGAACTGGGTGGTGACGGCACCGATCCGGAGAAGGTCTTTACATTGAACGAGCGCAAAGACTTTGTCGTGCTTGATATCGATAAAGACAACCGCAAGATCTCACTTAGTCTTGCAAAATAAGACATCACGGCAGTAAAAGCGGCACGTCTACGGCCTTGCGAGGCGCTGCCGCTTTTGGCGTAAAAAGTGACAAAAGGAAGCACAATGATTCAATAAACTAAGTAGTAGCACCCGAGGTGGTGCACCAGAAATGGGGCAAAATATGGCAGAAAAAAAAGTTATTATTTCCGATTCAATTACCGTCGGTGAGCTGGCAGATACTCTGCAGTTATCGGTTACATCGTTGATCGGTGAGTTGTTTAAAAATGGTATTGTGGCAACAATCAATCAGCGTATTGATTTTGAGACAGCTACGATTATCGTGGAAGAGCTTGGGATTGATGTTGACTTGCAGCAGCGCAGCGGTGGTGGCGACTCGGCACAGGCGCGGCCAAAACATCAGATTGTAGGAGAAGGCGTTGAGCGCCCACCGATTGTCGCGGTGATGGGGCATGTTGACCACGGTAAAACAAGCTTGCTCGATGCTATCCTAAACAAGAAGACGGTTGACCAAGAGGCTGGAGGGATTACCCAGCACATTAGCGCCTACCAGGCAGAGCGCAACGGCCGTAGTATTACTTTGCTAGATACCCCTGGGCACGAAGCATTTGCAGCGCTTCGTCAGCATGGTGCAGTGCTAACAGATGTTGTCATTATTGTAGTGGCAGCAGATGATGGCGTGAAGCCACAAACGGTAGAGGCGATTCGGTTCGCGCGGAATGCTAACGCCCGTATTATTGTCGCGATCAACAAGATGGACAAAGAAACGGCTAACCCGCAGCTAGTGAAGACGCAGCTGGCTAGTGAACATGGGCTTAACCCTGAAGAGTGGGGTGGTGACACCGTGATGGTGGAAGTAAGTGCAAAGAGTGGCCAAGGGCTTGATAAGCTCATGGATATGGTGTTGCTGGTGGCTGATATGGAAGAGCTTCGTGCTGATGAGAAAACCCCGGCTGAAGGGCTGGTGATCGAAGCACATATGGAAACCGGCCGAGGTGCGGTCGTTGGGTTGCTCGTGGAGCATGGTAAATTAACGCCAGGTTCATATATAGTGGCTGGCTCGGTGTATGGTAAAGTTCGCACCATGCAAAACTTTAAGGGTGAGCCATTGAAAGTAGCCGGTCCATCAACGCCAGTAACGGTGACTGGATTTAAGGATGTGCCTCAGTTTGGTGAAGCTTTTTACTTGGTGAAGAATGAACGCCAAGCACGGCAAAAAGCGGCACAAGCTAAGATTGATGCTGAAAGGCAGGCTGCTAGTACCAATATCACCGGCGCAGACCTGCTTAAGATGATGAACCAAAAGCACGACGCTAAAGACTTTAACGTTATCGTGCGCGCTGATGTACAGGGGTCGCTAACATCGGTTATTGATAGTCTGAAGCTGATCGAGACTGGCGGTGAAGTAACGTTGCGGGTTATTTCAAGCGGCATTGGTAATATTTCAGAAAATGATATTCGCTTGGCTGCTTCTGATGCAAACACGGTGATTTATGGATTTAATGTTGACTTGCCACCAGCAGTTAAGCGGCTTGGTGCGCGTGACAAGGTGCAGGTGCGGCTCTATACGATTATTTATGAGCTACTTGATGATGCGCGGCATAGCATGGAGGCTTTGTTGGCCCCAGAAGTAGTGGAGACCAAGCTGGGTAGCTTGACGATTAAGGGTGTGTTCCGTACCATGCGCGACGAAGTAATTGCCGGTGGTGAGGTAACAAGCGGCAAGGTAGCGGCTGGCATGCAGGCTCGCGTTTTGCGTAAAGGCCAGGAGATTGCCGAGGTAGAGGTGATTCGTGTACAACGTCAGCAGCAGGAAGCCAAAGAGGTCTTTGAGGGCGAAATGTGTGGCCTTAGTTTGCGCACTCATAAGAAGGTACTCCTTGAGGAGGGCGATACCGTCGAATTCTTCAGCCGTGAAGTCGTGCAACGTACACTATAGGTTTAGTAAACTAACGGTTGACTTTTGTATAATTGATTGTATTATATAGTTTTCTATAGTACATTGAGCAGTGATATTACTCATAATTCACGAGGAGACTGCTCATGCAAAAGAGACCATCACTATCACGTAACCAAACAGGACGCCCCTATGCACTTGCCATCTTGTGGGTTGTTCTTATGGTGCCGTGTTCATCCGCAATGCGGCTTGTGCAGCCGCTAGTAGGCATATCAGATTTATTGCTTCCTTTGGTAATGCTTGGCCCGCTGCTCGCGGCTATTGTGTGCTGGATAGTAGTGCCACAGTGGTTTCCTCCGCAGCCGCCAAGTGTGCCGAAGGCAGTTAAGCGTCGGAGCTGGCTGTCGACAATGGCAGTAGTCGTTATAATAATTGGGGCTTGTTTGGTTAGTATACCGACGGGAGACAATCCTGTATTACCAGAAGGCTGGAGTGGGCCTTGGGCAGTCCTAGTGTTAATTATTTGTATGTCTTTTGGTTCTTGGGCTGAAGAGGCTGGCTACCGAGGAGTGATGTATCGGGCACTATCGGCAAAAGTTAGCCCATGGGCTAATGTGGCAATTAATGGCGTGTTCTTTGGCTTGTGCCATATCCAATATTTTACGCTTGGGCTATGGTATGTACTATTGTTTGTACTGTCGACTGTGCTGCTTGATATTGCGATGGCGTCAATATGGGTGGGTAGCTGGAAGCAGCGTGTTATTACATGCGCTGCTGTTCATGCAGCGCTAAATATCGCTTTCCAGGCTACCGCGAACGATTTATCTAAGCCGGAGATTTACTACTCATGGGTAGCAGTGATTTTACTTGCGGCGGTCGTGGCTTTTTTGCTTGGCAAGTGGTGCAATATTGGAGATTTTATGGCACGCGGGCGTGTTATAGCGCCGGTGGCACGCAAATAGTGAAGCTAGCTAGCGTTGTATTTTTGTGCTAGTTATGGTAAAATTACTACTGATATTTGTAGTAGTAACCGATGAAAAACGAAAGAAAAAGATAATGAGTGAGCAATTAGGTCGAAGTGCAACGGGTGAGCCTACCATGAGCGGCTGGGATAGGTTAAACAGAGGGCGCAGGATACTTGAAGAAGCAGAATATAATAAGTATCAGCGTCGCATTGCAGAAAAGGAGCGCCAGCAAAAGACCAACGAACTACAGCAGGTCGTGGACGGTGTGCAGCGTGAAGCTGACGCACAGCTGCTAGAGCTAGCACTGCGTGGCGGTGATGAAGCAGCCGCGCGCGAGATCTATGGCGAAAATTCCCCGCAGGAGCAGCTAGAAAATAGGATGAAGCTAGCTACTAAGGGGTTTGCAGCTCTTTCTGAGCTGCGGGCTAACCAAGAAGAAGGGCGCGAGCTTACCGATCAGAAAATACAGGATGAGTTACGCAGTGAGGCACAGCTAAATAAGAAGGGTGCCCAACAGTTGATGAGCCTTGAAGCAGTGTATGGTGATATCCAAGCGCTAGCTGGCGAAGATCTGACCAATACTGCTGCAAAATTATTACAACAGCAGGCAAAGAGCCTAAGCGGTAATCGTGGCTATGGAAGGCCAGCTGGACAGGGGAAAGGTAGTAAAGAGATATTGCATAACACACAACATACTGGTGAAGATGAGCTGCCCGAGGTCCCAGAGCTCACCAGTGAAGATGTTGACACAAAGGCAACAGAAAACCTATCAGAAGTAGATACCGAAGACAGTCGTATATCATTAGACCGTGGTCAACTGCGAATGTTGAGCGATATTCGCAGCGTTGTAGCAGTGGCTGAAGCGGAACGTCAAAAGGGTAAGACATTTGGCGAATTATTGCGTGATGCGGCACACAAGTTGAGCCGCCGCACTGAAACTGATAGTGATCAAGATAGTGATGCAGCTGATAGGCAGCGATTAGAACAGGTTTTAGATGAGTGGCATCAGAGCCGAAACCAGCGAGGAGAGGATGGCCAGCGCAGCCGTCAAACTCCAGCGGAATTTATTGCTAAATATGCGAAAACATCGCGCGAGAAGGAATTGCTCACGGAAATTTACCAAGAGCGTCAGGCTGATCTTGTAAGTAAGGTGGCTGAGGCGTTTAATGACCCTAAGTTTGGGGATAAAACGTATATCAATGAAGATGGGGTAGAAAAAGTAGTTAGCCCCCGAGAGCTGTTACTACGTGATATCAGTAAACAAGATGAGAGGCTATCTGCAGAGGTGCATGACGCCATGACGCAAGGCAGCTTCGGTCGTGTGATGGAGTGGTATGCTGAACGCAGCCGTATGCAGAAAGTACTTATTGGTATGGGTATGGCCGCAACTGGTGGTACAGTTGCCGTGGCTGCAGGCGGTATTGCTGGTGCTTTTGGTACGGGCGCTGGGGTTGCGTTAGGGGTTCGCGCAGCTTATCGTAGTTCGAAAGCCTATGTATCACGCCGCGCTGAAGTATACAAGCGTAACGATGCTACCGGGCTAGATGGTTATGCCGAACTTATGAAAACTGCTCCGAAAAATGCAGTCGAGCAGATTATTGCACTGCAGCAGAATCGCCGCAATGCCCGCTATGAATTTGCCGATAGGAATAAGCGCATGGCGACGGTGATGGGCGGGTTAGCTCTGGTTTCTAGTGGCGCCGGCATTGGCATTGGCGCGCTAGAGCGCGTAGGCGTGTTTAGTGGGATGAAGCAAGCCATGGAGCTACCGAATACACCGCAGCCAGTGGTGGAGACTGTTAACCAGGTAACTACTAGCGAAATGTCGCCACATGTATCGCCTGATGCATTGCAGGTAGCGCCTGGTGAAGGCTGGTATCAAACATTCCAGGAATTTGGTGCCACTCCAGAGCAGCAAGAGGCACTAATAAGCGACAGGGCATTCATGCAGAGTCTTGTCGATCGTGGTGTTGCTTATGAAGATCCGCAGCTAGGTGGGTATGGTATCACCCAAGCAGGCAATTTGCCACCTGATGTTGCTGAGCAAATTCAGGAGCGTCTTGGCCTGGGCCCTGCGCACACGGATGTGGCACCACAGCCAGAAGCGACGCCAAACATTACTCCAGAGGCAGCTACCCCTGAACATAGCATGAACCCTGCCACAGAGAGCGGCAGTGCTTCGCCGGAATCAGCTCCACGTACGAGCGTAGGCGAAAGTATCGGCTCGGGGCTATCACATACCTACGAGGTACTGCGTACTAATCCTGGCGCCGTCGTCGCAATTGGCGGTGTAGCAGCAGCGGCTGGTTTTGCTACTGCGAATGCTATGGCAGAACGGGTAGCGATTACATCAGACCTCGAGTACGCACTAAAAACCGGCGAGACACAAGAGTATTTGCGCCTTATAGGGGTTAATGCTGAAAAATACACAGCATTAACAGGGGATGACCAGTATCGTCAAGAGCTAACAACCAACCTACGGAGCCACGGCATTAGTCTTAAGTCGGTTGTGCATGGTGAGCGCAATGTTTCGGTGCCAGTTGGGCGCGATGGGCGTGCATTAGAACCGCACCAGCGCCGTGATTTAGCGCGGATTGTTGAGGAAAAGTATAATAAATACAACAATCGGCAGGCATAGTAATAGAAATTTGCTATAATACCTAAAGAAGGGACGAAGGCAATGATCGAACTAAACAATGACTTTCTTGAACAAATTGGGCTTGGCGGTATGCCGCAGGAGCATAAGGCAGAGTTTTTACAACATATCCACGCTGAGCTGGAGCGCCGAGTTGGTCCGCGATTGGCGGAAGGTATGAGCGACGCACAGTTGGCCGAATTTGAAGGTATTATAGACAACAACCGCCAGGTAATTGATGCATTCTTTGCGCAGCATGTGCCAAATTACCAGCAAGAGCAGCGCTTTCAGGATCTGATTGCACAAACAGGGTCTACTCCAGATGACACAAAGGTACTTGGCGCATATGCGGCGTTGCGCTGGCTAGATGTCAACCGACCAAACTACCAGGAAACAGTCAAAGAAGCATTAGATGAGATAGTTGCCGAAATCTTACAAAACAAAGATCGCCTCGTATAAGAGGCGATTTGTTTTTAGCTAAGCCATGCTTTTTGCGCTGCTAGCGGGCATATCCGCGTAAAAACGACTCACTATCCATTTGTTTACCGTTTTCGGCTATGAGCCGGGTGATATGCAGCCATGTGCCATTTTTGCATGGGATATCGAGTGGCGATGGGTTTTGTGGCGGCTCCGTCGCTACCGTAGCTGCCAAGATAATAATACGCTGCCCAAGTACAGTAGTTGTTGTTTTTGGGAACCCTTGGTGTGCGCGTATTTTACGTTCTAGCTCCTCAGCAGTGTGGGTGTCAGGCCGCAAAGGCATATCTTGCTTCGAGAGCAGGCTACAGTAGCTAGCCTCAGTCTCATGTTGAGGGACCGGCTGGAGCTCCCCGTGAAGGATAGCTGGCAGTTGCTGCGTAAGAAACTGAGCGCCTTCATTTGCACAGGTATCATAAAGCTGTGGTTTAGTCTCTAGCCCAGTTAATGGCATGCTCTTTTGTGCATAGATTGGTCCAGCATCCATGCGGCGGTCGAGCAGCATGAGGCTGATGCCAGTTTGCGCATCTCCATTTAGTAGCGCAGCTTCCATAGGCGACGGCCCACGATAACTGGGCAGTAGTGACGGGTGCATATTGATAATGCCAGGAGTAAATAATGACAAGATATCTGGCGTGATAATATTACCATAGCTAACGAGTACGCCAGCAATAGGGCCTTTTTGTGCCAAGGCAGTTAGCTGCGGCAACATCTCTGAAAGCTTGTGTGGCTGCCAGACGGGTATTGCCTGTTGCTCGGCATACACTTTCACTGCTGGCGGCTGCAACCGCTGCCCACGTCCTTTTTTGCTGTCTGGCTTGGTGATCACCCCGACAACAGGAAACCCTGCCTCAACGAGGGCCTTCAGCGACGGCAAGCTAAACTGCTCAGTCCCAAAGAACAGAATTGGTGGCAATGTCTCGTTCATAATCAAGTGGTTTGAGCTCCCCTTCTTTATCTAGTGTGTAAAAGGCTTTTGGATTGTCTTTGATGTGGTCGATGAATACCGTCCCCTTGGTGTGGTCGATTTCGTGTTGCAGCACGCGGGCAAGGAACCCTTCGGCCTTAATGCGGACCTCTTCGCCTTGTTCATTCAGGGCTTTTACGCGCACTTTTGAGTAGCGGGGCACCTTACCGTATACGCCGCCCACGCTTAAGCAGCCTTCATAGTCTTCGATTAGTTCGCCTTCATACTTCACGACTTCAGGGTTGATCAGCGCAATAAACTCACGGTTTTGTTTGTCGTCAAAATCGCTACGCACAACAACCACTCGCTGCAGGACATCGACCTGTACAGCGGCTAATGCTGCGCTAATCTCGTGAGGGCGAGAATCCTCCCAATCCATAGCAGCTGCGACCATATCTTTAATCAGCTGGCGGGTTTCATCGGTGACAATGTGTACGCGAGCAGATGGTTGGCGTAGATGAGGGTTCGGTAGAGTAATAATAGAATCTTTTGTCATATTAGCACTTAGTATAGCGTACTTTTCAGTAGTAGCCAAGCTATCGAGCGTCTGTTAGAAGAGAAGATTGGCTGGGTCGAGTTCGTATTGCCAATGGCTTGGTGGCAGCAGCGAAACAAGGCGTTGCAAATCAGCACGTTGGGGCGATTTTACGATAATTTGCCAGCGGAATGAATCACCGAGTTGTTCGTGAAACGCGGGTGTTGGGCCAAAAAAATGTACGTGGCTTGGCGCGGCGGCTAACAGTGTTTGGTGAAACTTTTGGGCATTTTTAATGGTCGCCTGCTCGGTTTTATAGCTACAAATAAACGCTAGCAAATAACAAAATGGCGGGAACATATCGCGCTCGCGGCGTGCTATCTCGTGCGTATAAAACGAGGCATAATCTTGCGCTAGACCATAGCGCACGGCAGGGTGATCTGGCTGGTAGGTTTGCGCAATAACCTTACTTGGCTCGTCCGATCGGCCGACGCGCCCAACCGCCTGAGATAGTAGCTGAAACGTTCGCTCGCTACTGGTAAAATCTGGCAAAGATAGCCCGCTGTCTGCCTGAATGATACCGACGGTGCGGAGCAGCGGTAGGTCAAGCCCCTTGGCAATCATCTGCGTGCCGATAAGAATATCAACATCGCCGCGCGCTACAGCGTCATACATGACGTTGAGCCGCTTGTCTTGCTCGGTATCGGCATCAAAGCGCTGCACTCGCGCCTCGGGCAGCAGGCGTTTGAGCTCTGCTTCGATGCGTTTAGTGCCGATACCTTTATGCACAATCTCGGCTGCACCGCACGTGGGGCACGAGTAGGGGACTTTGGTGGTAAACCCGCACAGGTGGCACACGAGCTGATGTGCGTCGGTGTGTAGTGTGAGTGGCAGGTGGCAGTGAGGGCACAGTGCTTGCCAGCCACACTCCTGGCATATGGTGAGTGGTGCACTGCCGCGGCGGTTATGGAAGATAAGTGATTGAGTTTTTTGTTGTATATTTTGCTTTAATGAATGAAGTAGCTCATTGGAAATAAACGGGTGACTTGTAAAATTTGTTCGCTCTGAAAAGGGTACAATTACAGTAGTGGTTTTTGTTTGTAATGGTCTAGCCGTAGATGTTAGTTTAACAACTGGTGTGTGTACTTTTTTTGCAATATACATGTCCGATATAGGCGGTGTGGCGCTGCCAAAAATACAATATGCATGGTGGTTGCGAGCAAGCACACTCGCCGCTCGAAGTGCTGAATAGCGTGGCATAGATTCTTGCTTGAAGCTTGGTTCGTGAAATTCATCCACTACAATAAGTCCGAGGTTTGCGACTGGTAGAAAAAGCGCAGAACGGGCACCGATGATAACAACCGGCTCCTCGCTGGCTTGTACTTCACGAAAGATGCGGTGCCGTTCGGCCTCAGTTTGCTGCGAGTGGGAGACGATAATATGGGTAAAAAATCGCTGAAAGTGGGCTACTAGCTGAGCGGTGAGGGTAATCTCTGGCACTAAGATAATAGTTGATTTACCCTGCTGCTGCATGTCTCGGGCAAGGTGCATATATACCGTTGTTTTACCTGATCCGGTAACGCCATGGAGTATGGTTGTAGTGGGCTTGTGCGATAAGATGGGTTGAATGGCCTGCGCCTGTTGCTGCGTCGGCGGTAGGTCTACCAGATCTTGCAGCGGGGCTTGAGACTCTTTTTTGCTGGCACGTCGCCGCTTAGTAATGCCGCGGGGGACGAGAAGCTGCAGGCAGTGCGCAAAGTGGGTACAGTAGTAGCTGCTCAGCCATCGAGCGGTATCGATAAGTGGCAACGGTAGGGGAGATTCATAGGTTGCTTCAATGGCTTTCGTGGGATAGTCTGGTTTCGTAGTTTTTTCAACAATAATACCAATGGCTGTACGTGTGCCAACAGGGATCAACACGATAGATCCTACCTCTAATAATTCAGTAGAATGATATGTAAAAAAGTCTACATTTGGTATAATAATCTTCGTGGGCGCCACGTGATAATAGTACATGCTATGTTAGTATAGCACTCCTAGTGGCGGCGACAAGGGAGGCTCCGGATCCTTGATGCTGCCGGAGGGGTATAGTACAATAAAAGGGTTGAAAAGTAACGTAAGGAGCGCCATGTTAGACGTATTTATTACATCCAGAGTCCGTCGCAAGATCGTGGTCGTGTACGCGAGGTATCCTGATTTTCGCACTCATGTACGCGGACTGGCGAAACTGATTAAAGAAGATCCCGGCAATATCCAGCGCGAACTACGCCGCCTTGAAAAAGTTGGTTTTTTGAAAAGTGAAAAGCAGGGTAATACAAAGATTTATATGACCAACAAGCAATTCCCTATTTTTAAAGAGCTGCAAGGTATTGTGATTAAATCGCACCAGCAGATGATAATGCGAACTCGTCGTTCATCGAACGACATTCACTCGCGGGGATAACTAGGTGAGTAATTTGTTTGAGACGCTCCTGGCTGTGCGTGGGTTAAGTGACCCTGCAGTGCGGCAGGATTTTTTTATGCCCAATTATGATGCGGCCCATGATCCATTTTTGCTGCCCGACATGCTTCCAGCGGTGGAGCGGCTCATGCAGGCGCATGAGCGTCATGAACGAATCGTGATTTATGGTGATTATGATATCGATGGGTTAACGGCAACGACGGTGCTGCTCGATGCTTTTGAACAGTTTGGCTTCAGTGACGTGCAGGCATTTATTCCGAACCGGTTTGTAGAGGGATATGGCTTGACGATGGAAGCGGTAGACCGCATTATTGACACGATGCAGGCGCAACTGATTGTCACAGTGGACTGTGGTAGCCTGAGCGAGGCGGAAATTGTCCATGCGAATGAGCGAGGGGTGGATATTATCGTGACTGATCACCACAATGTGGCGCCAGTGCAGCCGCCCGCAGTGGGGGTGATCAACCCAAAGCGTCTGCTGCAAGATTATCCAGATGAATATCATGAGTTTATATTGAAGCCAGATTCACCATACCAGGGGAAGCTGTACCCTTTTCTTGATTTAGCTGGCGTGGGGGTAGCTTTTAAACTAGTGCAGGCTTTGCAGACGCGGCTGCCTGGATTACCTGCGGGTCAAGAGAAATGGCTGCTTGATTTGGTGGCGCTGGGTACGGTGTGTGATATTGTGACATTACGCGACGAAAACCGCACTAATGTGTTTTGGGGACTAAAGGTGTTAGCGAAAACACGGCGCCTGGGGCTTAAGGCGCTCATGGCGGTGAGTGGCGTTCGGCAAGAGCAGGTGAAGGCGCGAGACCTTGGATTTGGTTTGGGGCCTCGTATGAACGCTGCTGGTCGATTAGATACAGCTGAGCACGCGCTAGCTATGCTGCGGGCGACAGATAAGACTACAGCTCTTGAGGCCGCCAGGCAACTGGATGAATTTAACGCTGCGCGGCGTTCGCAACAAGATGCAATTTTTAAGGAAGCGGTGCAACAGGCTGAGCAGTATCAAGATGACCCAGTACTTGTATTGAGTGGTCGAGGCTGGAACCACGGTATTATTGGCATCGTGGCTGCAAAAATAGTTGAGAAATATCACAAACCAACCTATGTGCTAGAAGAGATGGAGTTTGAAGCCAAGGGTTCGGCGCGCAGCTTTGGTGATTTCTCTGTGGCTGACGCGATACGTGCAAGTGATGACATTATTACAAAGGGTGGTGGGCACAAGCTAGCTGCTGGCGTAACGCTACCTACTGCGGCTATTCCTACATTTCGGCAGCGAGTTAACCAGTTTTATCAAAGTTTGCAGCTGCAAGATCAGGCGGCACTACTGCTTCCGCGCGAAGATGTGACGGCGCAACTTGGTGAGGTAACGGCAGAATTAGTTGCAGATATTACTCGTATGGAGCCGTTTGGGCCAGGTAACCCACAGCCGATACTCCGCAGCAACCACCTATCAGTGGAGCAGGTGCGTCGCATGGGGAGCGAAGGCCAGCATGTAAAGCTAACGTTGCGTGACGAGACGGGGCAATTACAGATGATTGCGTTTGCTGCCCCAGAGCATTTTTTTGTGCAGCCTGGCCAAGTGGTAGATGTGTGGTATCAGCCGATAGAGAACGAGTGGCGTGGTGTGCGCCAGGTAGAGGGGCGATTGCTACATCTAGCTCCAAGCGAGGCGGCGATAGGTGCCTAGCGATTTTATTTTGCATTGCCGCGTGGAATCTGGTAGACTAGTACCCATATGGTACAAGTAACACGTAAAGATGAACGAGAAGCAAACGACAACATTATTCGTCGTTTTAACCGCAAAGTTTTGCAAAGCGGTGTGCTAGCTGAGGCAAAGGCATCAATGCGCTTTAGCAAGCCAATATCAAAGACTGAGCGTCGCAAGAAGGCGATTGTACGCCGTGAGCGCAAGGCTGAAAAGCTAGCAAAGGCACGCCTCGGGCTACACTAAGCCAGTAATTATGTCGCTGAAAGACACGATAACCGCCGATATGAAGTCTGCCTTGCTAGGCGGACGTCGTTTCGAGGGAGATGTATTGCGCAATATACGCGCTGCTATTTTGGATGCCGAAGTAGCCGCTGGGAAGCGGGAAACAGGCCTCTCCGATGATGAGATTGTTGCAGTCCTATTGCGCGAGGCTAAAAAGCGCAAGGAAAGTATTGCGATTTACACCGAGAATGGTCGCGCGGATCTCGCTGAAGCTGAACAGGCTGAACTGCATGTCATTCAGCCATATTTGCCGCAGATGCTTACCGGGCAGGAGGTTGCTTCATTGGTTGATGAGGTTCTACAGACTATATCTGTTCAGGGCCCACAAGATATGGGCAAGGTTATCGGCGTAGTGAAGCAAAAGGCAGGCGCCCAGGCTGATGGTGCGCTTGTTGCTAAAGTTGTCAAACAGCGATTAATGCAGTAGTAAGCTAATAACACAAAAAGGATAGATATGATTTTATTGTTTGGACCAACTGGCGCTGGCAAAAGTGTACAAGGTCAGATGTTAGCAGTGCGCATGGGCTGGAAATGGCTTTCTACTGGCCAGATGCTTCGCGGAAGTAGTGACCCTGCTGTGATTGAGGTCCTTAAATCTGGTGAGCTGGTTAGCGATGAGCTGACGTATGAAGTATTTGATGAAGCTGTGCAGAGTGCGAAGCAACATAAGTTTGCAAACATTATTGTAGATGGATTTCCACGCACAAAGGCTCAGGCCGAGTGGCTGGCGGAATATTTGCGCAAGCAGGGCGAAACGATCGACCTTGTAGTGGCGCTTGAGGTTCCAGAAAGTGAAATTATGAACCGCCTCAGTAAGCGCGGTCGCATGGAAGATACGCCAGAGACAATTGCTCGTCGTATGCATATTTATCGGCGTAAAATGTACCCAGTGCTTGGTATTTTTGCTGAAGATGGCATCAAAATTGTGCACTTGGACGGCACAGGTACTGCTGGTGAAGTGCACGACAAGATCTACGATGAAGTAATGCATACGCTAGAGGGCTAACAGCTATGCAGCCGCAAAAAACACCTGAACAAATCGAGGCCATGCGTGCCGGTGGCCGTATTTTGGCACAAATTTTTACTGATATTCGCGGGTATGTCCATGCCGGAATGACAGAAAAAGAAGTGGATGCATTTGTCGCGCAGCGAATTACAGAATATGGCGCTGAGGCAACTTATAAAACGCCGGAAGTAAACTTTCCAGCTAGCATCTGTATTAGCACTAATGATGAGATCGTGCATGGCGTGCCAACAGATTATGCATTTCAGGCTGGCGATGTTGTCAGTTTTGATTTGGTTATCACCTATCGGGGCATGAAAACAGATAGTGCCTTTACGATGGTGGTTGATGAGGAGCCTTCGGGAGCAGTGAAACATCTGTTAACTTACACCGAGCGCAGTTTATATGCGGGTATCGAGGCGATTACTGGCCCGGTGCACACTGGCACTATTGGCGCTGCAGTAGAGAAGGTGCTGCGCAAGGGTAAATTAGGCATTATCACCGACCTTGTTGGCCACGGTGTCGGCCTTGAGATGCACATGCCTCCAGAGGTACCTAATTTTGGTAAGGCTGGCCGCGGTGTACTGCTGCAACCTGGCGACACGATTGCGATTGAGCCAATGGCGACACTTGGCTCGCCACGCATTTACACCGATCGTAGCGACGGTTGGACGATTTTAGCGCGCGATGGTAGCCTGGCAGCACACTTTGAACACACGGTGCTGATTACTGAAACAGGTGCTGAAGTCCTCACGATATAAGCAGTGGATGTAATAATATCAACGTTACGCAGTACAAAAGGTGACATGGTCACCCCTGAAATATACGGTTTCGTTGTTTAAATTTTTAACCATAAACGATATAATAGTACTATGCAAGAAAAAGCTCGGTATGTAGTTGGCGTCGACATCGGCACAACTGCCACACGCTGCGTCGTGGGGCAGTTTTATGATGAAGACGATTCAATCACTATTGTGGCGGCTAATGAAGTGCCCGGCGGGGGTATGCGTAAGGGGGTCGTCTCGCAAATGACTGCAGTCGCGCAGTCGGTAGATGATGTACTAGTAAAAGTGGAAAGTCTGCTTGGTCACCGGCTAGATTCAGCCTCGGCTAGTATTAATGGTGCTGATATTTTAGGCCAACCAGTCAGTGGAATGGTGGTATTGGGCGCGCCAGAGCGTGCTGTTGAGGAGGCGGATATTCAGCGTCTAGAACACAATGCTGCTGTTGGTATGGTTCCAGAGAATCGCAAAATTCTCGAAACAGTGTCGCACCAGTTTACGGTCAATGGCCAGGGTGGTGTGAAAGATCCGATTGATATGGTCGGAAGTCGACTAGAGATGAAAGGATACGTTGTTTCGGCTTTGCAGCCACATGTTACGACAATTGAAAAGACCTTCGATACGGTAGAGCTGGCTTTGAATTCATTGGCGCCGCCAGTACTGGCGGCTGCACGAGTAGTGTTAACACCACAACAGCGCGATAATGGCGTAGCCCTGATTGATATTGGCGCGGCGACAACAGGCGTTGCAATTTTTGAAGGTGGTGATTTGCAGTATTTGTCGGTTATTCCACTGGGCGGCGAACAAATTACCAATGATTTAGCGGTTGGATTGCAGGTAGAGCCGAGTCTCGCTGAGCGAATCAAACGTGAGCAGGGATATGCTACTCTAGGTATTTACGATGAAGATGATGAAGACAGCGTTGTTGAAATTAAAGACGGCAACCAAACGTTGACATTTTCACGTCAAGAAATCGATGAAATTATTGGAGCGCGCCTAGAGGAGATTTTTGAGCGAATCGCTAAAGAGCTTAAGAAGTCTGGCCTAGCACGGCGACTGCCAAGTGGCACGGTACTTATTGGCGGCGTCTCGCATATGACTGGCATCGTGGAGCTTGCCAAATCACAGCTAAAATTAGCAGCACGCCTGGGGCAGCTGAAGGATGTTGAGAGCGTTATTGATGGTATCGATGAGCTTACCTTCGCTGGAGCAGTTGGCCTGATGATGGTAGACAGCCAAGTGGGGCAGTACAGTGATGAACCTGCTACGCACGGGGGGCAAGTGGCCAGTGAGGCACTTGGTCGTGCACGTGGCTTTTTCCATAATCTGATAGATAGATTTAAGCCATAAGTGGTATACTGGGAATAAACGGGATAGAAAACGAAAGATAGATAAAGAGAGGGAGTGATGCCTGAGATAAAACCAAGTGAGATACAGACGGTGGCCAAGATTAAAGTGGTCGGTGTGGGTGGCGCCGGCGGCTCGGCTGTGAACCGCATGAAAGATGCTGGTTTTACTGATGTTGAATTTATTGCCATGAACACCGATGCTCAGGCACTCCATAACTCTCGCGCTGATGTGAAGATTCACCTCGGGCAGGAGACTACCGGTGGGCTTGGTGCAGGTGCTGACCCAACGGTAGGTGAGCGTGCCGCTGAAGAATCGCGTGATGATATCCGTCGGTCGCTCGAAGGCGCCGATATGGTTTTTGTGGCTATTGGTGCTGGTGGTGGTACCGGTTCTGGTGCTGGCTATGTGGTTGCCGAAATCGCCCGCGAAATGGGTATTTTGGTGGTCGGTGTGGCGACACGTCCCTTTAGCTTTGAGGGTGAAAAGCGCCGCGTTAACGCTGAATGGGCGATTCAACACCTCGGCCGCTCGGTGGATACGCTGATTACTATTCCAAATGATCGCTTATTACAGACCATCGATCGCAGCACGCCACTACTTGAGACATTTAAGATTGCCGATGACGTACTACGTCAGGGTGTGCAGGGAATCTCAGAGCTGATTACCGAGCACGGTATGATTAACCTAGACTTTGCAGACGTAAAGGCTATTATGAGCAACGCTGGTTCTGCACTGATGGGTATTGGCCGCGCACAGGGTGAAGGACGTGCTGCCAAGGCTGCGCAGCAGGCGATTGAGTCACCGCTGATTGAGGTGTCAATTGATGGTGCAAAGGGTGTGCTATTTAATATTACTGGTGGCTACGATATGGCGACGGCAGAGATCGATGAAGCTGCTGAGATTATCACGAGTGCGGTAAGCCCAGATGCTAACATTATCTTTGGTACAACCTTGAAACCAGAGATGGAAGACGAACTTATTATTACGGTGATTGCGACCGGATTTGATAGTGAAACCTTTGAACAAGCGGTTGCCTCACCGTCGGCGCTACAGCCCCCCGCACCAGCTCTTCGTGAGCACCGGGAGACCACTATAGCGCCGCTGAATACTCCAGCCGAAGAGCCTGAAACAGAACATGAAGAGCCTGATGAAGAAGACACAAAGGCAAAGGATGAGCACGTAAGCCCAGTTTCTGATTTCGGCAGCGAGCCAGAGTATAATATTTGGTCAAACGTCACAGATGAGCCAAACGACGAGGACGAGGACGATACACCGGCCTTCCTACGTCGTCGCAAGAGGAGTAAGTAGTAGATGGCTCGTCGGAAGGAGGTTCCCATGCAGGTATATCGTGCGCTCAACTCGGTCAATATTGGTGACTCGAGGGTTATTGAGTCGCGCGAAGTAGGGGGTGGTGTTGCGATTCGTCGTCGCCGTGAATCCCCAGACGGCAAGCGGTTTACAACATATGAGCGTATTGAAATGCCCCACCTAGTGGTGATAAAGAAGGGTGGCGTTCGCGAGCTATTTGATCGCGAGAAGCTGACTCAAGCGATTCACCGCTCTGTGGGCAAGTTTTTTGATGATGAAGCCGCTATTGATAAAGTGGTATCCACAGTAGAAGATGAACTATATAGCCGTAAAGAGACCGAAATTACCTCGAAGACAGTGGGTGATTTGGTGCTCGATCAATTGGCTACACTTAATGAAGTGGCCTACGTTCGGTTTGCTAGTGTGTACCGCGAGTTTAAGACGCTCGATGAATTTGAGGCCATTTTGGCAGAACGAAAGGAAAAAGAAGCCTAATGATTATTCACCTGTTTTATAGTTTGTCCCGCGATGAAGCGCAACTTATTCATTTCGGTAACCACGCAGCGCAGACAACGCGAGCACAATTTTTTACTCATCAACAGGGCACCCCAGAGGGAGATCAGCTAATTCGTCAGTACGGTATTCGGCAGTTCCCGGCGGCCCTGTTTTGTTATGATAACGGCAATCCTATTACGCAGCCGTTTGAGGGGCGATTACCTGATGCTTCGGAGATAGAGCGCATTGAGCGAACCCGTCGCTAATCAACCATCATCTACGCAGGCAGCGGCGCAGCATCGTCGCTGGCCTGTGTTCCTGGTGCTACTCATCGTATCGGTGCTGGGGTTTGTAGCCTCATTTGTGTTGTCTATTGAGTCACTTCAGTTGGCTAAAAACCCAGATGCAGCATTAGCCTGCAATCTAAATGCGACAGTCAATTGTGCAACAGTGGCCAAACATCCATCGGCGTCACTGCTCGGATTTCCGAATAGTTTTATTGGCATTGCGGCTGAAGCCGTCATGATTACTATAGCGCTGCTTGGGTTATTTGGCGGTCGGTTGCCAAAAAAATTCACGCTGCTCATGGCGATTGGCGTCACTGCTGGCTGGCTGTTTGCACTGTGGCTGTTTATAATAAGTGCTTTCGTTATTGGGGCACTTTGCCCGTGGTGTTTGGTTATTACAAGCACGATGACTATCATGTGGGTGATGACATTGCGGCTTGCCTCCATTGATCAGGCACTACCGCTTCCGAAAAAAATACAACAGGTATTAGTCCAGAAAATAGTAAAACCTGGCCTGGATATTGTGGTACTCGTTGCACTACTAACAACGTTAGCGGCTATTATTATCGTAAAATATGGTGATGCGCTGTTTAGGTAACATAGAGGTGACATGGCTGTAGTGCGCTGCGCTTGGGCTCAGAGTAGCCAAGCCGAACAGGTTTACCACGACACTGAGTGGGGTGTGCCGTTATATGACGATCAGAAATTATTTGAACTGCTGTGCCTGGAGGGCGCGCAGGCTGGCCTGAGCTGGAGCACGATTTTAGCCAAGCGGGCGGGCTACCAGCAGGTTTTTCATCAGTTTGCAATTGTTCGCGTGGCGGCTATGACGGATGCAGAGCTGGAGGCGCTTACTCAGGACACGCGCATTGTTCGTAATCGGCGCAAAATTTATGCGGTGCGCACCAATGCTCAGGCGGCACTGCAGGCTATTCGCCGGCACGGTAGTTTGCATGAGTACTTATGGGGCCTGGCGGGTGGTGCGCCGGTGCAAAACCGCTGGCATAGTGTGCAGGACGTGCCTGCCGATACGGCTACTTCCCGGTCAATGAGCGCGCAGCTTAAGCGGGATGGCTTTAGCTTTGTGGGCCCAAAGACGTGCTACGCTTTTATGCAGGCTGCGGGGATGGTCAATGACCACGAAGTGGCATGTTTTCGGCACGGGGAGTGCGCGGCGCTTGGTGGTGGCGAAGAAGGGAGCCCTACGCATGGCTGATAAGCAAATTGCTGGAAGCCCGCATTATTTTCGGCTTGTGTCTGTTCCATTTGGAGCTATTACATCTGGCCACAAAACTATTGAATCGCGGTTGTATGATAAGAAGCGTCAAGCAATTCAGTTGGGCGATACAATTATCTTTGTACATAAAGATAACCCACGCCGAACAGTTCTGCGCGAGTAGTGGGCTTATTGCGCTACATGACATTTCGCGATTTATTTATGCATAATGATCCAGAAAAATTTGGTGGTCCAAATGTTGAGTGGCTCGAGAAGCAAATAAATGAATTCTACTCTGTGAATGACCAACGGAAGTATGGTGTTATAGGTATCGAGTTCGCGTTAGTTTCATCTGATTGATAGGTAGTTTTTGGAGCGTGAGCATAAAGGTTAAGCTCATTTCATTAAGCAGTTTTAGTACGGGGTATTTTTGTTTTGCAGCAAGTACGCTACAATAGAGCCAGAGGCATTTCTACGTAGCTTTTAAGCGCGTAGAGTGAGCGGTTATCAGCCGCGAAGCCTGCGGGAAGAACGGCCCCGGCCTAGTAGACCTCGCCGCGACCCGCTGCGATAAAGTGACAATCAAGTGCTAAAAGAGTATATGAGTTTCAGCTAATTTGGCGAAGCTCATGCAGAATCACTTCTTTTGGAATCGAGATGGTACCGTCCGCGCGAATACCCAGCGGATTCTCGAGTTCGAAAGAGGTGATTTTTATTTTAAGAAAGGAGCCTATTAATGCAGACAGTTGTGGCAGAGGGTTTGGTATGTAAGACCGCCATAACATCGCATGGCCGTAAACGGTTGCGGCGAGAGGTGGCTAATTTGCGCAGGTTAGAGCAAACGGGTCTTGTGCCGCGGATCATCGCGCAGGATGCTAGCGGTGTGGAACTGGAATATATTGCTGGCCAGTCGATGGCAGATTGGCTCCAATTGCAACCAGATTGGCGTACTGCGTCGTCTGCTGCTGAGGTGCCCGCGCATCTTCAGGCGTATGTGGCGCTGGAGATGGGGCTGTTGCAGGCGGGGATGATGTATCGTGATTTGAACTTGCAGCATGTGGTGTTTACATCGCAGGGAGCGCGGATGCTTGATCTTGAGGCAGCAGAATATAGCCAGCAAGGTGAGAAGTGGCGTGTAACTAGTCGGCGTGGCACCTACGAGACGATGGCGCCAGAGGAGTTTATGCTTGGCAGAGTACTGACACCGCGAACAGCGACATATCGCGTAGCAGTGGTCATGCACCTTGCGCTAGCTGGACAGCTGCCGTTTCAGTTCTCGTCGGGTAGTCGACGTAAAGCCTATCAATGGCGGCGAAGCCATCCCCCGGAAGTCAGCTCTAAACTGCCGTATGCAGCGCAGCGTGCACTGCAGGCCGCTTTGCAGCTGCACCCGGCGCGTCGACATAAAGACCCAGCTCGGTTGTTTGACGCGGTAGCTGCTGCCTACGGTTGGACTATGCAGGAAATGAACTATAGTAAGCCTGTTCGGGGGACACCAAAACCAGATGGCGCTAAGATGCAAATAGTATAAAAAACAACACACAGACAAACCAAGGAGGAAATATGAAATTTACACATGGAACCCGTCGCCGCGCAGTAGCATATGAAGCAGATTGGGTGCAGCGTTGGAAAGATGACAACACATTTGCTAAATCGGTTGAAAATCGGCCGGCAGAGAATGCGTATGTCTTTTATGATGGGCCACCGTTTATTACTGGCGTGCCACATCATGGTACATTGCTGAGTAGTATTGTGAAGGACGCAGTGCCGCGCTACTGGACGATGAAGGGCAAGCGTGTGGAGCGCCGCTGGGGCTGGGATTGTCATGGCTTGCCGGCAGAGAATTTTGTCGAAAAGCAGCTGAACATTGTGGACCGGCGCCAGATTATCACCAGCCCAGATCAACCAGCACCGCTGGATAAGGACGGCAACCCGCTGCCAACCATCAGCCTGGAGACGTATATTACCAAGGCGCGCGAGAGTATGGTGGCTAATAGTGCGACGTGGCAAGGCGTGATTGACCGCGTCGGCCGCTGGGTGGACTTCGAGGGTGCCTATCGCACCATGGATAAGGACTTCATGGAAAGCGTTTGGTGGGCGTTTAAGCAGCTGTATGAAGCGGGCAAGATCTACGAAGGCGAAAAGGTGCTGATGTACGACACCAAGTTTGCTACCCCGGTGAGCAAGGCCGAAGTAACGATGGATAACGACGCCTACCAGACGGTAACCGACCCAAGTGTGTATGTGAAGTTTCAACTAGTGGGTGAAGACGCTGCCATTTTGGCCTGGACGACTACGCCATGGACATTGCCAGCCAACCTGATGCTGGCCGTCAACCCAGATATGACCTACTGCGAAGTGCTGGTGGATGGCGAACAACTCATCCTTGCCGAGGAGGCGCTGGAACGCACGTTGCAGGACGAAAAGCATCAGCCGCTTGATTATGAAGTATTACGAAAGTTCCCGGGCAGTGAATTGGTAGGTAAGAACTACCAGCCGCTCGATACGGGCTCGACCTGGCCAGACAGTGACAAGATTCACGCTATTTATGCGGCGGATTTTGTTTCGAGCGAATCAGGTACTGGTATCGTCCACATCGCGCCAGCCTACGGTGAGGATGACTTCGAGCTTGGCAAGGCCAACGGCATCGCACCCTTCCATGTGATTGATGACAACGGTTACTACACCGATAGCCTATACAAAGGCCTGGAAGTGTGGGGTAATAATAAATTTATCGCTAAAGACCTGAAGGAAAGGGGCGCGGTGTGGAAGATTGAGTACATTCGCCACGAATACCCGTTCAACCCGCGTAGCAAGCAGCGCATTATGTACCGGGCTATTCCAAGTTGGTTCTTCGATATTCAGGGGCAGAAGCCGCTCATGCTAGAGCAAAATGAGCATATTAATTGGTTCCCGCATCACTTGAAGCACGGCCGCTTTGCCAAGAATATTGAGCAAGCACCAGACTGGAACTTGAGCCGCGACCGTTTCTGGGCGACGGCCATGCCAGTGTGGAAGGGTGATCGTGGCACAGTTAAGGTAATTGGCTCATACGCAGAGCTGAAGGAGCTGAGCGGTGTGGAGCTGGATGATTACCACCGCCCATGGGTAGACGACATCACCTTTACGATTGATGGCGAGACCTTTACCCGCATTGACAAGGTGCTAGATGGCTGGTTTGAAAGTGGTAGCATGCCGTTTGCGCAGCTGCATTATCCATTCGAGAATCGCCAAACATTTGAACAGAATTACCCGGCAGATTTTATTGTGGAATATGTTGGCCAGGTGCGGGCGTGGTTCTACTATGTGCATGCCGTTAACGCCGCTTTGGCAGAGATCGGCGCCTTTGGTGAGGCTGGTGCGCAGCATAAAAATGCCTACAGCAACGTCATCACCACCGGTGTGGTAGCGGGCAATGACGGCCGCAAGATGAGTAAGTCACTCGGTAACTTTACCGATCCGAATGAGCTGATGGATAAGTTTAGTGCTGATTCCTTGCGCTTCCTGCTGCTGAGTAGCCCGCTGCTCAATGGCGAGGACTTCGCGCTGCACGATAAGGATGTGGGTGATGTGGCGCGCAAGCTGGCGATGATTTGGAATATGTATGATTTCTTCACCATGTACGCGGAGGTCGATGGTTGGGAGTTTGACGGTAAGCTAGTGGATCCGCTGAGTGGCCAGCTGGTGTCTGGCGGTGAAGGCTTTGCCTTCCCGGCAAAGCGAGGCCAAGATGTGCAGCAGATGGCGGCCGAGCGGCCTGAGGCGACAGATGCAGCGGCCGCACCGGTTACTAACCCCCTCGACATCTGGATTATCAGCCGCTTGCACGAGCTGGTGGCGGAGGTCGAGAAGCAAATGGATGCCTATAATATCCCTGATGCACTCAGCCCAATTTTGCCGTTCCTGGACGACGCCAGCAACTGGTATGTGCGCCGTAGTCGCCGCCGCTTCTGGAAGTCGGAAGATGATGACGACAAGAGCGACGCCTACCGCACGCTGCACTATGTGCTGGTGCGCCTGAGCTATCTGCTAGCGCCGTTTACGCCGTTCTTGGCCGAGGAGCTGTATCATAATCTGACGGGTGATAGTGAGTCGATTCACCTGAAGGATTGGCTGCCAGCCGGCGCGGTGAATGAGCAGGTGCTGGCTGATATGGCTCGCACACGTGAGCTGATCAATGCTGGTATTAGCCTGCGCATGAAGAAGGACGAGCAGCAGGATTCTATCAAAATCCGCCAACCGCTGCAGCAAGCATGGTACGCCGGAGAAAAGTTAGACGATTACTATCAGCAAATCATGGCTGATGAGCTGAATGTGAAGGAAATTCGCTGGGTTGAGAATCGAGACGAGCATCTGGCGGATTATAACGCGACCGAAGGCGCGGCCAAGCCAGAGAGCTGGATTAATATCGACAAAACCATCACCCCCGAGCTGAAACGTGAGGGCCTAATGCGTGAGGTCATCCGCCACGTGCAGAGCGCACGTAAGAAGGCGGGGCTGCAAGTGGATGATCGGATTACTTTGCAGCTAGTGGTGCCAGAAGGGCAGACGGGGGCAGATTTAACTGCTGGCGTCGATACTGCTGAACAGCTGCGTCAGGCGATTAATGAACACGCCGAGACAATTGCACATGAAACGCTGGCTCGCTTTGGAGAGGCGACAGATCATGAAGTAGAGGTGGCTATTGAAGGCCAGCCACTACAGATAACGTTGCAAAAAGCATAACACATACCACCACGCTAGGGTGGCGCACGACGCTGCGTCATCCTGGCGTTAGTGTTGATCCGTGTCGTGGCAGCGCGGTATGCGCTATCATGGCGCTACGCTCTAGCGGCCGTAGCACTGTATTGATCGATAAAGAAGAAGGTCTTGATCTTGAGACGCCTACAGAAATGCAGCGTTTTGCACAACATATCGTTGATCGAGCCCTGCAGGCCATAAGTAGCGAGGATTTGCCCAGCCTGCCCTAGCGCTGGTATGATAGAGGTATGATTACTACAGCAATTATTCCCGTGGCAGGGTGGGGTTCTCGCCGTCTGCCAATTACGAAAGCGATTGAAAAATGTATGCTCCCGATTGGCAATCGGCCGCTGGTAGACTATGTGGTGCAAGACTGCATTGCTGCGGGGATTACTGATATTATTTTTGTGGTGAGCGAGGGCAGCGAGCAGCTGCAGCGCTACTACGGGCACAATCAGGCCTTAGAGCAGTATGTAAAAGAGCGTGGCAAAACAGAGCTGCTGCAGCGTATCCAGCCGCCTGCGGTGAATTTTCGGTATATTACGCAGCCAGAAGGTGGCGCCTACGGAACAGCTGTGCCGGTCGCACTAGCAGCAGACTATATTGCCGAGGGCGAATCGGCAGTGGTGCTGATGGGTGATGATTTTATATACCATTCGGACGGTAGTAGCGAAGTAGCTCGGTTAATTGCTGATACTCCAGTAGGTGGCTGTGGGCTTTTGGCGGCGTCGGTGCCGCATCAAGAGGTTAGCAGCTATGGCGTACTGGCAGTCGATGAAGCGGGCAATTACCAAAAGATTGTTGAAAAACCAGCGGTCGAGGAAGCACCGAGTAATTTAATCAACATCAGTAAATACCTCCTTACCAAGCAGGTTATCGACAGCTGTCGGCAGCTAAAGCCATCACCGCGTGGTGAGTATGAGTTGCCGGATGCCATTAATAATTATGTGGCCACTGGTGGCCAGGTGCGAGTGGTGCCAGCTACTGGGCAGTACCTTGATGGTGGCACACTGGAAGGCTGGTTGCACGCTAACCAGGTGGTGTGCGCTGAGGTTTAGCGCTCTTATCTTTTGACGCAAACTATGGTATGCTGAAAGCAGCAAATAGCCACGTGCCACGGGGAATGGTATTGGCTGTTTGTCGTCATCGTAGCGCGTGCGCCGCGCTGCACTAACATGTAAAGGGGGAAATTAGTATGACGACGCGTCTTATGCGGTCTATGCGCCGCATTGGTATAGCCGCACTTGGGCTATTGCTGGTCGCTGGTGCGAGCACGCAATTGTCGGCTTCTGCATTTGCCGTAGATATGCCGCCAGCCGCTAAAATTAACGTTACGCCAGCAAAGTACAAGGGTGATGACAACCTGATTGAATTTGTGGGCACAAAAGATGACCACTACCGGTTTGTCATTGAGATTGTGGGTAAAAACAATAGCTATTTTAGCATTCAAGCTCGCAAGTCAATCCGCGACAAGATCATGACCGGCAAGCCGGTATCGGTAGAAAAATTATTGGCCGAAGAATACCCAGGGGTAACGCTGCCATATGGCGATAACATTTTTGTGGGCGTTTACTGGTTTGACAAAGAAAAGGCCTACGATCCAAAGTTATGGTATGACCAGGAACTAACCGTTGGTGCGCCAATGTCACGGCTGATTCGTGTTGATGATAATGAGGATGGCGATCCAGTAGCTGTTGTTGATCCAGCTACGTTGCCAGAAAACCCAGCCGCTAAGCCAGCTGATCCAAAGCCACAAGATAAAGACCAAAAGGCGGATGATCAAAAAGCTGACGCTGCGGCAGATAAGAAGCCAGCTGCGCAGGATGACAAAGCTGCTACGCCAGTTCCGGTGCAACCTGCTGCGCCACAAGTGGGCCAGGAGCACAAAAAACCAGCTGCTAATGCACAGCCAGGAGAGCAAAAACTGGCCGACACTGGAGACGACCAGTTTGTCTTCGGGGCAGCAAGTGTTGCAATGGCACTTAGTGCGGTAGCAATTGTGCTAGTTCGTCGCAGGGCGCAATCTGAAGAGGAATAACGCGCTGCATCGCGTGGGGGCCGCCTTGCTTGGCGGCCTCTTTTTTGGTAAAATTTGCAGTGATACTAACCTAAAAAGGATAAGGCACATGAAAGCAGTCGTAAAGATCGGTGGCAAGCAGTATATTGTCAGCGAAAAAGAGACCCTCTTGGTGGACCTCCTCCCTGAAGGAACGAAAGAGCTCAAACTCGACGCTATGTTGGTTATCGATGGTGACAAAACAACTGTCGGCACCCCTGTAGTGGACGGTGTAGTAGTGAAGGCTGAAGTGACTGACCCACTGGTAAAGGGTGAGAAGCTTCGCGTGATCCGCTACAAGAGCAAAAAGCGCGTTCACAAAGAGATGGGGCACCGTCAGAAGTACTCTCAAATTACCATTACCTCGATTAAGTAGTAGTATTAATTACATCGAGGATCAGCCCAGTAGGGTTACATAAAACGTTATTCACTAAAACCCCTCCGGGCTATGCTCGGAGGATTTTTAGGCTGCCCAAAGTGGGGCGCTCATGCTACAATAGAAAGAGTAGGAGAATCATTACAACATGGCAACAGTAATTGCGGTAACAAATCAAAAAGGTGGTGTTGGTAAAACTACCACAAGTATTAACGTGGCGTATTTCTTGGCTAAGGCTGGTCAGAAGACGCTTGTTGTAGATTTGGACCCGCAAGGTAATGCCACCAGTGGCCTGGGTGTAGACAAGCAAAATTTGGCAATCACCATGGCAGAGGTCATGAAGGGTAGCGCCGCGCTATCTTCAGTTGCAATCAGTACCGATTTTAAGAATTTATGGATTGCGCCAAGCACGCCACACCTTGCTAACACTGAGGTAGAGCTGGCACAGGCACAAGGGCGCTTTACGCGGCTACGTCAGGCGATTGCTCAGGCGGAGAGCGAGTACGATATTATCATTATCGATAGTCCGCCAAGTTTAAGCCTACTGACGGTTAATGGGCTAATTGCAGCACGGTATGTAATTCTGCCGGTGCAGGTAGAGTTCTTTGCACTAGAAGGTCTTGGTCAGTTGCTCGAAACTATGAAGCTAATTCGAAAAGGGCTTAACCCAAAGCTCGAGCTACTTGGCGTGCTGCCGACAATGTACGATGGCCGAACCGCACTGAGTGGTCAGGTGCAGGGCGAGATTCAGCGCCACTTTGCCGATAAGGTGTTTAAGGCAACGGTGCCACGCAATGTGCGCCTTGCAGAGGCGCCAAGTCACGGGCTGCCAATCGGTGCCTACGACCGCATTTCAAAGGGTTCACGAGCATATAAGGCCGTTGCCCGGGAGGTACTTGAGCGTGTCAGCTAAAAAAGGACTAGGACGTGGGTTTGATTCGCTGATTCCGAGCGATCTATTTGATGAGTCGTTTGATCCCACCGGCAATGAAGACAAGCGCGTAAGTGAGATGCGTGAAATACCGCTGGCGCAGATTCGGGCTGACGATGGACAGCCACGCCGGCAGTTTGATGATGAGGCTTTGCAGGAGCTAGCCGACTCTATTACCGAGCATGGCGTGCTGCAGCCGATTGTGGTTGTGCCGCAGGATGGTGAATTTATTATTGTCGCCGGAGAGCGTCGGTACCGTGCCTCTCAGTTGGCTGGTTTGGAGACGATTCCAGCGATTGTGCGCACCTTGTCTGCACAAAATCGGCTTGAACTGGCTTTGATTGAAAACTTGCAGCGTCGTGATTTAAACCCACTAGAGACGGCGACGGCGTTTGCAAAACTTCGTGATCAGTTTAATCTTTCGCTCGAGCAGATCGCAGCCCGCGTTGGCAAGCGTTCAGCGAGTGCTGTATCGAATACAATGCGGCTACTGAAGCTGCCAAAATCAGTTCAAAAGGCGGTGTATAATGGCGAGCTGAGCGAAGGGCAGGCACGACCGCTGATTGGTCTTGAAGAAGAAGAAGCGCTTAAGATTGTGCACCTAGTAATTACACGGGGACTAAGTGCTCGGCAGATTGAAGAGCTAGCCGGCAAGCACAAGGCTAATGCTCGCCGCAAAGAGGTAAAAACTAGCCCCGAGCCAGTGCAGCGCTATCTGCTTGACCGCGAAGAGCGTGCTGCGCAACGCTTTGGTACTGCCGTGCAGTTTAAGGTAACTGCTCGAGGTAATGGCCGCATCGTGATTCCATTTAAGAATCAGGCCGAGCTAGACCGCATTAGTAAACTACTTGATGAACAGTAAGCTGCTTGTATAAGCCTTTTCAGCGCTAGTTTATTACCACTAGTAATATAACACCCCGCACATAAGATGCGGGGGTTTTCTTGTAGGTAGTTGTATGGTTAGAAGCCACGTACACTGGTGAGTGGCAAAATTCGCAGGAAGACAGGACCCATGACGTCGAAGAGTGGCACTTGTCCAAGCCCATTGCGTGAATCGTACGAATAATTGTCTTGGCGGTGGTCACCTGCCACGTAAATCATATCCTTACCGACGGTTACGTCACTGTTGCCACTGCTTGGGCTGCCTGGTTTGTCTGGGAATGTTTCGTCCGGGTGAAAGCCCTCAGGGTGTTCGGCATTATATACTGTAAGCACACCATCTTTTACCGTCACTCGTTCACCTTCAAAGGCGATAACACGCTTTACAATGTATTCCACGCGATCATTTACAGAATCATAGCGTGGATTACGGAAAACGATGACTTGGCCTCGTTGTGGCTTAAAGCGTTTATTTTGCAGCTGATCAATTGTAACGGCCAACCGGTTTACGAGCACGCGGTCATCGGTATGGAAGGTTGGCTCCATACTTGGGCCCTGCACAGTGTAACTTCGGAATAAAAAGGCGTTGACAAAAATGGTACCAACGGCCACAAAGATGGCAAAAATAGCGACTGCTACGATGTCTTTCACGATGGGGTATCGCGAGAAATATTCTTTCATACTCGCTTTAGCGTAGCACAGGCTGGGGCTTTTATCAAACCGGCGGGGCTGCCGCTTACCTATCAAGTACCCCTTTGCGAGGCCTAGATAACAATGGTACAATGGAAGGTAATAGTTATGGTTAAAGACAATAATTCAATTGACGGCTTTGTGCGACGTCCGCGCTCTAATGGGGCGCCCGGTGGGGACGACGCAATCGGTGGGCTGTCGCGACGAGGTTCTACCGGGGCAATTGGTCAACCAAAGAAACCGCGCCGGGGGCGTCGGATTCATGTCGCTGGTGCAGGGCATAGTGATAATGTCGGCATCTCGCGCTTAACGCCCCCCGATGAGCTAGCGGCCTCGCGGCAATCACGTTCAATTGGAGAGTCTATGGATGACCTCGTCGATAACGCAGACGGGCCAGGGCAGGGCCCCTTTTTATCGCCACCAGAACCCACTGGCAGTGGTCGTAGTGGTATCTTGCGTCGCCGAGGTGGTGCTAGCAAGCCAGGCAAGAAACCTCGCAGCCGACGTCGCCGCATCATTAAGTGGACTATTCTTATTATTCTGCTTATCGGCCTGGCTATTGGTGGATTTTTGCTGTATCGTGCCTACGTTGAAGGCTCGAAAGTGTTTGGTGGCAATATTTTAAGTGTACTTACCGAGGCGCCGCTGAAGAAAGATGCTAATGGTCGCACTAATATTTTAATTTTTGGTACTGCAGAAGATGACGAAGGTGGTACACACGATGGTAAAAACTTGACCGACTCATTGATGGTACTAAGCGTTAGCCAAGATAAGAAAGATGCTTACATGGTGAGCATCCCACGAGATTTGTGGGTAAAATATAACCAAACCTGTAGCGTCGGCACTGAGGGTAAAATTAATGCAGTGTACTTGTGTGCTTCTGGCGATGGGCAAGATCAAAAAGCTGGTGCTGCGGCTTTGCAGTCTAAGATTACCGAAGTGACTGGGCTGGAAGTGCAATATTACGCACACGTTAACTTCTCGGTTGTGGTTGGTGCAGTGGATGCTGTTGGCGGCGTTGACGTGACAGTTGAAACCGATGACCCACGCGGTATATTAGACCGCAACTTCGACTGGAAATGTAATTATAAGTGTTACTACGTCAAATATGCCAAAGGCCAGCGGGCGCACATGGATGGAGAGCATGCGCTTGCCTTTTCACGAGCTCGTAACGCGCAAGGTGGATATGGTCTGGGCAACGGTAACTTTGACCGTGAACGCAACCAGCAGAAGGTGATTGTGGCATTGCGCGAGAAAGCTATGAGCGTCGGCACATTAACCGACATTGGTAAGGTGATGAACCTCATGAAGGCCATGGGCGATAACCTCCGCACCAATCTAGAGGCTGGTGAAGCACGTAGCCTATTGAAGCTGACCGGAGAGATTGGCGCCGATAAAATTCAGTCGATTTCACTCGTGGATGAAAAAGAACCAGTGCTGACAACCGGCACTATGTACGGCCAGAGTATTGTGCGGCCAATTAACGGTGTATATAGCTACAGTGGTATCAAGGCTAAAATCCGTAAAGCGATGTCTACCGGCGGTAGCGATAGCGCTATTAGCAAAGAACAGGCTAAGGTGATGGTATTTAACGCCAGTGGTCGCTCGGGCGCGGCATCGGCGGTAGCGCAGGAGCTAGAAGAGAATGGCATTACCAATAATGGCCTTGGCAACGTGACATTACGTGGCACTAGCAAATATTCAGTATATAAGCTCAGCGGCACCAGAAACCTGCCGGCTACCGAAGAGTTCCTGAAGAAAACGTATGGCGTCAGCGAGATTGAGCTTGCACCGAATGCAGTTGCCACCAGGGTAGCTGCAGGCACAGACTTCATTGTAGTGGTGCACCGGTAGCAAAGGCGCAGAGAGACTAATAAAGAAGGTAGAGAAGAAGTATGAGTCGGATGATCACCCTAGAGAAAATTAAATCCAAGCAAACCCCGCTAGCAGAGGCGATGTACTATTTGCTGAACATTATGCTGGTCGTCATCTCGGTGGTGAGTATCGTTGTGTCGGGGTCACCAGCGGTGGCGGTGCTGCTAATGCTCGCAAGTAAGTGGCGCGTATTTGCCGTACGTCCGCGGTACTGGCTAGCAAATATCCAATCGAACTTAGTTGATACGATTGTTGGGCTTGGACTAGTGCTACTAATTTACATAGCAGGTAACGGCGTCGTTGGTGTGTCAGACGGGTTTGCGCTGCAGGTGCTGCTTGGGGTGCTATATGCAGTATGGCTCCTGATTGTAAAACCGCGCTCTTCAGACAAGTGGGTGTATGCGCAGGCACTCATTGCGATCATTGTCGGTACGATGGCGTTGTACGCATTTTCGTATAAATCAACCTTCTTTAACCTTGGTATTACGTTTGAACTGCACGTGCTAGCGATGGCTGGTATTGGTTATGCTGCAGCACGCCACATTTTGATGGCCCATAAAGAGGTGGCGACAACGATTATAGCGCTAATCTGGGCATTCTTCATGGCACAGATTGGCTGGATTACCTACCACTGGGTGTTCGCGTATAAGCTTTTTGATCTGCCGCTAAAGATGCCGCAGGGAACGTTAATTGCAGCGATGAGTAGTGTGTCGGCAGCGCTTATTTACCGTGAATACAGCCAAAAAGGCAAAATTACGCGCGAGAGCATCGTGCCAAGCAGTATTTTATGCGGTGCACTGCTTGTTATCTTGCTGTTCTTTAGCAGCGTTGTGCAGTAGTTAGCGGAAGCTACTGCTGCTTGAGGATGATTGTGTAATCGTCGCGTGTAGTTACAGTAAACTGATATTGCTGGCCATATGCAGTAATAGCTGGGTGTTGTTCCGGGTCTGCTTCTAGAATGAGCAGGCCCTTTTGCGTCAGTAGTGGCTGAGCTGTAGCAATGAGTTTATAGATAAGGTCTAGGCCGCCATTACCTGCAAAGAGCGCTCCTGCGGGTTCGTATGCAGTTTCTGGGGAGGTTTCCCAGCTTGGATCAACATAGGGAAGGTTGGCGCAAATAATTGTAAACGGCGGTACATCATTCGGCAGATCCGTCAGGAGATCGCTGTGGTATAGCGTCTCGATAGGTGCTGCTAGGTGGCGACTGTTGTCACGCGCTACTGCGAGTGCCGGCATGCTAATATCCGCCAGCGATACTGCTGCTTGTGGCACTTCTAGCGCCAGCGTGATGCCGATGCAGCCACTGCCGCAGCCAACATCAAGCACGCGAGGATGCTGCTGCGCGGCAGTGTGCGTAATTGCATGAGAAACCAGTATCTCTGTCTCTGGGCGAGGAATTAATGTATCAGGAGACACGAGAAATGAGCGCCCATAAAATTCTTTTTGCCCAGTAATGTATGCGAGGGGCTCCCGCTGCAGTCGTCGCAGGAGTAGTGTATTTGCCATTTCTATAATTTCAGCGGTGAGCGGCTGGTCATCATGCGCGTGCAGCCACGTGCGCGGTTGTTGCAGGGCATGCGCTAATAATAACTCCGCATCGAGCCTGCTACTTTGTATGGCTGCTGCCGCCAGCCGCTGGGTTGCTTCGGTCAGCCACTCCGCAATAGATTTACTGGTCACTGCTGGCTTGTTGGGCTTTAAGCTCTCGCTCAAAGGCTTGTAGTTTTTCAATCAAATCATCAATGTCACCGTTCATAGCAGCTGGGATATTACTGCGGCTGTAGCCAATGCGGTGGTCGGTGATGCGGTCTTGTGGGTAATTATACGTGCGGATTTTTTCGCTCCGATCGCCAGAGCCGATTAATGAGCGGCGTTCCTCTGTCAATTTGGCCTGTTCCTCTGCAATTTTTGCTTGCAGCAGGCGCGAACGAAGCACACTCATCGCTTTTTCTTTGTTTTTGATCTGTGACTTTTCATCCTGGTTCGACACTACCAGCCCGGTTGGTAGGTGGGTAATGCGCACCGCTGAGTCGGTGGTGTTAACGCTTTGTCCGCCGTGGCCACTGGCGCGGAAAATATCAATGCGCAGGTCGCCCGGGTTGATTTCGATGTCGGTTTCTTCTGCCTCTGGCAGCACTGCCACGGTTGCAGTTGAGGTGTGAATGCGCCCCTGGCTTTCGGTGGCAGGCACGCGCTGCACGCGGTGTACGCCAGACTCAAATTTAAGTGTTGCATAAGGTGAATCACCCTTAATGCTAAAGATAACCTCCTTGTATCCACCGCTGTCTGAGCGGTTTTCGCTGAGCAGCTCGGTTTTGTAGCCGTGGCTTTCGCAATAGCGTAAATACATACGGTACAGATCACCAGCAAAAATTGCGGCTTCGTCTCCGCCCGCTCCGGCGCGTAGTTCCATAATAATATCTTTATCATCATTTGGGTCTTTTGGTGTGAGTAGTACAAATAGCTCATCGTCGATGCGCATCAGCTCGTCTTGGCTTTCGGTAAGCTCTAGTTTGGCTAGCTCTGCGAGTTCGTCATCGCCCTTAGCAAGTTCGCGCGCTTCAGTAATATTCGCCATAAGTTGCTCTCGGCGCTGCGCTGTTGCAATAAGCGTTTCAAGTTCGGTAAAGCGTTTATTTTTGGCCCGAAACTGCGGGTCGGTATAGGCCGATGGTGTTGATAAAAAAGCCGATAGTTCTGCTCGTTCGGCCTGGAGTTGTTGCAAGTTAAGATTTATTTTTGGCATACGTGCCTTCAGTATACCAAGAAACGGATATTGGCGCAAAAGTCCAGGGCCGCTTGCTGCGTGGCTATGGCATAAAAATTATGCACAGAAATAGGTTCCGTGCATAAATTTATACTAGTGTAAGCGGCCGTAAGCTTATTGCTTGTTTGCTTTACGTTCAGCGGCAGCTTTTGCCTTCTTGGCTTTATTGGCCAGTGCAGCTTTGCGCTCTTCGGCTTTAGCAAAGCGTGCCTTAAAGCGGTCAACGCGGCCTTCGGTGTCGATAATCTTTTCTTCACCGGTAAAGAATGGGTGAGAAGCGCTTGAAATGTGCACTTTTACAAGTGGATACTCGTTGCCGTCTTCCCAGGTGATAGTGTCGTTGGTTTGTGCGGTACTTTGAGTAAGAAACGCAAAACCTGCCACTTCGTCGCTAAATACGACCGGGCGGTAGTTTTGTGGATGTATACTGCTTTTCATAACCTGGCTATTATAGCAAAAAGTGGTCGTTATTGTAAAGTAAGGCTTTCAGCGGGTTAGCCGCATGTTGTGACCGCCCAGTAAGTATGGTAAAATGGGGCCTGTAAACTACATTAAACAAACGATACAGCTCGCGCTTATACTTCTGAGGCTGGTGAGATCGGGGCCGCTTTGTGAAAAGCCGCATAGCCCGCTGCTAGTCTAGAGAGCCGAGCGACGACAGATAAGGAGTAACCCTATGGCCGTAACGGTAGATATCAAAGCATTGCTAGAAGCAGGTGTACATTTTGGACACAAGACCAGTCGCTGGCACCCAAAGATGGCACCATATATTCACAGCAAGCGCCAAGAATCACACATTATCGACCTAGTAAAAACAGTTGAAGGGCTTGATGCAGCGTTGCCATTTTTAACGAGCGTTGTAGCAAGTGGCAAAAAAGTATTGCTCGTTGGTACTAAAAAGCAGGCTAAAGACATCGTGAAAACTGCAGCTGAACGAGTAAATCAGCCATATGTTACCGAGCGTTGGATCGGTGGTATGCTGACAAACCGCAGTACAATTTCAGCACAAATTAAAAAACTTAAAGATCTTGAAAAGCGTATGGCGAGCGGCGAGCTAGAGAAGCGATACAACAAGCTGGAAGTACAACGATTCCAAGAAGAGATCGATAACCTAACGATGAAGTATGGCGGCATCAAAGACCTCGCTGGGAAGCCAGGTGCACTTGTGGTGACTGATGTTATTACCGATGCTAATGCTGTTCGTGAGGCAAAGACACTTGGTATTCCAGTAGTTGGTTTTGTTGACACAAACGCGAACCCAGAAGGTATCGACTACGTTATTCCAGCAAACGACGATGCAATTAAAGGCATTCAGCTGCTACTAGACTACGTTACTGAAGCAATCGCCGAAGGTGCGAAAAAAGAGGAGAACTAAACAAACATGGCAATCGCAGTAGAAGACATTAAAAAACTAAAAGAGCTAACTGGTGTTGGCTTGACCGATGCTAAAAATGCGCTGGTTGAGGCTGAAGGAGACTTCGACAAGGCGCTAGAGGCTATGCGCAAAAAGGGATTGACCCGCGCAGAGAAGAAGGGCGACCGTGAAGCTCGTGAAGGTATCGTAGAAAGTTATGTGCACAGTGGCCGCATCGGTGTAGTACTAGAGCTGAACTGTGAGACTGACTTTGTGGCTCGCCTGGAAGACTTTAAGCGTCTTGCGCACGAGCTTGCGATGCAGGTGGCTGCCATGGCACCAGTGTATGTGAGCGCTGACCAGATTCCTGCAGAGGAGGTAGAGCGCGTACGTGCAGAGTCGCTTGAGCGAGTTAAGAATGAAGGTAAGCCAGCTGAAATTGCTGAGAAGATTGTTGACGGCCAGGTAAAGAAATACTTCGCTGACAAGGTGTTGTTGACACAGACATACATCTTGGACGACAGTAAGACAGTAGAGCAGCACATTAAAGAAAACATCGCAAAGCTGGGCGAGAACATCGTGGTTGGACAATTCCGCCGCATCGAACTCGGCGTAAGCGAGTAGACCATTTTACAACATAAACACTAGTAGCGTCACCTAACAAGAAAGCGGGTAACACCAATGTTTGACACAACACCATATGATGAAAAATTTGCACATGCACTTACACACCTTGATGAAGAATTAAAAAAGATCCGTACCGGCCGAGCACATGCGAGCCAGCTAGACGGTGTAGTTGTTGAGGCGTATGGTGCGAAGATGCCACTTAACCAGGTGGCTAATGTGACCGCGCCTGAAGCGCAGCTACTAGTGATTACACCATTTGATCCAAGTAATATTGCGGCTATTACAACAGCAATTCGTGAGAACCAGGCACTCGGGTTTAACCCAAGTGACGATGGTCGCGTAGTGCGCGTGCCAGTTCCTGCCCTCACTGAAGAGCGCCGCAAGGCTCTGGTAAAGCAGGCTCACGAAAAAGCTGAGGAGGCGCGCATTGCTTTGCGTACGATTCGCCAAGATGCGATCAAGGAAGCTCGCCGTCTTAAGGACGCAAAGGAGCTGTCGGAAGATGATACAAAGCGCATCGAAGCAGCGTTTGATGATGAGATTAGCAAGCATAACGCGGCAGTTGACGATAAGCTTAAAGCCAAAGAGCAAGATATCCTAACCATCTAATTGGTAGCGAAGGCGCAGCAGCATGGAACTTGTCGTTGGTATTCTGATCGGACTCATTGCGCTCATCGTTCTCGTCGTCTTGCACGAGTTGGGCCACGCTATCGTGGCCCGCCGCAATGGCGTGACTGTAGAAGAGTTTGGTATTGGGTTTCCACCGAAGGCGTGGAGCCGCCGTTTAAAAAATGGTATAGAGTTTTCTATTAACTGGTTGCCACTTGGTGGGTTTGTGCGCATGAAGGGTGAGCACGATGCCGCAACGGGTAAGGGTGCCTATGGCGCGGCTACCTTTTGGCAGAAAACAAAGATATTGCTCGCAGGCGTTGTTGTTAACTGGCTCACCGCGGCGGTTATCTTTACCGGGCTAGCCCTGGTGGGCTTGCCGAAACTATTGCCAAACCAGGTTATATTGCCATTTGATGCTGCCGTTACAAGTGCGCCACTGAAAATTGGGTTTGTACAAGACAATTCACCGGCAAAAAAGGCTGGCCTGCAGGCTGGCGATGAGCTGGTGGCAGTTAATGGTCAGACCATAGCACAGGCAGATGACTTTACGCGCGCTATGCAAACCGGTGGCACAGTGTCTATTGCTGTGCGGCGCGATGGCCAACAGCAGCAATACCAAGTGACTCCAGAAGGCCCCGAAGGGTCGCGCAAGGCAGGAGTTGGTTTGCAGCATCAACAAACCGCGATTCGTAGCACCTATTCTGCACCTATCGTAGGAGTTTTGACAACAGCACAGTTCACTGGAGAGACGATCAAAGGTATCGGCACACTCATTGGCGATAGCGTCACTGGTATCGTGCAGCGATTTTCTCTAGAGCAGGCCGTGCAAGAACATGGCCACGCCAAGCTGGATGAAGTTAGTAAAAACGTAGCTGGACCAATTGGTATTCTTGGGCAGCTATTCCCATCGGTCAGCAAAACTGGTCCGGTGCAAGTCTTTACGCTAATTGGGCTTATGTCGGTGACGTTGGCAGTGATGAATATTTTGCCGATTCCTGCACTGGACGGTGGACGGTGGTATATGATTGCGCTGTTCCGGCTGATGAAAAAACCACTCACGAAGGAGCGTGAAGAGATCATCCAAGGGGCGAGCATGCTACTGCTGTATGGCTTGGTGCTAATTATCACCATTAATGATATTGGAAAATTATTCCATGGCTAGCCGTTCACTATGGCAACGACTGCTCAAGCCAGACGCTCACGCTGATGATGGCGCGTTGCCTAAAAAATCTACAGTAGCTTCGTGGCCTCGTCGGCTTGGGATCGTTGTGCTATGGCTGGCACTTGTGCCGGGGGCGTATTTTTTGGCGGCGGTGATCATTTCAGCCGTTACGCCACCGCTAAACCAGCTGCTTGTGGCATTAAGCTTAACCTTGCCGGTGCGCCAGTCTGCTATTATGGCGCTGGTGTTTTTGCTGACATTGGCGATTGTATGGGCCGTCGCAACATTTTGCTTCCGGACGCGGGTATCGCTTCGAACCTTTGGGTTGCAGCGAACAATGCGCTGGAGAGATATTGGCCTTGGCATTGTGGCATATATTATATATATGGCCGTGGCGCTGTTTCTGGTCGATCTTGTTGGCCGGTTCGTGCCAGGATTTCAGGCGAATCAGGCGCAAGACCTTGGGTTTCGCGACGTATACCATACAGCTGATATAATAGTGTTATTTTTACTACTGGTACTTGTTACTCCTCTGGTGGAGGAGATGCTGTTCCGTGGTGTGTTGTTTGGAAAACTACAAAAATACCTGCCAGTGGGTGTGAGTGCCGTGCTTGTGAGTGCTGTATTTGCCGCACTGCACGGGCAATGGAATGTGGCGCTGGACGTATTTGTGCTGAGCCTTGTGCTGTGTTGGCTGCGGCTGCGCACGCATAATATCTGGGCTGGCGTGGTCGTGCACGTGATTAAAAATAGCCTGGCATTTTACTTGATGTACGTTGTGCAACATGGTGGGGGCTGAGGTTGACCCAGCCTGGCGCAGGCTGATACACTTGAGCGGATTAGTTGAATAAAAAACTCGCAAGAGGAGATATATATGAAAGAGACATTTCAAATTACCCCAGAAGGTAAGGCGGAGCTGGAAAAAGAAGTTGAGCAGCTAAAGGGTCGCCGCGGCGAAATCGCCGAGAAGATTGCTGAGGCACGTGACTTTGGTGATCTTTCAGAGAATGCCGAATACGACGCTGCACGTGAAGAGCAGGGGATTGTGGAGACTCGCATCGCCGAGATTGAGAATATTTTGCAAAACGCACAGATTATTAAAACGACCGGGGCAAACGAAGTGCATCTTGGCAGCCGCGTTACCCTTGAGGCCAATGGCAAGCAGGTGACATATACACTTGTGGGGCCAGTTGAGGCAGACCCATTGAGTGGTAAGATTAGCAACGAATCACCAATTGGTAAGGTGATTCTTGGCAAACGGATCGGTGATACGGCGACAATTACCACACCAAAGGGCGAGCTTACCTATACTATTACCGAGCTGCAGTAAGTAGCAGGCGCAGGTTGTGCGCCGGAAGAGAAACATACAGACAGGAGAACTATGGCAACACTACAAGATTACCGCGCTGAGCGGCTACGTAAACTAGAAGAGCTGAAGCAGCTTGGCGTCACGCCATACCCGGCCAAGGCGCAGCGCACGCACACGGTTCAAGCCGTTGTTGATCAGTTTGAGGAGCTAGAGGGTAGTCAGGTGACGGTGACAGGGCGTATTACCGCCATTCGGAAGTTCGGTAAGCTAGCCTTTATTGTAGTAAAAGATAGTTCTGCTGCAGTGCAACTATTCTTGCGTAGCGGCCAGGTAGCGCCGCTTGATGCGCCGCAAGGTGTGCTTGGCATGAGTGAGCTGGGGCTACTTGATACAGGCGATTTTATTGAAGCAACTGGCAAGGTGATTCGTACGAAAACTGGCGAAAAGTCGGTTGAGGTGCAGCAGTTACGCTTGCTTACTAAGGCCTTGCGTCCTATCCCAGCGGAGCTTACTAACAAAGAAGAGCGTTTCCGCCGCCGTTACGTGGATATGAACGTCAACCCAGATGTGCGTGAGCGGTTTATTCGCCGAAGTAAGTTTTGGCAGGCGACGCGGCAATTTTTGCTAGATCAGGGCTTTATAGAGATCAACAACACAGTGCTCGAAACCACAACTGGTGGAGCCGATGCCAATCCGTTTGTGACACATATGGATGCGCTTGATCAAGAGTTTTATCTGCGCATTGCACAAGAGCTGCCACAGAAACGGCTTTTGGTAGCAGGGTTTGAGAAGGTTTTTGATATTGGCCCACGCTTTCGCAATGAAAATTACACCGATGAGCATTTGCCAGAGCACAACGCCATGGAGTGGTATTGGGCATATGCTAACTGGGAAGACGGTATGGAACTGACCGAGCGCATGTTCCGAGCGATTGTCGATGCGACCTGGGGTACGCGCCAGTTTACCTTGGCAAACGGGCAAACTGTTGACTTTGGCTCAGATGACACCCACTTTGAGCGGATTAGTTTTGTGGACGTGATTCAGCAGCAGTATGGACTAGATGTGTTTACCGCTTCAATTGAGGAAATTGCGGCGCAATTGCAGGCACATGGGCTAGAGGTTGAAAAGGCGGATAGCCGTGTGCGTAGTCTTGATAAGCTATGGAAGCACTACCGTAAAACTATTGCGGGGCCAGTCTTTTTGGTGGATATTCCAACCTTTATGCAACCACTAGCCAAGGTGCAGCAGGCCGCTCCACGGCTTAGTGAGCAGTTTAACCTGGTGTTTGGTGGCAGTGAAATGTGTAAGGCGTACTCGGAGCTGAACGACCCAATAGATCAATACCAGCGCTTCTTGGAGCAGCAGGCGATGCGCGATGGTGGCGATGATGAAGCACAGATGATGGACATCGATTACGTTGAGGCGCTAGAATATGGTATGCCGCCGGCGTGTGGGCTAGGCTTTAGCGAGCGTGTTTTTTGGTCGCTCGAGGGTATTACCGCCCGAGAAGGTATTCCATTCCCACAGCTGCGCACACAGGTGGATGAAACCACGCGGGCCATCTACCCAGAACTGCCATAAGCACAAGTCGTGTCATAGCACGTATTTATTAAACATAACCACAGGAGAATCATGTCATGCATTGGCTGCACGCCGCCTTCATCGGTATTGTAGAAGGAATTACCGAATTTTTACCAGTATCAAGTACCGCTCATATTACGGTTCTTGAGCAATTATTTAACTACAAAATCGATGATCCGAGTGTGACCGCGTTTACTGCAGTTGTGCAGATGGGTGCTATTTTGGCGGCAATTCTATATTTCCGCAAGGATATTGTGCGCATTGGTACGGCGTGGTTCAAAGGTATTACGAGTGGTAAAAAACGTAGTCGTGATTATAAATTTGGCTGGGCTATCATCATTGGGTCGCTGCCAATTGTAGTAGTAGGGCTATTGCTAAAAGATGTTGTTGAGCAGGTTACACGCAATATGTGGTGGCTAATCGGTGGTATGCTAGTATTCTCTTTGGTAATGTGGGTGGCAGACCGCATCGCAACGGGCCGCCGCGGCGAACACAGTGTAACCACAAAAGATATGCTGATTATCGGTGCCGTGCAGGTGCTGTCGCTCGTCCCTGGCGTCTCTCGTTCGGGCGCTACAACGGCAAGTGGACTATTGCAGGGGTTTGACCGAGTGACGGTTACCAAGCTATCATTTTTCCTAGGTATTCCAGCCTTGTTTGGTGCCGGGCTGCTCGAAACAGCCAGCCACTATAAAGATATTGCGCATGGCGTGGGCTGGGGATCAACTATGCTTGCAACGATTGTTTCGTTCATCGTTGGCTACCTGGCGATTGATTGGCTACTAAAATTCGTGGCTCGACACAGCTTCTCGCTGTTTATCTGGTATCGCATCGTCTTTGCGATTGGCCTGGTGCTGCTTCTGGCAGTTGGCGCCATTAAGGCTTAACGCTAAGTAGTTTGTCCACACGTAGTTATGGCTGCCCGTGTGGACATTGCATTTTATATGTAAGTACGGTACACTGTATGTAATACAAAGTAGTTGGCAATAGAATAGATAAGGAGATCTAATGATTGAAGTAATCAATGTCGCTAAAGTCTATGGCCGCAAAGATAACGCATTTCACGCACTGAAGAACGTTAGTGTTACCTTACCGCAGGGTAAGACGATCGCCATTGTTGGTAAGTCTGGCTCTGGTAAGTCGACGCTGATGCATATCATGAGTGGTCTTGATCGGCCAACCAGTGGCGATGTGCGGATTGAAGGCCGTAGCGTCTTTGCGCAAAAACAAAAACAAATTGATGCCTTTCGCTCAAAGTATATTAGCTTTATTTTCCAGAGCTTTTTCGTGCAGGGGCGAGAAACGTGTTATGACAACGTTGCGCTGCCATTAGAGATTGCTGGGGTACCAAAACGTAAACGTAAGGCGCTGGTGCAGGCTGCACTTGAGGCGGTGGAGTTGGATCAAAAGATTAACTCACGTGCTAAAGACCTATCGGGTGGCCAAAAGCAGCGGCTTGCAGTAGCTCGAGCAATTGTGAATAGCCCGAAGATTTTGTTTGCCGATGAGCCAACCGGAAATCTGGACTCGGCAACGGGTGAAAAGGTTGAGCAGCTGCTGTTCGGCTATGCGAAAAAAACCGGAGCAACGCTTATTGTTGTGACGCACGACCCAGACTTAGCTGCCAAGTGTGATATTAATATTCACGTTGCTGACGGCGCTATTACAAAAGTTGAAGGGTTAGATAAGCCAAGTAAGGAGGCGCTATAATGAAACGGTTTGATCTTTTGCGTCGTGCGTACCGTAGCCTCAGCCAAGCTAAGATTCGTACGCTATTAACAAGTTTGGCGATTGGTGTTGGTGCATTTACCTTGGCACTAAGTTTGGCTGCCGGTGAAGGTGCGCGCGTCTATACAGAAAAATTATTTAAAGACAATATTGACCCTAATGCAGTGATGATTACTAAGCGTAAGGCCTCTTCTAACGGCGGTGCGCAGCAGTCGCTACAGGAATATAAGGAAGGTGATGCCTCTGCTGGGTCGGGCGCTGGACGGATGGAGCTATTGAGCAGTAAGGATATCGCTAGCCTGCGTGAGCGTTCAGACATTAAAAATGTGGTGCCAATGTATAGCGTTAATCCAAAGTATGTTAGCTTTGAGGGTTCTAGCAAGAAGTACACTACTGGCTTGACGTACTACAATGATACCGTTAAGACAATGACTGTTGCCGGATCGGTGCCAGAACTTGGCCAGAATATTGCTGATAATGAGACAGTCTTACCTGAAGAGTATCTTGAGTCACTGGGTTGGAGCGCTGAGCAGGCGATTGGCAAAAAGGTGACAGTTACCCTAAATAAAGAAGCTGCTCGTCCAAGCAATGAGGAGATCACCAAAGCGATGCTAACCGGTGGGGAGGCTGCGCTAAAGAAGTTGATGAGCGGTGAATCGCAAGACATGACCTTCACTGTTCGGGCAGTCGCAAAGAAAAATAAGATAACAGGGACATCAGTGAGTAACCTAGTTATCTCTCCAAAGGCACTTGAGAAAGCTAACGCGATAGTTAATGGCAGCTCAGAGCGTGGTGGTGTTATGTACGCAGTTGCCTTAGCAACGGAATCTCCAGAAAAAGTAAAGAAGTCGCTTGAAGACGCCGGGTATGGCGCGATAACGGCCAAAGAGCAACAGTCGATGATCTTCCAGTTTGTTAACATCCTGCAAATGGTCGTTGGTGGCTTTGCTGTGCTAGCCTTGATCGCCAGTGTGTTTGGTATCATCAACACCCAGTACATCAGCGTGCTAGAGCGCACTGGTCAGATTGGCCTCATGAAAGCGCTTGGTATGCGACGCCGTGATGTGGCACGACTCTTCCGCTATGAAGCTGCGTGGATTGGATTCCTGGGTAGTGCAATCGGCGTTGGTGTGGCGCTGCTGGCAGCCTGGGCATTGAACCCACTTATCACCAAGGCGCTCGATCTTGAAGGTCTTCATCTGCTACAGTTTGTGCCATGGCAGATTGCGGTAATGGTAGTCATTTTGGTAATCATTGCAGTTGCTGCCGGCTTCTTCCCAAGCCGCAAGGCCTCAAAACTCGATCCAATTGAAGCATTGCGCACAGAATAGCTATATACTAGCTGCCAATAAGAAGCCCCCACTACCGGGGGTTTCTTTGCACTTTAGTAGGGCGGCAGTCATTTGGCCCGCCTAGGGTGTGCTATAATAACCCCATGTTAGATATCCGATACATCACAAACAATGTTGAGAAAGTAAAACAATCTGCCAAAGAAAAAGGATACCACGTTGATATTGATCGACTGCTTGAGCTAGACGTGCAGCGTCGACAAAAGATGACTGCTGCTGATGAGTTGCGAGAGCGGCGTAATCGCCATGCCAGCGCCATGAAGGGTGGCCGCCCGAGCCCAGAACTTATTGCTGAGGGCCGTGCTATTAAAGAACAAGTGGCTACCGCTGAGGCTGAGCTGGCTGAGGTGCTAGAGGAATATAATGCCTTGCTTGCGCAGGTGCCAAATATTATTTTTGATGATGTGCCACTCGGTGGCGAAGAGGACAGCGTAGAGTTAGAGCGGGTGGGTGCCACCGACCAACATCCGGCCGCCAAAGACCACCTTACCTATGCGCAGGAGCGAGATTGGGTTGATTTTGCCCGTGGTGCGAAGGTGGCAGGTGCGAAGTTTTATTACCTAAAGGGCGACCTAGCCTTGCTAGAGCAGGCGCTCACGCAGTATGCGATTACGTTTTTGGTGCAAAAAGGGTTCCAGTTTATGACGGTGCCGCACATGGTTAATCAGCGCACTATGGTAGGCACTGGCTTTGCGCCACGCACAAGCGATCAGAGTGATGAATATGCAATTGAGGGCGAAGATTTATCATTGATTGCGACAGCAGAAATCCCGCTAACGGGGTATCATGCAGATGAAATTCTCGATGAAGAGGCATTGCCGCTGTTTTACGCAGGGCTTAGCCCATGTTATCGCCGTGAAGCTGGCGCAGCTGGCAAGCATACTCGTGGGCTATTTCGTGTGCACCAATTCAACAAGGTGGAGATGTACGCCTATACGCTGCCAGAGCAAAGCCAGGCCGTCCACGAGCAGCTCCTGGCGTATGAAAAAGAGCTGTGGGATAGCTTGGGCGTGAGCTACCGAGTGATTAATATTGCAGCTGGCGATCTCGGCGCACCTGCCGCAAAGAAATATGATATTGAGTACTGGTCGCCAGTGGATGGGGCTTTTCGTGAGCTAACCAGCTGCAGTAACTGCACCGATTTCCAAACTCAGAACCTAAACATTCGGGTTCGTCGCCGCGATGGCAGTATTGAGCCGGTTCATTCGTTGAATGGTACTGCAGTTAGCCTAGCTCGAGCTTTGGTTGTGGTGCTCGAGTCATTCCAGCAACCAGACGGCAGCATTCGGGTGCCAGAGGTGCTGGTGCCATATCTGCAGGGCCGCAGCACGCTTTAGCGTAGCCTTGGCTTAGCACGTATAGCCCACAAAAGTATACGAGGCGCCACGCGCTGGTGCGGGGTTTTATTTTACCGGTAAAAACAGTATACTATAGGGTAGCTATTTGATATTTGAAATAACTCTAAACGAACATAAGATAAGCGAGGGAATAATGGTTAGTCGGCAAAAGGCCTTATCGAAAGTATTTGGCGACCCACAGAAGAAATTAATTAACAAACTACAAAAACGCGTTGATGTCATTAACGGCCTAGCAGAAAAATATGCTGCCATGAGCGATGATGAGCTACGCCAGCAAACGGCAGTGCTTAAAAAACGTCTTGAAGATAAGAAAGAGTCGCTTGATACTATTTTAAGTGATGCGTTTGCCGTGTGTCGTGAGGCCAGCGTGCGAGTGCTTGGTATGCGTCATTTTGATGTGCAGCTAATGGGTGGCATGGTACTACACGATGGCAATATCGCCGAGATGAAAACCGGTGAAGGTAAAACGCTGGTGGCAACGCTGCCGGTGTATTTAAACGCTTTGGCAGGCAAGGGCGTGCACGTGGTGACCGTGAACGACTACCTAGCACAACGTGATGCCGGCTGGATGGGAGAGCTATATAACTTCCTGGGGCTCAGCACCGGTGTGATTATTGCGGATGCATCATATGTTTGGGAAGAGGGCTACAACAACGAAGCGCATGATGATGTGCGTATGCGCCCGCTGCGGCCAGCTACCCGCAAGGAAGCTTATAACGCTGATATTACCTATGGTACGAACAACGAATTTGGATTTGATTACCTGCGCGACAACATGGAGAGCGACGTCGAAGATTTGCGCCAGCGTGAACTGTTTTTTGCTATTGTGGACGAGGTGGACTCAATTTTGATCGACGAAGCCCGAACGCCGCTGATTATTTCGGCGCCAGCCAGTGAAAACCCAGAGAGCTATTTGCAGTTTGCCAAGATTGCAAGCAAGCTTGAGAGTAGTGATTATATTTTTGATGAGAAGCGGCGCAGCGTTGCGCTCACCGATAGTGGCACCGAAAAAGTGCAGAAAATGCTTGGCATTTCAAACCTATACACCCCAGACCACGTGCGTGCGGTGTATCACATCGAGCAGGCACTGAAGGCAGAGGTGGTGTTTAAGCGCGATAAAGATTATGTTGTAACAAATGACGGCGAAGTAATCATCGTGGACGAACACACCGGCCGTTTGATGCAGGGCCGCCGCTATAGCGAAGGGCTGCACCAGGCGATTGAGGCCAAAGAAGGTGTGCCGATTTTGCAAGAAAGCCGCACACTCGCAACTATTTCGTTCCAGAATTTCTTCCGCCTGTATGAAAAGCTGAGTGGCATGACCGGTACGGCCTTTACTGAAGCGGAAGAGTTCCAGCAGGTGTACAGCTTGGATGTGGTGCAGGTGCCGTCGAACAAGCCGCTGGCTCGCAAAGACCACCAAGATTTGATTTTCAAGACAGAAAAGGGCAAGTATAAGGCCATTGCTGAAGCGATCAAGAAGTATCACGCCGAAGGGCGACCAGTGCTAGTGGGCTCGGGCTCGATTGTGAAGAACGAAAAGATTGCTGATTACCTCGACAAGGCGGGTATAAAATATGAACTACTGAACGCGAAGAATAATGAGCGCGAGGCGGCCATTGTTGAGAAGGCAGGCCAGAAGGGCGCAGTTACCTTGGCAACGAACATCGCCGGTCGTGGTACCGACATTAAGCTGGGCGAAGGCGTGAAGGAGCTTGGCGGCTTGGTGGTGATTGGCTCAGAGCGGCATGAGTCGCGCCGCATCGATAACCAGCTGCGTGGTCGTGGTGGCCGTCAGGGCGACCCTGGTGAGACTCAGTTCTACATTTCGACTGAAGACGATTTGATGCGTATTTTCCAGGGTGAGCGTATTAGTGCTATTTTGGACCGATTGGGCGTTGATGAAAATACGCCAATTCAAAATGGTGCGGTATCGCGCACACTAGAGGCAGCTCAGGCTCGCGTTGAGGGGTATCACTATGATTCACGTAAACAGGTGGTTCAATACGACAACGTGATTAACCGCCACCGCCGGGCAACATACTCGATGCGCCAGAAGATTTTGCACGGTGATAATATTGCCCCTGAAATCCATCGTTTGATGCGGGCGAAAGCATCAGATTTGGCTGCACTGCCGGCAAAGAAAAATGCTCATTTTGCTGATGACTTTGCCTTCCTCGATCTTGGTAGCAAGAAGTTGACCGCGATTGGTAACGAGAAGAACGACAAGAAGCGCTACCAAATGACGCTGAAAGAAATGGAAAAAGCCTACGAGGCAAAGCGCGAGGAGCTTGGCGAGGAGAACCTGCACAATGTAGAACGTGAAGTGTACATGACTGTGCTGGACGAGCTATGGATGCACCACCTGGAGAATATGCAGCACCTGCGTGATGGTATCGGTTGGCGCAGCGTTGGTCAGCGTGACCCACTGGTGGAATATCGTGCTGAATCACAAAAGCTGTTTGAAAGTCTGCAGCAAAATCTCCGCGATGAAGTGCTGCGCATTGTCTTCTCGGTTCGGGCTCAGGACGCAGTCGTTAAGGCTTCAGAAGATAATGAATACGAAACAGAGCTTACTAGGGCAGCTGGTGAACAAAACTCACGTGGCGTTAACGAAATTAGCGGTGGTGAAAAGAACCGCGATGGCGATTTTAAAAAGACCAAAAAGGCAGCCACTACAGCCGAGAAGAATCACAGCCGCAATGTAGCGCGCAAGAAGAAAAAAGCCCAGCGACAAAACAAGAAAAAAGCTCGTCGCTAGCGTCACATTCTATTTGCTAGTCAGTCCCAGGCCTCTTGCCTGGGCGGCCGTTTGGCCTCGTCGCCATAGAAAGGGAGCGGCATAAAAAACAGTTAACATAAACAGGGGGAAGAGAAGATGATATGGAGCATAATGTTGAAGAAATAACATTAACTAACGGAGCCCGAGGACTACTGATTGATATTCCGGGGGCCACAGTGATGAGCTTTCGGTATCATTTTCGGGCTGGCCATTTCTATGGTGATTCTGACGATACCTATGAAACGGCGCATATCATGGAGCACATGGCCTTTGGAGCGAACGCTCGTTTTGCAGATGGTAATGCATATGAGCAGGAGTTTACCAAGAATGGCGCCTATCATAATGCGTACACCTCTGATATCTCGATGAGCTATGAGGCTATTTGCGCTGATTTTGAATGGGACCGTATTTTTGATCTGCAGCGAATGGCGATTTGTACGCCACGGTTCTTGCCAAGAGAGCTGGCTGCTGAAAAAGGCAACGTGAAGAGCGAGCTGACTGGGTATCTGAATAATCACAGCCGGCTGCTGTGGCCACGTATTCAGCGGGCGCTTGGTGACCCAGTGTTAACCTATAATCAGCGCCTAAAAACCATCGCCAACGTCACGCTAAAGGATGTTAAAGAGCATTACCGCAAGACGCACACCACGTCTAATATGCGCTTTGTGATTGCTGGTAAGCTGTCTGGCCGCAAGCAGCAACTAATTCGTGAACTAGAGGCGTGGCCACTGCCCAAAGGTGAACGCCTGCCTCGTAAAATCGTTCACTTTAAAAAAGCTCGGCCAGTATTTATCCAGCGCAAGGATGCGTCGAATATTACGTTTGCCCTGTCGATGACTATTCCGCGGGAATTGAGCCTTGAAGAAGGCGATAGTTTGGCCTTTTTGAACCATATTTTAACTAACACCATGAGCTCACGCATATTCGGGGCTGCCCGCAAAAAAGGGCTAGCCTATGGCATGTGGAGTGGCGCCGAGAGTGGCATGGGCTCGGCCACCTGGGATTTTGGCGGCCAAGTAAACAGTGAGACAAGCAGTCAGCTATTTGATATTATTGTGCGCGAAATGAGCAATGTACTAAAGGGCAAGATCACCGACGACGAGTGGGAAGCTGCCAAAACTTATTACCTAGGCCGCTACCAAATGGGCGCTCAAACGGTGTCAGCGATCAATAATATCTACGCTGATATGTATTTTTACCGCGATATGGTGCTGCCGTACAAAGAAGCGCCACAGATGATTCGACGGGCTCGCAAAGAGGAAGCAGAGCGCATGACGCGTGAATTTATTCAGCAGGATACGTGGGTGTTAGCTGCCGTAATGAATGGCGGACGCGACCATCTAAAAGCACTGAACGATAAAATTGAAAGGTTGTTTATATGAACACAGTAGTGATTGCAGGCTATGGCCTAGAGGGTAAGGAAAATCTCCGGTATTATCGTCAGCACTGTCCGCAGGCGCGAATTATTGTGGCAGATGAGCATGATATTACTGATGCACCAGAGGGCGCTGAAGTAGTCACGCAGCCAGATGTTTTTGCCAGGTTAGACGAGACACTGCAGCTGTCGGACCCGAGTGAAACATTAGTGGTGCGCACGGCTGGCCTAGCGCCGCATAAAATGCAAACAAAAGCTAAAGTGTGGTCGGCGACAAATGAGTTCTTTGCGCGCTGCCCGGCGCCAATTATTGGAGTGACGGGCACCAAGGGCAAGGGAACGACGGCAAGCTTCATCGCTGCCATATTACGGGCTGCTGGCAAAAAGGTGCATTTGGTGGGTAATATTGGTGTGCCCGCGCTGAAAGAGCTGGACGCTATTACAAAAGATGATGTTGTTGTGTATGAGCTGAGTAGTTTCCAGCTGTGGGATGTGGAGCGCTCGCCGCATGTTGCGGTTGTGCTTATGATTGAGCCAGACCATTTGAACGTGCACCGGGACTTCGCTGATTATATTACGGCAAAGGCACAAATTACCGCACATCAGCGCAAAAATGATGTAATTGTGTATCACCCAACAAATACCTACTCAGCCCAGGTAGCAGGAAAAGCAGCAGTAGAAGTTGTAAAGGATACATCGGTAGACGGTATTATTACAGAGGCTGATATGCAGCGAAACCGATACCACAGCCAAAAACAAGCCCAACCTGTGCGTAGTATTCGTTACAACTCATCTGATGAGGGCAGCGTGCGAGTCCATGATGGATATTTTTATGCAGGAGACGAACAACTAGCGCCGATAACAGCGGTAAAACTTCCTGGTGCACATAATCTTGAAAATGCTACAGCAGCGATTACTGCGGTACGTGCGTTTGACGAGACGATTGCGCCAGAGGCAATTGCGGCTGGGCTAGCTGCCTTTACTGGGCTTGACCACCGCTTAAAGTTTGTGGCTCGCAAGCGCGGCGTAGCTTTTTACGACGACAGCATTTCAACAACGCCAGGTAGTGCAGTCGCTGCGCTGAAGGCCTTTGCTGCACCTAAAATTTTGCTGCTTGGCGGGGCTGGCAAGGGTGCTGACTATACATTATTAGCTCGTCAACTACACCGCGATACACACGGCATACGTGCGGTTATTTTCATGGGAGAGAACGGGCCGCAGTTGCTGGAAGAATTACAGGTACCGATTAGTAAGGCGCACCATATCCCGTTTGTGCCAGCTAGTGGCCAGGACACTATGAACCAGGCAGTGCTGTTGGCGGCAACGCTTGCTCAGCCGGATGATGTAGTAATACTAAGCCCAGCAAGTGCTAGTTTTGATTTGTATGCAAACTATAGTCAGCGCGGAGAAGCCTTTGTGCAAGCTGTGCAGAAGCTAACGTAGGCGCCGGATATGGAGCGACTACGCAAACGGCTTGAGCAGCTAACGGTAGCATTCGGGCAAACCTATGAACAATTAGGTATAGATGAAATGCGCCAGCAGCTGGCTGATCTTGAGCAAGAAATTGCCCGTCCGGAGCTATGGAATGACCCGGCACGGGCTACGCGTAAGAACAAGGAATTTGTTCAGCTGCAGCATACACTGCAGCCGTGGCTTGCGCTGGAGATGCAGCTAATAGACCTAGCTGATTTCTTAGAACTGAGTGATGAATCATTACTTGATGAATTTACTGGTCAGCTTGCAGCAATGGAGCGCTCCTATGATGAGCTGAAGCAGGCTCTGTTGTTCGATAACCCATTTGATAACCATGGCGCAATTGTGCGCATTACGGCTGGAGTCGGTGGGCTAGACGCGCAAGATTTTGCCCACATGCTTGAGCGGATGTATTTGCGCTACGGTGAGCAGCAGCATATGGAGAGTAGCACGCTTGAGCGGTCACTTGGCGAAGAGGGCGGCGTGAAGACGAGTGTTTTTTCGCTGGAGGCACCATTTGCGTATGGTAAGCTCCGTAGCGAGCATGGCGTGCACCGCTTGGTGCGGCTTAGCCCATTTAATAGTGATAATCTGCGCCAGACGAGTTTTGCTCTTGTTGAGGTGTTGCCGCAAATCGATGAGCCTGGTGAAGTAGTAATCGACGATAATGATTTAAAAATTGACGTCTATCGCAGTGGTGGGCATGGTGGCCAGAGTGTCAACACGACTGATTCTGCTGTGCGGGTGACGCATATCCCAACAGGCACGGTAGTAGCTATTCAAAATGAGCGTAGCCAATTGCAAAATAAAGAAACTGCTTTAAAAATTTTACGTTCCAAGCTAGCCCAGTTGCAAATGGAACAACACGCCGCAACCTTACAAGATCTGCGGGCAGGTGAGTCTGCTAGTTGGGGTGCACAGATACGTAATTATGTGCTACACCCCTATAGTCTGGTGAAAGATGTACGCACTAAGCACGAGGAAAAAGATGTAAAAGCGGTGCTTGACGGCAATATTACAGGGTTTAGCGCTAGCTACCTAGAGTGGGCACAGGCAAGCAAGCATTAGCGTTAACAGGTAAAAATATGGTACAATACTAATATATGATTTTACTTGATAGAGTTACAAAAGTTTACGACAAGGCTACTAAACCCGCGCTTGACCGGGTAAGTCTGCACATTGAACCAAAAGAGTTTGTCATTTTGGTGGGTAAGAGTGGTGCCGGTAAAAGTACCTTGCTGAGTCTGTTGACTCGCGCCGAAAAGCCGACCAGTGGTCGCATTGTAGTCGGTGGTATCGACTATGACAATTTACAAGATAAACACATTCCACTGCTGCGCCGTAAGATTGGTGTGGTTTTCCAGGATTTTAAGCTACTACCGCAGCGTACAGTGTTCGAAAATGTAGCCTTTGCATTAGAGATCGCTGGAATGACCAACCAGGAGATTAAGAGTACGGTACCAAAGGTGATTCAGCTCGTAGGTTTGGCCGGAAAAGAGAAGAATTTCCCGCATCAGCTATCAGGTGGTGAGCGGCAGCGTGTAGCAATTGCGCGTGCCATTGTGCGGCAGCCAAAGATTCTGATCGCCGATGAGCCAACCGGAAACCTCGACCCAAAGCACAGTTGGGATATTGTGCGCCTGCTAGAGAAGATTAACAGGTATGGTACCACTGTGCTATTAACTACGCACAATGTTGATATTGTTAATAAATTAAAGCGTCGTGTGATTGCCCTTGATCATGGCAAGATTATCTCAGACCAAGCACAAGGAAGTTATAACCAATAATGGCAGATAGGCAAGAAAAAAGGCGAGTTGCTGAAGTACTCGCAAAAAAACGTAAATCTCGAAGACTACTAACGCTATGGCGCATGATTCGCTATGGCGCCAGCAACTTTACTCGTAACGCATGGCTGACAATTGCAGCTACTGCAGTGATGACGGTAACGCTACTAATCGTATTTGCGACGATAGTGTCACGCGGTGTGTTATTGCAAACTATTGATGAAGTGTCGCACAAAGTTGACATCTCGCTCTACTTAAAGAATGATACGCCGTCGCAGACAATCGAAGAGATGATGAGCGACTTACGTGGCCGCAAGAACGTGCGCGAGGTAAGCTATGTTGATGCCAAGGACGCACGCAAAGAGCAGATTAAACAACAGAAAGACCAAGCTACGCTAGAAGCGCTTTCGCAAGCTACCAATAAACTTCCAGCAACGATTCGTGTGCAGCTAAAAGATGTTAAGGACACCTCATCGCTGGAGGATTTCACCGAACATAACAGCCAGTACCGCCAGTATAAGGCCAGGGAGGCGTCCTTTAAGGGAGAGCGCAGCCAGGCACTTGATAAAATTAAAAACTGGGTGGCTATCGCGGATCGTGTAGGGCTTGCAGCTACAGTGGTGTTTATTGTAATTTCGTCATTGATTGTCTTCAACACCATTCGTATGGCTATCTTTACCCGCAAAGAAGAAATTTCTATGATGAAATTGATTGGTGCAGACCGTAACTTTATTCGTGGTCCATTTATTGTAGAGGCGAGTATGTATGGGTTTATTGCCGGTATTATTGCTACAGTTATTGGTATCGTACTCATGAATATATTGCGTCAGCCACTAAAAAATTATGGCTTCTCAATCGATACGATGCTCAATGGTGCAGTTACGTACCTGCCGCTTGTGGCAATTGGTATTATAGCAATCGGTATTTTAATCGGTATCGTGTCATCGTATCTTGCGACACGCAAATACCTAAATAAAGTGTAAATAAGGAAGTGTTTGACGTTGCTAGCACGCTTATGATAATATGAGGAAGATGAAACACAGGTCCACCACGCCCGCAAAGTCATTAACTACTAAAGCAAGTCTTATTGCTGCTGCGGTATTGATGGCTGGCTCAACTCCAGTTGCGTTGAGCTCAGTTGCGGTAGCTCGAGATTATGACGCCGAAATCCGAGCTCGTGAACAAGAGGCGTCAAAATACTCAAATGAAGCAATGAAGCTGGGAGACGTAGCCAGCTCGCTTGAGGCTGCATTAAAGGATTTGCGAGCTCAGGCGGATGCAATTCAGCAGTCAATCAACCAAAACGAGCAGAAACTAGCCAAGCTCAAGAAAGAGATTGCTGATAACGAAAAGCGCATCACTGATAACCGTGATACGCTAGGGCAGCTACTTGCTGATATGTATGTTGACGATCAGATTACTCCACTAGAGATGCTGGCTAGTAGTAAGAACCTAGGTGACTACATCGACAAGCAAGAGTATCGCAACTCGATACAGTCTGCATTGTCACAGAAGATTGATGCAATCAATAAGCTGCAACGCAAACTTGAAGACCAGAAGAAGCAAGTAGAGACTGTACTAAAGGAACAGCAAGTACAGCGTGAGGCTTTGAACGCGAAGCAGCAAGAACAGGCTAAGCTGATCGCCGAGACTCGAAACGATGAAGAGAACTACCGCAAGCTGGCACAGCAGCGTAATGCTGAAATTAGTAACTTGCGTGAACAGCAGCGAGCCGCTAACTTGGCTGCCTTGCAGTCTGCAGGTAAGAGCAGCGGTGGCAGCAACTCTGGCGCTAATACCGGTGCTGCTGGCCCTGGTCTGGCGGTCGGTGGTGGTTACCCTGCACAGTGGGCAAATGCTGCACAGGATAGTATTATCGACCCATGGGGTATGTACAACCGTGAGTGTGTAAGCTACGTAGCTTTCCGTATTTCAAATAGTGGCCGCCATATGCCATATTGGGGCGGTAGAGGTGACGCCAAGCAGTGGCCAAGCAGCGCGCGGCAAGACGGCATTCCAACCGGCTCTGAGCCAAAGGCGGGTGCTGCAGCAGTATTGTATGGTGGCCCATACGGACACATTATGTATGTTGAAGCAGTTAATGGCGACGGCACGATTAATGTGAGTGACTACAATTTGGGTGGAGATGGTAAGTACCATCGCTACAACCGCTCAGCTGCAGGACTGACATACATCTACTTCTAGTAATATATAGTAGCGACACTGCTACTAGTTGAGCAAAAACCGCATCATTTTGGTGCGGTTTTTTGGTATAATAAAACATAAGCATAATAACTAAAGGATTAAGACAGACATGAGCGAAACGACGGAGCAGGCGCAACCAAAGAGATCAAAGCGCAGCAATATACCAGTGATAATCGGGGTCTTGCTACTGGGTATTTTTATTGGTACACGTAGCGGTGACATTGCTGCTTGGTTGAGTGGCCGGGATGGTGCGCTTAATACCAAAGGCGTTGATGCGATATATCGTGAGCTGCAGAATAAGTACGACGGCACTATTGATAAGGCAAAGCTTGAAGATGGCATGAAAAAAGGCCTAGTGGCTGGGCTGGGCGATGAGTATACCGAGTATATGACGGCAGAAGAGGCGCAAGAGTTTGACGACCAGCTGAATGGTTCGATTGGTGGCGGCATTGGCGCAGAGATCGGTCGCCGCAATAACCAGCCGACTATTGTGCGGGTGCTTGATAATTTACCGGCTAAGCGAGCTGGTCTTTTGGCTGGAGACACCATCGTTGCAGTAAATAACGACAGCACCGTTGGTACGCAGGTCGACGAGGTAGTAAAGAAGATTCGTGGAGAAGCAGGTACCACGGTAGAGATCAAGGTTGTACGTGGTGAAAACCATGAAGAAAAAGTATTCCAGGTTACGCGTGAAGAAATTACATCACCGAGTGTAAGCTCTAAAGTGGAAAACGGCATTGGTATTATGACGATTTCACGATTTGATAGCAAGACAGGTGGTCTAGCTCGTAAAGCGGCTCACGACTTTGCTGAGCAAGGCGTGCAAAAAGTGGTTGTTGATTTGCGTGGTAACGGCGGTGGTGAAGTGCAAGCCGCACAACAAGTGCTTGGTATATGGCTAGGAGCTGGCCAGACGGTGATCACGGAGCGCAAGGGAGACAAAGTGGTTGACACTATCAAATCAGAGGGAAGCGCGCTGCTTGGCGATAAGAAAACGGTTGTGCTTATGGACGATCGAAGCGCTAGTGCTAGCGAGATTGTTGCAGGGGCATTGAAAGATTATGATAAGGCGACGCTAGTCGGCACCAAGACATTTGGTAAGGGTAGCGTGCAGCAGCTATTCCCGCTGGAAGGCGGCGCACAGCTGAAGGTAACCATTGCTAAGTGGTATACGCCAAAAGGTAAAAATATCAACAAAGAAGGTATTAAGCCAGACAAAGAAGTGCAACTAACAGCAGACGATGCCAACGCAGGCCGTGATCCACAGCTTGACGCAGCGATGGCTCAGTAGTCTATGGTATAGTGACAGTATGGAACATGTTCGACAACAGTGTGAGTCTAAAGATTCCCTCTCTCAAGAGTGGATGCAGTTATATAATGACCGTGCGCATGAGCAGCACCAGGAAGTACCGCAGTATGACCCGGGGACGTTTGTAGTTGGTGAGAAACTACCGACTTTGGAAGGTGCTTCTTTGGCTCAGAGTATACTAGAATGGACGGACGACGAGGTACTGACTGATATACTTACTAGCGTGGCAGAAGAGCTATCAGCAGGGGGGGCGTTGCAGCAAGATCAAGTGCTCTTGCAAGAGTGTGGCCAGTATTTTACGAATAAACTATATGGCGCAATTGACACTATGCCATGGCGTATACAGGAGGATCATACAAAGGACCCTGCTTGGTATAAGGATGCAGATGGGCGTGAGGCGCCTCACTCAAGTCGGGAGGTGGCTGTATTGTATGCACTTCGTGTGTTGAATGGCTCATTCGACGGCCGGCTTTCACGGGCGGATGACATTATTGTGCGTAAGGGCAATCGCACGGAAGAGGTACTTGAAGGTATGCACAGGTATGCTGCACTACAATTGCTTGGTATAGCGCAAAACTCACAGGCGCGTGAGGTGTTTGGGGTGCATATTGCCGATGATTAGCCGCGTGGCATTATTATGGTATGTTTGATATACTTAAAGAAGGCTAAAGAATTTCTTTTGTCTGGTGTGCTCTAGCTGTTTTTGCGTAGAGCCACTTTGATTGTTCTTTTGAAAGGAGTCATAATGGCTACGCATACGTATCGGCATATTGACTATACTCTTTATACTCTTGAGTAGCTTGAGGTTGCGTCAGTATCTTGTGCCTATTATGCAGTATATCGAGGAGACGTGCCAATTATGTGTGTATTGATTGACAATGACCGTACCCCAGGCGGTGATGATACGATACGGGTCGTCTACATCAATCCAGATGTACATGACGACGAGGTAAACGCAGCGTATTGGCGTGTTCGTTCAGGTCTATTTTGTCATAACTTACTGAGTGACTGGTATCACGTGATGTGTTTCCTACATCAGCGCTATTATGAACCAAAGGAGAATCCCACCCCTACATGGTAGCGCTGGCCTCATGCCCCTCCATGGAGGGGCATTTCTTTTTTGTAAAAATTCTTGTATGATAAAAGGATAGGGAATCGTTCTCTAGCGCAGTATACTATAAATGCTGCATGTACATTAGAAAGAGGTGTGAATGAGTAGCTAGGCATAACTACCGATAGCAATGGAAACTAACGAACAAAACTACCGATAGGATGTGAACAGTATGAGCACGCAATATGTTTTTGATGATAACTCTAGCCAGGACGGCTGCATCGACGTGTACCGAGTGAATGTTGACGAGTCGGACGCAGCGCATATGGGAGCTGTTCAGCGGCATTGGAAGACCTGCCTTGATAATAGGCGTATTGCAACATTTACGCCTGGAGAAGGTACAAATATGGAGGTGCACTGGAATAGCCCCGTTAGCCGTGAAGACGTGGAGCAGGTGAAGCGTAAGCTGTGGCTTTATGCGCAACGCTCCTTCTACTACTCTGGTATAATACCACTGGAATGATTCCACCCCCCGCACGGCAGTAGCGTGGCTGTAAAAGCCCCTACGCGTGTGGGGGCTTTTCTTTTTTGCGTGTTTTGGCTGCAGTATTGTCAGTAGTGTATTCTTTACAATTATTCCGTTTGCTGTCATACTAGAGGCAGGAACAATAAAAAGTTCCTTCGACTTTGCTATAAACAAATCGTTTATAGTCTGTACTTTGAGAAGGGAATAGAAAAATGATGACTAAATCTGTCAATTGTATCGATGGCAGTGAAACCTACTTCCGTACCGTGTCTGGCTTTGGGAAGGACAAGAGGGATTATTCTTGTACGGTCTCGGCTAATTTTGAGCCTCAGGTTGGAGATGATGCTATATTCCTATACCCGTTTATCATTAAAGGTAAGCAGCCAGGTAGCGAGGATGTGGTTACTGAAGGCTGCGTAAAGATCATGAAAGAGCCGCCGCCACGTGCGAGCGATAAGCTCATGGTCTACGTTGGTTTTGATAAGGGCAATGGCAATGGCTATAGCTATGGGGAGTCAGTTGTTGAGTACGAGTCTCTGCCAGGTCGTGCTTATGCGACCACCGCTCTTGTAGGCAGCACCGACCATATTAAGGCTGCAGTTGGCATTGCACTTTTGTATTTTGCCTTGTTGTATGACCCAGCTGACAGTATCTTTACTAGCTGGATGGGACGATGGAATGCTGTAGCCTGCTTGGGTAAAGACGTGCAAGATGCTAAGAATGGCATAAGATTACTCTAAGGCGCTAACCTAGTTTTTCTTTCCCTCATAACCCCCGCCAAACGCGCGTGGCTTCCACGGAACAGAAAAACTGTCCAAAAGCCCCCGTTACAGCGGGGGCTTTTTCTTTTGGGGCGGAGTGAGTAATCGGGGTGGCATAAAAGTCAAGCGGCCCTGTCTGCTACTAAAAATCACCTCATATGAGGTGATTTTGTATTATTCTACGACAACTTGTGTGCGTGGGTTGCTGCGGCCGGTAAATGATACCTTCTTTACCTTGCGGAAGCCAACAACACCGTCTTTAGCTGCGTGAATAGTGAAATTGCGGCTAATGTAAGTGCCAGGGCCAGCGATCTTCGTTGCACCAGTTTGGCGCACGAGTACTTCACCTGCTGATACCTTCTGGCCACCGAAACGCTTCACACCAAGACGTTGGCCGGCGTTATTGTGGATGTTCTTACTTGAACCACCAGCTTTAACTTTTGACATGTATACTCCTTAAAGTTGCTCTAATAATCCTCTCCATTTTACCGGAGCGCCGCGCCCATGTCAACTATCTTTGCGGCCGCAGTAGAAGCAGCTGGCGCGCTACCACTTGGTTGTCGCGGGCGTACATTAGGCGCGTTGTATCCGTGTGCTGCAGCAGTATTTGCTTGTAGCCAAGCTCCTGCAAGTGATGCACCAGTGGCAGCTGATAAAAATATGGTACATGATCGGCGAAGCTTCGGCGCCAAGCGGGAATGGCAATGCACAGTGTTGTGCCAGGCTGCAGTTGTGGGTGCAGATTTTTTAGGAAATTACTAATAATGGTGTTGCAGGTTTTTTGCACGGCTTTGCGTTTTTGCTCGCTAGGGATGGCGCTGAATGGCTGGCCGAGGTAGGTTTCACAGGCGACAAGATCGATAGGTTGGTTCCAAGTAAATGTTGTAGCATCTCCTACAGCTAATGCTACCTCGCGGGTGAGGCGCTTTTTAGCAAAGAGCCAGTCTAGGTTTTCTTGGCTGTAGGCTATCATGCGCGGCTCAATGTCGGTGCCTTGCACATTGTAGCCGAGCAGGGCAGCTTCCTGCAGCAACACGCCGGTGCCGCAGAAAGGATCAAGCAGCCATGGGGTTGACTCCGGCTGTGGCGTGCGCTGGCCGGCAGCAAGATTAATGATAATTTGCGCAAGCTTTGGTGGCAGCATGCCCACGCGGGCGTCGCGTCGTGGCCTTTGTTGGTCGCGGGCGGCTAAATCGGTGATATTCTGCGCCCCGGTACTTTCGGCAATGATGGTTGTCGCTCCATGGCGCACGATAAGCAGCTCCACTTTATGTTCAGAGAGTCCGAGTTTATTGTGATGACTGACTGCGGAAGACAATGCGGCCTCTTTGTTGGGAATGAGGCGCAAACTTGTGCCGCGCTGGCGTAGCTTTTGCTTCAGCACCAGGCCAGTTTTTTGCAGTTGTGCTGCGGTAGCCACATGGCCATAGCCGCTCAGCCCGAGTGTGATTTTGCCGGTATGGCCACGCCACAGCTGCAAATAATAGCTCACCAGTTTGCGGCTGATGTCTGGCCAAGTGCCAGTAAACTCACCAACGATGCGCCCCGCTTTCACGGTGCCGCCAAGCGCTTGAATATTCAGCTGATCGGTAGTAACACGTGCAGCATGATCACCAAAGGGTTGTATAGCCTCGCTGCCATAGAGCCGCTCTAGCTCTGCGAGGGAAAGGTTCGGCTGACGCCCAAGAATTGCAATATACATAGGGCTAGTATACAATAAAACTACCAAGAAAGGGACCTCCTTTCTGGCGTAACCATGCGCATGCTACACATGGTTACACGCACATTGAGAGATAGGAATACATGATGAGTGTATACGGATCAGCTGATCAGAGCGATAGTTCGCAGGCTGACGACCCACAAGATAAGATCAGCAAGCTTGAAGCTGAAAACTTCAATCTATGGGCCGCTATCGGTGAACTACAGGAAGCTCTGTCGGCAATCAATAAGTCTATGGCAGAGCTGCGTGATGCGCGGCAAAAGCGTAATGACTATCCTGTGCCTCAATGGTGGCCGCGTACGGACGATAAGAAGAAGTAGGACACCAAAGCATCGTGTAGTATATCTGTATAATGCAGGCCCCTTTGCACGCGCGGCCCTCCAGATGCAACCATGCTCTGTCGAGAAAGGCCCTATGCGCAAGCAGGGGGCTTTTTCTTTTGCCGCAGCACACGCCACGCTACATATCTAGGGCTTTTGTTGTCAGTTCTACTATTTACAAGTCGTCCCCCCCCCTGGCATACTAGAATTAAGAACAACGAAGGACCTCTTCTGTTCTGCTGTAAACAAAATGTTTATAGCTCGCACCTTGAGAAGGGAAAAGAAAAATGGCAATCTGCCTTGAGACTCGTGAAAAGACCTATGAGGTTTCTACCGAGTTTGACTCGACCCTATATAAGTGCACTGTAACTGATCAAAAAGAGTACGATTCTCATACGATTGTGTGTGATGTTCGTGATGTGGTTCCCGTGCTTTCGCAAGATTTACTGGATCTTGGTAGCCTTACTATGCGGGTTGATGTTCATGAGCGGAATAGTGATTGGTCTGTGCTGTCATGTGGTGGCAGTATTAGCCCCATCACTCCTGCCGGCTATAGCGTCCCTGACCGTACTATTTGGCTGAGTAAGGAACTCAGCTGGAATAAAAAACGGTTTGTGGTCGCTATCGGTATGGCGCTATATTGCGCCTTTGCTCCCGGTGAGCACTCTGAAGATCAGCTTGCTGATTGGATGAATGACTGGAGTCGGTTCTGGAGCCAGTGCACCCCGGGCAAGCTGGGAGAGCCGTTCAAGGCTGAGAGTATTGGTGTCACGATTTCATAACTAGGGTGATACTTAGTTATGGCTAGTTTTTCTTTCCCCCTATAACCCCCGCCAAACGCGCGCGGCTTCCACGGAGCAGAAAAACTGTCCAAAAGCCCCCGTTACGGCGGGGGCTTTTTCTTTGTCGCTGCCTTGCGCAGGCTGGTGGCAGCTGCCGCGATTATGTGCTATACTGTAGTCTACCCATCGAGAGCTGTACATACGGTTTTCTGGGCGAGAGTTAGAAACACTAACTTGTACCTACTACAAAAGGATGTGAACTAGTAATGTTCGTCAACGATAATAACACCCAGCACCTTAACGATAATCCCGTAGGATGCGTTGTGGGCAAGAAAGGTGAGGCCATGCTAAAGGACGTTCCCGCATCTTTTGTGAGGACGTATGATTGCTTTGGGCCTTTCAGGCTGCATTTCACGGCTACTGAGATTGCTGAGTATGCTTCTCTCACTAACAGGCTTACGTGTTTTGCCACTCGTGATGGCGAGAAGTCATCGCGTGATAAATTATTGTGGATTTGGCACAATATACTGCAGGTGTCTGGTCGTCTGGGGAAGCCCGAATCTGGTAGTCTTTATAGTATTGACGCCAGGGTTGTCGAGCGCAGCAATACTGGGCCCGACCGTGTAATATATCGCCAACGGGGTATTGCAACGGCCTATTGGCTGCGATACCAGGGTGTGTATTAGTATACAAAACTGGTGACATGCACACTGAGGTTCAGGATGACGCCTTGCCAGATGAATTGAGAAAGGCCATCAAGCTAATTCCGTCGCGTCTGGACACATTCGGTCACGATTTAGTTCCAGCTTTGGGCGCCTGGTCTGGGTGTCGTATTGAAGACTGGCCAGCATACGATCCATCCGCCCCCATTCCTGATGAGGCACTTCCCGAAGTGATTCAAGTTCAAGAGATAGCCATTAAATAGGCACTCGCTTGATTCACGTAAAAGGCCCTCTCGTCAGGAGGGGGTCTTTTTTGTTTTTTGACAATAGGCGTAGCTCTTGAACATCCCCACCAATAATGATATAATTACGTTTACCCCAGAAAGCATCCCGCTTTCTAGGCCAGAGTCGGACAGGCCGACTTGTTCTTTACGAAATGAGGAAGAAATGTCAAATGTCATTAGTAATTCATATTTCAGCTCTGCAGAGGTTGTGGCCTGCGCCCATGAGGCTGCATGCCAGTCTCATGGCTGTAATGATCCAGACAATCAGATCAAGGTACTTGGGCGTCACGGGCTGTTTTTGCCCAAAGTAACAGTGTTACTCAACCGGGCGTACAGCTATGATATCACTTGCAATGGTGAGCACGGCGAACGCTATTGGACAGAGTGTTTTAAAAAAGCCTCTTCTAATTCTAAAGAGGACTCTTCGTCTCAAGATCTGCTGAAGCAGTATGAGTGCGTGCACGAAGAGCGGTTAGCGCTGCTCGTTGATGCAGGAACAGAAGAGGACAACACACGGTTAGACCGCGTTGAATCACTCCCTGGTCGGTATACCGTGTATACACTTGTTATCCGGCACGACTACCTGCTTATGCCAAGCCAGGTATATCACGTCGGTACGATTTGCGTGTACAGTCCGCCTGAGCGTGATGGGGAAAAGCGTATATCACTTGATATCAGCCCGCTACATGAATCGTGCATGAGTCGTGATACCAGTTTGGCGAACATATGTTCGATGCGCGACTGTTGCGTTAAGCAGCTTCATGAGTTTGCTGAGCAGCAGAACGTTTGTAAGGATCATTGTGTACTGTCTCACGTAAACTTCGACTATATGAAGAATTAGTATGCAGGTGTGACTTTCATCCTTATATACTACGTATCCCCACTAGCAAGCTGATGGCTACCCGCGATGTAATAATCGCGACAGGAAAACCTCGCTCTACTAGTGGGGTTTTTCTTTAGGTGGACAATTTGAGTATTCACCTAATGATGATATAATACATATATCCCAGAAAGCATCCCGCTTTCTAGGCCAGAGTCGGACAGGCCGACTTGTTCTTTACGAAATGAGGAAGAGAAATGTCAGTTGTTGTCACTCACCCACACAAGGCACTCGGTGCGGTTGCACTCGATACGCTGAAGGCGGCGAAAGAAGAAGCGTCTAAAGACCCAGGGTCTAAGGATTCGCTGCGCGGTCAATCCAGAAAAGTTGGTTCAATACCACTTATGCGTCGACGGTGGATTCATTTAGCGTTAGCTGCTAGCTACACTGTCGATAACGGGCGGCACAGTAGTCACAAGTGGTCGAAGCACTTCGAGTATGAAGGCAGTGCGGTTTTTTCTCCCAAGAAGCGAATCCGGGAGTATGAGCCTGAGCTTGAAAAGTGTATAGCGGCGTCTGTTGGGTTTGGTGATGAACGGCCAGGCGAGAGACCTGCAAAAACTACACCACTGAACGGGCAATATCATATATACACAATCGCTATTCACTGTAAGACACCATTTTCACCAGAAGAGGTATTCTACATCGGTACGATTTGCGTGTACAGTCCGCCTGAGCGCGATGGGAAAAAGTGTATATCACTTGATGTCAGCCCATTGTACGATCTTTTTTTGGATTGGTGCGTCAATCGAAAGACCATGCGGTCGATGCGTGATCATTGTGTTGATGAGCTGCATCGATTCGCAAAGCAACTTGGGATTGATAAGAAGCATCAGGCAGTGTCCAAACTAGATTTGGAGCCTGATCGTGAGACAGATCTTCACCTCGTTGCACCACCTCACTAGTAAGCTGATGGCTACGCGCGATGTAATAATCGCGACAGGAAAACCTCGCTCTACTAGTGGGGTTTTTCTTTGGATTTATGTTAATGGGTTATTCCGGATTTATATTATGGCTACACTAATAAGTAATACCTGGGCGCGTGCACAAAGCTGCATAGCACAAGGTATCAGTGTACATGACAATGAAGGAATGATGCGATTGGCACAGAGTGATCTTTATGCTCCTGAGTGGGTGCGCTGGCATACCGGCGAGCGCCCACTGGAGTTATGGATAAGTAATTTTGTTATAGCTAGTAGTCTAATCAGTATTGTGTCGGAGCTTGTTGCAGTGTGTCAGCCCGGGGGTACTGCTGTTATGCCTGCGCGCAATGGCAATGCGCTGCCGGTTGTTAAAGCCACCTCTAGGCAAATGTACCGTTTTTTGCGGGAACAGTTTGGTAGGTCTGCTGTGGATGCTGCTTTGCAACAAGGGGCACGACTGTTCGCAGTGCGGAAGGTAATTCGGCTCAAGAAGCCGCTACTGCGCTCTGCTATAGACTTACCAGATGGCAGGCGGCCATATATTGGCGATCAGCAGCATTTAGCATATGCCTTGTGGCTCGATGGTAAGATGCTGCTACCTGCTAGGTATGGTGATCTTGAGACACACCTGCAAAACCACGTGTTAGCCGATGAGCCTGAAGTCGTTCAAGCGACGCTTGCCCATATGACGGCTTGGTCTCAGGAGGTAGCACGGCTAGGGTAACAGTTGCAAATAGCGATGCCTTTACTGTGATGCACATTCGCCCTGCGTTCGCTCGGGGCCTCTACCGCTATGGTATAGAAGGCCCGGTGCCATTATGAGCGCGGGGCCTTCTCTTTGTCGTATTTTGCTCATATGCTATGGCGTGATATAATTTTAATATATGTCAACACGTAGCTGGATTACTCTTATTACATTGGCCCTGCTTGGGGCTGTTATTTACTTTGGCCGCCACGAGCTATTAAAGGCCTGGGGATTGATGGGGCAAGTAGATTTATGGGTGCTGGCAATTATGATACCGGTGCAAATTGCGAGTTATTATGCGGTTGGTGCAGCTAGCTTTTCATATTTACGCAAAAAGGGCAATTTGGATCACATGTCGCAGCTGGGCATGACACGATTGAGCTTAGAGTTAAATTTTGTGAATCATATTTTGCCAAGTGGTGGGCTAGCTGGATTTTCGTATTGGGCGTGGATTTTGAAGCATCATGGTGTGAGCGGCGCCCGGGCCACAATGAGCCAAGTAGTGCGGTTTTTGCTGACTTTTGTTGGTTTTGCAGTAATGGCTTTGGTGGCGTTTGTTGTGCTGCTTCTTAACGGTTCTATGGACCGTATGATTGGTATTATTACGATTGGGCTAATTGTATTCCTGCTGGGCTTGATGCTTGGCGGGCAGTTTTTGATTAAAGATCGTCAGCGGCTAGAGCGATTCTCGCAGTGGCTGGCAGCAGTGAGCAACGGGTTTGTGCGCGTCGTGACATTTGGGCGTAAGCGCCAGTCGGTGCAGGCTGCTAATTTGCGCAACTTTTTTATGGAATTCCATGATGATTATGAAGAAATTATGCAAGATCGTAAGATTTTATGGGGGCCATTTTTATGGACCTTGCTAGCCAACGCTTGTGATGTTGCACTATTGTTTGTGGCGTTTTGGGCGCTTGGTATCGTTGTGGATCCGGCTATCTTGGTGGTTGCATTCGGCGTCTCAAGCGTAGTTAGTGTTGTATCTGTTACACCAGGCGGTACCGGCGTATATGAGGCGGTTATGATTGCAGTGCTGGCGGCCGGTGGCGTCGGTCAGTCGCAGGCCATTGCTGGCACACTACTAGCGCGCGTCACGCTATTACTCGGCACTATTATCTTTGGCTATGTATTTTACCAAATGAGTATCGTCAAATATGGAAAATCAACCGGCCAAGGCCCTACACGTTAGTGATTTTATCGCTATCATGAACGATACCCTAGCGGTGGGTGTCGGGCAGGTGTACATTGAAGGGGAGATTGCGCACTACACGGTGCAGCGGGGTAAGTTCGTCTTTTTTGATCTGAAGGATGAGGGCGGTAGCCTGCAGTGTTTTATGATGCTTTTTTGGCAACACACACGGCTAGAGGATGGTATGAACGTGCGAGTGGCTGCTCGGCCACAGCTAACGGATAAAGGTAAATTCAGTCTCACGGTAGATGCAGTGCAGCCGCTGGGAGCGGGCAGTGTGCAGCGGCAGTTTGAACTGCTCCGTGCCGAGTTGCAGGCTGAGGGGCTATTTGACCCGAGTCGCAAGCGTCCATTGCCAGTGTGGCCAAAGCGCATAGCGGTGATTACCAGCGCGCAAGCGGCTGGGTACCATGATTTTATGTCGATTATTCGCCAGCAAGGGGTCGCTGTGGCTATCACAGTGCATGATGTAGCGGTGCAGGGTACTCACGCCGCAGAAGAGATGGTGCGTGCGCTGCAGCGAGTGAACGCTGAGGCTAGCCCTGCCGAGGCTGTTATATTGCTGCGAGGGGGTGGCAGCCGTGATGATCTTGCTGCATTTGATGATGAGCAGCTAGTGCGTGCAATTGCTGCCAGCCGTGTACCAGTTGCTACTGCAATTGGCCACGAGGTGGATACGACTCTTGCCGATGAAGCTGCTGATCGGCGTTTTGCGACGCCAAGTCATGCTGCTGCGCATATCGTGCCGCAGCGGAGTGCGCTGCGGCAGCGAGTCGTATGGATGCAGCAGTCGATTGCGAGCGATTATAGTGCGCTACTCAATGCTTCTTCACGGGCAGCTGAGCGGTGGCAGCAGAGCATTGCGACTCAGCTGCGCGGCAGCATTGTGGCGGCTCAGCAGCGAACGGCTGCACTAGCCCAGGTGGTTCGATCATATAACCCGGCGGCGGTTTTAGCGCGTGGGTACGCGATAGTACGGGGCACTATGGAGCCTGGCGGCAAGCTCGTGATTGAAACAGATACAGCACAAATAACAGCAAAGGTGGAGACATATGAGCAAAAATAAGCAAACGATAGACGATAAAATGCAGCGCTTGCAGGAGCTGGCAGACTGGTTTGAAGCTGTTTCGGCGCCACAGCTAGAGGAAGCGCAGCGGCGTTATGAAGAGGCATCGTTGCTGGCGCAAGAGATTCAAGATGAGCTTGCGGCGATGCAACAACGTGTAACTATACATACACCCACAAACAAGGCAACTGTACCCATCGAGGAGGAAGAGGACCAATAATGGAGCTAGTACTAGTGATCGTTGGCGTTGTGCTAGGTATATTTTTGCTTAGTGCGCTTACTGGGGCACCATATGTGCCAACCCTTCGTAAAGACAGCCAGCGTGTATTTCGTGAGGTGTTACGTAGCGACGATGTGCTAGTAGACATCGGTAGTGGCGATGGTGCGGCGATGGTGGCGGCGCTGGAAGCCGGCGTGCAGCGCGTAGTGGGGTATGAAATTAACCCGGTGCTGTGCGCTATCTCGCGGCTGCGTTTGTGGCGATTGCGGCGTCGGCTACGGACTGAGCAGCGCAGTAGCGTATATTGGCGCAATGCCTGGCAGGTGACCTTCCCGCCAGATACGACGGTGTTTTATGCCTTTACTGTTGCGCGAGACGCCCAGCGGCTACATAGCCTGGTGCAGCAGTTTGCAACCCAGCACTGGCGCACGGTACGTCTTATTAGTTATGGATTTGCCATGCCTGGCCAAGAAGGGAAATTGGTTGGTCCGATGTGGATATATGAAGTTGTGCCGCAAGCTCAGTAGCCCCCTAAAGTAGTCTTTTAGTGGTAGCGGCGGTACAATAGCAGTAACGATAGCGCAATAAAGAAAGGAGCACAGCAGCACATGGCAAAGCAGAGGAAACAAACAACTTCAGGCGGCCGAGCGCCGCGACCGCTATTGATGGCCGGCATTGGCGTGCTAGCCGGTATTTTTTCTGGGATTGTTAAGTTTGGGTGGGAGGTGCCATTTCCCCCGCGCACACCAGAGCGCAACATGACAAATCCACCACAGGCGCTACTTGAACTGTTTGGTCTTCCGCCCGAGGTAACGCATCAAACATACAGCTGGCTTGGTAATGATTTGCCGTGGATGAGCTTTATGGTTCACTTTGCTTTTGCTATTTTCTTTGGCGTGCTGTACTGCGTTATTGCGGAGTATTGGCCAAAAATTACGTTATGGCAGGGAATGGCTTTTGGTATTGTTGTTGATATCGCCTTTCACGCCATCATTATGCCGCTAATGGGCATTGTGCCTGCGCCGTGGCTGCAGCCTTCGGGCGAGCTTATTTCTGAGCTATTTGGTCATATGATTTGGCTGTGGTCTATTGAGCTAGTGCGCCATGATTTACGTAGTCGCGCCTTGCAGCGTGCCAAGTCATAAGTTGCGCTTGCTTTACAAGGTGCTTATGCATCCGTATAATAGGCGGTATGAAGCATAACATACACACACACGAATCTGGTGCGGTGAATGGCTGGGTGGTCACGGCAATTGCCTTTATTTTCTTATTTCTTGCGGCTGCCGGCTTAGCAGTTTGGGCACTAATGGAATATGGAGGCCTAAAGAGCACGTTTGATAATCAGGTTAATCTCAAGTCAGCCGAGGCTGCCAAGAAACAATCTGATGAAGACGAAAAGAAATTTGCCGAGCGTGAAAAGCAGCCATACACACAGTTTACCAGCCCTGATGAGTTTGGCCGGGTGACATTCCGTTATCCAAAAACCTGGAGTGTGTATGAGGATGACACTGGTAAAAATGGCCGTTCAGATTATAAGGCCTACCTCAACCCTGGTACGGTGCCACCAGTAAATGGAGATAACCGATACGCGGTGCGCGTAGAGGTGCTTAACCAAAACATTGATCAGATTGCTAAGCAGTACCAGGCATTGGTAGAAAAAGGTACCCTGAAGGTTACCAACAAAGAGGTAAACGGCAATCCAGCTTTGCAGTATGAAGGTGCGTTCACCGAGAAGTTGCGTGGCTTGGTGACCCTGATGAAGGTGCGCGATAAAACCATTCGTATTAGTACCGATGCTGAATCATTCAAGCCGGACTACGACGAGATCATTAAGACGGTTCAGTTTAATACTTAGAACAAGCCGCACTACTACAAAAAATCCTGTCGATTTGTTACACTAGGGGTAATGAATCGGGAGGATTTTTTACTTCAGCTGAATGAGGTGGCAGCTGATTTGCAGCAGCCATTAAGTATTATTCGGCAGCTATCGCTCGCTACCAAGCAGAACACTGACGCTGCAACGCAAGAGCACCAGCAAAAAATTCAGCTCACTGCTGAATACGCAATGCGGCTGGCTGCTAATTTAGCGCTCATGCAGAGCAACATGGAGCAGCTATTTCCACTAGAGACGGTCAATATTCAGCAAGTGTGCCAGGCTAGTGTGGAATTAGTGCGCCCGTATGCTCGGCAACGGGGCGCCACGGTACATATTCGGCGCAAGCGACCTGTACCACTGGTGGTGGCCAATCGTGATTTACTGCAGCGGCTAATGGCCTCACTGATTGACACGCAAATTGCTGGCGGGGCACAGCAGGTTTTTTTGGAGCTACATCAGCGTGGCGGCCAAGGCGTGCAGGTATCAGTGCGTAGTAATGTAATAGACACAACGTTGTATGGTGGCGCTGGCAACCTGGTGGCTCGTGAGTTTTGCGGGGCAATGCAGCTCTCTTTGCGCCAAGTGCGGCATCGCACTGGCGAACGTAGTACATTGATTGAGGCGCCTGTATCTCAGCAGCTACCCCTGGTAGGGTAGGGGCACATGATGCGTTACGCGTTACTCATTGATGAAGATAATTGGCGAGCTGAAGCGATCGCTAGTGGGTTAAAAGCACACCTAGAAGCTACAGAAATCATTGTTGTTAGCACACCAGTTCAGGCAATGACCTACATCGATGACCACGAGCAACTACCAAGTGTTATTGTGGCAAAAGCAACATTTAACCGAAGCACGACCATCATTAACTTACTGAATGAGCTACAGTCGTATATCGATACTGCCGCAATACCGGTGGTGCTATACATGCAGCAGCCACAGCAGCTGCCGATGGAGATTCGGTCGTTTTACCATATTGCCGAGGTCTTCGACGAGCAGACAATGACGCCGCAGCAGCTCGCACGCGCTGCAGCATTGGCCCAGCAGCAGGCTGCGCAGTGGTTGGCGCAGTCGCCATACGGGCGAGTGGGCAACATTCAGGATAACAGCGGAACACATGTAGAAAAAACTATAGAGGCCGGGCCATGAGTAATTCTTCCAGGCAACCGACGACTGAGCGCCTGCAGGCAATCGTGCTGAGGCGGACTAATTATGGTGAGGCAGACCGGATTCTGCAACTAATGACTAATCGAGGTGGCCGGGCGGTTATGGCGCGGGGCGTGCGCCGGGAGAAGTCGCGGCTTGCTGGCGGGGTGGAGCTACTCAGCGTTAGCGATGTTGTTTTGCATAAGGGGCGCGGTAAATTAGCAGTGCTAACCAGTGCTCGCTTGCAGGTGTTTTTTGAACATATTTTGGCCGATTATGAGCGGTTGCAGCTGGCTTATGACATGCTAGCTCGCATGGCCCGCGTGGCGGAATATGCAAGCAGTGGCGAGTGGTATACGGTGTTGCACCAGGCGTTAGAGGAGCTCGATGATCCAGCTAATGACGCCCGGCTTGTGGAGGCTTGGTTTTTATTGCACCTGAGTGAGCTGGCTGGTCATCAAATAAACCTGGCTACTGATGAGACCGGAAGTGCGTTGCGCCAGGATGCGCAGTATCGTTATGATCCTTATCAGCAATCACTTGTGCTGCAGCCGCATGGTACAATCGGGGCAGATCATATTAAACTACTGCGCCTCATGCGTGATCAGCCGCTGCCGGTGCTTAAACAGATCGGTGGCGTGTCTGCTTTACTAGATGAATGTTTAGCCGTTGCGCGGCATCATATGGAGTCTTAAACCTTAGCGTATTGATTGCCGCAATAGATGGTATAATAGGGTGTAGTATAACGGATTAACGATAAACTGCCGCGCTACCTATAGCACGGAGAAAGGATGCCTGCGCGCGTGAGTAAAGCAAACAGTAATGTAACTATGGAAGATATTATTAGTCTCTGTAAGCGCCGAGGCTTTATTTACCAGGGGTCGGACGTGTACGGCGGCCTGAGCGGCACGTGGGATTATGGCCCGCTGGGCGTGGCGCTTAAGCGTAATATTATGCAGCTGTGGTGGCAGCATTTTGTGGATGGGCGCGACGATATGTACGGCGTCGATGCGGCTATCATCATGAACCCGAAGGTGTGGCAGGCCAGCGGGCACGTCGATACCTTTGTGGACCCATTGTGCGAGGATACGGTAAATCACCGCCGCTACCGCACCGACCACATCCTGAAGGACAACGGCGTCGACCCAGAGGGCATGACCATGCAGCAGATGGATGAAGCCATTAAAAAGCATGATATCAAAAGCCCGGATGGCAACCCGCTCAGCAAATCCCGCACCTTTAATATGATGTTCAAAACTCACGTGGGCGCGACCGAAAGCGAGGATAGTATCAGCTACCTGCGCCCGGAAACCGCCCAGGGGATTTTTACCAATTACAAAAACGTGGTGGATGCTTTTTATCCTAATCTACCATTTGGTATTGCCCAAGCTGGTAAGGCCTTTCGTAATGAAATCGCGCCGCGCGACTTTGTGTTCCGGGCCCGCGAGTTTGAGCAGATGGAGATTGAATACTTTGTGCACCCAAGTGAGTGGGAGGCGGCCTTTGATGAGCTGCTGGCCAGCACGCATGAGTTCCTGGCCAAGCTGGGCCTTGCTAAGGAGCATATCCACGAGCTGGACGTACCAGCTGAGGATCGGGCGCACTATAGCAAAAAGACGATCGATATTGAATACGACTTTGCAATTGGCCGAGAGGAGCTGATGGGCATTGCCTACCGCACCGATTTTGACCTGATGAATATTCAAAAGATGAGCGGCAAAAGCATGGAATACCGCATGAAGGGCACGAACGAAAAGGTTGTGCCGCATGTGATTGAGCCGAGCTTTGGTGTGGAGCGCGCCCTAATGGCAGTGTTAACTGAAGCGCTGACAACTGATGAAGTCGGTGGCACGGAGCGCACCTACCTGAAGCTGCCGGTGCACCTGGCGCCGATTAAATTTGCCGTCTCGCCGCTGCTCAAGAACAAGCCCCAGCTGGTAGAAAAGGCCCGCGAGGTCTACCGCCAGCTGAAGGCCAAATACGGCGCCGTAATGTGGGACGACAACGGCAACATTGGCAAACGCTACCGCCGCCAGGATGAAATCGGCACGCCGTACTGCGTGGTGATCGACTTCCAAACGCTGGAAGACAGCACGGTAACGGTGCGTGACCGCGACAGCGCTGAGCAGAGGCGCGTACAGGTCGCTGACCTTGTGGGTTAGCTTTAGCTGCGGCACGTGAAGTGGGTGGGCGCTAGCTCGGTGCTCGCCCCAGGCAGACTATTGCAATTATTGCTCGTTTATGGTATATACTAGGTACTATGACGGACAACAAGGAGCAATATGCGGCTGATCGCATCGGTGATCAGACTGCAGAGGTTTGGGGTATTCTTGAGCAATATGAGCGCCAAGCCCCAGAAGAAGAACGCGAAGACTTTAGGCGGCACGCTGAGCGGGTGGCACAGCTTGTTGATTCATTCGCTGGTGATATGGTGCCAGAGCAGGCGATTATTGCGGCAGCGACGCACGATTTAGCGGACCGCGTGCACCCCTATGGGCGCAAATATGCCGCGGAAAATCGCATGGCGCAAGTGGCGCTTATGGATATTTTGACTGGTCCAACGACACATGGTACCGCTGATGTGTATTACATAACGACGCTACTGAGCGACATGGTAGCGCTGGAGTCTAAAATGGATGAAGTACGTACGCGTATGTCGTGGAAACAGGTGCAGCAGGGCGACATCACCCCAGGGATTGCCTCGGCTTTAGTGCACGATCGGCCCGGTGCACTGCCGCCAGAGATATGGGAGCAAATACCGCCAGAACTAAACTTGCAAGACAAACTGGAATTTATAGAGCAGACCAATGTGGAGGCAGTACTGATTAAATCTTGTGAGATGATTGATAATTTGCAGAATCCTGGCCAGCGCAGTGACTCTAGTTTGTTGCGTGACATTGTAGAGGTGGAGTCATATTTGGCACCACTTGTGGAGATTATGGGCTTTGAGGGCTTGTCTGCTGCAATGCGCAGCGAGGCGATTATTACACGTTTCAAGGCGACTGGGAAAGAGCAGGTGATTGAAGATGCTCGTGAGCGGATTGATCAGATCCGTGAATCTGGCGTTGAGGCAGCGGTATCGAAGGTGTTAACTTTAGGGCGTCCTGACGCGTCGAGTGATCACGTGGCGACACACCGCGTGGTTAAGGAAATTCCAGGTGAGCGTCCAGTAGTGATGGGTGAGTTTGCCGCAGAGGCAAATGGCACGTTACTGGCTGGTAATTATCGTTTGAAAACAGTGGGCTCGCTGGCAAAAAAGATTGACCGCGAGAACTCGCATCGGCCAATGGATATGCTTGGTATGATGGTAATTGCTGATGACCAGCAAGAGCTGGCAGACCAGTACGTAGCGTTTGCCTCGCAAATGATGGGCAGTAGTGACATTCAGCTAGAAGCTGCCGGTAGCCACAACCGCGCCTTATATGTGCAGGGTTCACCTGAGTTTACTGAGCAATTAGAGCAAAGAATGCAAGCAGCAGGTTTGTTGGACCAGGTAGAAATTAAAACCGACGATCCAGCTAAACGTGAACAGCGCGGGCATGGTATTTATGAAGTTGCCAAAATGACGTTTTACCTGCAATATGGTGGTATTGAAGTGCCAACTGAACTACAGTTCTTAACGAAACAAGAGCGTGATCGCGCTCGTTTGGGCGAGGTGTCGCACATTAGCTATAAGGCTGGTGGTGGGTCATCACCGCAGGAAAAGCAGGACGATGAAGCACGCATGCGTGAAATTTATCGCCGCAAAGAATATGCTGCTGGTGACGGCATCGAGATTAACCCTCGCACCAAGCGCCGTGGCGAAGATATGGTGGACCATTTAGGTAAAGACGACTCACCGCAGCTGCAGCGAGCGCTTGAGGCCTATGGTGATCCAGCTAAGCGGTAGTTATCGCCTTTAGTACGGCCTGCGTGCTACAATGATATGCATGAGAATTTTTTATACTGACGGAAGCGCGGTACCAAACCCGGGCAAGGGCGGTTTTGCTGTCATTGAAGATGGCCAGCCGGTTGCTCTTGGTAGCGAAGAAGGTCAAAGTACTAATATTCGGATGGAAGGCAAGGCTATTATTGCGGCACTAGAGCTAGCAGCTGGAGCGCCTTGTGAAATTCACACCGATAGTGAATTTTGGATTAACGTGCTTACTAAATGGGCTCCTGGCTGGGAAGCTAAGGGCTGGCGCAAAAAAGGCGGCGACATTAAAAATCTTGATATTGTACAGCAGGCCTACTCACTGTACAAGCAAAGTCAGGCGCAGCTCATATGGGTGCGCGGCCATGCTGGCATTGAAAGTAATGAGCTAGCCGACCAATGGGCCAATAAAGCACGGCTTGGCGTGCGCGTAGACGCATAACACGATATACATTACACAAAAAAGGAGACAGAAGACATGCAGGAGGCGATGGAGCAGCAAGTTCAGCCGGAAGAACTGCCAGCGCAACAATCAGCAGATGAAGTGGCTCAACCAGCGGCCGAGACCACAAACCAGGCAGCAGAACGCACCACAACTGATATTTTTCATTGGGCAAACACGATAGACGCAGTAAAAAATGAGCTGGAAGTCGAGTTTTTCTTGTTTAGTAAAAAATATACCCCATACAGTACTCGGCTGCAGCCTGAATTAGAGGCGCAGGTTAAGCCGCTATTTTTGCTTGATTATTTGGCTTTTGTGACGCGCGGGGCAGGTGTGGGCCTAACTGTGCACGACTACGACCACATCACAGATAGCGGTGACTCACTGCTGCGGGTGAATCTTGAGCAGGTTGGCCGCGCGGAAACGCTGCTGTATTTGATTGAAAAAGAGCGCCACGATATTGTGGAATTTTCTGAAGAAGAGCATGAATTTAAGCGTATGAAAGGTATTATTGCGCGCTTTTATGTGCCAGATCAGCCAGAGAAAACGTTTTATGTTATCAAGCAGCTGCAGCAAAATCAGGTATTACACGGCGCTACTGCGTGGGAATTTAAAGATGGAACTTTTGGGCAATTTACCGCTGATGTGGGTCTAAAAATTCCAGCCGATAACCAAGTGCTGGTTGTTGGGCAGGATATTTTTGCCTTTAATCAGAAAAAATTTGAATCACTCTTTCAGTATGAGTATAAGAAATTGGCGATTGCCAGCGAAAAAACAAAGGCCATCGAGAGCACATACCGGCTGGCGTTCCCAGAGGGCATTCGGCTGGAAGAACTGGTGCGTGAAAAGAAAAAGCTGGTCACTAAGCTGCAAACTATGGAGATTGGGGCTATTTCGCAGGCTGAAGCAATCGACTACGCAGACGAAATGCAGCTTGATCTGATGGTAGACGATGATGGCGCAATCATCATTATGGACAGCGGTGATTTGGACGTTTTTTTGAATGTGATTAATGAAGATTATGTTACCAGCCAGATTACTGGCCGCCGGTTTGAAATAAAAAGTAAGCGGCTGCTTGATGAGCCAGAGGGTGAAGCACCGCGCGGACTAGCCGGAGGCCGCTAACAGGCTATGAAACAGGCACTTGCGCTAGAGATTATGGGCAGTGGCGTTAGTGTGTTTCTCACTGGCCCAGCTGGTTCGGGCAAGACGTATGTGCTGCAGCAGTATATTCGGCTTGCGCGCCACCAGGGTAAAACAGTGGCTATCACAGCCCCCACTGGCTTAGCGGCTTCACACCTTGGGGGTAGCACCATTCATGCGTGGTCGGGTATTGGTATTAGCGATAGTATTGGGCCGCGGTTCGTTGAGCGTATGCCACAAGGCCGCCGTGACACGATTGCCAAAACAGATGTACTTATTATCGATGAAATATCAATGCTCCACCATTACCGTCTTGATATGGTAGATCAGATCTGTCGTCAGATACGCCAGAAACCTGAGCTACCATTTGGTGGGCTGCAGGTAATTTTTTCAGGTGATTTTTTTCAGCTTCCACCGGTTGAGCGGGGTAATCAGCGGGCTCAGTTTGCAGTGGAATCCCACGCTTGGCAGGAGCTTAATCCCGTGGTGTGCTACCTTGAGGAGCAGCACCGCCAAAAAGACGCCGATGCTTTGCAGGATATTTTACAGGCGCTGCGCCAAGGTGATATCCGGCGTCATCATGCCGAGCAGCTGCTTGCACGTGTGGATGCTACACCTCAGCAGAGTCAGCCGGTCACTGAACTGCTAACCACCAATACCGATGTAGACCGTATAAACCAGCGATATATTGACCAGCTTTCTGGGGAAGAAGTTATGTTTACTGCCACCACCACCGGAGCCCAAAACTACGTTGAGACACTGGCGCGGTCGGTGCTTGCTCCGCGAGTGTTAGCCCTGAAACAGGGCGCATTAGTGATGATGGTGCGGAACGATAGCGATAGGCGCTACGTTAATGGTAGCCTCGGGCGCGTGGTGGGGTTTGAGCCCGGTACGCGATATCCAGAGGTGGAACTACGCAGTGGTAAGCGCGTTATTGTAACGCCTGACGCCTGGGAGCTACGCGATGGCGAGAAGCGGCGGGCTAGTTTTACGCAGCTGCCAATGCGACTGGCTTGGGCCATTACTGTGCATAAATCACAGGGGATGACCTTGGACTCTGCGGTGATCGATCTGTCGAAGGCCTTCGTGCCGGGTATGGGATATGTTGCACTGAGCCGAGTCCGCACAATTGAGCAGCTGCAGCTTAGGGGTATCAACCGAATGGCGCTGCAAATGGACGAACGAGCCTTAGCGCTAGATCAGCAATTTGCGGCCAACTCTTATGACGCGCAGCAGCAATATCAGTATTTGCTAGAAACTGCTCCGATGGCTGCATTATTGCGGCAGATTGAGCATACCAAAACACGTAAAGCTGCCACTAGCTGGAAAGAAAAAGTTGCCGCCATGCGCGAAGTGTATCCAAATGCCTATCGCCCGTGGACCAAGCAGCACGATGCACTGCTTCGAGAACTGTTTACTCATGGTAATACGGTGGCCGATATGTCTCAGGCTCTTGGCCGTCATCAGGGCTCTATAGAAGTTCGGTTAAAAAAACTGTTCGGCGAAGATGTGCAGCTGTAGTTGCAGCTTGCTTAAAAACGTGCTAGGGTAGCAATAAGCAACTCGAGCATGGGGGTAACGGGCCTAATGCTCGTTGCGTGTCCTATGCTCCTTACAGTAAGAAGGTGATTATCATGTCTCAAGATGATCGTGCGATGCAACCTGAGCCACTAGGCCAGGATACATTTATTAAGTATGTACTCGTCGTGGTTATGGCTGTAACTACTGTACTATTCGCCATGTGGATTACTCACATTAGCCTGATAGTGGCAGAGTATAAACAGCCGGCAATTCAGTCAGTTATAAGATTTATTACTGATGCTCCACCGGCACAATGCCGCGGTCCGATCGGCGAGATGCCGCCAGCATGCGATCAATTTTTGAATCGTGTACCTATCTTTGCGATTTTATGCTTGTGGGTGGTCCCGTCGATTTGGGTAGCAGTGCAGTTTATTCGAGCTGCAGCTCGGGGCCAGATTGCTGCATGGTGGCGAGATAGCTTTGTGCCGCGTCAGGTTGCATACATATTCTTTTGTGCACTTCCGGTAATTGCTGGTATTGGTTTCTGCGTGATATAGCCGCAGACCGGTAGCATAGGATTAAGCGTCTTCTTTTTGCCATATAGGCAAAGAGGGGCGCTTTTTCTTTTGGCTAAAAACCATACTACATAACATTATAAAGATAATAGTTGACATTTTGTAAAGCTTATGCTAGTATAAAAATATGAAAAAAGAACAACACAAACAACCAACAACCAATACAAACGTAACTACCGACCAGGCATTTGACATCGATACTAGCTGGGGCGCAGTGCTAAACAACGAGGCTGCAATTGCGCAGACCACACGTGACACTATCAACGCAACGCTGATTGTGTCACTCGCGCTGAACGTTATGGCGCTAGCGTACGCCCTTATGCTGATGAGCTAATTTATTGTTCAGGCTGCTGCCGGGCAGGGAAACGCTCGGTGGCAGCGAACGCATATGTCTTGCATAGTTTCTCGCAATTATACATACAAATACACAAGTGAAGGTACGTTTCCACAACCTTCTTCGGCGCAGCCTCCAGGCAATAACAGGGGGCTGCGCATTTATTTTCCACAGAAATGTGGAAAAGAGCGGGGATGTGGTGGAAAGTGGTGGAAAGTTTTACTTGCACGCTTACGCTTAAAAATAGTATAGTAAAAGCAGTGGAACAGGCAGTAACCCGAGAGAGCCAACGCTGGGTATGCCCGCAAAACAAACACCACTAATGAACACAAAATTTATAGAAATCTACGATGGCAATCATTGCCAGTATTCCTGCTGCAAGGAGTACACCTGAACATTAATAACTACGAAACTCTCGAGGCCACCTATTTGGTAGTAATTGCACGTAGGCATACTGCCACTACGATAAAAAGGCATCGCACCTTCCTTATACACCTCCCAAAAAACTCCACCTCACACATATAAGTCTCTCAGAGAAAGCAATCTTTTTATGCGGCGGCACGCGGCTGTCTGCATCAATGCTTTTTCTACTTATTACATACAACACAAACAAAACACAAACACAAACAGGCGGTTACTACCAAGTAGGTGATCTCGAGCTTCTTAGTAGGTCATGACGGTGATATACTAAGAGAGATGAGTATTAAAGAACACCCACCACAGTCGCATAGTAGTCAACATACTATCGATAGTTCTCAAATACATGTGCCAGTGTTACTTGCTGACACGCTTCGCTTATTGGCGCCAAAGCCCGGTGAATCATACATCGATTTCACGGCAGGGTACGGTGGTCATGCGGCGGAGGTGCTTGCAAAAACTGGCGAATACGCAAGCAGTGTGCTTGTCGACCGTGATAGCAATGCTATAAAGTTTTTGCAGCAGCGGTTTGCCGGCGCAGCGGTATCGTTTTTGCATATGAGTTTTGCAGATGCTGCAGAGCAGCTTGTGCGGCAAGGACGGACGTTTGATATTATTTTGGCGGACTTAGGGGTGTCGTCACCACAGCTCGATCAGAGCGAACGGGGGTTTTCGTTTTTACATAATGGTCCACTCGACATGCGTATGGACGATCGTCAGCAGTGTAGCGCAGCAGATGTTGTAAACACTTACAGCGAGCAGCAGCTGATCGATATCATTACGCAGTACGGTGAAGAGCCACGTGCGCGTGCTCGCAGTATTGCCCACGCCATTGTGCAGCAGCGACCATTCTATGAAACCGAGCCACTAGCCGAGGCAATTGCCAAAGCATTGGGCGGACGACGCGGTAATAAGCGCCATCCAGCTACCCGTACCTTTCAAGCACTACGAATCGAAGTCAACCAAGAATTGCAGCAAGTTGATCGTTTATTGCGATGCTTGCCTATGCTCTTGCGCCCTGGCGGACGTGTGGGAATCATTAGCTTCCACAGCTTAGAAGACCGGCGCGTTAAGCAGTTTTTTGCCGAAGACGCAAAGAACGGGCTCGAGTCACAGTTTACTGTGTTGACGAAAAAACCGATCGATGGTGCCACCTATGATGTTCACCAACCGCGATCACGAAGCGCGAAGCTCCGGGTCGCTGCCAAGCAATAAACAAAAAACAACAGAAAGGGCACAAAATTATGCCAATTCACATTAAAGTAGAATTCAACAGTAACGACGCTGTACAACCAATCGCAGTACGTCACTTCTAATAGTAACCAATGACTTGAACGAGTGCCCACAGTGGTATGTCGTTCGCCAATGGCGCCACCACCTATACATATCATAGGTGGCGCGCCTTTTATTTATGGCAAAAATTGCAAAAAACTGAAATTATTTCATAACACAAAAAGGTACATATTCATTCATGGCATATAAACGAACTCCTGCATTTCAAAGCGCACGTACCGCTCGCGCATGGTCACGTAACCAAAACAACACCCGATTTATGTCAAACGTGGCATTAGGCCCGGTCGCACACACGATTCTTGTGGCACTGATGGTCGTGGTGATTGGGTTGATTTACCTCGGGCATGCGACGCAGGTAACTAATTATGACCACCAGGCAAACCGCCAGGAACAGAAGCTGGCTGAGCTTGATGCACGTCGCTCAGAGCTAGAAGTGCAGAACGCACGGCAAACAGCTTTGAAAAATGTGAAGTCGAGCAATGTTGCAAAAGCTATGACCTCACCATCTGAGGTATCATACGCTGAATAGTAGGCGGTAGCCGTGCTATACTAAAGGCAGCATGAAACATAAGCAATTTATTCAATCGCGTATTACGTGGCTCGGGCTTGTACTGGCAGGGCTGTTTGGCGTTATTATTATTCGCTTATTTTTCATGCAAATCGTGCAGTATGGGTATTACACCGATAAGGCCAAAGAGAGCCAGGAAAAGGAAATCACACTGCCGGCCCGCCGTGGGGAGATTTATTTGCAAGATGGCAGTGGTGCGCCAACTAAGGTGGCATTGAACGAGGCTATCTATACGGTATATGCCGACCCATCGATAATAGAAGACAACGATCGAGGCGTCATTATTCAGGCGCTGAAAGAGATAGCTGGGGCTGAAATGGCCAAAAATGCTCCAGAGAGAATTGCTAAAAAAGAGTCTAAATATCAGGTGCTAGCAACAGGTATTTCGCGCACCCAGGCAGAGAAAATAAAAAGCCGTAATTTTGTCGGTGTTGGATTTGTACCGAGCCAACGCCGTGTGTACCCTGAGGGCGAACTTGGTGCGCAACTGCTGGGCTTTGTTAATATGGAGGGCAAGGCGCAGTATGGCGTTGAACAGGGGTTAAACGATCAGCTTGCAGGTAAAGACGGCATATTGCGCACGGTGACCGATGTGCGACAAGTGCCACTCTCGATTGGCAAAGATAATATGCGCCGCGAGCCAGTGAACGGTAAAAATATTGTACTCACAGTGGATCGTAATATTCAGGCGTATGCTGAAGAGGCCCTGGAAAAAGGACTGCGCAATGCAGGAGCAACGAACGGTAGCGTGCTAGTAATGGACCCAAAAACTAGTGAAGTTAAGGCCATGGCCAACTATCCAACCTATGACCCAAACCGCTACTACGCAGTAAAAGATGGGAGTGCCTTTAGCGATTACGCAGTTAGCACGCCATACGAGCCGGCCTCGGTTATTAAGTCGTTTATTTTTGCGGCGGCTATTGACCAGGGCAAGATTACGCCACAGACAACGTATCATAACGCCGGCTCAGTCCAGGTGGCTGATGCACTGATTAAAAATGCGTACCAGGGCGGTATTGGCACACGCACTATTCAAGAGGCGTTCAATTGGTCGTTAAATACCGGATCGGTGTTTGCGGCACGGCAATTGGGCGGCGGCCAGCTTAATCGGCAGGCTCGCGATATAATGTATGATTATTATCACCAGCGATTTCATTTTGGTGAGCTAACTGGCATAGAGGTTGCAGGAGAGTCCAAGGGACGCGTGGTGTCTCCATCGGAGGAACAAGGCAACGCCGTGCGGTATTCAAACATGACCTTTGGCCAAGGTATGAACGTGACGATGATTCAAGTGGCAACTGCCTATAATGCGCTAATCAACGGAGGAAAATACAGAGCCCCAACAATTGTGGCCGGCGAGATGAATGACACCGAAGATTTTACGCCATCGGGGCGTGAACGTCCAACCGAGCAAGTTATATCGGAGCACACCTCCGAAGTTGCGCGGCAGATGGCAGTAACAGGGCGACAAAACTTGCCGGAAGGTTTAAAAAAAGATAAAAAGGGCTATACTATAGGTGGGAAGACCGGTACATCGCAAGTTGTCGAGGGCAATCATTATGTATTCTCGGAGACTGTTGGTACATATCTTGGTTTTGGCGGCGCTGAAACCCCCGAATATGTCATCATGGTCCGCGTGGCTGCACCAGGCAAAAAGATGGAAGGTGGGCTGCACGCATCGCCTATCTTCACCGACATATCTAACTGGCTCCTCGATTACAAAAAGATTTACCCAAAGAAGGATTAATAACCTATGAAAGATGTCATTCTTACGCTCAACGCTACAGGACAGATCAATCACATACTGTTTTTAAGTGTCGTCACATTTTTATTAGCCATGTTCCTTACCCCAACCTATACCTATTTTGCCTATCGGTATAAGTTCTGGAAAAAGCAGCGCTCAGCCTCAACTACTGGTGAAAAATTAGAGGTGTTTACCAAGCTGCACGCTGCTAAGTTTCGCCGCAATATTCCAACCATGGCCGGTATTATTGGCGTGGTCGCCATCGCAGTAGTAACGGTTTGTTTTAACCTCGACCGCACCCAAACATGGTTGCCATTTGCTGCACTGGTGGGTGGCGCAGCAGTCGGATTGCTTGATGATATTATTAATTTACGCAGCGGCGGCAAAGGCACAGCAGGACTGCGTAGTAGCGTGAAGTTTACGCTAATTATGCTAATTGGTGCCGTGCTGGGTTGGTTCTTCTGGGCTAAGTTGGGGGTTCATTCGGTGCACGTGCCGTTTGTCGGAGATATTGAGCTTGGTATGTGGGTTGTGCCACTCTTTACCCTTGCGGTGGTAGCGACCGGTAATGCAGTAAACATTAGTGATGGTCTTGACGGCCTGGCCGGCGGTCTTTTGATGGCCAGTTTTGGCGCTTACGGTGTAATCGCGCTACTTCAGGGGCAGTACGTACTAGCAGCCTTTTGTTTCAGCGTGGCGGGTGCGCTGCTAGCGTACCTGTGGTTCAATATTCACCCGGCTCGTTTTTTCATGGGTGACGTGGGTAGTTTTGCTTATGGTGCAGCCCTCGGCGTCGTCGCTATGATGACCAACACCTTGTTCCTATTGCCGGTTATTGGGGTAGTGTTTGTGATAGAGGGTGGCTCAAGCACCTTGCAAATTCTTTCAAAGAAGATTCGTAAAAAGAAGATTTTCTTATCAGCACCAATTCACCACCACCTCGAAGCTGTGGGCTGGCCAGAAACTAAGGTAACAATGCGGTTTTGGGTAATCGGGGCTGTAGCAGCCGTTGTTGGTATTTGGATGGCTATCGGCGGAGGTCATATTTAGCCAATGAAATTATTTGGTGGGCAGCATGAAAAAACGGTCGCGCGAGGAGCTTTGCAGCGCTCGACCCGAAGTAATAGTGGGAGGCGTTCACCGCAGCACGCTGCCCCAGCCAAGCATGAAAGTCCGGCCTATTTTGGGGCAGAAGTGAGTGGTGTGCGCCGTCACCGGCCAGACTATCTGCTCGTGTTATTCTCTGGGCTACTGATTTTGATTAGCCTGATCGTCATGTATGCTATTGGTCCAAGCCGCGCTGATGTAATGAATGCTGCCTACGGTACAAATTACCCCGGAACATATTTTTTCACTCGCCAGCTGATTAACGTTGGTGTGGCGCTGGGTGCATTTATTATTATGGCTGTAGTGCCGCTTTCGTTTTTTTCACGGCATGCAAAGCGTATTTTACTGATTGGCCTCGGTCTTTGTTTTGGGCTGGTGCTGCTTGGCTATTTGCATGTTCCGTTTGCCAAACCGGTGCTTGGAGCTTATCGCTGGTTTACGTTTGGCTCAGTCACGTTCCAGCCTTCAGAGATGCTAAAATTTGGTGTCCTGTTTTTCCTTGGTGGTTTTTTGGGTGCGCGAGCTCGCCAGGGCAAAATAGATAGCCGCCAGGATACACTCGTACCTGTTGGGGTGGTGGGCGGCCTGTCGTTATTCGCTGTGATATTTTTACAAAAAGACCTTGGTACAGGCCTGGCACTGGGTGCAATTATTCTGGCAATGTTATTTATTGCGGGCATTAGTCGCCGCACGATGTGGCTAGTGCTTGGTATTGCAGCAGCTGGAGTGCTTTTTTCGATTATTACTGCGCCGCATCGCATGGAGCGTATTGTGACCTATTTAGGCGGCATTATTTCTCATAATTCCGAACAATCCGTCAGCACAAGCGACGAGGATTATCATATTAACCAAGCTAAAATTGCCATCGGTACTGGTGGGCTCTCTGGCCGTGGGATTAACGGTAGTGTGCAGTCGACTGGGTATCTACCGGAGGCTATTAACGACTCAATTTTTGCCGTAATGGGCGAAATGTTTGGGTTAGTTGGGCTTGCGGTGATACTGGGGTTATATTTTGGACTGTGTAGCCGCATTTTGCGCACGGTGCGGCTGCTGACCGATATGCGGCACAAGCTGCTAGCAGCTGGTGTATTCGCCTGGGTGTCGTCACATATTTTATTGAACGTCGCAGCTATGACTGGCCTTATGCCGCTGACAGGTGTTCCGCTGCCGCTGCTCAGTTATGGCGGTACCAGTATTATGTTTATTACAGCGGCGCTTGGCCTGGTCTTCCACTTATCTCGGTATACAGTGTATAATGAAGCATATATAACTCAGACAGGAGGCCAGCATGAAGGTAGTAGTAGTCGGCGGGGGGTCGGGCGGACACGTTACACCAGTCGTCGCAGTACTAAAAGAACTTAAACGTCAAACAGCATCACTAGAGTGTCAGTTTTGGTGTGATCGTGCATTCGGTGCGCAGGCCAAGAATATTGTTCAGGCCTACGATCCACAGATTCCTGTTGTGACTATTTCTTCCGGTAAATTGCGACGTTACCATACGCTGCCGCTATGGCGCCATATCGTTGATTTATCAATTTTTTGCCTAATGTGCGAGATTTCTTCTTGGTACTGGTCGGGTTTGTGCAAAGTGTGATTCGGCTGCTGCGGTATCGCCCAGATGTAGTATTTGCCAAAGGTGGGTATGTTTGTTTGCCAGTCGGGTACGCTGCGGCGCTACTTGGGATACCGCTGGTTATTCATGACTCAGATGCTCATCCTGGCCTAACGAACAGGTTGTTGTCAAAAAAGGCCACGTTTATTGCTACCGGTTCGCCACTGGAGTATTATAGCTACCCAAAGCAAAAGAGTTTTTATGTTGGCATCCCGGTTGATGAACGGTTTTCTGCTGTTGAACCAGCAGATGTGCAGGCTATTGAGCAGACGTATCATCTTGATGCACATCGTCCACTGGTCGTCGTGACCGGGGGAGGGCTTGGTGCCCGTAATATTAACAACGCTGTACTCGCGCAAGCGCCAGAACTAGTGAAGCACACCCAGGTAATTTTGATTACTGGTGCTAATAATTATGCCGCGGTAAAAGAGCAGGCAGATCAGCAGGGCGTTACAAAGCTGCCAGGATTTCAGTTGGTTGATTTTGTTAGCCAAGGAATGGCTGCGTTACTGGCCCGCGCTGATATTGTGGTGGCCCGCGCTGGCGCAACGACGCTACTTGAGCTGGCGGCACTAAAAAAGCCGTCGATTATTATTCCAAACGCAATGCTAACTGGTGGCCACCAGGTGAAAAACGCCAAGGTGTACAGCGATGCCAATGCTGCTGCAGTCCTGAAGGAAGATACCATGCTGGAAAATAGTGCGCTGTTAACTAAAGCTATCGTCGCTATGCTTGGTATGTCACCTGCAAGTAAGCGGGCATTGGGTGAGCGGTTTTACAAATTTGCTCGTCCGCACGCAGCCGCTGATGTAGCCAAGCTGATTGTTGCTGCTGCAACGCATCAGCAGGTGAATTAGCCGATTAAACCCCGGGACGGATTGTTATTTTGATAAAACTAACACATAAATCATAGGAATATATGAACCAAAAAAAGAATCAGCCTCATCAGAAAAATCGCCGCCAAATTGCCGCGCAGCGCTACCAGAAACTGCAGCGAGAGGGCCGTGCGTTTCGTAAAAATAGCGTTATCAGTGGGAGCCAATCATCTGGGGTCACCTCTGCGGCTGAAGAAACAGGGCAGCTGAAGTCGTCACGCGTCATGCTTCGTGAATATCGAGAGCACCGGCAAAAACTATATGGCGGTATTGCTGTCGTGTCGGTGGCTCTTTTAGTCGTGTTATTTTTACTGTTTCAGTTTTCTGGGTCTATATCGACGCGGCTACTAGTGGCAGATTCTACAGAAAGCGAACAGCTTAAGCCGCAGCTAGTGCAGCGTATCGAAGAGTATTTTACAGCAAAACCATACCAGCGGTTTCGTTTTTTGCTTAATGAGCGAGCGCTCACGGCGTTCTTGCAGGAGAAATACCCCGAAATCGAGAAAGTTCAGACTACCGATTTTGCCGGATTCGCTCATTCTCAGATTAGCCTAAAGGTGCGTGAGCCGGTCGCTTCATGGACCATTGATAATGTACGCTATATGGTTGATAAAAATGGTGCAACATTCACGCGCAATCTGTACCCACACACGACCATTGTCCCTGTTATTGATCAAAGTGGACTGCCGGTAAGCGGTGATGGGCGCGTCGCTACCGATCACTTTATGCAGTACATCGGTCGGCTGGTCTCGCTTGATGATAAGTTTGGGCTTGATATTACAGACGTTATTGTACCTGAAGGTGTGGCGCATGAGGTTGACGTTCGCCTGCGTGACAAAAAATATATCGCCAAGTTTTTAATTGACCGACCTCCGGCCGAACAGCTACAAGATCTTGCTAAAGCGGTGCAGTTTATAGAGAAGAAGGGCGGGGGAGTGAAGTATATTGATGTGCGTACTCCAGAGCGAGTGTTTTACCAGTAAAAATATATTTATATAATTAAAAAATAAAAAAGTCAAAAAAGCAAAAAATATAATAGGGAAATAATATAATAAAAAAGTCAAATTGCAAATAATCTATTTGCAGCAGGCTGACGTGAATAAGGGGCTGAAGCCAGTGAATATGATATTGAGCCACTGAGCACACATAAGTTCAGTGGGCTTATTTTTTGTGGAAATCCAGCCGGAAGAAAGGGTGCAAAAGTTGGTAGCTCGCGGTAAAGCTGAGCATAGTGTAAGTATGGTCTGTGGTTGATATTGCTGAAGATATTTTTATTAAAACCAATATAGCTTAAAACACGCGGCGAAAATGGCTGACGATATAATACAAAGAGATTGTTTAAAAAACACATCAACGAATAGTTAAATAAACGAATATAATATAAATTTTTACGGTGAGTAAAAAAAATACACTACGAAATATACGAGTGGCTCCCCTACTTGGTCTCATTGTGCCTATGGTTATATTTTCAGGATTCTTTAGATAATGTAGTCTGTTTTGTCGTAAAATGTATATTGTGCGACGTTAAGACTATAGCTACTTTTTGAATACTCATACCTCCCCGCCAGATGATTTTATTAGGATATTTTTGTTTTTATGTATGGTTTTTGTTCTTGACTTTAATAATTAGTTTTTTAGCTGGGCGTACTAGCTGGTGCTAAGTTTCTGCGCAGTTTGGTCGCACCGATTCTCTGCTCGCTATATGATTATGGTTATGTATATTTAATGATGGTTTATGGATGACTCTATATGCCGGTGGCGACAATTGGTCCATGAGCGGCGCAGCGGATAAACCCCCGAGCCTCTATTGACTTGCTACGCAAACGTTATTGGTATCGGTATTTAAAACAAAAGTAAGATGTATTTAGCGGCAATTGGTAATCACGACAGTATAAGCAAATAGGCTACAGGGTAGGGATCCCCTGCTCTTTTTGCTGGGCAAAAGAGTAGTGTATGTGGTATGTAGCCCTATGGTACACATACTATCTAGTGAGTACTTTTTGTGTTCAGACATCGGTTGCAGTGGAGAGTAGGGGGGTATTTTATGTGTTCGGGGATACATAGTTTGTACATGCATGTGGTAGCAAAAATACCCCAGAGGTAACTCTTGGGGTATTTAGGAGAAAATGTTATTGTTGGCCAGTGTTTTGGGCTGGTGCTGGCGTATTGCCCTGCTCCCCTGCTCCGCTGGCAGATTTTTTACGGCGACGGCGACGGCGACGCTTCTTTGGTGCGGCGCCACTACCAATTGTCTCAAGTGCTTTTGTAATGGTCGTTCCAAGAGCCACAGACGTGCTTACGGCTGCGATAGCCTGCTTCGGGTCGATTTTAGCAGCTGGGGCTGGTGTAGCGGCTCCTGCGGGGCTATTAGGTTGTTTCTTCTGTTGGGCATTGCCTTTTTGCGGGGTGATAGTTGCTGCAATAATTTGTTCAACTTCTTCGCGGGGGTGGCTATAGCGTTCCCTTGTCTGCTGAATGATCTGCAGTGTGTGGTCGTCTTGTGCTGGGGGTAGCTGCAGCGTCCGTGCACTAAAGGCCGGCGTTTTTTCACCGTTAATCACCATGTTGATGATGAAGTTACGGTTGTGCATTTGCAGCAGGTCGCTTGAGTCAAAGTTTGGTTCAAACTGCTTTGCTAGCACATCAGCATCCTCTGCAGACACACGGAAAGAAATCATTGTGCCGACGTTACCAAATACCGCGTCACGCACCGTATCGGTCATCTGAGCAGTGTACTGGTTGGCTACAGTTAGGTTGAGGCCATACTTACGAGCCTCTGACAGAATGGTAGCGAACGAGTCGGTTGCGAAGTTCTGGAACTCGTCTACATACAGGTAGAACGGACGACGATCTTTTTGGTCTGGGATATCTGAGCGGCTCATGGCAGCAAGCTGAATTTTGGTTACTAGGAAAGAACCAAGAATGCTGGCGTTATCTTCACCAATAAGACCTTTCGATAGGTTTACCACCAGAATCTTGCCTTCGTCCATAATCTGGCGGACGTTAAATGACGACTTTGGTTGACCAATGATGTTACGAATGACAGGGTTAGCTGTAAAGGCACCGACCTTGTTAAGGACTGGAGCGATGGCCTCAGCGATAAACTTATCATTCCAGCTAGCAAACTCTACCTTCCAGAAGTTAAGTACCACGCCGTCTTTACAATAGTTGATTGTTTCCTTACGGAAGGCTTTATCGGTCAGCATGCGGGTGATATCCAGCATGGTAGCTTCCGGACGCTCTAGTAGCGCGAGAATGGTGTAACGCAGGATATATTCCAGGCGAGGTCCCCAGCTGTCACCAAACATACGTTTAAGCACGCCGATCACCTCAGATGAAATATTACTTTTTTGGTCTGGGTTGGTAATTTCTAGTGGGTTAAAGCCGAGTGGGAATTTTGTATCGGCTGGGTTGAAATAGATAACGTCGTCAAGGCGGCTTTCAGGGATGAACTTCATGTTGTTAATGGCAAAGTCACCGTGTGGGTCGATGATGGCGTAGCCCTGGTTGTGGAAGATGTCACTGAGCGCAAACAGCTCAAGCAGACCCGACTTACCAGCACCGGTTTGTCCAATGATGTACACGTGACGCGAGCGGTCGTAGCGCAGCATACCAAATTGGTGCTGGATACCGCGGAAGTTAGTTAGGCCAAATGCAGAAATATTACTATCGATTTCGTCATCACCGGTGATGGTTGGTAGTTTTGCAGGCGGTTCGGCTGTTTTAGCACTAGCCCAGACGATATTTGGCGTTTCCACGTTAGTGTGTGGCAGGTGGTATAGCGACGCTAGCTCTTCAATATTTAAGATAAACCCTTTGCCAGCAAAATCACGATTGCTATAGCTACTGAGCGCCTCTTTTGAGTATGAAGATTTAGCTACCTTGAGTCCGTTCAGGCTGGTGCTATTAAACTGTTTGAAGGTTCCCACAAGCGCCTGCATGCGTAGGCGGGCGTTGGTCTCATTGTCTCCTAGGTAAGCAAGGCGAATGGTTACCTCATAGCCTAGTTTTTGCATCTTTTTCTGTGCTTCAGCGATACGTAATTTATCGCGTTCTGAGATTTCCACACCAGCTGGCCGTGATGCTTCCGTCTGCTCTGGCGGCGCCCAGAGTGCAGAAAATAGGCTACCAATGCCACGCAAGAAGCCGAGCTGTAAGAAGATATTATTTTTGCCACTAAGGCGGTCGATGTATGCCTTAGCGCCCTTGTGCCACGTGTCTGGAATTGGGCGAAGAATGATCTGTATCCACAGTTCTTCGTCGCTATTTTCAATCTTAGCGAGCACTCCGGTGATACCTGCTAGCGGGTCCACCTGAAAGTCCTGGAAGGTGCGCAGTGGTAAATATTGCTCTTCCGTGGTGGTGAGCTCGGTAGTGTAGCTTACGCGGTGTGTGCGCTCATGCAGTGTGTAGTCCTCGTCAAGTCGTACGATTTGCACTGTTGGGTACTGTGAGTAAATCTGTGATTCAATGTAGCTTTGCAGGTGCTTTGGTGTCCAAATATAAAAGCGAATCTGCCCATGCACCGAGGCGATCTCAAAGCTAAAATACTCCTGCAGCCCGCCAACGCGGCGCAGCTCTTCCTTGTTGCGCAAGATACCGTGCAAGCTGGCAAAGAGTTGTTCTGCTGATAGCTCGGATTTATCATTTGTTTTTGGAATCTCGAGCACCATAACCGAGCTTTCTACGTCGCGCATGCTTTGCCTGGTCGGTGCACGACTATTGAGCCACGCAAGCACCAGCAGTGTGACCACAATCGGTATCCACACATACCATTGGACGAGTGTTGATATAAATAGCTCTAGAAAATCCATATTATTGCTCTATTTCTGTTATTAGATAACCCACCACTTTTAGACCCTGCCCTACATGATAAATAGCCACTGAAGCAGGGCGCTCAATGGCTATACTATACCAAGCGTTGCGCCTGTCTGTCAATCTAGGCGGCCTCCACTGGTTCTAGCGCGTAGGTTGCTTTGGCAACGCGTTTGAATTGTGGCTTCGATTGTAGGTTTAGCAAGATGGTCGTCTCTTTTACCTGCCGTTTTTTTAGTACCTCGTTAACGATGTCATCACGGTGAAGTGGCTTTTCAGCGGCTTTTAGTACATCAGCGATAATATCAGCCACTGTTCCCTTTGAGAAGCCCCATGAGTCAAGCGCATAAATACCACGCCCAATAAGCACAAAGCGCTTATCTTTGATGAGCTCATTGTGAATCGCCTGGGTGGTAACGTTGTTGCGTTTGAAACCACTTTCTTTGATTGCATCAGCAATATCAGAAAAGTGAAGTGGCTTCCCTGCATCCGCCAAAATAACATAAATCTTGTCGCGGATATTTTTTGGATTCACCATTGGCCAGCGAGACAGACCCCATAGCCCACGCAAGTGAGCAAGTTTCTTGCTCATTGACGCAATAGCTGCTATCTGGCTTGGGTGCTCATACTGCACCATGTTGTCAAGCTCATCGATAGTGACCGGCTTGCCGTGCTTACGAATGACCTTTACAAGCTCATCGATGCGAGCTCGGAGCTCCTTCTCGGTGCCATAGTCTGCGATAGCGATACTTTGGTAGTAGTTATCGTTTTCGTTCACGGTTGTGAGGTTTGTTGAAAGTTCGCCAATAAATGCGATGTGAGCTTGTTGGCGTTCTGCTGGTTGGTCTGAATTTTGTGCAAAATGATCTGCTAGATCAGTGATGCGGGCAGCTCGCCCACGCTCGGTTAGTGTACGAATAAACTGCTTTTCTGCTAGTTTAACCGCAGGAATATCCCCCTCTGCTGCGGCAGTCTTGAGGCGGGAAATGATCGCCTTCTCTAACTGACGAACACGCTCTCGCGTGATTCCAAGAAGTTCACCAATTTGCTCTAGTGTTTCTTTGCGGTCATATAGCCCAAAGCGGCGTGTGATAATTTCCTTCTCACGCTCTTGGTCGATAGTCGCAAGAATATCGCTGATAACTTCAGGGATGTCAAAAGATGGCGCTGTCGTAGCCTCATTATTCATTAAATAATTATGTGCCTTTCTGTCTTTGACTTATTTGTTCTTTATTCCATAGTTACTACCATTATAACATGAACTTGTATAAATATTAAAATACTTTTATAGTTTTTATTTTACTTGCGTGCAAAACCCGCCAGCGGAAGGTGTACTGGCGGGTATGCGTGGCAAGTATGTGGCGACTATTTTTTTGCCACTGCCTTGCGGGTGCGAGTGGTTTTTTTAGCGGTAGTGGCTTTCTTTCTGGTTGTTCCCCGCCTCTTTTTCTCTGGTGCGGCGGCAAGCAGCTCTTTAGCCTGCTCGTGCGTAATGGCTTGGGGCTCAGTGTCTTTTGGCACTTTGACATTTTTTGTGCCATCGGTGATATATGGCCCGAACCGACCTTTTAGCACGCGAATGCCATCACCAAAATCGGCTATATGTTTTTCAGCTTCAGCCTTTAGTTTTGCGGCGTACAGCTCGCGTGCAGTTTCTAGTGAAATAGTGTGCGGATCCTCAGGTTTGATACTGACAAACAACTTCCCTACTTGAATATACGGCCCAAACCGGCCAATGTTAGCCTTTATGTCTTGCCCGTCTTCGGTTTGCCCCACGAGCCTCGGCAGAGTGAAGGCGTGCAAGGCTTGCTCTAGAGTGACTGTTTCTATGCGCTCTCCCTTTGGCAGTGGTGCGAACTGTGGCTTATCGGTGTCTTCGCTAGAGCCAAGCTGCAACATCGGCCCAAACCGGCCAAATCGTGCCAAAATAACTTTGCCGGTTTTTGGATGTACACCGATTTCGCGCGTTTTTGCGACTGCTGTACGGTCGATGGTGCCAGATTCTGCAATGCGAGCGTGAAATGGTGTGTAAAAATTACGCAGCATCGTTTCTTTTTCAAGTTTACGAGCAGCTATTTGGTCAAATTCTGTCTCTACTGTGGCGGTAAAATCATAGTCGACAATTTGCGTAAAATGATTAGTCAAAAAGTCGGCAATTAGCTCACCACTCGGCGTTGGCAATAGTTTGCCTTTGGTGCTGCCGGTTTTTTCGGTGACGACGTCTCGCGTAATCGTCCCCTGTTCAAGGCGCAGCAGCGTGCTGTCTCGTGGCTCGCCCTCGCCTTCGCCTTTTTCAGCGTAACCTCGTTCTTGGATAGTTCCCAAAATCGTTGCGTAGGTGCTTGGTCGTCCGATGCCGAGTTCTTCAAGCTTTTTCACTAGACTTCCTTCGGTGTAGCGAGCTGGTGGTCGAGAAAAGACTTCCTTGGCTGCCGCCGAGCGTAGCTCTAGCGTATCGCCGGCCACTGTGCTTGGCAGTAGCGGCGCATCTTTTTTGCTGCCACCATATACTTTCAGGAATCCATCGAATAAAATTACCTCCCCCTTGGCCGTAAAATGAAGGTCTGGCGCATGCTCAATGTGGATGGTGATCGTAGTGCGCTCAAGTCTTGCTGCAGCCATCTGACTAGCCAGGGTACGACGCCGGATAAGATCGTATAATTTTTGATCATAGCTACTGCTTGAGGCCACCTCAAGTGCCATGCTCGTTGGGCGAATGGCCTCGTGAGCTTCTTGAGCGCTAGCGGCCTTAGTCTTGAAGGTTCGCGTCTGGCTGTAGGTTTCGCCGTAGGTGTCGGTAATAAACCGCTTAGCATCTGCTAATGCCTGCTTCGAGAGATTAACTGAGTCGGTACGCATATAGGTAATTTTTCCGGCCTGGTATAGCTTTTGGGCTGCTGCCATGGTTGCTTTTGAGCTAAACCCTAGTTTGGCATTGGCATCCTGTTGCAACGTGCTCGTTGTAAATGGTGGCAGTGGATTCCGAGAGCCTTCGTGACTGCTTACATCGGCAACTGTAAGCTTGGTTTTTGCTAGTTGCTGCAAAAAAGTATGTGCTTCTGCTTCGGTGTCAAATTTTTTGTTCAATTCTGCACTAAATGTAACGCCGCGCGCTACAATTTCAGCGGTGACTTTATAGCTTGATGTAGCGGCAAAGTTTCGAATTTCGCGCTCTCGCTCCACTAGTAGCCGCACCGCTGGGCTTTGTACGCGGCCGGCGCTTTTTCCTCCAGGCACCTTTGTCCACACTACCGGGCTTAACTCAAATCCCACCAGGCGGTCAAGAATCTGCCGCGCCTGCTGAGCACGCACCAGGCTCATATCAACAAAACGTGGTTGCTTAATGGCAGCGGTAATAGCTGGCTTAGTAATTTCGTGAAAGACGATTCGCTTTGTGGTTTTTGGGTCGAGTCCTAGCACTTCGCAAAGGTGCCAGGCAATAGCCTCCCCTTCGCGGTCTTCATCGGTTGCTAGCCAAATATTATCTTTTCCGGCAGTTTTGGCGGCTTTTTTGAGCTCGCTAATAACCTTCTTTTTGTCAGGATCGACCTCATAAACTGTATAAAAATCATGTTCAGTATCGATTGGCGGTTTGCCGTCTTTAGTTTTTTTGGCAATTGAACGAATGTGGCCCACGCTAGACATGACGCGAAAGTCGGGGCCAAGGTATTTTTCAATGGTCTTGGCCTTAGCGGGGCTCTCTACGATAACGAGTTGATGACTCATGTTGGCTCCTTTTTTTATGTTCTTCTTATGCGAATTCTACTAGTTATACGCCTTGTTGGCATTTTACGCAAGCGGCTTCGGGGTGATGCGTGTTCCGACGGCCGGGTCCTCAGCGCAAGCGCGGGCGATGGCGCCCGGTGTGAGCAATGCACATACGGTAATGGCCTTATGGTGGTCGGCTGCAAGAGCTAGCGCGGCTCGGTCCATCACCTTAATATCAGGGCGCTGCAGTGCGTCGTGCAAAGAGAGCTGCGTTATCTTCTTTGCTTCGGGGTACACTGCTGGATCGCGGGTGTAAACACCATCTACTTTGGTGGCTTTAATAATTAGGTCGCAGCGTAATTCAAGTGCGAGACTCACCGTGGCTGTATCGGTAGTGAGGTATGGCCTGCCAATACCACCTGCAATAATCACTACACGCCCCTTGTCAAGGTGTGAGATTGCACGCCGGTGGGTGAATTGGTCGATAATTTGGTCTGTTTTGATGGTAGATAGCACGCGAGTTTCTAGGCCGGTACTGTTAAATACATCAGCAAGCGCTAGCCCATTCATAATGGTGGCTAGCATACCGATATGGTCTGCGGTAACGCGGCCGATGGCAGAATTGCTCATACTGGCTCCACGCACATAATTGCCGCCTCCCACGACCATCACAATTTCTGTGTCGTTGGTTGCTTTTTGTATTTCGCTAGCTATCCAGGTGGCCCGCGCTACATCGAAGCCACTCGATTCCTCTCCTTTCAGTTGTTCGCCTGATATTTTTACTAGTACTCGCCTTTTTGTCATGCCTCTAGTGTAGCACGCACTAGCGTAATATCCAGTCATTACCAGAGCGACTAATGAGACCATGTAGCTCTAGCATGGTGAGCGCTATCGAAAATTGTGCCGAGGGTATATTACTTTGGGCCTGCAGCTGGTCGTTATCGCGCACGCCGCTGGTGATTAAGTCGAGAATAGTTTGCTCTTCTGGCCCAAGTGTAGTGGCTTGCGCCACGGTGGGCTGCTTCGGAATAGGCGCAAAATAATTGCAAAAATCTTCCACTGAAGTAATGGGATTGGCGCCTTGCAGTAGTAAATTATTACAGCCTTCACTTAGTGGGCTAGTAATATTTCCTGGAACCACAAAGACATCACGTCCCTGCTCGAGCGCGTGCTGTGCAGTATTAAGCGTACCGCTGCGGTGGGCGGCTTCAGTGATAATCACGGCGTCAGCTAGGCCTGAGACCAGGCGGTTGCGCTGTAAAAAGTAATACGGACGAGCTTTCTCTCTTTCTGGGTACTCTGAAAGTATCGCGCCACCGTTTTCAATAAGTTCATGCGCTAGCGCAGTGTGGCTAGCTGGGTAAATATTCGGTAGGCCATTGCCGAGTACAGCAACAGTCGTGCCACCAACTTCTAGCGCGGCCCGGTGGGCGATACCATCTACGCCGAGGGCTAGCCCACTTATAATTACGACACCGCGCTGCGCCAGTGCACCAGCTAGGCGCATTGTCACCTCTTTACCGTAGCTGGTTGGCTTGCGGCTGCCGACGATAGCAACCCGCTTGCGATCTCCGTCAGGCAGTGCTCCCATGTAATATAATGTTTGTGGTTTTCGCGCAATATCAGTTAATCGGGAGGTAAAATTATGGCTCTGGGGTGAAAGTTGATTGATTTTTGTCATAATTTGTTGCAAAAGTTGTTGACAGGCTGTCAAGTAGGTGATAATATCGAAAGTGATTGATCGCGGTGCGAGAGCGATCAACTAGCACATTCATATGTAATTATACATGATTATCATGTTAGACTGCGAGTAATGGGCGCTTAGTTTTCTACCCTCCACTGGGCGCACCCCTTACTGTTACTCGTAGACTAACCTCTTCAACCGGCATACAGTAGTCTCTCTACTGTGTGCTCCAACTCCCCCTTTGGGCTGCTTTCCCCCTTGCAGTGGTTGAAGGGCAAAATGGCGCCAAGCGATGCCCACCCTTGCTTGGCGCTTTTTTGCTGTTTTGTTGTTTGGGTGCAGAAAGCTATACGCCAGCTGTAGCGCAAGCGTAGGAATTTTTTGGCAAAGAAAATAGCCCACCAGAGTGAGCTACAGAGCCAGTACGACTCAATGTGAGCTATTTTCTAGCGGGCTGGGCATTATGCATCCTGCAGGACTACTGGTTGCTCTTGATACTGTGCAGGTACAACTTCTTCGTCAAACATGATTTTAAGCGAAGTGTCCCCATCGCTACGGGTAGTAATATCAACAGCGCCATTATCATAGGTTGTTATGTCTACATATACAAGAGGCTTGTCCTCGTTGGTCATGATAGTTAGCGTGTGCTGTTTACCGTCGTGCTCCTTGGCCAAAAAGTTAACCAAAAGGCCTATCATGACCAAGACTATCATAGCGATAACTCCAGCTACACTATACAGAGACAATGAGGCAACGATGCTGAATCCTTGCTGAGAACCTTCTACTGCTCCTCTCAAAGATATGCGGAATAGTATCATCTGGATGGTCACAGTAAGTATGAAAGCGACCACAGCGTATGGTGTGCTTTTAGCACGGTTAGCATAGTACTTGAGAATTAAGTAGAAAGCAGCAAGAGCGATCAGAGATGCCAATACAAACGTGCTTCCAGTAGTAATAACCTGAGCTGTAATGTCCATCATTTACACCACATCCCTTCAAGTAGGCGACCGTCTTTGCGTGCGTACTACATCGATAACGTTGTTGTACGTGCCTTGCCGCGCACGAAATGCTCAATTTCTTCTGCCACTGCTGGTAATATTGCATCTTGTAATGCTGCGCGCTCATCCTTAGTGAACTGCGACAGCACAAAGACGGCCTTATCGGTGCGGCTAGTATATGTATTCTGAATGCCAATGCGGATACGCCAAAAATGTTCTCCCAGCGTGCGGTTTAAGGATTTGATACCATTATTGCCGCCATCGCTTCCCTGGTTGCGAATACGAATATGCCCGAACGGCAAGGCCAGCTCATCGTGAATTACAAGAATATCCTCGGCTGCTATATGGTAAAAATCAGCTAATAGTCGTGCTGCTCGCCCCGTCTCGTTATAAAAAGTCGTCGGCTTTACCAGTAGTACTTTCTCGCCAGCAATAGTTAGCTCTGCTATCTCGGCCTGAAATTTTGGCTTATAAAGAAATGCTGTATCACTTCCCTCTCGGGCGGCAAACGCATCAAGCGCCATAAAGCCAACGTTGTGTCGCGTACCGGCATATTTTGGATCGTTGTTACCTTGTCCAATAAGTATTTTCATAGTAAATAATGCTCGTTTAATGGTTGGTGGTGTGGTGAAACTGCCATCTAGTGTTGCTTATATGTGGAAAACACCACATTTCTAGCGTAAATTATCATAAAATACACTTGTAAAATATAACAGGTATTATACCATATAGTTAGCCGCGTACCGCTTAAGCTGTTACTAAAAAACAACTTGTTAGTATTGCAAAATTATGATAGAATAGCGGCAGATAATATAAAGAAGGAGATTGCATGAAACGAACATGGATCCGGCGCGTTACCAAGCCGATGGCACTTGGTTTGGCAGCACTAGCATTGGTTGCACAGCTCTTCTCGGGCTTCAGCCTTCCTGGTGACTCAAGCAAGGCCTCGGCAACGCAGTTCGACAGGTTTAATAAAGATAACGTTGTATACGGTGGTATTAAAGACAAAGACCATATGCTACACGTGTACGACAGCTACAGCGACATCCGTGCTATTTACGAGCACTATGGCATTACCCGTGCTGATATCGCAAACATGACATTAGGATCATTTAACACAAGCGACTTTAACGGTCAGATTAAAACTCTTGGTCGCGTAAACTACAACGTACCAAATCGTCAGGCTGTTAACATTCCTGGCGCAGGTCAACTTTACACAGGTGGTTACCTGTTCAACGCTAACAATAAGAGCGCTGGATACCCTCTCCAGGCACTTATCGGTAAGCGATCAGTTGACGGAAAGTGGTTTGCTATTGCACTATACTGTGGTAACTTGACTTACGTTGAAGAACCACCAAAGCCACCAAAACCACAGCCAAAACCAGCTGCAGCTTGTAAGGCTATCGATGTACAGAAGACTGCACGTGACGCAGCTCGCCTAACTGCAACCGCAACTGTTGAAAACGGTGCTAAGGTTACTGGCTACCACTTTGATGTAGTAAACAAGGCTGGTCAGCACGTTATCTCAAAGGATGTTGCAAGCACTGCGCCAACAGCAACTTTGGATGTTAACGGTCTAGCACCAGACACATATACAGTACGCGCTACTGTAAAGACAACTTTGGGTGATATTACTTCAGAAAACTGTCGTGGACACTTCACTGTTACACCAGCACCAGTAAAGAACATCACCGTTTGTGACCTTAAGACTAATACTGTAGTTACTATCAAAGAGAATGAGTTTGACAAGACAAAGCACTCAACCAACCTTGATGACTGTAAGCAGATTCGCGTATGTGACATCACTACAGGCCAAGCAGTAACTATCAAGAAGTCAGAGAATGACGCAAAGCGTTACACTAGCGACTTCAGCAAGTGTGAAAAAGTTGACGCGTGTGAGATCGCAACTAAGGCTACAAAGACAGTAACTAAAGACCAAATCGATGAGAAGACTTACACACAAGATAAAACTAAGTGTGAGCAGCCAACTCCTTCGGTAACAATTACAAAGACTCCAACTGAGTTGCCACGAACTGGTATTGCAGCTGGTCTGCCAATGTTCCTTGGCGCAGGTGCCCTAACCTCAGGCTTGGTATACCTCCTAGCTGGACGTCGCAAGTAATATATAGAACTGCCTTAAGCGGCTATCACAAAAAGAAACCCCTCCCCCGGGGTTTCTTTTATTATGGAGGAATTTTTATTACAAAGAGGATGAAGGTTAGTGATGCCAGCGATGTATTAGCACTCTATGGTGCTAGCGGATGTTTAGTTTTACCACGCCAAGCTAAGAGTTTTATGGTATGGGTACAAAAAATACGCACCTTTATTTGTGGGTGCGTATATTAGTTGTTGGACTGGCAAGTAGTTGGTAGTCAGCGCGCTTAGAGTTTTTTACGCTGTCGTTCGAGGCGGGCTGCCTGTTCTTGCTCAAGGCGTTCTTGCTCTTTTCGCTGCTTGTATGCCTTGGTGACTGCTTCCTTGCCCTCAGCGAGGCGGGCTTTGTTTGCCTTAATCTGCTTCTCGTCGCGGAAAGATAGTTTAATTGGTGTACCTTCATATGAGTATGTTTCACGCAGTAGTCGTTCGAGGTATCGCTTGTAGCTCCAGTGAACAAATTTTAGGTTCGATCCGTAAATAACGAACCACGGAGGGGTTGTATCTGTTTGCACTATATAACGCAGCTTTGGGTGTGTATTCTTTAGGCCAGCTGGTGGATGTTTTTGAATCGCTTTTTGCAGCATAGCGTTAAGCGCTCGTGTTCTGGTTGGCTGCTGTCGTTTATCTTGGATATCTAATATTAGATCAAAAAGTTTCGTCACGTTTTGGCCTGTAATGCTACTGGTAAAAATTAGTGGTGCCCATGGCACAAAGTTAAAGGCGTTAGCAATTTTTGGAATAAGCGAGTCATGTGTGTAGGCATCCTTATCTTGTACACTATCCCATTTTGTGACTACAATCACGAGGCCCTTGCCCGCTTCGTCAATAATGCCAGCCAGTCGTTGATCAAGTTGTGTGTTCAGTTCGTGTACATCCATAAGTAGCAAACAGATGTCAGCCTCCTCAATCGCCTGCAAGGTGCGGAGTACTGAAAATTTTTCAATACCACGCTCTTGCTTACCCTGGCGACGAACGCCGGCAGTATCGAGCAACTCAATTGTTCGGCCCATGTACCGAATTGGTACTCGATTAATGTCTCGGGTGGTGCCGGCAACATTGGCTACAATTGCCTGCTGCTTGCCAGCAAGGCGGTTGAACAAATTACTTTTCCCTGCATTTGGACGTCCAATTAGTGCAACGCGAATAGCATCGTCATCTTCTTGGCTGCGCATAGGAGGTATATTGGCAGTAATAGCATCAAGCAGCTCGGTTGTACCAATATTGTGTTCAGCTGAGGTCGGAATCATTGTTTTGATGCCAAGTCGTTGGAACACTTCTTTACCATTGTGGCCTTTGATATCCGACTTGTTCATTGCTAGGATAACTGGCTTGCGACTTTTGAGCGCTTTTTTGGCAACCAAGCGGTCGTAATCAGCAATGAACATAGTACTATCCACGACTACGACAATAACATCTGCTGCTTCTGAAGCTTCTGCGATTTGCTCTTGAATTGAGGCTTCGAATTCATCATTTGGGTCTTTAAGCCCTGCGGTGTCCACGAGCCAAAATTGGTGATCGCGGTAACTTACTTTGCCGAGTACACTATCGCGAGTGGTACCAGCTTCGCGAGCTACAATTGCTTGTTTGGCGCGAACGAGCCGGTTAAATAGTGAACTTTTGCCAACATTAGCCTGGCCAATAATTGCTACAGTAGGGAGTTTTTTCTTAGACATAATTGCTTTTACTATAGCACAGCTTGGCATAAAAAAATAGCAGCGGGTGTGGCTGCTAGTTTTTTACACTTTGAGTGAAGGCGCCGGCCTTAATATCACCGAGCCAAAACGGACCAAATTCAGTGCGGTGTAGTTTGGTGACCGTGTAACCAAGAGATGCAAATGTACGGCGAATCTGTCGGTTGCGGCCTTCGTGCATACGCACAATCCATTTTGTATCATCCCCTTCCACCTGGCGTTCAAGCTGCAACTTGCTTGGGCCATCCTCTAGCATGATGCCATGGTCGCTAATCATTTGGCGGTGCAATGGTTGCAGCCCAGCATCAAGTGAAACATGGTAGGTTTTTGTTTTGTGGAATTTTGGATGAGTCATGCGAAAGGCAAAATCACCATCGTTCGTAAGAAGTAGTAGCCCAGAGCTATCTTTATCGAGCCGGCCAACTGGCTTAAGTGAGTGCATATTTTCTGGCAAGAGCTCATAAATTGTAGGGGCACTGCCCTGTGACTTTCGTGAACAAACATAGCCCACTGGCTTATTCAGCAGTACATAGCTCATCGGCACATGGTGGCTGCTAATGAGAGTCTCACCAATTTTTACCTGGTCGCCATCTTGAATCTGATTGCCCGGAGTAGCCGGCTGGCCATTAATAGTCACCGAACCTTTAGCGATGATTGCATCAGCCTGGCGTCGAGAGATGCCAAGCTGATGTGCAAGATATTTATTCACTCGTTGTGGCATTAGAAAAATCGAGCTCCTGATTGTGCCGTTGTATCACGGTCGAGTGGTGTTGAGCCGACGGTCGACAGCGGCCGTTGCGCCCTGGTTGAACGCAGAATGGCTGGCCGCTGTGTGAAGGTTGGAGCGGCAGACCTACTACCCTGCTCTTCTGCGCCCAAGTTTTCTTCTATTGCTAATTCGGCCTGAGGAGCTGCTGCTGACTGTGAGGCAGTATTTTCACTAGGCGTGGCAGTAGGTTCTGCGCTAGTTTTTTCGCTAAATGCCGATGAAATCTGTGCCTCTAGCTCATCGGTAGACGGACCTGCTTCGGCATATGTTGCAGTAGGCACACTTGAGCGTGGCGCCTGCTCTGCGGTGGTAGTAGCGTTAGCTTCAGCTTCTTCTGCATCTGGTACAAAGAAGACTTCTTCTTCATCTTCTCCGTCCTCTTCTTCTGCTAGGTAGTCAGGCTCCTCTGCTGCTGTAGCCACATTTGGCTGCGGATGTGCAGCGTGACTAAGCTGCTCACGAGCTGCTGCTTCAAAGGCATCAAGATCATCTTCTACTGAGCGCGGTGTTTCGGGCGGCGCTGCCGGCATTGGCATATCAATCGCAGGATGCGCTGCTGGCTGAGTGACAACAGGCTGCGCTGCGTTAGGCTCTTTAGTAAACTCAGCTGGTTGATCAACTTTTGTGTTCACCTCTGGTTCGGCAGCAGTTTCAGCTGGGTCTCCCGTGAGCTGTTGCAATTCTTGGGCGATTAGTGAATTAATATCTGGCCCGGTCTCTTCTTCGTGGGCAAGCGGCTGAATAACCCGTTCACCACCACTAGTCTGGCCAAGAGATTCGTAGCTATTTTGTGGCGCTTCGGCTGAAGGCGCTGCAGCCATGTAGTGTGGACTGGCGGCTTGCGGCTGCTGATTTTCTACAGCTGCTGGCTGAGGCGCAGGAGCGGTAGGCTCTTGCATTGCTTGCATTTCTGACATAATTGCTGGAGCAAGGCTGGCCTGCACTTCTTCCCTGGTGTCGCCAAGTACATCGTGTACTGTACGCACCAAGTCTTCAATACCTACCTGTGATTTTACTAAGTAGCGGTCGGCCCCAAGCTGTTCACCTCGGCGGCGCTGGTCTTCACTCGATAATGCAGTCATCATAATTATCTTGATATCTTTTGTCTCTGGTGTTGAGCGCAAAATATCAAGCATATCAAACCCCGTGATACGAGGCATCATCACATCACTAATAATCAATTGTGGCAATTCTCGTTTCGCAACATCAAGTGCTTTCTCTCCGTTCGCTGCGGTAACGATATCGTAGCCCTCTTGGTAAAGACGTACTCCGTAGATCTCACGAAGCCCCTGCTCGTCTTCGACCAGTAGAATCTTTGTCATATTGTTAATCCTTTCCCTTTCATTGTCTATAATAGGATATTTTGACGTAAAAATCTATGTGCTTATGGTGTTTTCTCGCTATCCTCCGGTATATCTGGTGCTTTCGGTTGAGAGGAGCTGGAGAAGCGGTCGCGCTGGTATTGGTGTAGAGCTGCGGCTGGATTTAACAGTGTGGTGCTACGGTGGCCAAGGAACGGGTGAACCTGATGTGGACGAGGCTCGGGAGTGCTGAGTGCTCGCTGAGGCCCGGTTACCGAAATGTGTAAGGTTCTATCGGCCGCTGCATCGTTGCGTGCTGGCGCACTAGTAGAACCGTTTGGTCGGTTAGAGGTAGCTAGATTCATCTGGTGAATGCGGCGTGCAGCGGCTGTTTCTGGTGAGATCATATTTTGGTATACCGTTTTCAGTGGTTGTGCTCCAAAGCGGCGGCCAATGATTGGCTCGGGTTCTGGTTTTGACTCAGGCTCTGGCTTTGGCTTTGATGCCTCCGGTGGCGTATCGTCACTCGCTGCTGCTGGCTGCGGTGTAGGGGTAGCTATTTTTTTGGTAGGTGCCTCTTCTGGTGCTACCTCTTTTATTTCTTGTTGTGGCACAGGGGCGTGTGAACGCTCGTGTGTCATGTGGGTCACTTCGTCATCGGCACTGGTAAGCACGCGTGGCAGCGGCTGTTGACTAGTGGGGCTAGTGGCATTCGTCATCTCTGGCAGTTTTTTTGCATCAGGCTTTGGCGACGGTTTTTTGGTGCGGTTACCAATGATATCGATCGCTTTTCCGGTGTGCACAGCTGGCTTTATAGGCTCCTCCGTAGCAGGAAGATTGGTGGCATCTTGAGTGGATGGTGCGACATCTTCTTTTTCCTCTGGGCTAGGTCCTTCTTGCTCTTCTAGTGCCGCATCAAGGTAGTTCAGGGTTTCAAGTTCAGTAGGCGAGGTTGGTGTTTGCTCCTCGGTGAGTGTCGCGGTAATTTCATCAACTTCTTGCTTTGCTTTGCGGCGACGAGCACGGCGGCGGGCTCGCTTTGGGGATGGTTGAACAGGATCTTCAGGAGCCACAGGAGTAACTTGGTCTATCAGCTCATCTAGTTCTTCGCTCGGCTCTTCTAGCTCTGCAGCTTCTTCCTGCCACTGTTCAGCTACCTGGCGTGCGGCCTCAGTGAGCTCGTCTTGCTCGACAATCTCTGCTGGCGTGTAGGTCGCATTTTTATCTGGTAGCTCTCCAGTTGGCTCAACGGCATGCGCAAGCGGCACCGGCGCCTGGTCGGTTTCGGCCTCTGCTATTTTACGGTTATATTGCTGAATCTCGGCATATGTCATGCGGGGCAATCGAAGGTAGAACGTGCTTCCCTTGTGATATTCGCTCTCTACCCATAATTTACCATTCATAGCCTCGCTGAGGCGTCGGCTAAGATATAGCCCCAGGCCGGTGCCGCCAATTTCACGAGTATCGCTATTATCCACACGGTAAAACTTCTGGAATAGGTGCGGCACATCCTCCGCTGGTACACCAATACCACTATCGGCTACCGCCACAGTGATGGTGTCATTGTTGCCAGATAGCGTGACTGATATTTCACCTTCATTAGTGTATTTTATGGCATTTTCTAGCAGGTTTGATAAGACCTCGCGCAAATGGCCGGGGTCAACATTGGCAAAATAAATTGGTGAAAGCGTGAGGCCTTCTTTTTCTGGCACGGTATTAAGGTGAAACTCAAGCCCCTTCTCTTTGGCTGAGACTTGCAGCCCATTCCAAATATCCTGCAAAATCATATTAATATCCGTTGGGCGTGGGTCGCTTTTCATGCGGCCGTCATCGATGCGGGTAATATCCAGTAGGTCTTGCAATAGTTGCCCAAGGTGGTTGGCTGAATCGTGCGCTTTGGTGATATAGCCGCGAGCTCGCTCGTCAATCGTCGACATAGTCGGGTTAAGCGCCAAACTTAAGTATCCCTCAATAATTGCGACTGGGGTTCTCATCTCATGGCTGGCAGTAGAAATAAACTCCGCTTGCTCACGCTCTTCTTTGGCTTCTTTGGTGATATCGCGGAAAACGATAATTGTGTTTTTACCATTATTGACCGGTGTGACCGACAGTGAAATCATCAGCAGTTTGTCGCTGCTGGTAGCTAGCATGATATTACGCGATTGAAATACTTTTCCGGTTTGTTTTGCTTGTGTAATAGGGTTGTGCTCTCGGGGGATTGGCTCATTTTTACTGTCGATGAGCTGCAAAATTAGGGTGTAGTCGATGCCCAGTGCGTCGCCCTTATTCCAGCCGACAATTTGCTGCGCCGCTAGGTTGATTAGTTCGATTTTTTCATGTTCATCAATGGCAATGACACCATTACTGATCGCCTCCAGCACGGCATCAGACTTACCTTCCTCGATGCTAAGGCGGTGTGCCATTTCGTTGTCAGTCGCACGGGCTGGGCGCTGAATCCAAGTGATGTAGCTCATAAACAAGACGGCAACACTGGTAAAACCAATCAGGATAAGCATACTCATTGGCAGCGGCCCTTCATTCAGGTAGGTTTCTTGAAACAGAAAAACTGAGTTCACCATGGCAAGGATAATAATCGCTCGCAGGCTAAATAGCCCCGCAAAAAATTGTACGAAGAACCAGAGTGATAGTAGTGGTGAGCGTAATCCTCCAGTCTCAAAGGTGGCGACCAGAGCAATTGCCACCAGGCAGGAGAACATGAGCGTCGGTACAATACGCGGGTGGCGGCGTGGCATCCATAGATAGCATAAGATGCTGAGTATCATACTGCCGCCTGCTACCATGGCGGTATGCTCGGTTAGCATTTGCGTAATATTTGGCGCATAGTGTGCTGGCCCGAATTGCACCCACGCATACACGCCAAGTACACCGGCTGCAATAGTAAAAATCAGTTCACAAATGCGGCGTTGCCAGAACTGTGTAAATAATTGTTTTTTCATCCCCACCCTTATACTAGCTACTGTTATCGTTTTTTGCGCTACTGGCTAAAGTAGCCAAGGCAAAATGCTTACCTTTAAGTATGCGTAAAAAGAGCGATAAAATCAAGAGTTACCCGGCGGGGTTGTTACTGGTCGCTAGCTGGCAACGAAGAATGTGGTAATACACCAGTAAAATAGCCCTGCGTATAGAGGTGACGGAAGTTCCAGCTATCTGGGCTTTCTGTTTTATAACTCCAGAAAAACCAGGCCTCAGCACTGGTAAACGCGGTAAGTTGCTCTGCGCAAAATGCGTGTGCCGATTTATCGCTCATCAGGTGCTGTGGCAGCGTTGCGCTCCACTCACCAATGATGATTGGTTGCTGTCGAGCGTGGGCAGCGTAACTAACCTGGCTTCCCGCCAGCTTTGCGCGGTGGTGCGCCATATCAGTGGCGGCTTGATCGGCAGGGGCAAAACAATGGTAATGATGAATATCTAGCACGCAATTTCGTCCAAATTTTCCAGACCACCATGCGGGGTTGTAGGCATCACTAATCACGATACGCACGTGGGGTGGCAAGGTTTTAACAAGCAGCTTTTTGGTAGTTCGGCTCCACTGCCAAAACTGCCAACTGCGGCGGAGCCCATGTACAAGGGGTTCATTGAGCAGCTCAATTCCCCACAGCGCTGGGTGGCTACCGTAGCGCTCAGCGAGCTGTTGCAGCGTAAAAGTGGTGCGTCGTTGGTTGTCTTTTGTAAACCACCCTGTAGTTCCCGGCTGGCCACTGCCGCTGTGGTCGTTGGCGTTTTGGGCGCCTGGCGCAGCATGCAGACAAAGTAGGACGCGGAGGTTATAGCGTTGGGCCACTTCTAGTAGCCAGTCGAGATGCTGGCGACAATGTTGATATGGCGGCTGATCTTCCAGGGCCCAGTAGCCAATCGGCACCCGCAATAGTTGAACACCAGTGGCTGCAATCCAACGAATGTCAGCTTCGGTAATAAATGTGTCGCGGTGATGTGTAATGTGGCCTGGCCCGGCCGCAGTTTGCCAAAGTTCGTATTCGTTTGTCGCTTCGGTGCCCGCAAAAACACTGGGTGTCATCCACTTTTCTAGCACCAGCCACCCGCCAAGGTTAAGACCTGGCAGCGGCCTGCTAGTTTGCGCGTAGGAGCGGTGAGATAGCAGGGTTGATAGTAACGTCATCTTTCTAGTATAGCGCAGATGCTCGTGCTGCGCCTGTGGGCGCGAAGAATTAACATAAGAGCTGCTTGACTGGGCAGGTGCAGTTTGCTATTATTCATTGCAACGGCCCTATCGTCTAGCGGTTAGGACGCCAGGTTCTCATCCTGGTAACCCGGGTTCGATTCCCGGTAGGGTCACCAAGAAATTATATATGGCTCGCATTTACTATGTAGTATCATGACGAGCTATTTTTTTATTTATAGTAATAAAAAATCTTTACATTATATATGTATGGCATTCTGGCGAGAGCACTTCACCAATTATGGTACTAAACAGGTAAATATATTTGCAGGCGCCTGCCGTTTGGTGTACACTAGAGGAAAGCACAAGCAAATTTATGAATAGAGACGAATCGCAAATGCAGGGTGGGCTGCAGTCGAATCCGTATACCGCGCCATCGGCACCTGTTTCCCCTGTTAACCAACCTACTCCAACCAGTGGGCGTAACACTGGACCTTCTTTAAGTGTGCCGCGCCGTGATGGCCGCCGCGGCAGTATTAACCATGTAGAAAGGCGGTCTGTCACTAGCTCGATGCAGCAAAGTACGCAGGCTACCCCGCAGCAGAACTATCATTATACGCAGCCTGCTGCCCAGCCACAGTTCACTCCTCCCGTTCAGGCCGAGTCACCTGTGCAGCAAGAGTCTTCTTGGTCTACTCAAGCTGAGGCTACCGCTACCTATACCGAGCCAGTCTCATCTATTTACGATGTGGCGTCGCAGGTACTTGAGACTCCTCAACAAAATTATCAGCAAGTGCAGCAAGCACCGCGTCCTTTTGGTCCGCGGCCAATGGCACAAAATCAGTCACCACAGGCACGGGCAGCGCATTCGCCACGTCAGTCGTCAGCTCAACCAGAACCAGTGGTTGCACCGCCATCGACTGCAAATACCGATGCGGGCTACATGCAGGTGCAGCGACAGCCTGAAGAGCCGTACTCGCAGGATGCCTCTTTCCAGCAGCAATTGACTCAGGAGCCACAACCAGCTCCGATTGAAGAGCCAGATTACCCTCAGCCAGAGTCGGTAGCTGAACCTGCTGTTGATGCATCGCCACTGTTTGATGATTCTGGTGCGTCGATGCTGGAGTTATCATTAGCGCAAGATGCGCCGGCCAGCACCCCGGCTGATGATCCAATCACAAGCCGCCGCAAACCGACGGCTAAGCAAAGGTCTACCTCGTCTCAGGGTGGTATTCGAAAGATGCCCGCTGACTGGCTTGATATGGCGCCCGAGGACCGTTTAAGCTCAGACTTGCTCATTACTGATATTATGCCGCAGATGAACCGACGTGCTGCAGCGGCCGCAGAAGCATCTGAGGCTACCGAAGCGAGCGAGGTTCAACAGGAACGACAACTACTAATTGATGTATCACACCTATCGCGAACGTTTAAGAAGCGTGGGCACGAGGATATTCATGCCCTGCGCGATGTGAGTTTTCAGGTGATGGAGGGTGAGATTGTCGTGATCCGCGGCGGTAGCGGTAGCGGTAAGTCTACCCTGCTCCACCTCATGGGCGGCCTCGATCGTCCAACTAGTGGTAGTATTATGGTTGACGGTCGTCAGCTAGATGCTATGAGCGACAAGGAGCTGTCTCATTTCCGCAGCCGAACGATAGGGTTTGTCTTCCAGTCGTTTTATTTGCAGCCATTTTTGACGCTGCGACAGAATATTGAAGTGGCAGGTATGCCGCTGCGCCTTACGCGGGCTGAGAGTCACCAGCGTATTACGAAACTAGCTCGGCACACTAGCCTTGAAGATCGCCTTGATCACCTGCCTCGTGAGCTATCTGGTGGCCAGATGCAGCGCGCTGGTATTATGCGAGCGCTCATTAACCGGCCGCGAATCATTTTCGCCGATGAGCCAACTGGAAACCTAGACGCAATTACGAGTCAAGAGGTTGTCGAGCTCTTCCAGAGGATTCGAGCGGCATATAACATGACTATTGTGGTAGTAACGCACAGCAAGGGTGTGGCCGCTATCGCAGACCGAGTGATTACTATTAACGACGGAGTGCTTTATGATTAAGATAACCGATGCAGGCTTGTTAGCGATTAGTAAGCTGCGTGCACATTTTTTGCGTACCGTGTTGACGATGCTTCTAGCGAGTGTTTTATTTGGTGCACTTATTGCCGCTTCGTTAATAATGACTGGTCTATTTACAGGCCTGCAGCTATTTCGTGAAGATGGACTAAACGGCCGATATCTCGTGCAGGTAGCTCGCGTGTATGGCGGCGAAGAAGCCAAGGATGACATTTTGAAGGATCCGAACCTGGTTGCAGACGCAAAGTATCGCCATAAGCAGCTCGTGGCTGAAAAAACAGCTGAGGCTAAAAAGCTCAATATTCCATACGACAGCACAGACGACCGCAAGCCAACCAAAGTCGGCAGGAACGGTTATGAGCGTATGATTCGTACCGATACGACTGGTATTGTACAGGCGATTCTAACTGAAAAATTCGGTGGACAGCCAGCGCTAGACGATAACAAACTACAAGAAGTAGCCAAGAAATACGGTGCTAAGACTATTTTAACGGAGCAGCGTCTTGGTGTTGCTAAAAATGAGTCTCTTGAGGTATTCAAAGACGGTAAGGAAGAGTTTAAAGACAGCAGTGACCAAACACAAAACCGTACCGACCAGGTGTTTGACAGTTACTTCACTATGACACCAAGTGAAATTGCCTCTCCGTTTATGCTGCCAGATCAGGGTGGATGGCGTCCGAATAGCGGCATGCTGCCAATTATGCTGACACAAGATAAGGCTGAGCGACTCATGGGTATGAGCCCACTGCCATCGAATGCGAGCGCAGATGATAAACTTGCTCGACTAAAGGAAGTGCGTCACCGCGCAAAGGACTTTAGTTTCCAGGCATGCTACCGCAACAGTGCTAGTCTCGAGAAAATTGAGTCGATTTTGGCGACTCAGCGTGAGATGGAAGTTGCAAAGAACGACCCAAAGTATAAAAAACCATCACTAATTTATGCTTTGCCTGACCCAACTCGCTGTGAAAACCCAACTATTCAGAGCGATACACGTAATAAAACCGAGAAGAAGCAGACTCAAGATAAAGAAGCCTTTGATAAAAAATTCGGTAAAAATACCGAGATGGTCAGCCGATTTATCAAATTTAAGTTAGTTGGTATTTTACCTGGTGATAGCAAAAACTCATCTGGAAATGGGCAGCAAGCTCGCAACATAAGCGACCTTTTGCAGAGCGTCTTGAAGACCAATGGTTTCGGACAGATGATTCCAGAGGCGCTATACTCGCAGATACAAGATAAGTCAGCCTTCGCGCCAATTCTTACCTACACACCACAATATTTCATGGGTCCGGAAGACAATAAGAACCGCTACGTCGAGTTTGCGGATAGCAAGTCGGCCCAGAAGTTTATTGATGAGCAGGGCTGTTCAATCCAACCAAATGGATCGTGTTCGCCAAAAGACCGCCCATACGCTGCTGAGTTTGCCTTTAGTAATAGCTCTGCGCTAGACGAACTGCGCCAATTAACACAGCGCTGGTTCAGCTATGCAATGATCGGTGTCACCTTGGTAGCAGTAGGCTTTATGCTGATTGCTATTGGCCGCGTCATCTCTGATGGCCGCCGTGAAACTGCTATTTTCCGTGCAATCGGCTTTACCCGGGCAGATATTGGTACAATTTATGTTACGTACACTATATTGTTAACACTTGGCGTCATGATCTTCGCCCTTGCTATTGGTATGCTTCTGGCTGGCATTGTCGATGCCGCCTGGGCTCCAAGCCTAACTGCCCAAGCACAGTTTGGCTTTGGCGCACTCGACCTTACCAAGAAGATTAGCTTGTTCGAAATGAATGTTGGCCAAATTAGCGGTATCTTGATCATTTGTGCGCTTGCCGGTATCGTCAGTATGGCCTTCCCGCTGATGCAAGGCTTGCGTCGCAACCCAATCAACGATTTGAAGCGCGAATAATGCCCGTGTTTCATAGCAAACTAATACCCCACCTGATGGTGGGGTTATTTTTAGTCGTCAGGTTTAGGGGCGTAGAGTGAACTTAGTCTTGGCTGGCTACAACATCGATTCCCTGCCGAATGAGCTGCAGCACTCGTTCTTTACCCAGAAGCGCTAGGGTCTGATTGAGTTGCGGGCTAAATGGCGCCCAGGTGGTCACGATACGAATTAAGCTAAAGAGGATGCCAGGCTTTTGCTCGGTTTCTGTTAGTAGCTGATTGAGCGCCTCTTGCAGATGATCCTCGGTCCAATTTTCTGGCGTAATTGCGGCTAGCTTGGCAAGCGCTGCTTCTAGTAGCGAGACCTTCTGGTCTGAACTTAATTTTTTCAGCTGCTTGTTTGTCGCTAGTAGTGCCTCATCTACGGCCGGATCCGTAAAGAAATACTCGGTCATAGCTGGCAGCTCGCTTAATGTTTTGAGGCGATCTTGAACGAGCGCCAGCACCTGCTTTTTGTATGATTCGTCTGCAGTAGCGGCTGCTTTACCCCAAAATGGTGCTGCTCGCTGGTAAAGGTCATCAATATCTAGGCGTCGCAGCCACTGGCCGTTCATCCATAGTAGCCTGGTTTCGTCGAAACGAGCGCCGCTACGCTGCACACGCGGTAAGCTGAATTTTTCAATAAGCTCTTCCCGGCTGAAAATTTCTTGTTCAGTGCCATCATTCCAGCCTAGGGTGGCTAGGAAGTTAAGCATCGCCTCGGGCAAAATACCATCAGCGCGGTATTCCGTAACGCTTTTGGCGCCATCGCGTTTGCCAAGTTTTTTGCGGCCATCTGGTGCCATAATGTGTGGCAGGCAGGCGAGCACCGGTGGTTCAATATCAAGCGCTTCATATAAGCTTAAGTATTTTGGAATGCTTGAAATATACTCTAGCCCACGTATTACATGGGTAACGCCCATTTCATAATCATCGACGATGTGCGCAAAGTTGTAGGTAGGTAGCCCGTCAGACTTGATGAGGATAAAGTCATCGAGCGCCTCTGGCCCAGCTGATAGCTCACCCATAACAGGGTCTTGCCAGGTGTAACGCTTTGGGCTGGTTACCTTGAATCGCAGTGGCTGTGATCCATCCCACTGTGGTGGATTTGCCGGGCGATAGTCGCGGTATAAAAATGGTTTTTTCTGCGCGCGCGCTTCAGCCCGAAAAGCTGCTACTTCTTCTGGTGAGTATGGGTCGGCATAGGCGAGGCCTTTGTCGATCAATTTTTGCGCCCAGGCGAGGTAGTGGTCCTTGCGCTGCGTTTGTGTATATGGTCCGCGTGGTCCGCCGATATCAGGGCCTTCATCCCAGGTGATGCCGAGCCATTCCAGTGAGTCCATAATTAAATCTGTTGCGCCATCGACAAACCGTGTTTGGTCGGTATCTTCGATGCGCAGTATGAATGTTCCCTGCTGCTGGCGGGCAAGAAGCCACGGAAATAGTGCAGCACGAACATTGCCAACGTGGATATAGCCAGTTGGGCTTGGTGCAAATCGAGTTCGTAAATGTGTCATATGTCTAATATAGCATATGCACGAGCAGCGCTCCTACCGGCTTACATGCTAGTGGCAATTTGTTGCACTTGCGTACTTGTGAGCGGCGTATCACTTTTAATGGTATAGAGGATATTTTTATTAACCCAGGCGGCAGCGTTGCCATTGTCATAGGTGTAAATTGTCAGGCCGTCAATACGGGTTATTGCAGGGTCATGGCCAGTTTCTTTCTTAATTGTACCGCTTAGCGCGTCACTTTCTTGGTCAGTTTTTTCTTGCATAATCGTATAGCTACCAGTGCTACCACCGGTTTGGCCGAAAGTCATTGCTACCTTACCATCTTTGGCGGTGATTGGCCCAGTTAAGTCATAGCCTTCTGGGCGATAGGTCGGATAACTAGCTGCTACCCCTGTTTGGGCAGCGGCCACTTGTGTCGACACGCCAGGAACAGTGGTATATAGCATATATACGCCGAGGAGTAGTACAGCTACCCCAGCGATAGCTAATCCACTAAAACGGACGAACTTACTAGCGGCGCTTTGCTGGCGACGTGCTGGTTTTTCGGTTTTTCGGTTTTTGGCAGTGACATGGTTTGATAGTGCGGGCTGCCTAGATTGCTGTTCTTGCACGGCAGCTGGTTGTGGGCCAGTTTGTTGAGCTAGTGGCGCGAGGCTAGTTGGTTTTTGCTGCGGTGCAGCGGGTGCTACTGCTGCTTGGCTCATCTGTTCGGGCTGATGGGTGCGGCGCATATATTCTTCAGTAGCGGCCAGTAGTTCTGCTTCGAGTGAAGTTGGTGCCGTTGACCGCTGCAGCTGAGCTGTAGGCTGTTGTGCTGGAGCATATGCTGCTACTGGCTTCGGTGATCGCACTGTATGGCTGCGAAGAGCTTGTTTTGGCGGCATAGTGCTACCGGTCACTGCGTAGTGTGGCAGTGTTTTTAGGCGCTTTGGCTTTGGCAATGGGCGTGATATGTTCTGCTGCGTGGTAGGCGCAGTTATAGTAGTTGCAGCCTGCGCTACTGGGGTACGGCGAATAGCCTTAGGCTGCTGCACTGTTGGCCGCGGCGTTGCTACCGTCTGCTGCGTCGTAGGAGCATGATGGGCTGTTTGATGCTGCCCTGAAGTAGCAGCATGTTGAACTGGCGTAGCTGGCTGTTTTTTTGCGGCGACCTGACTTGCGCTGCTTAGGGCTGGTGCAGGTTGCGGCTTATGTGATGCGTTTGGCGATAAGAATGCTGGTTTAGCTATCGAGCGGCGAGAACGAGCCCCTGAAATCTGGGCTGGCTGCAGTGGTGCTGCAACCGCTGCATGGCGACGAGCCATAGGCTTTTGGGCAGTTGAAGCTGAAGGCGCTGGCTGCAAGGCAGCTGGAGTACTAGCAGGCTGCGCTACTGTCTTTGCTGTTGTATGGTTTGCTGCAGTGGTTGGCCGCTGCTGCCGCGCTGTGGATACGGGCGTTGACCGCTGAAGTGGCCGAGCTGCGGCTCGATTAGTTTCAGCGCGAGGCGAACGTGCTAGCGGCTGTGGCTGAGGAGTAGTCGAGGGGGCTTCTACATTAGCCGCAGACTGATCAACCAGCATACCAGTGGCTGCGTCATACGGGCGTCCGTTTATCATTACAATAGTTTGCTTTGTCATAATAAATCCCTCCCCCTGCTTGTAGCTGCCGCTATTGTTAGTTGCCTACGCGGGCAGTAGCTACAGATACCTTAATAGTACTCGACCCAGGTTGCGCATGCAAGGGTATTTTTGCCGTTCTACCCCTATATTATGGTATAATTAAGTGCATGAATGATGATCGACAAAAACAAGTGCGACGCCGCGCGCTGCGGCTGACACTTACGTATACAGCCATGGTGTTGGCAGTGCTGGTGCTGCTCACAATTATGGTGGTGATTATGATGGGATATCGGTACAACAGCACTAAAGGCGCCATTGAGCAAACCGGTGTTGCGCAGCTTGGTAGCCGCCCAAATGGTGCAACGATTGAGATTGACGGCAACCGCATCGATAAACGTACGAACGATAAAATTTCGCTATATGGTGGTCAGCATGAGTTTGTAGTGTGGCGCGAGGGATACGAGACGTGGCGTAAAACAGTCCCTGTTAACCCGGGTCGCCTCACTTGGCTTGATTATATCCGCCTTGTCCCTAAAGATTTGAAGACTAAAACGCTGGGCACGATTGAAGGAGCTGTGAGCACACAATTTATGGCCGATGGTGCTCGTGCACTAACGGTTATTAAAAGTGGCGGTGTTGCCCACGTTGAAGTAATCAATACGCGCGACAAGGAAAAGATTACGCGCGAGAAAATTACCCTATCGCCAGCCGTCGATGATACTGCAGTGAGCGATATTACGATTAAGGAAGTTGGCCAAAGTGGCCGCTACGTGCTTGTGGCAGCGACGGTTAATGGCAAAACACAGTGGCTACGCGTTGATGTAGAACGCACGACCGGTGGCGTGCTGAACGTAAGCGAGGCCTTTGGCAGCGATACAGCTATTGCTGAAGCCAAGCTAGCTGGTAGTGATAATGGACATATTTTCGTGCTCGATGAGCTCGGCAACTTTAACCGCATGGAAACTGGTGGTAAGCATGAAAAGCAGCGACTGATTACAAATGTGGCGCAGTTTGTTACCTATGGTGAACACACACTGGCTTATGTATCAAAACCATCAAGTGAACGTACTGTTTCTGTTGGCGTACTGAAAAATATTGATGCTGAACCAGCAAAAATTGCAACATTACCAGAGAGCGCCAAGATCAATGTTGCCCTTAACCGCTACTATGATAAAGATTATCTGGCCATTAGCCACGATCGTGATACCGACATTTATGAGGGTACCTTCCCAAGTAAAAATACGACCAGCAATGATGGCCGCTACCGTGGTTTTGTGCCAATCCGGTCGTTTAGCCGTGATGAGATTGTTACAAACTTGGTGATGAGTGGTAATGGCCGGTTCGTAGTAGCAGGTAGTGAGCTTGGCTACAAATCGTTTGATCTAGAGTTGATGCGGGTTTCAGACGAGGCGCGTTATGGACAGGCTTGGCCATATAAAACGCAGTGGTTGGACGACTATATTATCTGGAGTAGTGATAACGGTAAACTGGTGATTCGTGAATTTGATGGTACAAATCCACACACAATTACACCGATTACCGCTGATGGCAACACGGTTTCATTTGATCGTGACAATAAGGCCATCTTAAGTATTGGTAGCCAAAACGGCGTTCCAACGGTGCAGCGTACTGAGCTTGTTCTTGAGTAGTATAGGTGCCAAGAAGGCCGCACTTCCTCCTAGCTAGGAAATTAATAGCCCCTCGCAAGAAGTTTTTTCTAGCGAGGGGTTTTAGTTAGCTTTTGGCACCCCCCTCGTGGAAAGCTATAGCAACGCGTCCATTATTGGTGGAGGTAAGCTTTTGGTCACTTCCCTTTAAGTGTAATTGCAAATCGGCTTCAGCCCCCGTGCTATGCGCGCATGTGTATTTCCTGGTTAAGCGTAGATCTGAGTGGCTACATTATAACAGTATAGCTGCCGTATAAAACATCATAGCGCACAAATAGTGTACGCTATGATGGCTAAAAAGATTGAAAGGCGTTGCGCCTCTGGAGCTGCGATCGGTTACCGCGCTCCGAACAGCTTCTCGAAGACAGTTGGTGCTGGGGCGCCTGGTACATTGTTGCCGTTGCCCTCTGCTTCTTTGGTGGTGTCACTTGCTTTTTGGGCGTTATTTGGGTTTGGACTCACCTGCTCTGCGAATACAAGCAGACGCTTATCTGCGGTGCCAAGCGGCACACATGAGATAAGGGTAATCATTGGTTTATCATGTCCGATCTGAACAGAGTTAACCTCGTTTGGCATTACCACTTGCATTTTAGTGATCGTGTAGGTGTAGCGAGTCTTGTTGTAGTTGACATAAATAACATCGCCTTCCTTAAGCTTCTCGTTTTGAGCGAAGATAAACTTGTAATTACCCGGCGCAAAGGCATCGTTACTTGAGTGCCCAGACACAACAAAGTTACCGGCTTGTCCTGGTAGCGCATTAGCGCCTGGAATTGCAAAACGTGCCACGCCAGATTCCATGGCCTTCATTTGCGCATTGTGATCTGTATTAGTGTCCATGTTGATCGGTGCTTCCACATTAATCTTTGGAATAATGAGCTTGGTGGCTGGGTCTGTCACAGTTGTGTTGGTGCTTGGGTCGGCAATAATATTTTGCGGATCGATATTTCCAGGGCTAACATAGGCGGCCACGGTACCAAAAATCACACGGTTGTATTGCAAGAACCCAAATACCATCAGTACGATAACAGCCGCAGCGATTGGCAAGAAGTGGCGTGAGCGGCGAATCTTAATGGCTTGTTTTGCGATGTTGTCGCGGATATTTTTGCGGATTTCAGCCAAATCGCGGCTTTTCTGCAATGCTTCTTTGTCGTATGGGCTAATTGTCGCTTCAGCGGCTTTGTTGGCTGCTGCTTCATTCTGCTTGGCTAGTGCCTGAGCCTGCGCTACATAGTAACGCTGGTAATACTGCTGATAGTATCGCTGCCACGCGCTATGATACTGCTTCCACTGCTCTGCTGCATCCTGCGTGACCATCTGTGATGGTATCGCGCTGCTGGCATACGTTTTTTGCTGTCCGCTATTAGGCTGTGGAGTGGTGCTAGCTTGAGTAGCAGGTCCAGTTGGGGTACGGAACGTGTTAGACTGCGGACGATTTGCCGTAGCAATCGGTTGAGCAGTAGCCGGCTGAACAGATGGCCGCTTTGGTTGTTGCGGCGTTGTGCCTTGCTGTGGTTGCTGGATAGCACTGGTGCCACTGTTCTTTACAGGGGGCGTAGTTGGTCGCTGCTGCCTTACCGCTTGGTTAGGTGACCACTGCGGCGTAGAAGGTTGCGGCTGGCTGGCTGGCCGTTGCGGCGCAGGAGTAGTAGGTTGCTGTGGCGTTACTGGCTCTGGCTGCTGTGGTTTAGCTTGTTCGTGCGCTGGACGTTTTACGGCAGTAAAGAATGAAGCTGCTTTTTGTTGAAGTGAGTCGGTAAACGATGGTGTTTTTGAACGTGGCTCGTCAGCGACACCTAATAAATCCTCTTGAGCGGCTCGTTTGGCTGCAGCCGATGATGCATGAGCTGCTGGCACTGCTGGAGCTGGTTTTTCTGCCGCTGGTGTTGCAACAGAGGCAGCGCGACGAGCGGCTTCTGCTGCTTTTGCTGCTCGGTCTGCGGGCTGCATCTCGCCCGCTTGTGATAATGGCATTGGTTTTGCTACGTGCGCTCGCTGCTGACTTGCTTGCCGCTGCTTTGGCGACACGAGAAAATCAAGAAACGCTTCATTTGCGCGAGATGACTGAAAAGCGCTACTGCTTTTTTTAGTAGTCACTGCTTGTGGCATGCGCGGTGCACGGTATTGCGCTGGATTAGCCGGCGCCGATTTTGTAGAAACAGGAATCGTTGTGGTCTGCTGTGTTGTTTTTGCTGCAGTGCCCGGTGGCACCGAAGGCATGCTAGGCAGCGCACTTTTCTTTGCTGCTTGGTTGGCTGCGCCAGGCACGCGATACTGCGCTGAGCTGCTAGGCTGTGCTGCGACATGGGCCCGTGCTACAGGCTGCGCTGCAGGGGCAGATTGATTTCCCTCTCCTCGCTCACTAAAAATTCGATCTAATTGCCCACGGGCTGCATCTGCTGCGGCCTGCCTATCGTGTTGTCCACGCTGTGGCACGGCGGCACCTGCATCTCGCCCGGGCACATCTACGCTGCGAGCATTAGTATTGGGGGTGTGGTATGTAAAATCGTTTGGTTTCATGCTTGGCTTCCTACTCTATCTAGTATATAATAAATCCGTAAAGCTTACTACAGTTTTATCAATAGTGTGATCTGCGCCGCGGTGGTGGAATTGGTAGACACGTTAGACTCAAAATCTGATGAGCGTATGCTCGTGCCGGTTCGAGTCCGGCCCGCGGTACCACACACAGAAAGCTAGCAGAAGCAGACGAATATAGCTAACATTAGATTGATTATTAAATTTACTAGCGATTGAATAATAATCTCCCGCTCTATATAGTTCCGAGAATCGATTTGAAACGAAAAAGAATGTTGATTTATCAGCATTCTTTTTAAGTATTATTTGCAAAAAAGATATTTTGTCTGTTTAGCTACCAAAAGAATACCATATTCATTCATTCATTTTAGTAACCAAAAATTTTTTTAGAGTTAATTATCCTTAATTATATACTTTATTTAAGTGAAAACTAATTTTTTTCAATTATCCATAACCCAAAAAGGATAAACCATTTTCAGCTCTAAAATACACTTTAATCAAAAACCGACGTAAAAAATCGTGTTGGTAGAAAAATCGTCTACTTCTACCAACACGATTTTACAAAGAGCCAGTACTTACATCTCTTTTTTCTCCTGTAAAACTATTGTATCTTGATACTTTAAGGAGTTTCAATCATTCGATCTGTTAACCGTTATTTTTTGGATCTAAACTTAATAACATAGC
>JABCOR020000003.1 GCA_013333495.2 Candidatus Saccharimonadota bacterium | reverse complement strand
TTTCAGGATACTCATCGGGGTCAGTTATCCAGATACCATTCTCATCATACCGAGGATCGGGAAAACCACTAGGGAAATATTTCTTCTTCCGATCCTCCTATTGAGGCCAAGGGGCGCTTAGCATCAGGGTCGGTAAAAACTATTTCGTGGTTCGGTGCCAATACCCATTTCTCCTAAGTGAACACCGGAACAATGAACGCATCCTTATATTCGCATTTATATTTCATAGTGATCCTATTTTATCCATTAATGTCGGTGTATAAATTATATAATAAAAACAGTTATTATAAAAGTTATAGCGTAGGGTGGGCGGTGTTATCTATATACCTAGCATATGTTTTGGCGTGGTTTGAGTAAGTATACTCGGTAATTAAGGTCAGCCAGTAAAACATAGTATACTTTAGAGATATGACCCATCAGGAGTTTCAAGATTACGTGCGCAGCCAGGGCAGGCGATTATATCGGCCTATGCTGTGGCGTGAGCGGCCCACGTTTTATAATGTGCTCGTGAGTGAGCTGATGTTGCAGCAGACACAGGTTACGCGGGTACATGTAAAGTTTGCTGAATTTATGGAGCGATTTCCTAATGTGGAGACACTTGCGGCGGCTGATTTACCGGAAGTACTGCAGGTTTGGCAGGGGCTGGGCTATAATCGCCGAGCGCACTATTTACACCAGGCTGCGCAACACATAGCAAAGGGAGCTAAGATGAAGACTGAGGCTGATTTGCTAGCGTTGCCTGGAGTCGGGCCGGGCACGGCAGGTGCTATCATGAACTATGTATATCAGGTGCCGACGCCGTTTATTGAGACTAATATTCGTACGGTATATTTTAACCACTTTTTTGCGGGACGCAGTGGCGTGACGGACCGAGAGCTATTGCCAGTGGTTGCTGAAACAATGGATAAAGGTGATCCACGAGGTTGGTTTTGGGCACTAATGGACTACGGTACAGAGCTGAAGGCGCAAGGCAAAGGTAAGCTACAGACAAGCCGACACTATGCAAAGCAGTCGCGATTTTCTGGCAGTCTTCGCCAGATGCGCGGAGAGATTGTTCGCCGGGTGGCCGCTGGTCAGGCCTGGAGTGAGATCGTACGTGAGTTACATACGGACGAACGATTTATAGCCGCACGAGATGGATTATTGGAGGATGGATTGCTGCCGCATGGTATACTAGAAAGATAGACACTAACAGAAAGGTATCAGCATGAGTTTATTTGTATGGCTAATTATCGGTGGTTTGGCAGGGTGGCTGGCGTCGAAAGTAATTAAGCGCAAGGGATCTGGCGTTGTAGCTAATATTGTAGTGGGTGTTATTGGTGCTTTCCTTGGTGGCTGGGTTGTAAGCCTAATGGGTGGCAACGCTAATGTTCTCACTGGCTTTAATGTCTCGAGCTTCTTAACTGCTTTCTTTGGCGCAGTGCTACTACTGCTTTTACTAAAAGCTATTCGGAAATAACAAATACTTAATAGGTATAAACTAAAAACTACCCGGTTATCTGCTAGCCGGGTAGTTTTATTAGGGTTTAAAAGCTTCCCTATTACTTTTTTGTAAACACAGCGGTGCCATCTTTGGCGGCGACATCAACAGTGTCGCCGTCGTGCACGCGACCATCGATGAGCTCGAGCGCTAGCGGATCAAGGATGCGTTTTTGTATCAGCCGCTTAAGTGGTCGAGCACCAAAGGCTGGGTCGTAGCCATCCTCAGCCAGCATGTCGCGGGTGCTCTTGTCAAACCGCAGCGTGATATCGCGGCTGTCTTTGATTTGACGAGCCACTCGTGATAGCTGTACATCCACGATAGTGTGCAAGGTTTCTTTGTGGATGCGATCAAAAATCACAATATCGTCGATACGGTTCAGGAATTCTGGGCGGAAGTGCTGGCGCAACACCTCGAGCATCTCAACTTCTAGCTTGGCAAAGCTTTCTTTGCTGCTGAGGTCGTAATCCATGATCTTTTGCGAGCCAACATTGCTGGTCATGATGATAATGGTATTACTAAAGTCGATCGTCCGGCCTTGGCCGTCAGTTAGGCGGCCGTCATCAAGGACCTGCAATAGTATATTAAAGACATCAGGGTGAGCTTTCTCAATCTCGTCAAACAGCACCACACTGTAAGGGCGGCGGCGTACTGCTTCAGTCAATTGGCCACCCTGGTCGTAGCCAACATATCCTGGAGGCGAGCCGATCAGGCGGGCTACGGCGTGACGCTCCATGTACTCGCTCATATCGATGCGGATCATGGCGTGTTCATCGTCGAATAGTTCGCGGCACAGACTGCGGGCTACTTCTGTTTTACCAACTCCGGTAGGGCCGAGGAAGAGGAAAGAACCAATTGGCCGGTTGGTATCGGCGAGGCCGGCGCGTGAGCGGCGAATAGCACTTGCTACGGCAGCTACAGCGCGGTCTTGACCGATAACTTGGGTGCTGATTGAGTCTTCAAGTTTGGTTAATTTACTTGATTCGCTTTCCATCAATCGCTCTACTGGGATGCCTGTCCAGCGCGCCACCACACTGGCAATATCGTCGGGCGTGACTTCTTCGCGCAGTAAGCGGTCGGCTGGTGGAATGACGGCTAGTTCCTGGCGAGCGCTCGCGAGCTTTTTCTCCAGCTCTGGCATATCGCCGTATTTAATACGACTGGCAGTGGCGAGGTCTGCATCACGTTCGGCAATTTCAAGACGTGAACGCAGATTATCCATTTTTTCAGTAGCGGTATTAACGGTTTGCAGAATATCTTTTTCGTGCTGCCATTTTGCGTCAATCGCATCAGCCTTGGCACGAATATCGGCAATCTGTTGTTTGATCTCTTCTTTGCGGGCCTTGGCGTGGTCAGATTTATCTTTTTTCAGTGCGGCTTCTTCAATCTCCAGTTGCAAGCGGCGGTTATTGAGCCGATCGAGACTAATCGGCACGCTCTCTAGTTGCATCTTCAGCGCGCTGGTTGCTTCATCCAGCAGGTCAACCGCCTTATCTGGTAAAAAGCGATCAGGTAAGTAGCGAGTAGAGAGTCGCGCCGCCGCTACAATTGCATCATCAGCAATCTTGACGCCGTGGTGGACTTCGTATTTTTCCTTAAGGCCGCGCAAGATGGCGATGGTGTCGTCAAAGCTTGGCTCGCCAACATAGACTGGCTGAAAGCGTCGTTCCAGCGCTGCGTCTTTTTCGACATGCTGGCGGTACTCAGCTAGCGTGGTGGCACCAATCATATGGAGTTTACCGCGCGCTAGGGCAGGTTTGAGCATATTGCCGGCGTCCATACTGCCTTCGCCTTTGCCAGCGCCGACCATGGTGTGAATTTCATCGACAAAGAGGATGATCTCGCCAGCGGCTTCCTCTACCTCTTTCAATACGCCTTTGAGGCGCTCTTCAAACTGGCCACGGAAGCTGGCGCCTGCCAGTAAGCTCGAAATCTCCAGGCTAATCAGCCGCTTATCTTTCAGCGATGCTGGTACATTGCCCTTGACGATGCGCTGCGCCAAGGCCTCGACGATGGCGGTTTTACCGACACCTGGCTCACCGATCAGTACCGGGTTATTCTTAGTGCGCCGGCTGAGGATCTGCATAGTGCGGCGAATTTCTTCATCTCGGCCAATGACTGGGTCGAGTTTACCTTCGCGCGCCAGGGCAGTGAGGTCGGTGCCAAACTGCTCGAGGGGGTTTTTAGTATCTTGTTGGTTCATATTTGGTTGCATATGTCGTCATCTCCTTTCTCTCAACACGTACATAGTGCAAGTAATTAAACATTCATAATCAATAGCTACAAAGTAATTTTAAAAGTAGTCTACTACTAGTATAGCAAATTAGCACTCTAATGCCAAGAGTGCCAATTTTTAGCGGCTAGTGAAGGCTGCTTAGGAATAGTTGCGCGGTAGGGCGAGGGGCAGTATACTGGAAGCATTATGATAAGGGGGATACAACAACAATGGCGACGCCACTGGTCTTGGTGGCTAGGGCTTGCAGTATTTACTGGAATTATTGGATGGATGCTCCATGATATATTGCAACGCGATACTGCACTTGTGCGCCGCGAAGAAGTTCTTGTAATGGGGACCAACGCTGGGTTTAGGCCGTTTGAGTATAGAAGTGGTGACGAAGTAGTAGGATTTGACGTTGATCTTGCAAAAGAAATTGCTGCATCGCTGGGCAAGAAGCTAAAAATTGAAGATATGTCTTTTGATGGTCTGCTGCCGGCGCTGGAGTCTGGGCAAATAGATATGGCCGTTGCAGGCATGAGCGCAACGCCAGAACGGGCTAAAAATGCGTTGTTTTCGGAGGCGTATTATACGGCTGCACAGCGTGTCATTGTGAAAAAGGGTGGCCCGGTGTATAACCGGTTCCAGCTAGAGGGCCGCAAACTCGGCGTTCAACTAGGAACTACAGGTGATACGCTGGCTACAAAAATAGCAGGTGCTAAGGTGTCACAATTTCCAACTGCACCAAGCGTGTTAACAGAGCTGTCGTCTGGTGGTGTTGACGCTGTTGTTTTGGATGATGCACCAGCGAAGCAGTACATTCGTAGCTTTCCTGAACTTGTGATGTTGCCGGGAGATTTGAGTAAGGAGGCCTATGCTATCGCAGTAAAGCGAGGCAACCAGCCGCTGGTTGATAGAATCAATGCAACGATTAAAGCGATGAAGCACGACGGACGCTACCAGAAGCTGATAGACAAGCACTTTCAGTAGAATAGATGAGCAAGTAGACAAGGGGGAGTATGAATTTTTGGGAGGTAATTTTTGGAGACGGGCGCTGGCGGTTTTTGTGGCACGGGCTTGAAGTTACGCTGGTGTTAACGACATTATCATTGGTCCTTGGCGTGATGATTGGACTAATTGTCGCTAGTATGCGCACGTCGACGATAATGCCGCTGCGGCGAGTGAGCTGGCTGCCGGCGCGGCTTAGGAATGGTAATCCAGCTAGGCTCCTAGGGCAGCTATATGTGGACATTATTAGGGGTACACCTTTGCTTGTGCAGCTGCTCATTATGTACTACGTTGTATTTGGTTCATACACGTTTATGCCGAAGCTATTTGTTGCGGCAATTGCCTTTGGCATTAATAGCGGCGCCTATATTGCTGAGATTATCCGTAGCGGTATTGAAGGGGTTGATCGTGGACAAATGGAAGCAGCTCGATCGTTAGGGTTTAGCAGGTTTCAGGCGATGCGGCTAGTAATTATGCCGCAGGCACTACGGATGTCACTGCCTTCGCTGATTAATGAATTTATCGCCCTGCTTAAAGAAACGTCTGTCGTGGGGTGGATTGGGCTTAATGATATTATGCGCGGCGCGGATAATATTCGGTTTCAAACGGCGACCGCGTTTCAGTCATTAGTTGCAGCGGCAGTATTATATTTAGCATTGACAACGCTATTTACCGGCGTGGCATCGCGCGTTGAAAGGAGGCTTGATCGTGATTGATATAATAGGGTTAACCAAAACATTTGCCGACCATCAGGTACTAAAAGGCATCACCTTATCGGTGAGGCAAGGCGAAGTAGTAGCAGTAGTTGGGTCGAGTGGCTCGGGTAAGTCAACGCTGCTGCGCTGCTTAACGTTGTTAGAACAGCCCACTAGCGGACGAATTGTGCTTGATGGCACAGAAGTAATAAATTCTAATGCTACCTTGAATCGGCTGCGCCAGCGAGTAGGCATGGTATTTCAGTCATTTAATTTGTTTCCGCATATGAGCGTGCTTGATAATATCGTGTTAGCACCGAAAAAACTACGTCACCTGCCAGATGCCGAGGCGCGGCAGCAAGGCCTGTTGCTACTGGAGCAGGTGGGGCTGCGGGATAAGGCTGATGCACGGCCAAGCCAGCTTTCTGGAGGGCAGAAGCAGCGCGTAGCTATTGCGCGAGCACTTGCTATGGAGCCCACGATTATGCTATTTGATGAACCAACCTCTGCACTTGATCCGGAGATGATTGGCGAAGTGCTTGATGTGATTCGCAGTGTGGCGGCGCAGGGTATGACGATGATGATCGTCACGCATGAGATGAAATTTGCCCGAGATGTGGCTAGTCGGATGATTTTTTTGGATCAGGGAGTAATTATCGAGGATGGCACGCCAGAACAGGTGATGGACCATCCGAGTACAGAGCGGGCGCGGAGATTTTTTAAAGCCTAGGCTAGGGTATAGGCAGGGCGGCCTACTGGTTCTATAAAACACGAAAGGTGCGATATACTATGAGTATGAATGCCAGGCTCGCCCAAAAACTTAACGACTTACCGCGTTCACCAGGTGTGTATCTGCACAAAGATGCGAGTGGTGAGGTTATTTATGTTGGCAAGGCTGCAGTATTGAGGAACCGGGTGCGTCAATATTTCCAGGCGTCACGGCTGCGTGATGCTAAAACAGATGCATTGGTGGCAGATATTACTGACACCGATTGGATCGAGACGGAAAGCGAAGTAGATGCTCTATTTCTAGAGAGCGAGTTGATTAAGCGATACAAGCCGCGCTGGAATATTTTACTGCGTGATGATACAGCTTCAAGTTATGTGCGAATTGATATGAAAAACGAGTGGCCAACGGTGACGTATACGCGTACGCCAGCAGATGACGGTGCTGAATATATTGGTCCATTTTATAGTACAAGTGCTTTGCGAAAAGCACTGCGCGTGCTGCGGCGGGTGTATCCATACTTAACGAAACAGCGCCGCCCAGGAGATTCTCGACTAGAGGAAGATTTAGGGCTTTCACCGAAGCGTAGTTTAGGATCGGCAGCGTACAAGCGTGATTTACGAAATCTGATGCGCTATATTCGAGGGCAGCGGCCACGACTTGTGCAGGAAATGACCCGAGAAATGAAACAACTTGCCGCCGATCAGCAGTTTGAGCAGGCTGCGATTGTGCGCAATAAGCTACGGGCACTTGATGAGCTGCAGCGCCGAGTTATGTTTGGTGATAAAGAGTTTTTAGCTATTAACAGCGACCAAGCTTTGATGGATCTCGCTGAGCTGCTTGGACTTCCTGGACCACCCAGGCGTATTGAGGGGTACGATATATCACACATGAGCGGCACAAATGTGGTTGCTAGCATGGTGGTGTTTACCAATGGCGTTAGTAACCGCAGTGAATATCGTAAGTTTAAAACTAAAAAAGAGCATAATAATGATTTTTTTAATATGCACGAGACAATCTCGCGGCGCTTAACACAAAAAAATATTAACGCCTGGGGCACCCCCGATTTAATGCTGATTGATGGTGGTAAGGGGCAGTTAGATGCTGCCCTACGGGCGCGAGACGAGCAGGCGGCTACGCAGCAGCGGAGCTACCAAGGTATTCCGTTTATTGGAATTGCAAAGAAGGAAGAGCAAATTGTAATCGCGCATGACCGCTCTCAGGTACAATTAAATAAACAGAAGCTCCAGCACATGGGCGGTTACATAACAGTTACCCGTGATTTTACACTCGTTAATTTGCCGCACACGACGCATCTTATTAAGCTATTGCAGCGTATACGTGATGAATCACATCGGTTTGCGGTTAGTTATCACACGGTGCTTAAGCGCCAGCGAGCCACACAAGGCGCGCTAGAGGAGATTCCGGGCATTGGCCCAAAAAGTCGCCAGGAGCTGCTCCGTAGATTTGGCTCGGTGCGCGGCGTTCGGCGGGCAAGCCTGGAAGAGCTAATAGCAGCAGTTGGAGCAAAGCGGGCAGCGCTCGTGCGGCAGCATTTACCACCGCTATAATGTTTATAGAGAAGCTGATCTAAAGAAAAGGATATAGTAATATGGACAATATAACCAAAACACCAGTCTACACGACAGCCGCAGCAGCCATGCATTGTGAGCAGCAGCAGCGATTATGCGAAGCGCTTTCGGGCGATGGTCTTATCGTGCTACCGGGCTATCAGAAAATGCAGTTGCAGCATGATATGGCAGCACTATTTTGGCAGGAGGCTAATTTCTTATGGCTAACGGGGGTCACTTATCCTGGCTGGGTGGTGCTTATTGACGTTGCTACTGCTACTACCGTGCTTGTACGGCCTGATCTAACAGAGGTAGAGCAGTTATTTGAAGGCTCACTGAGTGACGGGGAAGCAATACATGTCAGTGGAGCTACAGAGGTAATTTCAAGAGCTGAGCTACGGGAGCGGGTTAATGCTGCGCGGACGAAAGGCCAGATACTTTACGTGCTCAAGCCAGAGACTGCTCATGAACTTGGTATGCAGCCTAATCCGGCTCATCGTCAGCTACTTGATGAGTTGCAGCTTAGTGATGGCGACTACCACGATATAACACCAGTCTTGGCAAAGGTACGAGCCTGTAAAACGCAGGCTGAGCTAGAGCGCATCACGCGTGCTATTGCAGTGAGTTGTGATAGCTTTAACGCGATCAGCAGCGCTATTGCTCAGTATGCGAGCGAGGCAGAAATTACCGCTGATATGACACGTGATTTTATCCGCGCAGGCGGGCGTCATGCATATGATCCAATCGTGGCTGGTGGCGTCCATGCTACAGTGCTGCACTACGATAGGCCAACGACGGAGACTCTACGTAAAGATCAGGCGGTGCTTATTGATGTTGGTGCCCATATAGATGGGTACAATGCAGATATAACACGAACGTTCTATAATGATGCTATAGTAGACAGCAATGTTCGTGCTGCGATTCAGCGTGTTACTGAGACGCAGCGCCACATGATTAGTTTTATTCAGCCCGGTGGGTCTATTCGAGAATTTTTCCAGCGAGTGGACGATAGTATGATGCAGGTGCTAGTAGACCTTGGTTGGCTTCACTCGGGTCAGAAAGACCAGCTATCTCGTTATTTCCCGCACGCGATTGGTCACGGGTTGGGAGCGGATGTGCACGAGTGGTTTGGTGGTTATGACACCTTCCAGCCAGGTATGGTGCTCACTGTAGAGCCGGGCATATACGATGCGGTCCGTGAGATTGGCGTCAGGATCGAGGACGATATTTTGGTGACTGATCGGGGCACAGAGAACTTGTCGATAGAGGCCGAGCTCGGCAGCTAGCAGGGCTTACTTTTCCCAGCCATACCACTTAGCGGCAAAATATGATATACTAGACGTATATGGCTGATGGAATTTTGGCATTTATTTTGCGCTGGCTGCTTAATTCATTTGGAATTTGGCTTTCGGTGAAGTTATTTGGAACTGGGCTATCTCAGGAGCCGCTGTCTACGATGAGCGCATTTATTGTAGCGGGGCTTGTGTTCTCGATTGTTAACGCTATGGTGCGTCCGATCGTCTTGATCTTGTCACTGCCAGCTTTGCTAATAACGATGGGCTTATTTATCATAGTTATTAATGGATTTATGGTGTGGCTAGCGCTAGCAATTACTCCTGGTATTGGCATGACGTTTTCGCACGCAATATTAACCGGAATCGTGCTAAGTGTGGTAAACTGGGTAGTATCAGGTATGCTGCAAGTAGATTATTTACGGCGTAAGGCATAAAAAAGGAGATAGAGTAATAGTATGTTAGCGACAATTTTACCTTATATTACAATTGGCTCAGCTGTTTTGATGATTGCAGCGGTTCTTTTACAGCAGCGCGGTGCTGGCTTGGGCGCTGGTTTTGGTAGCACAGGTGAGTTTTATACGACTCGCCGTGGGTTTGACAAAAACCTATTTGACTCAACAATTGTGCTTGCTGTCATTTTTGTAGTCTCTATTATTGTCACGTTGTTCTTATAAAGTAGCGAGTAAGGAGCCATATTTCATGCCCAAAAAGGCAGTCATAAAGCCGAGAAAAATCAAACAGCCCCGGAAGAGCCGCAGTGAGTCGGTTGGTCGGCAGCTGCAGGCTGTTGAGCAAGCAACGGTTTCTCATGCTCGGCGTTTTTTGGTTGGGCGTATTGGGCGCGTTCGTTTTGCACGACGTCCTATTCTTTTGTGGATCACTGGGGTCCTTGTAATTATTGGTTTGGTTATAGGCCAGCAGGTTGTCAGCAGTAGCGCCTACAAGACAACGGTGCCAGCCGCTGGTAGTGTGTTTGCTGAAGGTGCTCTCGGGCCGATCGAGACACTAAACCCGCTCTATGCTCGTAGCAGTGCAGAGGAATCTGCTGCTCGATTGCTCTTTTCTCGGCTGTTCACTTATGATGAATCTGGCATGTTAAAGGGTGATCTAGCTGTGAAGCAAGAACGCCTTGATGATGAAAAGCGGTATCGAATTACACTGCGTGATGATGTATTTTGGAGTGATGGCCACAAACTTACGGTCGATGATGTGCTATTTACTATCTCGCTTATGAAAAATCCAGCGACGCGCATCCCCGAAGGTGGATGGAGTGACGTAACAGTGACAAAGGTAGATGATAAAACCATTGATTTTACCTTGCCTCAGCCATACGCGCCATTCCAGCACGCGTTAACATTCCCTGTGGTACCAGAGCATGTACTAAAAGATATACCTGCAGCGCGGCTACGTGAGGCTGATTTTTCTGCCAATCCAGTGACTTCTGGTCCGTTTAATCTACGTTTTTTGCAGGTTACGAGTGCTAGCGATGGACGTGCCAGCGTCTTTATGAACGCCAATCAAAACTACTATGGCGGTACGCCGCTGCTTAAGCAGTTTAGGCTTAGTAGCTACCGTACGCGCGCAGAGATTGCGCAGGCTATGAAAAAGCAGGAGATTAATGCTAGCGGAGACTTGTCTCCAAATGAGATTGATCAGCTGAAAAAGACTGGGCAATTTGATGCGCAGAGTTACACGATTCAAAATGGTGTGTATGCACTATTTAATACCGAAAGTTCGGTGCTAAAAGAAGCAAAAGTACGCCAGGCACTGCAGGTAGGTACTAACATGAAAGATGTTTTGAAGGTGGCTGGTGAGTCACACAAACCATTGCATTTGCCATTTATTCCGCGTGAATATGCTGACCAATACCCAGAAGCTCCAAAGTTAGATATTGAGAAGGCAGATAAGCTGCTAGAAGAGTCGGGCTGGAAACGTGGCGATGATGGAGTTCGCAGCAAGGACGGCGAGCCGCTTGAGTTGA
>JABCOR020000002.1 GCA_013333495.2 Candidatus Saccharimonadota bacterium | reverse complement strand
GTTATGCCTTTGACCTTGGCATTGAGCAGCATTTCTTTGAAGCAGTAGTGCCAACAATTATTGAGCTGTATGCTGATGGATATCCAGCGATGCACGAACAAAAAGAGGCAATTATTGCAACGCTCGTGAAGGAGGAGAAAGTTTTCCGCCAGACGTTGAAGAAGGGCCTGCGTCAGCTTGACAGGTTTGCCGAGGACGGCCTGCTAACTGGTAAGGAGCTATTTACCTTGTATGACACCTATGGATTCCCGCTAGAGCTTTCAGTAGAAGAAGTGAAGCACCAGCAGTTGCCACTTTCTGAAAACTGGCAGGCAGAGTTTGATGAGCAAATGGCCGAGCAGCGCCGCCGTAGTCAAACTGCAGCCAAGGGTGCATTTAAGGGTGGTCTTGAAGGCAGCACGATGGAACATCGCAAGTTGCACACTGCGAACCACTTGATGTATGCCGCTTTGAAGCAGGTCGTTGGTGAGCATGTCACGCAGCACGGCAGTAATATCACTACTGAACGATTACGATTTGACTTTAATAATGACGGCAAAGTGTCTCGTGAGCAGCTCGATGAAGTAGAGCGTCTAGTGAACACTTGGATTTCGTGGAAGTTGCCAGTTTCATACAAAGAATATCCAACCAAACAGGCTTTTGAAATGGGCGCTGTTGGTGCATTTGGTGATCGATATGGCGACACGGTCAAAGTGTACCAAATGGGTGAGGGCGACAAGCGAGTCAGCTTTGAGATTTGTGGTGGCCCACACGCAGATAACACTGGCCAACTTGCAGAAGGTGGCAAGCGATTTAAGATTGTTAAAGAAGAATCAAGTTCGGCAGGCATCCGCCGCGTGAAGGCAGTATTGACGGATAAGTAGGCTGCCCGAATCCGTTAGAAACCAGAAATATGCCGTACAGCTCTGCAGTTGTGCGGCATGTTTTGGTATTTTTGACAGTGATGCGCTATACTAGAGGTACTTATGGTTTTAGAAAGATTACGGCAGTTCAGGCAACGTCAGACGCAGCAGGATGACTACATTGTTGCACTTGATATTGGAACTGAATTTGTGAAGGCATTGATCGCCAAAATGGAGGGGGAAGAAATCTCTGTTGTTGGCGTTGGGCGTAAGCGACAGCGGCTATCTGATATGCACTCTGGTGCGATTGCTGATATTGCAGCTGTTGTGCAGAACTGTGAAGCGGCACTATCACAGGCTGAAGACCAGGCTGGGCTGCAGGCTCGCCGCGCCGTGATCGGTATTGCTGGTGAGCTGGTAAAGGGAATTACCCACACGATTAAATATCGCCGCCCACAACCAGAGCGACCATTAGATGCTGCCGAGATGGAATTTATTATCGAGAAAGTGCAAGAGCGCGCACAGCGTAAGGCGCAGCAGCAAATAGCCGTGGAAACTGGCAATGATGAAGTGGAAGTTAAGTTGGTTAACTCAGCCCTGGTGAGTATCCATATCGATGGCTACAAGGTAAGCAACCCAATGAGCTTTCAGGGCAAAGAGGTGGTGGTGCAGATTTACACTGCCTTTGCACCAATGGTTCATATCGGTGCCCTAGAGCGAGTGGCAGATGAATTGGCACTTGAACTAGTGGCGGTGGCAGCAGAGCCATTTGCAGTGAGCCGGAGCGTGCTTGGAGCCGATGCTGGTAGCTCGTTTACCGCTATTTTGGTGGATGTTGGCGGTGGTACGACCGATATTGCTGTGGTTAATGATGGCGGCGTTGAAGGCACGCGCATGTTTGGCATTGGTGGCCGTAGTTTCACGCGCACTATTGCAGCGCAGCTAGACCTATCATATGAAGATGCCGAAAAAATTAAGGTTAATTTGGAAGATCGCCCGATTCGTCAAGATTATAAGCGGGGCGCCCAAAAAGCCATCGCAAACACTATCGACGTTTGGCTATCGGGAGTTGAGCTGGCATTGGCAGAGTTCGACTCAGTTGACCACCTGCCAGGGCGTATTTTGCTATGTGGTGGTGGTGCAAGTCTGCCGCAGGTAGTGCGCGCACTTGAAACCAGCAGCTGGCGACGAGATTTACCATTTACTAAAAAACCATCGGTGCAGCATATTGCTGCCAAGGATGTACTGGGTATTCGTGACACAACTGGCTCGGCCGACGACCATACGTTTATCACGGCGATGGGTCTACTGCGCGTTGGTTATGATACGGTTGCAACATTAGGAGAAGGGGGTTCAATGAAAGACAGAATTAATCGGATGCTAAAAATTTAACACAGAAATACGATAATTATGGCCAAAGACGTACTATACATAGACACAGAAGATGATATCACAGCAGTAATTGGTAAGGTCACCGGATCAAAAGAATCGATTGTAGCCATTGTACCGCCAAAGCGCACAGGGGTATTGCACAGCGCAGTTAATATGCGCCTGCTCGCTCGTGCCGCTCAGAAACATGATAAGCAGATTGTACTTATTTCTGGCGACGGGCCGCTAGCAGGTCTGGCTGCTGCCGCAAAGATACCGGTGGCGAAAACATTGCAATCAAAGCCAGAGCTGCACATCGTGCCTGCTGCGGAGTCAGACGATGCTGATCAAGAGGTGATTGATGGTGCAGCCTTACTACCTGAGCTAGCGCAAGCTGATGCAGCGCCCGCACATGATGGGCCCGCTAACGATGACAGTGTAGCAGTAGATGCTGTTGAACGAGAAGACAAGGCGCGTAAGCCAGTTTCGGCAGTCGTGCCGCGTGCTAGTGGTCCTAAGAAAAAGCCAAAAATCCCAAACTTTAACAGCTTTAGGAAAAAGTTATTTTTGATTGGTGGTGGCCTGGTTCTTATTATTGTATTTTTCGTGTGGGCTATTTGGTTTGCACCTCACGCTACAATTGCGATTACGGCGCAAACGACCAGTGTGACAGCAAACGCTGTAGCTTCGCTTGGGGAAACTACTAACGAAACGACGCTGAAGACCACAAAGAAAGAAGAAAAGAAAGAGCTATCGGTGGAATTTACTCCAACAGGCAAGAAAAAAGTTGGTGAGCGCTCGAAGGGAAGTGTTGCTTTTGGTACTAATTCAGCAGATCTCGTTGATGCAGAGTACACCATTCCTTCTGGTACGCAGCTGACTTCTCGTGACGGCAAGGTGTACACCACGACAGAGCAGGTGAAATTTACCCGCGATAATCGTCGCCGCGTTGAAGTGGGTATTATTGCCAAAGAGGTCGGCTCAGAGTATGACGGCGCTCACGGCTCGATGACTCCTAAAGATATCGACTCAGGCGTATACGCAGATATTGCGACTGAGCCAAGTGGTGGTTCAAGCCGTGAAGTAACAGTTGTGTCACGCGACGACCTTGCGCGAGCGGGTGATTTGCTCAAGAACAAAAAAGAGAGTGGTGCCAAAGAACGGCTTAAATCACAGTTCGATAGTCAAACGTTGCCAATGGAAACCACATTCACCGAGCAATACTCTTCATTCACGCCAAGCGTCGCTCAGGACAGCGAAGCTAGTGACCGCGTGCTGCTCCGCACAACATATACCGCCAGTATGTACGGCGCAGCCCGCACTGATGTTGACAATTTCCTCAAGCAGCAGCTGCAAAAACAGGTAGCAAATAAAGACGAACAAAAAGTTTACAGTAGCGGTATCGATCAGGTGGCCTTTTCGGAGTATAGTGGCGGCCGTCGTCCGACCGTGCGCGTTCGTGCTGACGGTAAGATTGGCCCATATATCGATGAAGGTGAAATAAAGCGCCAGGCGAAGGGCAAAAAACAAGGTGACATTCAGATTGCGCTCGAAAAAATTGATGGCGTGAAGGATGTTAGTGTAAAATACTCACCATTTTGGGTTAGCACGGTACCAGGGGATGACAAAAAGGTAACGGTTGATTTCAAGATAGATAAGTAAAATAATAAGAGATATGGGGAAAACGGAGTATTTGCTGGCACTTGATGTTGGTGAAAAACGAATTGGTGTTGCACAGGCCGATAGCCAGGTGCGCATTGCGGTGCCACTAGGAGCGGTACTTGTCGATGGGCAGGAGTTGGCTACATTGCGCCAACACATCAAAGACACCCGTGCAGACCGGCTAATCGTGGGCTATCCGCGTAACCAAAGTGGAGAGCCAACTAAACAGACGGCGTTTGTTGAGCAGTTTGTTGCACGGCTTAACCCGGATGTGCCAGTACACTACCAGGATGAATCACTGACGAGTGTACTCGCCAAAGAGCGGATTGGAGGCTCAATCTCCCGCCGGCAACGAGAGAAGGGCGTTGTCGATGCCGAGGCGGCTGTTATTATTTTAGAAGACTATTTGGAGCAAACATATGGACATTAGGAAAACTCGTAAATCACCACCTGCTAGTAAGCACGCTGCTACGCGCACGGCTCCTCTTTCTGGAAAGTCGAGGGAAATGGCGGCGCAGGAGGCTGCTGCAGTAGACGAAGTTGGGCCAAGCCTGAGCGATCGATTGCAGCAAGAACTTGGCGAAGCTGGTGACGAACCAGCTACCGAGGCGCACTACCGACATCAACCGCATGGCAGCAAGAGCAGGAAGTTTAAGCCAGGGCATAAACCGCCCAAGGTGCGCTCGCATAAGCCACGTAAGCGTCGCTTGTGGCTACGGATTTTACTGCCAATTCTTGGGATTATTGTCGTTGCTGCTATAGGCGCAGGCATATGGGTGTACTGGGCATTAGGGCCAGTAGATAGTAAGTCTACTGCCGTTAAGCAGCTTGTTATTGAGCCGGGGAGCTCACCACGGTTTATTGCTAGTCAGTTAGAGAAAGAAGGACTGATAAAGCAGCGCCAAGTGTTCCTATTGTATGCTAAATTTACAGGTACACAAGATCATCTTAAGGCAGGCCAGCACGAACTAAAGGCTTCTATGGGGGCCGAGGAAATTTTGAAAACCTTGCAAAAACAGCCGGCGCCAAAGACAGTGACATTTTTCCCGGGTGCGACGTTGAGGCCAACTCATAAAACTAAAGAAAAGCCAGAAAGCCGTCTGGACGTGCAGCGTAGTTTGCAGAAGGCCGGTTACAGCGATGAACAGATTGAACATGCATTTACGGCAGAGTATAGCCACCCAGTGCTTGCTGGCCGTCCTGCTGGTGCCGACTTGGAGGGGTATGTATTTGGCGACACCTATCAGCACAGTTCTAGCGCTAGCGCAAAAGATACCATTACACTGGCGCTTGATGAGCTGCAAGACAAGGTGAAGAAAAATGACATTGAAGCAAAACTGAAGGCTCGTGGCATGACGTTATACCAGGGAATTACGATGGCTTCAATCGTGCAAAAGGAAGTGACAGGCTACGAAGATATGCGCAAGGTCGCCCAGGTGTTCTACACACGCTTGCAGCGAGGTATACCGCTAGGTGCTGATTCAACGTATCAGTATATCGCTGATAAGAAAGGTATTGCTCGTGATTATAATCTTGACTCGCCGTACAACACCCGTAAGGTGAAGGGCTTGCCGCCAGGGCCGATCTCTGCTCCATCTCTAGACGCGCTCAAGGCGGTGGCAAACCCAGCCCCAACGGATTACTTGTATTTTATTAATGGTGATGATGATAAAAATTACTTCTCAAAAACCAACGAGGAGCACGAGAAGCTTGTGAAAGAAAAGTGCGCCACAAAGTGTTCGTGGTTGTAGCCCAGACTGGTGAAAAACGGGAGTAGTGCGCTCGCAAACCTGATTGACTTTTGTGGCGCGTTCTCGTACAATAAATAACAGCAGATGAGCTTTTGAGGTGATTTTGTAGTATTTTTCTTTCATCTCAGCTCATAGGCGTACCATTGTCTATCGCACGGATGTAACATTAGCAAAGGCTGCGCGCCTTGCTTTCATTCTTTCAATATTACTAATAATTTTGGTCGAGTACATCCCGTTCTTGTAAAAAGAAGAAAGATAGCGGTGGTATGGTCTCTGTATAGGGAGACGGGAGAATGATAATTCGTACTATGAAACAAGGAGCTTCACGACAGGCAAAACTAGCGAAAGCGGGTTCTCTGTCGAAGACGAAAAAGTCGATTGCTCTATATGGGCTAGTTAGTTTAGTGATTGTTGGTCTTGTATCAGCAAACTACAGCGGTATTATTGGTCAGACGTCATCATCGCAGGTGATTGAGGCTAATGCGCAAGCTATCCACGACCAGGCGGTTAAGCAGGATCAGGTGACAGCAGTTGATTCACTAGCCTCGGTAACATCAGCAACAAACATTGCTGAATCAGTTCAATTGCCGATTGTTGGTGATTTGCGTGAAGAATCAAGCTCAATTCGTATCAAGAATGAGCTAGCTCAGAATGAAAAATCAAATGTTATCACTAAGCCAAAAACTATTCAGGCTAAGAGCGATAAGCGAAGTATTACTACGTACACCACGAAAGAGGGCGACAACGTTGCTTCAGTTGCAGCTCAACATAAAATTACTCCTGAAACAGTGAAGTGGGCTAATAAGCTGACGACAGATACGGTCGAGAAGGGCAAGAAGCTAACTATCTTGCCAGTAGATGGTGTGCTATATGAGGTGAAGGATGGCGATAAAATCGATGACCTCATTAATAAATATAAGGCCGACAAAGAACGTGTAGTGCTGTTTAACGATCTTGAAACCAAGCAGATTAGCAAGGGTATGCAGCTCGTGCTTCCTGGTGGAGTTCTACCAGAGGAAGAGCGCCCAGGCTATGTTGCGCCACCAAGTAATACTCGAGGTGGCCGCAACCAAGGTAGTGCTGCGGGTGGTAGTACGACTGCCGGAACTGTAGGTGCAGATAGCAGCTATAACAAGGCTACTGCCTCAGCTGGTAACAAATACGCAGCCGGTAACTGTACATGGTGGGTATATGAAAAACGACTTGCAGCAGGTAAACCAATTGGTAGTTTCTGGGGTAATGCTTACTCGTGGGATGACTCAGCACGCGCAGCAGGTAACCGTGTAGACCACAACCCAGAAGTTGGCTCAATCTTGCAGACAGACGCTGGTGGTGGTGGATATGGCCACGTAGCCTACGTTACCGGAGTCAATGCCGATGGTTCAGTCGATATTAGTGAAATGAACTACAAAGGCTACAATGTGGTGTCAACTCGCCACATTCCGGCTTCATCGGTTGGTTCATTCCACTTCATTCACTAGAGTAATTACATAAAAGATACGCCAGGTGCTTACGAGTACCCGGCGTATTTGCTATACTGGTAGTATATGTTTGTAGATACAGCAAAAGTGATAGTTCAAGCAGGTAAGGGTGGCGATGGTGTTGTAAGCTTTCGCCACGAGATATATGTTGATAAAGGTGGTCCCGACGGTGGTGATGGTGGTCGCGGTGGTGATGTTGTGCTTGTTGGTGATGAGCGACTGAACACACTACTACATTTTCGTTACAAGACCGAGCTAAAGGCTGAAAACGGAGCTAATGGCGCTAAGGCTAAGCGCCGCGGTCGCTCGGGTGAGCCACTAAAAGTTTTTGTACCAGTGGGCACTGTCGTGCGTCGCAATGGTGCAGTAATCGCTGACATTACTGCTAACGGTGAAGAGCAGGTGATTGCACGAGGTGGCGATGGCGGGTTTGGTAATGCTCACTTTAAATCGTCAGTGCGGCAAACGCCACGTATTGCAGAACTTGGTGAGGCTGGCGAAACGTTTGAGGCCGAACTAGAGCTCAAGCTATTGGCCGACGTAGGTCTTGTTGGCTTTCCGAATGCTGGTAAATCGACGTTTCTGTCGGTGGTCAGTAATGCTCGCCCGGAGGTAGCGAACTATGCCTTTACGACGCTTACGCCGAATCTTGGCGTTGCAGATATTGATAACACCAGCTTGCTGATAGCAGATATCCCTGGGTTAATTGAAGGGGCAAGTGAAGGTAAGGGGCTTGGTGATGCTTTTTTGCGCCACGTTGAGCGAACTGGTGTGCTGTTGCACCTCATCGATGCGTACGCTGATGATGTAGCAGAAAGATACCAGACAATCCGCAAGGAGCTTGCGCAATACAGTAGCGAACTAGCAGCCCGTCCAGAGGTGGTTGCACTAACAAAGACTGAAGGATTTGACGACGAGCTGCTCGCCATGCAAAAAGAATCGCTGCGCGAGGTGGTGCCGGCCGAAGTGCCAATATTTGCGATTTCATCCCAGTCACGGCGAGGTATAGACGATGTGCTGCGCCGGCTTGCGGCGGAAGTTACGGCGTATCGGCGGCGTCAGGATGAGTCTGAGAAAGATGAGGCAGCGGATGATGCAGCTACAGTTATCACGCTGAGCGATTCTAAGCAGGCTGATCACTGGGATGTGACAAAAGACCCAGAGGAGCCAGACGTATTTATTATCTCTGGTGAGAAAATTGAGAAGTTTGCGCGCCGCACGAATTTTGAAGGCCACGAGAACGTTAATCGACTACGCGATATCATGAAGAAGATGGGTATCACGCACGAGCTGCTACGCCAAGGAGCAAGCGGCGAAAGTATAATCCAAATTGGTGAAGCACGGTTTACACTATTAGAACAGTAAGTGTAACGCCGGGGCTCCGCGAAGGGGCGCAGGCGTGCTATACTGGGAGTGATGGACCAGGAGTTTTTCTTTTACGATTTAGAGACAAGTGGGTTAGACCGCGCAAATGATCGCATCATGCAGTTTGCCGGTCAGCGCACTGATGCACAGTTTAACCCTATCGGTGAGCCAGCTAACGTACTGGTAGCGCTTAATGATGACACGCTGCCGAGCCCCGGGGCGGTTGCTGTTACTGGAATTACCCCACAACGAACGCAAGAAGAAGGGTATAGTGAAGCTGATTTTGCGCGTTTGGTGGTGGAGGAGTTCTTTACGCCGGGCACGATCATTGTGGGTTATAACACAATTCGGTTTGATGATGAATTTATTCGACACTTGCTGTGGCGCAATTTTTATGACCCTTATGAGTGGAGCTATAAGAATGGCAATAGCCGCTGGGACCTCTTAGACGTTGTGCGTATGACTAGGGCGCTGCGCCCAGAGGGGATTGTGTGGCCGGTCGATGAGTCTGGGCGAGCAGTGAATAAGCTCGAGCTCATCACACAACAAAATGGTATTTCGCATGACGCTGCACACGATGCATTGTCTGATGTGCGGGCAACGATTGATGTAGCGCGCCTGATTCGAGACAAGCAGCCGAAATTGTTTGAGTATTTATTGAACATACGGCACAAGAGTGCAGTAGCCAAGCTAGTTGATGTGCGTGATCCAAAGCCAGTGGTGTATAGTAGCGGCCGTTACGACGTAACATACGATAAAACTACTGTGGTGTGGCCGTTAGCTGAAGCGCCGCACGGCAATGTGCTGGTGTATGATTTGCGCCATGATCCTGAACCGCTACTAACTTATAGCGTGGATGAGCTGCAAGCACGGTTATTTGCCAGCTACCAGGAGCGCCAAGCCGAAGATTTTGTTGCAGTTCCAGTGAAGCCACTACCGGTGAATAAGTGCCCGGCCGTTGCACCGATCGGAGTGTTGGGGCCAGACAATTGGCAGCATTTAGGCTTATCTCTAGAGCTTGTGCAGCAGCGCATTGATGTACTGCGCCGGCATCCAGAGTTTGCCAGCCGAATTATAGAAGCTTTTTCTCGGCGGCCACCGCTACCTACTGCAAAAGACCCCGAAGCGCAGCTGTATGATGGATTTATTACCAGCCGCAAAGACATAACCACTATGCAAGCAGTTCGCCAAGCGGATGGCCAGCAGCTGAGGCATATTGGCCAGCAGCAGTTTGAGGACCCACGCTTGAAGCAGCTGATTGTACACTACAAGGCGCGCAATTTTCCATTTAGTTTATCTAGTGAAGAAAAACAAGCTTGGCAGCAGTGGCGAGCTGATCGGCTGCAGCGGCAGAGTACTGACTTTGTGCAGCAGCTCCAGAAGTTGGCTAAACAGGGAGTGGATGACTATTTACTCACCGAGCTACAGCTATGGTTTGAGAACGTGATGGACGAGGGGTAGAAATACATCTACCCCTCTTGGTTTTTGTGGTTATTTTTTATGAATAGTATAGGTGGTTCGACCACTCCATATTGGTGATTTCATCTGCTATACTAAGTGTAGCGATAAATGCTCTATGGAGGGGAGATGTCTGAAGACCAAAAACACCAACTACAAACGTCACTATGGAATATTGCGAATGATCTGCGTGGTAAGATGAATGCCGATGAGTTCCGTGACTATATT
>JABCOR020000001.1 GCA_013333495.2 Candidatus Saccharimonadota bacterium | reverse complement strand
TCGCGAAATTGATATTTTGCTAGTGGTAAATATGTTCCTGACCGGGTTTGATAGCAAGACGCTTAATACGCTTTATGTAGATAAAAATCTAAAATACCACGGTCTTTTGCAGGCATATAGTCGCACAAACCGTATTCTGAATGAGCGCAAATCCCAGGGTAATATTGTGGTTTTTCGTAATCTAAAAACTGCGACTGATAAGGCAGTGCAGCTATTCAGTAACAAGCAAGCCATGGAGACGATCTTCCTAAAACCATACGAATGGTATGTGCAGGACTTTAACCAAAAAGCAGCAAGGTTGCTGGCTTTTACTCCAGAACCACACAGCGTCGATATACTACTCGGTGAGGCTGAAAGGCGGCAATTTGTGGAGCTCTTTCGTGAGGTTATGCGCACGCGTAATGTGTTACTATCGTTCGCTGATTTTGCCGATAGCGATGTTGATATGAACGAGCAGCTCTTTGAGGACTTTAAGAGCAAGTACTTAGATATATACTTTGAGCGCCGCAGCAGTAAAGAAAAGGTGAGTATCCTGGATGAGGTGGATTTTGAACTAGAATTAATCCGCCGCGATGAGATTACTGTTGATTATATTATAGGGCTTGTAGCTAAAATGGCAGAGGCTAGTGAGCAAGAAAAGAGCCAATTACGTAAGCAGATAGCAGAGCTCGTTAATGGCAACGAGAAGCTGCGCAGTAAGCGTGAGCTGATTGATAAATTTATCACCAGCTGGCTGCCGCATATTGCTGATAGTGATAGTGTCGAGGGGGAGTTTCAGCGTTTTTGGGGTGAGCAGGAGCAGCATATGCTGGAGCAATTAGCTGCGGCGGAGGGCTTTGACTTAGTACGACTGCGCCGGCTAATTGATAATTATAACTATACCGGGCGATTGCCGCGGAGTGATGAATATGTGGCGGCCCTAAAGGATAAACCACGGCTTAGTGGACGCCGTGCTTTGATTGAGCGCTTGAAGGCAAAGGTATGCTTGTTTATCGATACATTCATAGAGTAGGGTGCGATATATGAAAATCCCCGCTCATCTCAAACCCAACTCCCGCCACCGTGAAGAAGTCGTGGTGGGTAGTGACGGCACGTACATCATCTACACCAAGGCGCCGGCGATTGAAGGCCGGGCGAATGCGGCGGCCATTAAGCTGCTAGCCAAATATTTTGGTGTGGCGCAGTCGGGGGTAAGGCTGGTGCGCGGGGCAAGGGCCAAGCATAAAGTGTTTGAGGTTGATATATAAGCCGCCGTAGGTATGGTGAGCAGCGCAGCTGGGTGGATATCGTGCATCAGAATAATGGCGCTCGGTGTGGCTCCAAATGTATTAAAAATAATGGATAGTTAATAGCAGGCGCACTGCTGTCTGATAGAGTTGCACTATACACTGGGTGTATAATATGATAGATAGCATGACAGACCAACTACCCGTCCAACCAATACATAAAAAACGCTCACTACTCAAACGGCTGGCACTCGGCTTTGGCATATGCTGCGGGCTTGGCCTGGTTGTGCTGCTGGGTTTGATACACCACTACGGCCCAACGGTAGGCGGACGCATGGGTATGCCGCTGTATCTGCTGCCGCCCAGCCCAGAGCGGTACGGCCAGGTGGCTATAGAGCTGCTGGATAGTGGCCTGTATGCCCATGGCGAAGCTTGGCAGAAAGCCCGCCGCGAAGCGCTCGATAGTGTCAAAACGGCCAAAAGCTACGAAGATACCTACCCAGCTATTACAAAAGCTATGCACGTGGCGGGCGGCAAGCACACATTCTTTAGCCCCCAGCCGGTGGTGGGGCGCGATAGTAAAAGCCCCGTGGTGTTTACGCTCCCACGCTTGGAGCGCCGCGGCGACTATATCCATATAAACCTGCCACCATTTGTGGGTACTACTGCCCAAGCCGAAGAATACGCCAACACACTCGCAAATGGCCTGCAAGCCCATAAAGACGCCAAAGGTGTGGTGATTAATCTGGCGGGTAATACAGGCGGTGATATGGGCCCGATGATAGCCGGCCTCAGCCCGCTTTTGCCTGATGGTGGGCTGCTTGGTTGGGAGTATAGCGACGGCCAGCTGCACGGCGGGGTGCCGCTCGCGGATGGTAAGGTAACGGGTGGTGGCACTGCTGTGGCGGTACAGCAGGCCGGCAAAATACGCATGCCAATTGCCATTATTACGGATGGGAAAACAGCGAGCTCTGGTGAACTAACGCTGCTGGCATTCCGGGGGCGCAAGCAGGTGCGGACGTTTGGCGCGCCCACGGCAGGCTACGCAACCAGCAACCAGATTATGAGCCTGTATAACGGGGCACAAATTGGCCTTACGGTTGCGCGCACCAAGGCCCACACCGGCGAAACCTTTGGCGATAAACCAATCGCACCAGATGTAATGGCAGCCGACCCAGCTGCAGCTGCAACCGCCTGGCTCGCCCAGCAAAAATAGCCCGGTACAAGACCTTAGCGACAGTAAGCCACGGCGCGTATACCACCCCCAATTTGTATAACAGATAAAGTGTAAACCCCCACATTCAGGCCGGATGTGGGGGCTTAAAGCTGGTTTAAAGACTGCCCCAGATGACCTAAAAGGTCTGCACCGGGTCAATAAAGAGCATGGCCGCCAGCCAGGCTACCAGTGCTGGGTGTTGCCACTGGTACTGGTAGCAACTGGGGCGCGCTGCATAATGCAAAGCGCCGGCGATTGAGGGACGGGCGAATGCGGCGGCTATTAAGCTGCTGGCTAAATATTTTGGTGTGAGTAAAAGCCAGGTTCGATTGTTGCGTGGGGCAACGTCGAAGTATAAAGTGTTTGATATGGGAGGTGATTATGAATACGAATAGCAGTATTAGCTGCACTTCGTGGTGATTACAGTGTGCAACCACTCATGTTGCCACGCGCAAATGCTACCTCAAGTGAAAACCCATGGCGTATCTACATGAACATTCGTCCAGCTGTTAGTGGCTTGGTCGTAATGCAAGCAGCAGACTTGTACCGCGCAACTACCAAGTAGTGGCGCAAGAGATCGCCGTAAAGTAAATAGCCCCGCAGCAACGTGGGGCTATTTAGTATGTGTGAGCTCATAGAGCTGTTGTTTGCTCTGCTATCGGTAAAGGTGGATAACAGGGGTGTCGTTGTGCGTACGTTAGCTAAAAACGGGCCCGCGTCGTGCAGTGAGCTGCCACAATAAGTAGCTGCGCCGCTTGTTTGCGGTGTTCTTGTTTGGCATGTTTGTGAGCAGCAATGTGCATTATAAGGTGGTTTTTCGTGCCGAGATACGTCTTTCTTGCGCACCGAACAATAAACAACGTGCAGTCTATCAGAAAGAGCAGAGTCCACCAAAAGCCACGCCGTAGCGCCGGCCACACCTTAGCGGTTGTGACGTGAGCGGCCTGCTGGCAAAAACCATCAAATCGAGCTCGTAATTTTGTGGTGTGGTAGCGCAGCGCAGTGATGTACACTGGCGTCGTGCGCCGCATCCAGCGAGAGGTAGCTTTAGCAAAGCGTGCTATGAGTAGGGTGATGGCGCGCAGGGCTGTCCACACGCCTTTTGCGATATAGACGATACCAGCTGATACTATTCGGTATAATTTTTTACCGTCGCGATAGGTTTGTCGCACGATAGCCCGCGGTAATTTCCAAAATACAATTTGCAATATACGAACGATGAAGCGGTAGACGCGACGTATTGCATGGGCAATAGATATGTATAGTTTAGAGAAACCAGCTCGTAAACGAGAGGCGCCGGCTCGAGGGGGAAAAAGTCGTCACAATTGTGCTCGTAGCTTGTTGTTGTGATGGGGCGCTATTATCTTGCCATTTGGCAATCACTAGGCAGAGAAAAGCTAGCAGCTCATCGTGGGCTTCTTGGCGATCTTGCTCACGTTGAACCATAAACGCATCTAGCGCTTCAAGCCCTTCATTAAACATGTCTGAGCCAAAGTCGCGCCAGCTAGCCCTAATGATCAGGAATAGCAGCGGCAACCCTGCCCACAGCATCAGCATAGCAGGGCCGGAGAATATGATATTAGTAAACGGCACAATGCCAGTGAAGAGAAAAATAACAAGAAGGTCATTTTCAAGCGCCCACCAAATTAGGAGCGCTAGTACTACCGCAACAACACCATAGATAGTCAATTTTAATTTCATAAGGTGGCTCCAATTTTTACTAATTTGCTATGCTTGCGTAATTATTTTTAATATGTTCTTGTACATTGTAGCAAAGGGGTAGCTAGTATTGCAAGAATAAGCATAATATTTTGTGAAATATGAATAGCCAAAGCATTCACAGGCCGCCAAGGGGCGACATTTTTGGCATGAACTGGTATAATAGGTTAAGTATGCCAGAGTTTATTAGGGTGCGAGGTGCTCGTGAACACAACCTCAAAGATATTTCAATTGATATTCCGCGCAATAAGCTAGTGATTATTACTGGCTTGAGTGGAAGTGGTAAGTCTAGCCTAGCTTTTGACACAATTTACGCCGAAGGGCAACGCCGCTACGTGGAGAGTTTAAGTAGCTATGCGCGGCAATTTTTGGGTACAATGGACAAGCCTGACGTGGATTCGATCGAAGGGCTTTCACCGGCTATTTCAATTGATCAGAAGTCGACCAGTCGCAACCCTCGCTCGACCGTCGCTACCGTGACGGAAGTGTACGATTACCTGCGTCTTCTGTTTGCTCGCTTGGGTGTTCCGCACTGTCCTGTTTGTGGCAAGCCAGTTGCGCGCCGCTCACCACAGGCTATTATCGATGAAATTATGCAGCTGCCAGCTGGGCAGCGGGTGATGATTTTAGCGCCGCTGGTAAAAGATAAAAAAGGTGAATTTATGCACATTCCTGAGCAGTATATGCGTCAGGGGTTTGCGCGTGTGCGGGTGGACGGCGTTGTGTATGCGCTGGATGAGTTTCCAGAGCTGCAAAAAAGCAGCAAGCACACCATTGAGTTGGTTGTCGATCGTGTGGTGATGGCACCTGATTTGCAGGGGCGTATTGCTCAGAGCGTCGAGCAAGCATTGACAATTAGCAAAGGTGTGGTGCAACTACTTAATGCCGATGATGATAGCATGCTTACGCTGTCGCAACGATATGCGTGTGTAGACCACCCACGCGAGGAGATACCAGAGCTTGAGCCACGACTATTTAGCTTTAACTCACCGCAGGGAGCATGCCCGGTGTGTACAGGGCTTGGCACGCGTATGGAGATTGACCCAGACCTAGTATTTAATGATAGCCTGACTATTTCCGAGGGGGCAATTCGCCCGTATAATCGCGTGAATGTTGATAATTTCTACATGAAGAAAGTGACAGCTATGGCGCAAGAGCATGGGTTTAGTGTGCGTGTTCCGGTGCGCGAGCTGAGTAAAGAGGCACGTCAAAAGGTGCTGTACGGTACGGGTGCGCAAAAGTACCGAGTGACGCTCGGTAGCGGCCGCCATTACGATGTAACGTATGAAGGCGTTATTCCGAATCTAGAGCGGCGTCACCGGGAGACGGAGAGTGAGTTTATGCGCCGCGATATTGAGCGCTTTATGCGGGAGCGCAAATGCCACGCTTGTAATGGAGCGCGACTAAAGCCAGTCGTATTAGGCGTGAGCGTGCACGGACTTAATATTATGGACATTTGCAGTTTGGGCGTTAATGACGCGTTAGAGCTCTTTCGAAATGAGCTAGCGCTTAGTGAGTCTGAGCAGAAAATTGGTGGTCCGATCGTAAAAGAAATTACAGCGCGCCTTGGCTTTATGAGCGACGTGGGGTTAACGTATCTGGAGCTTGGCCGGGCTGCAAATACACTAAGCGGCGGTGAGGCGCAGCGTATTCGCCTGGCCACACAGATTGGCTCTGGCCTGCAGGGTGTGCTTTATGTATTAGACGAACCTTCAATTGGTTTGCACCAGCGCGATAATGATCGGCTTATTGGTACGTTGCAACATTTGCGTGATTTAGGCAATAGTGTGCTTGTGGTTGAACACGACGAAGACACCATTCGAGCTAGCGATTATTTGGTTGATATTGGGCCAGGTGCTGGTGTGCATGGTGGGCAAGTTGTTGCAGCGGGGACACCGGCGCAAGTGGCGAGAAGTAAAAAGAGTATCACAGGCAAGTTCCTGTCTGGGCAAGAGACCATTAGTATGCCAAAGCAGCGTCGCAGCTACAAAAAAGGTCATGAGCTAGTGGTTAAGGGCGCCCGTGAGAACAACCTAAAGAACATTACCGTCGCCTTTCCGCTTGGCCTGATGACGGTAGTAAGCGGCGTAAGCGGGTCGGGTAAGTCGACGCTAGTAAATGATATTTTAGCAAAAGAATTATCTTCGCGACTGCAGCGCGCCCAAACGGTGCCAGGGCTGCACGATGAAATTGCTGGCGTTTCCGCATTGGATAAAGTGATTGTCATCGACCAGTCTCCGATTGGTCGGACACCGCGCAGTAATCCAGCTACCTATACCGGAGTATTCACGGCAATTCGCGAGCTGTTTGCAAGTACGCCAGAGGCTAATATTCGGGGCTATACTCCTGGTCGGTTTAGCTTTAATGTAAAAGGTGGACGCTGCGAGAATTGCCAGGGTGATGGCGTTATTAAGATTGAGATGCACTTCTTACCGGATGTTTATGTGGTGTGCGAAGAGTGTCAGGGAAAGCGCTACAACCGCGAGGCGCTAGAGATAACTTATAAAGATAAAACTATTAGTGATGTTCTGGAAATGACCATCGAGCAGGCAGCGGAATTCTTTGCTAATGTTCCGGCTATTGCTCGCAAAATGAATACACTAATGGAAGTGGGGCTTGGGTATATTAAACTGGGGCAACCAGCCACGACGTTCAGTGGTGGCGAGGCGCAACGAGTGAAACTTGCGACAGAGCTCAGCCGTCGTTCGACCGGTAAGACTATGTATATTTTGGATGAGCCAACCACAGGACTGCACAGTGCTGATGTTAAGCGGTTACTGACGATTTTGCAGAAGCTGGTTGATGGCGGCAACAGTATGGTCATCATCGAGCATAATTTAGACGTCATTAAAACCGCCGATTATATTATTGATATGGGGCCAGAAGGTGGCTATGGCGGTGGTACTGTTGTGGCGCAGGGTACACCAGAGCAAGTCGCTCGATGCAAAGAGTCACATACCGGAGCATACTTGCGCAAGATGCTGCCATAGCGATGGTGGCAGGCTCCTATGAAAATTGCACCCTAGCGTTGACTAGGGTGCAATTGTATAGTTGTGACATGGGCTTTATTTGTGGGTTTTTGGCTCGTGATCGTTCGGCTGTGTGATAGCCAAAATCTTTTGCTTGATAGAACGTAATAGCGCTTTACGTTTGCGCTTGCTTAGTAAGAAGTGAAGTGCAATTGGTGCTAGAGATAATGCGATGACACCAAGTGCGACGAGTTCAACGTTGATACCCATGCTTTGCAGTTTTTCGCCAATCAGGTAGCCAGCGTAGGTGAATAGCGCAACCCACAGGAACCCGCCGATTATATTGTAGGTAAAGAAGGTGCGGTAACGCATCTTGCCGCTACCAGCCACAATAGGGGTGAAGGTACGCACGACTGGCACGAATCGAGCCAGGACGATGGCGATTGGGCCGTGCTTTTTAAAGAATGCTTCGGCACGAACGAGATATTCTTGTTTGAAGAAGCGAGAGTTCTTGCGCTGGAACAGCTTTCGGCCAACGCGTTTACCGAATAGGTAGCCAGTGTTGTCTCCGAGCACGGCAGCAATCCAAAGCAGCAGCACGAATAGGTGAATATTGATTGCAAATGCGCCATTGCCAAGTAATACAAGGTAGCCGGCTGTAAAAAGTAGGCTGTCGCCTGGCAACAAGAAACCGATCAGTAAACCTGATTCGGCGTAGATAACGATGAGCACCGCAATAAATCCGACGCTAGTAATAATGTGAGTAAGGGCTTCCATATGGATTCATTATAACAGTAGTATTTGCAAAAACCTAGTTAATTTTGGTCTGATATGTAAGTGTCGTATAATAGAGGTATGCAAAAGATTCTACTTTACTATAAATTTACACCGATCAAAGACCCAGAAGCTATTAAGCTATGGCAGAAGGTACTGTGCGACAGCCTCGGGTTGCGTGGCCGTATTCTGGTGAGCAGGCATGGGCTGAATGGTACGGTTGGTGGCGATATTGACGCGCTGAAGAAGTATATTAAAGAGACCAAAAAGTTTGCTGGCTTTAAAGATATTGTATGGAAATGGAGTGATGGCAGCCGTGATAATTTCCCGCGTATGAGTGTTAAGCACCGCCGCGAGCTGGTGGGCTTTAAGAATAGTGATGATGAATTTGACGTGGACGAACACGGTGTGATTGATGGTGGCATGCACCTCAAGCCAGAGGAAGTCCACAAACTGATTGAGCAATACGGCGATGATGTTGTCTTTTTTGATGGCCGTAACGCCCACGAAGCCGAGCTTGGTAAATTTAAAAATGCCGTGGTGCCCAATACACGCACCAGCCGTGATTTCATTGCCGAACTAGAAAGCGATAAGTACGATGACATTAAAGACAAGAAGGTCATTAGCTACTGCACCGGCGGTATCCGCTGCGAAGTCATTAGCGCTATGATGAAAAAGCGCGGCTTTAAGGATGTGTACCAGATTGATGGCGGTATCGTTAAATACGGCGAAAAGTACGGTGATGACGGCTTATGGGAAGGCGCCCTGCGTGTATTTGACGGCCGCAAAACCATGACCTTTAGCGATAAAGCTAAAACACTGGCTCACTGCCACCACTGCCAGGCGTCAACCAGCAACTTTGAAAACTGCGCCGAACCAAGCTGTAATAAGCTAGTTGTTCTGTGCCAGACATGCGCAGATGATCCAGAGCGCCGCTACTGTAGTCAAACTTGCCGCGTGAAGGCGGGTAGCGCAGCGTAATGGTTTAGATCGCCAAAGAGGGGGCAATCTAGGTAGTGGCAACGATTCTCTTAACTGAAGATGAGCCAATAGTACGCACTGGCACTGAGCAGTTCCTCCGCCAGCGCGGCTTTACGGTGGTGACGGCGACCAGCGGCGAGGAAGCGTTGGAGCAATTTACCGAGGTGGATGCTATTGACGCTATTATCCTCGATATTATGCTACCAGGGATGAGTGGCATTGAGGTATTGCATCAAATTCGCCAAGCGAGCGACGTGCCGGTGCTGATGCTAACGGCGCTGCACGATGAGCCGACGCAGATCGCTAGTTTTGACGAGCTAGCGGATGATTATATGAGTAAGCCGTTTTCGCTGGTAATTTTGGAGAAGCGAATTAAGGCGCTACTGCGCCGCCGGCAGCCCGCCACAACCTTATGGCGGCGTGGCTTGGCCTCGGTGGATTTTGCCGCCTATCAAGGGTTTTATGATAATACTGATGCACACCTCAAGCCTAAGGAAGTACAACTGCTCAAGCTGCTTGTCAATAATCCCGATATGGTCTGGAGTCGGCAGGCTATTATCGACCGGCTGTGGCGCGATGACGAGGTGCCGTTCGACCGAGTGATCGATGTCTACATCAAAAACCTGCGCAAAAAATTGCACCTCGATTGCATCGTCACCGTAAAGGGAGTGGGCTACCGCTATGAAGCGGCTTAAATTATTTCCCAAAACATTTTTAGTATCGATCGGCCTATTCGCGGCGCTGATCATTCTCATGCATGTGCTGGTCTACACCCTGATGCCACAATTTTATCTGCAGCAAAAAGAGCGCGAGGCAGCAGATAATCTTACGGCGCTGACGACTACATTACGGGGCAAGTCCACCGAGGAAATGAGTCGCCTGAGCCAAGAGCTTGCTACCATGAACAACGTTAATATCACGCTGACAATCGACGGGCGCGATCAGTATTTTCAGGGCTTTGAGTCGATCAACATCGTGACCGATAGCAGTAAAACGGTTGACACTAGCGTGGTAAAAATCGCTGATGGACAAACGGTCGATCCGCGCTCGGTAATTTTGCAGCAGGGTAGTGTGACGGATAAGCAGGGGCGAGCGATCGCGGTCAAGCTGCTGGCCGATGTGGCGCCCGTCACTCAGGCCAAGCTCGCCACGCTGCAGGTATTGCCATACACCATGCTCGGCTCGCTGCTAGTGGCGCTGCTGTTTTCGTACATTTACAGCCGCTTTGTGACGCGGCCGATTCGCCAGATGGCGGCGGTGACGACGACCATGCAGCGACTGGAAAAGGGCGCACATTATCCGGTGAGTAGCAGTGATGAAATCGGTGTGCTGGGGCGAAATATTAATGAATTATATCAGAACCTGTGGCAGACGATTCGCTCGCTGGAGCATGAGAATAAGCGAATCACGCAGTTAGAAAAAGAGAAAATTGCGTTTTTACGCGCCGCCTCGCACGAGCTGAAAACGCCGCTGGCGGCCCTCAGGATCATGCTTGAAAACATGCAACTCAACATCGGCGAATATAAAAATCGCGATCAGTACCTGGCGGAATCGGTGGCGCAGGTTGATCGTGTGGCGGCAATGGTGAATGACGTCTTGCGTTCTGGCAGCGCGGCCGAGCAGGCTTTGCGCCAAGAGAAGCGGCTGAGGATTGATAAGCTGATTACCGAGGTGGTTGCTGACTATACACTGCTGGCAAAAACGCGCGGCATGACTTTCGCGGTTAACACGCAGCCAGTGACCATCTACGCTAACCGCGACATGATGCGCCACGTTATCTCGAATCTGGTATCAAATGCGGTACGTCACGGCGACGCTGGCAGCGTGATAACGATTACTTGTAGTCAGCACGAACTAGCCATCGAAAACGCCTGCACACCACTGACCACGCAGCAACTCCAGCACGTCTTTGACCCGTTTTATCGCACGTCTGGCAGCGCGAAGCAGTACGCCGACAGCAGCGGCATCGGCCTCTACACGGTGAAAATGCTGCTCGATGCCAAAGGTCTGGACTACAGCTTTGCGCCACCCGGGTGGGGTATGCGGTTTGTGGTGAGACTTTCGTGAGATAATGACTACTTTTGCTGTTAAACTGATTTTACCCCCAGTTACTTCGCAGTGTAAAAAGAATAGATGTAGTAATGGGGCTCCTTACTCCAGAATAAAAGTAATATTTGTGCTTCTATACACCATCTGCTACAATAATAGTGCTAAACTTTTCAAGCGAAGCAGCTACTGCTTTTAGACAATAATGCGATCATATGCACAAGTTGGGTCTAAAAGCTTAGCTTGAAAAGTTTAGCGACTAGCATGTGGTCGCTTTTTTGATAGAACGAATCTGCGAGCTAGTTTTTGTTAGAAATATGGAGGTCTGCGTGAAAATATGTGTTCTGTCGAACGGTAGAGATACTGATCTAAAGGAGATTCTCAAAGAGCCATTGTATAAAATAGTTAGTTCTGTTGATGATGCTGACACAGTTATTGTGGAACCCGGGACAGATATTAGTAGTATACCGCTGAGTAAAAGGTCATTCTTCTTCCCAATCAACAAACTTTCTTTAAACGAAAGATACGTCCACATATTGCTTGCGCAATTATCCAAAGATCAAACTGTTTGGACGCGCTATTATGATTTTTATGATGAAACGCCCCTACCAACTGACTTTGGTAACCTTGTATTATTTGGTTTTTCAAGACGGACAGATGGTAAGCGTATACTAGGATTAAGGACCAAGGAGTTACCTAAGATCGTAACCGTACGAACACACTCAATGTGTTATACGGGCGATATATTTTCCTCAAAGCGTTGTGATTGCCGAGAAGAACTTGAAAATGCACTTCGGCTAATTTCTGGAAGGGGTGGCATGTTAATATATCCAGAAGAAGAGGGGCGCGGCATCGGTGTTCTACAAAAAATTAAGATATACAATTCACAGCAGGTTGATGGTTTTGATACATTTGACGCCCAGTATGTTAATCACTTTCCGAATGATTTGCGTAATTATGACTACTTGCGAGATATATTTAGGTACTATAATGTTGATACGATAGATTTAATAACAAATAATCCAGAAAAAGTTGTAGCTGCAGAAATGAGTGGCATAAAAGTTCGAAAAACAGTGAAGCTGCTGTCAACAGTCAATGACTACAATAAGGGCTATCTTCAGACAAAAATGAAGAAAAGCGGACACAACTTTACAGCAGAATTTACAATGGAGGAATCATGATTGAGATCGAATCTAAGTTCAAACTATCATCTAATATTGTTCGCGATAAACTCATTGCCACCCTGGAAAGCCAATTCGTCGCGCCTATATCAAGCAAACGCCAAATCGACACTGTCTTTCTTCTGCCCGAGCAAGTCGACGCCCCTATTACTCCTGGTTCAAAAATTATGCGCGTGCGCGATGTCCTTGACCCGGAAACTAGCAAATTACGGCAGAGCTTAATGACACTGAAGGTCGAGAGGCAAACGAAGTTGGTGTCTGACGAATATGAGTTTACTGTTAGCAACGGCGATGTGGCGCGTCAAATGCTCACGACACTAGGTTGGCAAGAAGTCGTCACAGTTGACAAAATTCGTTTTGAGTCAAAAACCAAAGACTATACGATCTGCATCGATGATGTTACTAAGCTCGGACTGTTTATCGAGTTGGAAACCTTGGTAGAAGGTGATGTGAGTACAGATGATATCCAGCAGCAAATGCATATATTTCTTAAGAATCTAGACATTGATGGTAAATTGTGGACGGTCCCATATGATACGAGTATCAGAAATCTCAACGATAAGGAGTGAGCTAGATGCTAGCGGCGCACAAAATATAGTATTATATGGACCACAATGTGCTGGTAAAACGACACTTGCTAACAAGCTTCTAGAGTTTAAGTATATATCACTTGGGCAGACTATACGGTCGTATGCTGACGATAGTCCACTAAAACAGCAAGCTGATCACCTTATTCGTCAGGCGAAGCCGCTGCCTCCGGAATTGGGGCTCCAGTTTATCGCTTCAAGTGTTAAGGATAATCTTAGTGATGGTAGAAGAATGCTGATAGATGGTTATCCAAGAAAAGCGGATGAGTATATTACAATATCTGAATGGTTAGATATTGAAGGATTGCCAGCAATTGATATGTTTGTAGAAGTAACCGCCAAACGAAGTATTTTACTAGCTCGTTACGCCGCTCGCGGCAAAAGAGGAGTAGAGAATCGAGAGTTTTTTGATTTGCGCTACCGTCAGTACATGAAGTTCAGGGAGTATATAGGTAGTTTAGCTACTAGACAAATTGTTTATGATACATCAGAAATTGCCTAATATTTCTAACCTAATTGTTGTTCCATCATTCAGATTTTGGATTACATCGGGATTTTGTGTATATTGTGCGTGCTGGTGCTAACATTGAAATGGATAAAACAGTATAACGTGAAAGCAAAACAGCTCATAGACGGCAAGGACGAAACGTGGCTACCGAAGGGAACGAAAAAGCAGGGCTGCAGGTGTATAGTGATGTATTTTTAGGAGAGTATGTGGACGGGAAGCTGATTCTGACAGCTTACCCATAAAACGTATGAGAACTTCGATCTTTTTGAAGAGCCTAAGATGTAACATAGTATGACCTGCGCCCGCTCTAGACAGGTAGTGTTACGTGTTCTGATACAATAACCTATTATGACTACGCATCAATTAAAATTAGCTACTGAGCCCTTTAATGCTATTACCTCTGGCAATAAAACCATCGAATCGCGATTATACGACGACAAGCGCCAGAAAATTCAAATCGGTGACCAAATAATTTTTACCAATCGAGATAATCCAGACCAAATTGCTACTACTAAAGTGGTTGGTTTGCTGCGCTACGCGACGTTTCATGATTTATTCTCGCATAATGATCCGCAGAAATTTGGTGGCGAGAGTGTTGAATGGTTGGAGAACCAGATTAACGAGTTTTATTCTATTGAAGACCAGCAACTATATGGAGTAGTAGGTATTGAATTTATATTAGTTTAATAATATGAGGTAATTATCTCATTTGAGTGTGCCATATTATATTTAACTCATTTCACATTCCCTTCACATACCCTTGCTACACTGGCATAGAATCAAGAAAGGAGATCTATGTCATTTATACAACGTGCCTGGTTGTATATCACCAGGAAAAAACTCAAAACGCTGATTTTGCTGGCGATTTTGCTGTGTATG